>CAZNND010000043.1:0-37569 GCA_964574365.1 uncultured Limnohabitans sp.
TGCCAGTAGCCAAATTTGATGTTGAAAGGAGCGAAAAAAATGAAAAGCAATAAAGAAATGACTTCTGAGGGCTGTTTAGTGGACGATTTATAATTAATGTCAAGTATCGAACGCTGAATATCGAACATCGAACCAAATATCTTGTACTGGTTGAAATTCCACTGGCAAAGAAGCGTGCATACCTAATTTTATTTATCAGAATTATTTCAAGGTTATTCTTAGGCACTTGTATATAAGAGGATATTCATGAACTGATATTTGTTCAACTATCCAGATACTCATCCTATTGAAAATGAAAAAATCCCGGATTCATTAAATCCAGGATTTTTGTTACCCAATTCATCTTACTAATAAACTTCTATTAAAACTTAAGAACTGCATTTTAAAAAAATTAAGGCAATCGCTTATCTATTTCTTATCGGGCCTCCACCACCCTGCTGGTTTTCACCTTGACCGCCTTCACCGCCATCTTTCAAATCATCATTGTTGATGGATTTTCTTCTTCGCGGACCCTGATCCATGCTCATCTTACCAATTCTGTAGGTAAAGTTGACTTTGAAATTCAAATTTTGAATTCTGTTCGTACTATTTTGAAGAATGGTGGGCGTTATGATTTCATTTCTAATTACAAATTCCCTCATCAAGAAATTTTCCGCTCCAAATCCCAAGGATCCTCTTTTTTCTTTTAACTGCTTATTGAAGTTCAAACCATAGGCTGCAAAACCTCCAGAAGTACCCTGAAGCTGGACTTGTTTTCCTCTAGCAAAAGTAAACAACTGAATCTGCCAGTTTTTTGGAAGCGTATAATTACCAAACATACGGCCACTGACCACCCAACCTTCATTTTTTGCAGCAAACTTCGGATCAGTCAACCCATTATCCAGCATGGAATAATACAGGTCTGAGCCTCCATTTAGCGAGAATTTGTTGTTGATATTTATATTGAAGAACAAATTTGTACCCAAAGCCTGCTCACGGCCAATGTTCTCAAAGCTTGTGAAAATAATACCATCATTTCTAACAGTACGAATCGGCTGAATCGAACCTGTAGTATTTCTATAAAAACCGGTAAAATTCAATGTGGTACCCTTAATGAAGGTACTGTAGCCCAATTCATAATTGTCGGTCAATTCTGGTTGCAATTCCGGATTGCCTTGTGACAGCTGCTGAGGATTAGAACCTTCAATATTTGGATTCAGGAATCTCAATGACGGTCTTTGAATTCTTCTGTTATAAGCAGCCTTAATCATATTCCCATTTTTCAGCTTTCTACTTGCATTTAAACTTGGAACCAAAGTACCGTAAGATGGGATTTCAGCTTCGAACTCCGTTTTAAAATCAGCCTTGATAGTTGTGTATTCGTATCTAACTCCTGGCTTAAGTGTGTAATTTTTCAAGAATTGGAAGGTGTACGACAAATACCCAGCAGTTACGTTTTGATCGTAACTAAATTCATTACTAAGAGTCGGATCAACCAATTCCACAAAACTACCAGTCGAACCTTCCGCCAGAAAGTAAGAGAAATCAGAATAGGCTCGCCTCAAGATATTTTTTCCACCATATTCAATGATTTGGGTTCCTTTTTGATCAACAGGAGTTACATAATCGATCTGAACCGTAAACTCTTCATTTTTGCTTGGGTTAATGTTTCGCAAACGAGAGAAAATATCCTCTAAGTCTTCCTTGAACAAGGTATTTGTAAAAGAGTTCTCCCTATTGTTCATCGAATAAAGAGTCAAAAAACTCAATTCCTTTCCTCTTTTCTCGAAGGTCTTGGTATAGTTCAAGCTGACATCCACCGAATTGGAATTGTCTAAAGTATTGATTTGACGGTTCTGCTGGGCTCGAAGGATATTATTTAGGAAATTTTGTGTTTGAAATTCATTTTGCCAGTTTTCAGAATTTCTAATACCAAAGTTCACCGCACCCGTGATAAAGTTGAATTTGTCGATTTCATAGTCCATTCCAAAGTTATACCGACCAAACACCTCTTGCCTCTCTGTTTTTGCCGATTGGACAAATTTTGAAGTGTTACCATCTGAAAGCGAAGTGATTTGCTGATTTTCGAAACTACCCAGAATATTATATCCTGCTCTTCCAAACCCTCCAAGAGAAAATCCCATTTTACCTTTTCGCGCACTTCCCTGAAGACCCAAATTTGACCCACGAAATCCAGCTCCTGAGTTGATATTCAAGGTCATTCCCTGAAGATTATTTTTCTTGGTCACGATATTGATTACCCCGGAAGTCCCTTCAGCATCAAATCTTGCAGAAGGTGAGGTAATTACCTCCACAGACTTGATTTCATCTGCAGGTATTTGTCTCAAAGCGTCGGCGATGGAAGAAGCTGCAATTGCAGAAGGTCTATTATCTATTAATACCAAAATATTCGCACTTCCTCTCATAGACACATTTCCGTCTAAGTCAACAGAGAGCATAGGGACTCTCCTCAATACGTCTGTTGCATCACCACCTGCCGTGGTTTTGTCATTTTCTGCTTTATAAATAGTTCGGTCAACCCGCTCTTCAATCAGTTCACGCTGACCCTGGACTGTAACCTCCTCCAAAGCTACTCCTTCGTCAGACATGCCGATCTCACCTAGATTGATATCCCCTTCTAAGGAATTTACATTAACGGTTCTTTTTACTGTTTCATAACCCAAAAAGCTAAGCCGCAATTCGTAGGTACCTAGTTTAAATCCAGTGATGTAAAAAACACCATTTCCATCTGCGACAGCACCAGCGGTGGAAACATCACTTCCAGCCATGTAAAGTGCTGCTGTCGCATATCCAACTGGCTGTCCCGTTTTCAAATCTTTAGACACACCCAGGATTCGTGCAGGTTCTTTTTTCTCGGTAGTTTGTTGGGCCTCAGCAATGCCAAGGTTAAAAAAGGTAAATAATAGAATAAAATTCAGTAGTTTTTTCATGGTTTTGTTTTCAAATAAGGGCAATTCCCTAACTGTTACCCCAAAGGTGAGCGCATTGTTTTGCCTTAAAAAATGTAATAGACCAGACCTAATCATTCATCGACAAATTCCCCGAAACTAAAGACCAATACAGTGCAGTCATATAAATACGCTTTTGTAGCCCAAATCACGCTATTCATAGGCTAGCAGGTTAGTTTGGTAGATTTTATTTGAGGGAAAAAAGTAAAATCGCTTCATTTGGTCATTGAATATCAAGTCCATGCCTTCATTTACACCCAAAAGAAACCTATCAGTCCTAGTTCATATCTTGGGCTGGATCATGCTCTGTGTGGTACTTCTGATTCTTTCCCCCCTATCCTGGCGAATGGGAGAGGTGGAATTACCAGTTCAATTCTGGTGGAAACAGATATTTCTGATATCCCTGCTAATTCTAATTTTTTATAGTAATTCAGAGGTCATAGTTCCGAGAGTCCTACTGAAAGGCAAAAACTACCTCTATATTTTAATCACCCTCGCAGGTGCGCTCCTATTTTATTGGATGATCGTGTATTTTGAACAATTCTCCCTTTATGCAGAGAAAATGCACGAGATTTTCAATCCGGGGAAGCCTTTTATAGCTAAAAAACGATGGCTTCCAGGTGATGTCTTCCAGCTTTTACTTTATTTGATTTCAATAGGTCTCAGCACCTCGGTATCCCTGGTCCAAAAATGGCAAAAGGATGAAGCCATGCGGAGAGAATTGGATCGACAGCGGATCGACACCGAACTTTCTTACTTAAAAGCTCAAATAAATCCCCATTTCTTTTTCAATACACTCAATAATATTTATGCATTAACCAATTTGGATGTAAGCAAAGCACAGGAAGCGCTACTTAAACTTTCCAGAATGATGCGGTATGTGCTCTATGAAAATCAAAAAAATGAGACACTCCTAAGCAAGGAGGTAAAATTCATAGCAGATTACATCGAGTTGATGAAAATGAGACTTTCCACAAAGGTGAAGCTTGTTGTTCAGATCGATGAACCGAAAGATGATTTAGTGATCGCTCCAATGCTTTTTTTACCTTTTTTGGAAAACTGTTTTAAGCACGGTGTGAGCTCACAAAAGGATAGCGAAATTCTGATCAAGATGGAGCTTATGGGGGATACTGTATTTTTTGAAACTAAGAACCATGTTTTCCCCATCAATCCCGATAGTCCTGAAGCGAAGGAGAATGGTATTGGCTTGGTCAATACCAAAAGACGCCTAAGCTTGCTTTATCCGGAAAAACATCGGCTAAAGTTTGGAAAAGACGAATCCACTAACCAGTATTGGGTTAATCTTACCATCAATCTGGAATGAAAATCACCTGTGTAGCTATCGATGACGAACCCTTAGCACTGGATTTGCTGACCAAATTTATCCAACAAACCGCTTTTTTAGAGTTGGTTGGCCGATTTAACAATGCGATAGAGGCTCTTGGATTTATTAATCAGAATCAAGTTCAGTTGGTATTTATGGACATTCAGATGCCAGATCTCTCAGGGATGGAATTGGCCAGAATCCTTGATGGTAAGAAAAATTCCGATCAAACCAGAATTATCTTTTGTACTGCCTACCACCAATTTGCGATTGAAGGTTATAAGGTTGACGCTTTGGACTACCTCCTGAAACCCTACAGCTACGAGGACTTCCTTAATGCTGCGACCAAGGCTTATCAATATTTTGACCGGGTTCAAAATCAGGCAACAATAAAAAATCTATCGGATTCAACCTTACACCCAGAGTATATTTTTTTAAAAGTGGAATACCAATTGGTCAAGGTCATGCTTCGGGACATTACCCATGTGGAAGCTTACAAGGATTATGTCAAGGTTCACCTGAAATCAAAAAACAATCCGCTTCTTTCCCTTACCAGCATGAAAAATATGGAAGAATTGCTCCCATCCGATAAATTTATGCGGGTGCACAGATCATTCATAGTTTCATTAGACCACATAGATTCTGTTTCCAAAAATGTCATCCAGATCGATGATCACCATATTGCTGTAGGCGACAATTACAAAGATCAGTTTTTGGAATTTTTGGGAAGGTGGATGAATTAAATAAGATATGCTGCGCGAGATACAGTTGAGATATGCTACGCGAAATACAATTGAAATACGCTGCGCGAAATAGGGACAGCAGACTAATTTTCGTAAGGCTATATTTCGGCCGAAGGCTATTTTTTCTATTGTATTTCTTAGATATGCTGCACGAAATACAATTGAAATACGCTTCGCGAAAAAAATAGAAATATGCTTCGCGAAATAGGAACAGCAGACTAATTTTCGTAAGGCTATATTTCAGCCGAAGGCCTTATTTCAGCCGAAGGCTATTTTTTCTATTGTTTTCCTTTCTTAGATATGCTATGCGAGATAGTTATAGGATATTTTCAAAGGTAATGCTTTATCTCAGCCGAAGGCGATATCTCCACTGTATTTCCTAATTTGACCAATCCAACTTTTCGCTAACTTACCCAACTGAAATCACTAATTCAAGATGAAAAAAATCCTTTTCCTTTTGCTGGTTCTGGGAGTGGTTACCGCCCAAGCCCAAACCTACGATTCCACACTGCCCATCAAATACCGAAATATAGGCCCTTTTCGTGGCGGTCGGTCGGTAGCTGCTAGCGGTGTCGTCAATGATCCGCTTACCTATTATTTTGGAACTACCGGCGGTGGAGTTTGGAAAACCTCAGACGCAGGTCAGCGTTGGGAGAATATTTCCGACGGATTTTTCAAAACCGGATCAGTTGGTGCAGTGGCAGTGGCCGAAACCAACCCCAACATCGTCTATGTCGGGATGGGCGAACATGCACCCCGAGGTGTGATGACCTCATACGGAGATGGAGTCTATAAATCCACCGATGCCGGCAAAACCTGGAAAAAGCTTGGTTTGGAAAAAACCCAACACATCTCCCGAATCCAAATTCACCCGAGCAATCCGGACATCCTTTACGTCGCAGCTCAGGGTGCTTTGCATGCTCCAAATGAAGACAGAGGTGTGTATAAATCCATTGATGGGGGTTTGAGTTGGGAAAAAGTCCTATTCGTGGACAACATGACTGGGGCAGTAGAACTCTCCATGGACATGAACTATCCCGAAATACTCTACGCAGCCATGTGGGAGCATCAGCGTTTCCCTTGGCAGGTGAAGTCTGGTGGTCCGGGTTCTGGCCTCTACAAGACTACCGATTCGGGTAAAACCTGGAAAAAAATCCACAAGGGCCTTCCTGAGGAAAAAGGGAAAATGGCCATTTCTGTATCAAGAGCCAATTCCAATAAAGTCTATGCCCTAATCGAAAGTGATTCCAATAAGGATCTCGGTGGTCTATTCGTATCCGATGATGCAGGCGAAAGCTGGTCTTTAATCAACAAAAGCAACCGACTCACTCAGCGGGCTTGGTACTACATTGAGGTCTTTGCCGATCCGGTTAATGAACATAAAGTTTATGTGCAGAGTGCTCCGTTTTTGGTTTCTATTGATGGAGGAAAAACTTTTGAGGACATTGATGGACCACATGGAGACTACCACAACCTTTGGATCAATCCCAAAAATGCCAACAACCTAATCCTTGCCGATGACGGCGGTGGATCGATCTCCTTCAACGGTGGCAAAACCTGGTCTGTCCAGAGCAATATGCCTACCGCCCAATTCTACCGCATCAACACGGACAATCAGTGGCCTTACCGCATCTACGGTGGGCAGCAGGACAATACTTCGGTGGTTATTTCCAGCATGGCTTTGGGTCGTGGTGGCATTACCCAAGAGCATTGGAGCTACTCCGCAGGTGGAGAAAGTGCCTTTTTGGCTTTTGACCCAGATGATCCGAGATACGTGCTTGGTGGCAGCTATCAGGGCACGATTGAAGTACTTGACATGCAGACACAGGGCTCGACCAACATCATGGCAGCCCCAATCCAATACTTGGGCATGGATGCCAAAGACATGAAGTACCGGTTCAACTGGAACGCACCCATCATCTGGTCCCAGCACGAGCCCAACACGTTCTACCATGGAGCGCAGGTTCTGCTGAAAACCCAAGATTGGGGGAAAACATGGACGGAAGTCTCTCCCGACCTTACCCGAAATGAAAAAGCCAAGCAAGGGAAAGGCGGCGTGCCCTACACCAATGAGGCCGTAGGGGCAGAAAACTATGGTACGCTTGCCTATGTAATTGAAAGTCCGCATGAAAAAGGTGTGCTTTGGACTGGCTCGGACGACGGCTTCGTGCAACTCACTCGAAACAACGGAAAGACCTGGACCAATGTCACCCCAAAAGGCTTGACTGAATGCCTGATCAATGCGATCGAGGTTTCCCCTCACGACCCGGAAACGGCCTATATCGCGACTACTAGGTACAAATTCAACGACTACACACCCGCGATATACAAAACCACTGACTATGGAAAAACCTGGACCAACATTTCCAAAGGCATTCCTTACGGGGCCTTTACCCGAGTGGTGAGGGAAGACACCAAGGTGAAAAACCTTCTTTTTGCGGGTACCGAGACGGGCATGTACATCTCCAAGGACGGTGGAATGAATTGGGCTTCATTCCAACTTAACCTTCCACTCACGCCGATTACGGATCTGAAAGTAGCCCATGACGATCTCATTGTGGCCACAGCAGGTCGCTCCTACTGGATTCTTGACGAATTGAATGCTGTGCGGGAAGTGCAGTCCAAAGTAGAAAAAATCACCCTTTACACTCCTGAAAAAGCCCTTTTAGGTAACTGGTACTCCGGAATGAATGGTGGAAATCTGGACGGATTCACAGGTACAGATCCTTTCCAAGGTCAAAACCCAGCTAATGGCATGGTCATCTATTACCACCTGCCGGAAACTTTTGCTGACAGCACCGAACTGACTTTGGAAATACTTGATGCTAAAGGTCAGCTCGTGCGCAAGCTAAGCTCCAAAGGCAATCCTGACTTCAAGGCCTATGCCGGTGGTCCAGCACCTGACCCTACCCTTTCCACTCGAAAGGGAGTCAATCGATTTGTTTGGAACCTGCGCTATCCCACTGTACCGGGCATCCCGACGGCCTACATCGAATCTAGCTACTCAGGTCACAAGGCTATTCCTGGTACTTACACGCTTCGGCTCAGCAGTGGTGGAGTAACAGCAGAAGCCAAAGGGGAAATCCAGGATATCCCGGGTTATAACCTCACTCCTGCCGATTACCAGACTTACCACGAATGGATGACCCAACTAGAAGCGGAAGTGACCACCATGCATACTCTGGTCAATACTGCAAAAACCTACCAAGACCAACTGAAAGACTTGGTCAGCAGACTGGACAAAAAAGCTGAATACAAAGACCTGAAAACCGCCGCAGAGAAACTGATTAAAGAAATCCAAACTTGGGATGAAGATATGATCCAGCGCAAGTCCACCGCTTATGATGATGTAGAAAACTTCCCGAATAAGTTTACCGCAAACTTCCTATACATGATGAACCATGGAGAAAGCTCCATCCCAAAAATCAACGAAGGCACCAAAGCCCGATATGCCGAACTAATGGAGCAATGGAAACCGCTCAAAGCCGAGGGCGAGCGCTTGATCCAAACTGCCGTGCCGGCATTTAATAAGTTGGCTAGTGATAAGGGGGTTGGGGTGTTGTTTGTGAAGTAGGTAAAAACAAGAAATTAACTCAAGCTTAAGGTTTTAGAGCTTAAGCTTGAGTTCAAATAATTTTTAATTCGCCATCACTTGTTGTCCGAATGGATAACTTTTTATAACTATGCAACGTATGAGTGAGATAAAAATCCGAACCGTCACATTCTACAAAGATTATTTCAGTGAATTCTATAAAAAACAGAATCTGAAGGTTAAAGAAAAGATTCTCTGGACATTTAGGATTATCGAAACCCAAAAACAAATCCCTACTGATTACTTCAAACATTTGGAGGGAACGGAAGGACTTTATGAAATCCGAATCCAACAAGGAAGCGACATATTTCGAATTTTCTGCTTCTTCGATGAGGGGAGATTAATTGTTCTGACAAATGGGTTTCAAAAAAGTCACAGAAGACACCCAAATCTGAAATTGAAAAAGCTTTAAAAATCAAAAAAGAATATGAGCAAGAAAGATAATCTCAAAGCCCTCGATCAATTCATTGAAGAAGAATTTGGTCCAGAGGGAACCCCCAACCGGCAAGAATTTGAAAAGGGTTATGAAGCTTTCAAAATCGGTTTTCTAATCCAACAGGCCCGGATAGAAAAAGGAATGACTCAAGAAGAACTCGCAGAAAAATGCGGAACCAACAAGGGCTACATTTCGAGGATAGAAAATAATCTAAAGGAAGTTCGTCTATCGACACTTCAAAAAATTGTCGAACGAGGATTAGGTGGGCATTTGGAGCTTTCAATCAAGCTTTAAGTTGAGGTTCATTAAATTTTATCCAAACTAGGTCACGGCCAACTTTATGCTTGTGATGAACCATGGAGAAAGCTCCATTCCAAAAATCAACGAAGGTACCAAAGCCCGCTATGCCGAGCTGATGGAACAGTGGAAACCCCTCAAAGCAGAAGGTGAACGCCTTGTTCAAACTGCCGTACCGGCATTTAATAAGTTGGCTAGTGATAAGGGGGTTGGGGTGTTGTTTTTGAAATGATTAAGAGATTGGTTTTTTATAATTAATTAAAGAATTTGGAAAGGGATTAAAGCAAGAATCTATTAATAAAATAGGTTCTTGGTTTATCTCATTTTTGGATTAGGCTTTTTCCTGTGATGTGAGATTTTAAAAGTTTTTGATTCAGACAGTTAAATAAAAAATAGATTTTTAGAATGAGCAAAATAGAAAAAAATAACGAAGGTTTTATCCCCCAACGTGGAGGCTACAGGGAAATCGCTTTTAAAACTTACCATTTTTTCGTCCGACTGAAAAAACAAAACAGTTTCATGAAGTTAACCACGAGAAAATTAAGAGATACTCTACTGTTAAATCGAATAAAAGTGGGATTTCTCCAAAAAAGACTAAGTCATAATTCTTAATTTTCTCAATGACCTTAATGGTTATAACCCACAAGTCTTCAAAAGGAAGCTTCTCGATCCCTTCGTTCCATGTTTTAATCACCAAATGTTAAAAGCGATTTCCCTGATGAAGGCTACAGTAATTTATTTAGCTACCAGAAAGCTGAGATAATCTATGACGCCATTGTATATTTTACTAATCGCTTTTTTCACCCTTATGACCGTACTGTTGGTCAGATGATACAGGCCGAGAGGAGTGGAAAACAGAATATTGCCGAAGGAAGCATGGCTTCCTCCACTTCAAAAGAAACAGAAATTAAGCTTACCAATGTGGCGAGGGCAAGTTTAGAAGAACTACAGATTGACTATGAAGATTTTCTGAGAACTAGAAAGCTCACTATTTGGAATAAAGATCATCGTTTAGTGGCTCGAGTCCGTGAATTGAAAAAAAGCACTCCTATTCCAACCTATGAAACTTTCCGTAATGCCATAGAACACGAAAATCCAGAGATTTGCGCCAATACGATGAGTACCTTAATCAAAATCTGCACTTATCTACTAAGCCAGCAAATTAAAAAACTGGAAATTTCCTTTGTCAAAAAAGGAGGGCTCAGAGAACGAATGACTAGAGATAGGATCGAGGAAAGGAAAAAGAATCGATAGGTAATTGGGACTTTTGTGATATTTGGAACAACGTTCTAAATGTCACAACGATCCCAATATGTAAACCAGTTATCCCCCCATCTGAGTGTAGCTTCTGTATAGCACCTGTGAAGTTCTATTTAGCGCTGGGTAGGATTTGCAATCCCACCCTTCTATCGCTATCATTCTCCTCTGAGTATAGTTTCATCTTTGGCCTAAGCGGAATTTTATAACTCTACTTTACTATCCGAAGGAATTTGAAATTCCTTCAAATCACCTTTTCCCTGCATCAGATTTAAACTATCTTAAGTCCACCAAACCCAAAAACATGGCTCTGCGAATCATTTCCTTCCTTCTCTTAAATCTAATATTTTTTAAGAAAGTTTCCCTAGCTCAAGAGCAGGTGGTTTATAAAAAAATCGATACGCTGGAGCTAAAACTGGAGGTTTACAGATCAGGGGCAAAGCAAGAATCTGAAGGCCTTCCCGCTCTAGTTTTCTTCTTTGGAGGAGGCTGGACAGGAGGAACTACAGCCCAGTTTGAGCCACACGCTAAATACTTTTCTGATCGGGGTGTAGTTTGCTTTTTGGTCAATTACCGGGTCAATTCAAGACATCAAACCAGGCCATTTGAATCTTTGATGGATGCCAAATCAGCAATCCGGTTTATAAGACAGCATGCAAATGAATTCCAAATTGACCCGAACAAAATCATCGCTTCAGGGGGGTCAGCAGGTGGTCATTTGGCTGCCGCCACAGCCCTAATTGAGGGCTTCAATGAACCAACAGATGACCAGAATATAACCAGCAAACCAAACGGTTTGGTGCTATTCAATCCCGTAATTGACAATGGTCCTGGAGGGTATGGTTTTGAAAGAATCGGAGAAGCGTACCGGGATTTTTCACCCCTTCACAATATCCGCACAGGAGCACCACCAACGATTATTTTTCTAGGAACGAAAGATGAGTTGATTCCAGTGGAAACCATGAAGTATTACCAAACCGTCATGGAAAAAGTAGGTAGCCGATGCGAGCTTTTTTTATACGAAGGACAGCCCCATGGATTCTTCAACTATCGAAATTTTGAATTTTATCAGAAAACCCTACTTCAAGCAGACCTTTTCCTTCAGTCCCTTGGCTATTTAAAAGAGTCTCCCTTTGTCCCGATAAAATAGATTTCTTGGTGTAATTGGATGAGAAAACTCTAAAAGAAAGGTTCTAAAATACTTTGGTACTTTTGTGAACTTTGCTGTTAAAAATTTTATCAGTTTTAATTTCTACTGGCAAAAAAGCGGATATGCATATTTAAAAAAATGAAATATGATTATCCGCCTAAATACAAGTAGCCAAACAAGATATGGTTTTGAAAATTAAATAGATATGTATTCTTCATTTTATGTACACCCAATTAAAACATTGAGCAAAATGAAAGAAGCAATTAACAGTTAATCGTGGAAATACTTGTACCGAAGGCACTACCTGTAATAGCCCTGCTTACCGCGAGCAGGCCAGAATTCAATTCTAGGGTTTCAAAAATGAAAGGCTTCCAAGAATGCCAAAGGCCCTCCTCAGGCGGCGGACAGGCATGATCTGTAACTAATTAAAGGAAAACCACAAATCATACTCATGGCGCTTAGGTTGGGTTTAATGGGTCTAGACCCTTGGAATTAATCGAAATTAAATACGATCAAAATCTTCATATATCATTTCAACATTTAAAAAGCATTATTCAATCTAGAATCAGAAACTTTTTATAAGGTATATCAGGAAGCTTATTCCAATCTGAGGCTAAATTCAATATAGAACCTATGAATTTCAATATAGCGCTAGGCAATGTTTGACGTTTGCCCTTGCCTATCAGAGCGTAGTTTGATCCTTACCCTAGGCCTAGTTTGAAACTACGCCAGAGTATGCAAACGAATTAGTAATTCACCAAAACTCACTCTAAGAAAATCCGTTTCTCAGCTTTTGCAATTTCGAAGACCTGTCTAAAAAGCAGTGATCCTCCTA
This sequence comes from uncultured Limnohabitans sp., assembly GCA_964574365.1. Lineage (GTDB taxonomy): Bacteria > Bacteroidota > Bacteroidia > Cytophagales > Cyclobacteriaceae > Algoriphagus. The sequence continues at coordinate 12,583 of CAZNND010000043.1, forward strand.
TCCTACCCACTCCTTTTGGATCTTATTTCGGCTACTGCAAGGAAATTTTTCTCTTCACTCATTAATTCTCCATAAAAGTATATACTTTTGATGCATACAAGTTAGAAACACTATGAAAACCCTTTCGCTCAAACTTGATGATCAGATCTTTGAAGAAACGGAAAAGGTAATCGAAGCATTGGATAAGCCCCGAAACCGATACATCAATGAGGCCCTTCAATACTACAACCGAATCCAAAAAAGAAAGCTACTCTCTAAACAACTGGCCTTTGAGTCCAACCTGGTAAGTGAAGAATCGATGAAAATCCTTTCAGAATTTGACCAAATCCAGGAATATGACAACTAAAAAACATGAAATTTGGCTTGCCAATCTAGACCCCAGATTTGGCACGGAGACAGGAAAAACCAGACCCGTTTTGATCATACAAAGTGACTTATTGAATAAATTTCACCCCTCCACTTTAATCTGCCCTATAACCACCAATGTAAAGCCCGAAAGTAAAATTCTTCGGGTTCAGCTCAAAAAGGGCATTGCAGGAGTTATTGAAGACTGTGATGTGATGATTGATCAAATCCGGGCCGTAGACAATAAAAGACTGCTAAAGCGAATCGGAAATCTTCCTCCTGAACTCTCCAATAGGGTTAAAGAAAATCTGAAGATCGTGATGGACTTGGATGATTGATTCCGGCCTGAGCGCAACATGCAACTACGCTCCATTAATCGTACGAATTTCAAGTTTTTAGTTGAAACCGCTTCATACCAAATCTTTTTGGCATCTACCTAATTGGCAGGAATTTGATCTTGCGACCTGAATCTTACTATTGATCAGAATAGGCTCAGAGAAACGGATTTCAATGCTTTACCAAACCAAAAAACAACTTACTTCTCGCTTTTAAAAAAACTTTCCTAGTTTTCGCTAACTTTTAGGTTTGAGCAATACGCCAACACCTTCACATATTCTAAAAAAATTGAGCCAATCTCCTTTCTCCTTATTATTGGATCAGCCCTCTTTTGGTTATTGTCTAAACTTGTTGACATTTATCAGCCTGGATTTTTGGGGAGCTGTGTACCAATTGCCTTGGCTCCCATTTTTGGCCTTGGCCTTTGGAATTCCTGTAGCTTCTTTTTACCTCTGGGGCAAGTCAAAGTTCAAACTCAACTCCCTTTTTCTTTATGCTTTCCTGATTACTTCCTCACTTTTAGGCTGGATAATTGTATTTAATGGTTAGGCTATAGTCGTTTTTTAACTCTTTAGACTTTTCAAAAACCAACCTGATTGCCTCAAAGATTTTCAAAAGCCCTTACCCAAAAATCCTTATTTTTAGCCAACTATGTCAAAAAGAATTCATAAACTGACCAATAGCGCAAGCCGCATGATGAGTGGGGTGGTGCAAATCCTGGTGGAAGGCTATATCGAAGAGGACATCCAATCCATTTTAAATCCATCGATCAAAATCCCCGGGGTGTGGTCTGGATCTGGATTTTTTGTGAAATACAAAGATCTTGAGGGATACATCGTAACCAATGCCCATGTGGTACGAAATGCTGTCAAGGTGGAAATCAGCTCGATGCTCACCAGCGAGGAAAGGTTTGAGGCAGAAGTGGTGGGATTAGTCAAACAGCTAGAACCGGATGTAGCCTTGATCAGACTGACAGACAAGGAGCTGATCAGATTCAAAAAACTGGCCATCCAAGACATCGAGTATCTCGAATTAAAGGAGGGAAAAAGTCCAACGCGAGGTGAGGCAATCAAAGCCATCGGGTATCCTATGGGAATGATTGAGCCCAACATCACCGGAGGCGAGATCACTAATTTTATATCCGGGTCTGAGCTCACCACCGAGCGTTATGTTACCAATGCCGCAATCAATCCGGGGAACTCCGGTGGCCCAAGCATCAATGAGGAAGGCAAGGTAGTCGGACTGAATACGGCGGTCATGATCGATGCGGAAAACATTGGGTTCATTACCCCGGCCAGCTTCGTAAGAATCATCATTGAAAACCTGCTCCTGCTCAATGAACCTCACTTTGCAGACATTGGCGGTAAATTGCAGAAGAATGCCGAGAACTTTAATCCTCTGTTAAAACAGTCCCAGGCAAAAGGGGTAATTGTATCCAAAGTTGTAGCTAATGGATTTCTTGATGCCGCCAAAATTAAGCCAAGAGACGTCATCCTTTCGATCAATAAGATGGAATTTGACCGACATGGGATCGTCATCGGCAAAGAAGGAATGTATCGGCACAAAAACATTTATGATGTCATGAAACTGGTGCCTATCGGTGAGTCGACAGAAATTGTATATAGAAGAGATGGGGAAATCCATAAAACAAAAGCAATTGCCCAGCGAAATCCAGAGAAAGGCATCACCTCCATTCCGATCTTGAATGACAGAATCTACCTCGATCTATTCGGCATGATCATTCAGCCCCTGAGTTTTGAAATCATACAAGCCATTCAGGAAATAGATCCTACTGCCCAGCTTGAAATGTTGCAAACCATCGATCAGGAAAAACCGGCCCTCGTCGTCACGCATATCTACCAAGGTACACAGGCTGACAAGATGGAATGGCCACTGGGCGAACTCATCATCAAAGCCAATAACCGAAGTATTCATACCCTGGACCAGTTGAAAAAAGCAGTAAACAAACACCTGGGTGGAGCAGTGTTGCTCGAATGCAGAAGCGGTAGAATCGGTTATTTTCAAGTCAATGAAGCCTTTGAAAACTAGGGATGGATTCCCCGTTCCACGGAATTGTAAATTCCGAGGCTCTGTTCCCGGATCTGTGATCTGACTTACCCCCTTCCTTCCCTGAGTCTGCAACAAAACTCCTATCTTTTTCGATAAAAAGAATATTTGGGTGTAGTTTCAAACAACACCCAGCAGGTGAGTTACAGGGTAGCTGAATAAATTTCGATCAGGCATCTAAGTATGATTTCTACTCCGTTCCCAGGAATCTGCAATGCCAAGGAGCTATTCCCGAATCTGTGATCCAGATCTCAAATCCTTACCAATAATTCAAATCCTAGTCAAAATACAGGAAATTAATCTTTCCAGATTTAAGAATTTGACATCCTTTTAGCTTTTATGAAAATGCCCTCCTAATTTCCTAAGGAGGGTTTAGGAAATGAATACAAATACCCTCCCGAACCAAAATCCTTGACAAAGTTCAGCCAAACGCTAACAATCACTTAAAACAGATTACCAATACAAAAAAGTAGAACTTGACAAGTTGTCAAATTGACTGTAAATTAGCTCAAAACCAAAGGACTATGACACTGACGATGCACATTGGAGAGTTTAAGGCACGATTTTCAGAAGTGGTAGAACTGATCAAAAAAGACGTAACCATTAAAGTGATAAAGGGTAAATCCGGAGATCTGGTGGGTTATTTTGGAAAAACCCTTGAAGCTCCAACACCCGAAAAGCGTCAACTCGGCTTTTTCAGTACCTTGGGCGTCAACATCAACAAGGAAGATCTTCAGTGGTCAGATCAGGAATTGGAAGAGTTAGGTCTATGAAATTCCTACTTGATACCCATGTCATCCTTTGGCTTGCCTATGAGGACAAGAAACTTAGCAAAATGGTGCGGGAAATTTTACTAAACCAAGAAAGTGAAATTTACATCAGTGCAGTTAGTTTTTGGGAAATCAGCCTAAAATTCCAAACAGGAAAACTGGATTTAAAGGGACACAATCCTGAAGCCTTGAAAAATGGGTTTGATATTTTCTTTAATTTCAATGAGTTAGACATAACATTAGCAGATGGGGTTTCTTTTTACAAATTGGATTCGCCCACGAACTTAGACCCATTTGATCGGACGCTTGTTTGGCAATCCCTGAAACACGGACTGACTTTACTCTCGGACGATGAAAACATAAAAAAATATCAGAAAATCGGTTTAAAGGTACTTTGGTGATTTTTCGCCCGATCCTCGGAATTTATAATTCCAAGTACCTGTTCCCAGATCTGTGATCCAAATCAACACCTTCTACCAAACTCCCAAAATCAATGCGCATTTTCTTCACAGGCGGTTCCGGAAAAGCCGGAAAACACGTCATCCCCTACCTCCTTGACCAAGGCCACCGGGTCATGAACGTGGACCTTACGCCACTGAACCATCCCGGTGTGGACAACCTCACCGCTGACATCACCGACTCCGGTCAGCTATTCAACGCCATGAGCATGTATGCAGGCTTTGATGAGATGGAACCGGGAACAGGCGTTCCAACTTTCGATGCTGTGGTCCATTTTGCGGCGGTACCCCGGATTTTGATCAAACCAGATAATGAAACCTTTCGAGTAAATACTGTGGGTACCTACAATGTCATTGAGGCTGCTGTAAAATTAGGAATCAAAAAGATCATTATCGCCTCTTCAGAGACCACCTATGGTATTTGCTTTTCCGATGGGAAAACCGATCCAGATTATCTCCCTTTGGATGAAAACTACGATGTCAACCCTATGGACAGCTACGGCCTCTCCAAAGTGGTGAATGAACAAACCGCTAGAGCATTTCAGCGACGAACAGGATTGGACATCTATGCCCTGCGAATAGGCAATGTGATCGAGCCGCATGAATACGAAACTCTTTTCCCTTACTATTTCAAGCATCCCGAAGTGAGGAGACGCAATGCTTTCTGTTACATTGATGCCCGTGATTTGGGTCAGATCGTGGACTTGTGTTTGCAAAAAGACGGCCTAGGCTATCAAGTTTTCAATGCTGGAAACGACCACAATGGGGCGATTATACCGAGTAAAGAATTGGCAGAGCGTTTTTTCCCGGGAGTGCCACTTATTCACGAACTTGAGGAACATGAAGCACTTTTCTCTAACCGAAAAATCCGGGAGATCTTGGGGTTCCAGGAGAAGCACAACTGGAGAAGATACGTGAAGGGTTAGTAACAATACGAATCAATAGGCTCTATAAAACTTTACCCTCTCATTTTGTTTCCAATTGGGGAGACCAATCTCCCCCTTCTACTTAATTTTTAATTCATGATAATTACTTAAAAACTAATTGTATTATCTGAATTTAAACGAGTCATTAAATGATATGATTTTACGCCTATAAACTATGGGCGATTTATTTCCTTTCTTTTGAAAAGGAATTGTTTATTATGTGTATCCGGATAATTGCACGTATGTCATTTATCACCGAATAAACTCTGGTAAAAAATGCTTCTCGATATCTTCAAGATAGACCTAAACCTAAATTTGCATGATTCTTGGTAGTATAGACTTTAAAACTCGCATATAGCTTAGGGGTATATTTGAAATTAATTCAGGCCCTTCACTTTAATTTTTAAACCTATTTCATTCAAAGCTTTAGCCTTTTTTCAACCTTCGTGTCTTAACGGCAAAAGTTTTTTTTTAGCCACGAAGGCAGTAAGAGAAATGAGAATTACCATCCTGGCTTAACCCTATCTTTCCGTCTTCGTGTCTTTCCCGAATTCTCCGGGAGAGCAGCGGCAAAGAAATAGGTTAGCCATTAGTATAGGATCATTATTTGAATCAATGCTTTTAAACATTCCTGATCTTTTCAACGCTACTTAAGCAATTGTTATTTCTAAATCCAAAATACGATTAATAAATGGCGACGTGCAATCAAGCGGATACACACATTGTTTATTGAAAAAGTGCTAAAAGCTCCCTTTCAAGAAGATTTTTAATGGTACGAAAAGGAATTCATTTGTGCCTTACCGTCTTTGCGAGAGATTGATTAGAGAATTAAAGATCGAATTCCATCTTACTAATACTTTTCTCGCCAAGAGGAGAGGCACCAGGAAAAATAAAATTTTTTACCCTTTTAGCGACCTTTTACCCAATTGTGTATGAATTACCTCGCTGTTTTATAGAAGCAGAATTCTTTTCAGTTGAGTTTTTTTTCAAATGAATTGCAAAAAAGAAACTAGAATTTTCTGCATATTTAACATCTATCCATTTTTACCCAAAATGAAGCTGATAATCATTTTAAAGGATATGGATATCCGCCTAAATAAAAATAGCCTAATAAGAATGGTTTGAAAATTAAAGAATTAGTTTTTATCACATAGTGAATCTCAAATGAAAAATGAGCAAAATGAAAAAACCCATTCGTCTAAATTCTTGGTAAAGCTTGCGCCAAAGACACTTCCTGGAACAGCCCTACCTGCTGTATGCATAACAAATACATTTTGTGCCTTCTGCACAGCAATTTCCAAATTAAAGTTTATTTTTTTCTCCGATATGGAATAGTCTAAAAATTCATTGGGTGGGGACTTGTCTATCTGTATATAGGCGGATAATCCTAATTGTTTTTATTCAAAATACAATCTGATGACAATCCTCCTATTGTAATCTCTGTTTTTAACGAGAAGGTTCCCATTTGAATCCACTTCCGGATAAAGAGGCATGGCATCCGCAAAACCAGAGGCTTTAAGTTTTTGAGGTGGAATTCCAGAAATTAGAAAAAATTTCACCACACCGGAAGCACGAGCTGTAGAAAGCTCCCAGTTACTCGGAAATTGAAAATTCTGAATAGGAGCTGAGTCTGTATGCCCTTCTACATCAATTTTGTAATCCTGACGATTCCAAGTCACCAGCTTTTCCACAATACCCAGAATGATTTCTTTTCCCTCTGGAAGTAATACCGCACTTCCTTGCTCATAAAATGAACTTCCCGTAAAAATCATTCGGATTTCATATTCTCCCTTTTCTAAAAGCAGTTTTCCTGACTTTATCTCATTACTAAGTTGATTTGTTAGCTCCTCATTTAGCCTGAAAATCCCCCAATCCACCGTACTCGGGTACTCACCTTCTTCCAGTTGATCCACACCCCCTTTTCTAAAGTTCGGTAGTAGTCCTTTAGTCGGAATACTGGCAAGGATAATCATCATGCAAAGCATTACTGTAATAATGTCTAGAAAACTGATTTGCCATACCCCCTCGCCAAAATCTTCACTGGAGTTATCAGATAGCCAATCGTTTGATTTGGATCTGTCTGGAAAATTAAATTTCATCTACTAGGCGAATATTTATTTGTTAACTGCTTTCTTTGATACTTTTAGAGCTTGGCATAAAAAATGTTACAAGCTTGGAGAATTCAGGGATCTAGATCTATACCAATGATTATTTGTTTTCTAATTTTGCCGTCAAAAAGTCTCGGATATACATAGGTGACTTTTCTTGCAAAATCAAAACTATCCCTTCCATAAGCAAATCATATTTGAATTTCATTTCGGCAGTATGGAGCTGTACTCTTTTGGCAGCGGGAATCCAGATCAGCTGTGCGAAGAATATTCCGTAAAGAGTAGTCATCAAAGCTAATCCAATACCACTAGCTAGTTGGATCTGATTTTCAAAATTGTTGAACATTACCATCAGACCGATTACGGTTCCCATCATTCCAAAAGCGGGGCTACTTCCTGCTAGGGATTGGAAGACCTTGAAGGAATTATTGGAATTGCGTTCAAAAGAGGAGAGTTTATTTTTATATAACTCAGTGAACTCATCAACGCTGTAGTTTGTTTCCAACAATTTGAAAAGATAAGATTCAAAATCACCTACTTTATTTTTTCTTAAGATCGACCATGCATTTTGTCTAGACTTTTGATAGGTACTTTGCCAAAGTAGAATTCGTTCAATTTGCTCCATATCTTTCTTTTCATTTACCCTTGTAAAAAAAAGACGGGAAAGGAAATCAAAAAACGCCCTTCCGATCTGATTGGAAGGAAAAGAGACAAAAAGCTGAAAAAAAGTACCTCCGATTATCACTGCCAAGCTGGGCAAATTAAGTTTAACCAATAAAGGAGGAAGGTCTAGGTTAAAGTACCCTAATGTATAGAAAATACCTCCAGTAAATAAGCCTACACTGAGAAAGGTAAATATAATTGTAAAGAAAATTTTCATTTGGCTGTTGATTAGTTTATGACTGGCATAATTTATTTGATCAGTTTGGCCGGTATTGAAATTTGACTTCAAAATAAGTTTACGGCTATCTTATCTTCCCACTTGACTAGTAAAAGAGGAACTTTTCCTAAGTGCCTATGGGCTTCAATGGATCCAAAAGCTTTTTACAGGAATCCACTTTCGATTTATTCCCCATCTTTTCATAGATCTTAATTAGAACTAACAAAACATCCCTGCTCTCTACAAGATTAGATGCGAGAAGAATTTCCGCTTCTGCTTCAATTAGCTTGCCTTCAGCAAACAGTTCCTCCGCTTTAACGTAATGGTTGAGAATTTGATTTACTTGCTCTGCCAAAAATTCATCTTTAGTCTGTTTTGGATCTATTGGAAGGGGCAATTCACTTTGACTCAACGGCTCCTCGGGGGGACTTGATTCCGACTGCTCCTTCTTCAATCGATTTTTGTCCGTTTTTATCCTGATAGTGGGAGTATTGGAGGAACAGGAATACAGACCAATGAAACCTATAAGTAGCACAGTCCCCAGAAACGAATAATCCCTACATTTAATCCTTTTTCTCATTGGCTTGAATTTTGGTTTTGATGGCAATCAATAGCCGCTTCAATATTGATTTTGCTTCAATTTCCGAAACATTATCTTTCTGCTCTGAAAGTTGGAAGATAAGTTCACGTTCACGTTCCGGCCTCAATAAAATTATGGAAGCCAGCTCTTCCGGGCGATACTTATAGGCAATACTTAACTCTTCTGGACTAAATAAAAGTGTGGCTTCTCGTACCAACTCCTTATCCAGATTTGGCAAGTCACTCCAGTACAACTGGGACTTTTTGATTTCATGGTAGAGCACCTCATCTGAGGACTTTAAATTTTCAAGGATCATTTCCTGCACATCCAGATCAATCGACTCTAAAGTTTCAAGCATAAAGTGAAGGTCTTTTTTCTGATATTTTTTAAAGAACCTTAGTTCCACCAGCTTTGCCGATATTAATTCACCTAGCATATCATAGTCTGACTTACTCATCCATCGGATTGAAGCGACATTTACCAAAATCTCCGCAGCCCTAAATGGTAATATACCTTCAAGGTATTCCGATCGAATTCCTACCTCTAAATGATATAAAGCCTTAGCAGCCTCATTTTCTTCCAATAAATCCAACAATGAAAATAACTCCTCTTTTTCTAATGAAGCCAACAAGGCCACGCTGTCAATTCCAAGTTTGTAATTAATGATTTCAAACAGCTTTTCGAGAAAATTATTCCTTTCTTCATCATTTATGGAAGGAAGTTGTTTATAAAAAGATTTAAGAAGCAGTTCTGTGGCCTTTTTGGAGAGATATGGGAATAAAAGGGTGTACATATTTTTCCCCATTGGCATCAAAATGGTATGTACCCTTAATAAACCTTCGGCTCCAAAGTCTTCTATCCAATAAGAAAATACTTTTCCAATTTCAGGAGTGTGCCTAACAAAATAATCGTGAAAATTATCCCTGACAATAACCAAAGGGCTTTGCTTTTCAGAAACTGCAATTTGGTTGATTTCACCCGTTGAATCAATAGTTTCTCGTTCATTCACAGGATCTTCTAATATCCTTGACTCTCCTTGCTTAACTGCTTTCACAGGCTTTCTGAGGTTCCACAAAAAGAATAATACAACTATTAATAGCAAGAGCAAGATTAAGACCCACAGGAACCACCATTCACCAAGCTTTTTTTGCAATTCAGTTTCTAACAGCTTATCCAACCCAAGTTTATTATCCACAGAAATGACAAGACTATCCGGATCCGTCTTTTTCTCCTCTTCAGAGAAAAGATCATTCATGGAAATTCGCTCAAAAGTAATTTCATAGGATTCAAAGGCGTATAGCTTCAAGGCATAAAAGGCCATTTTTTCCATTAAACTCTGTACTTCAGGAGTAATATCGGGGTCGATAATAAAATGAACACTAAGCTTACCAAGAAGAAACTTTTCGCTTTCATCCTGATAGTCTAAATCATCCTCCTCCTGACCTAAGTCAGAAATTGATTCCTGATCATCAGGATTTGAACTTGTAGTGGGTTGTGTTTTGTTTCGCTCCCAATATTCTGGTAGCCCAGGAAGGCGGTTAAGGGGTGGCCGAAATGGCTCTTTTAGTGAGTTGTCCGATGCAGATAAAGAATCCATCACAATGGTTTGATCTGATAGACTCACGGAATCACTTTCTCCATTTGGATCAAATCGAATTGAAACAAAAAAACGATTTGGATCAATGTAAGGACTAAGATTCAAAATAAGAAAACGCTCCAATTCCATCTCAGTACGGAATTGTTCGAAAAATCCCTGCCTTCCAGGAAGGAAATAGTTCACACTGTCCATAAGATTAGCTCCAGCTGAAGCATCAGGAGGAAATGGAAAAAAATATTGCTGTCCAATCCCCTGTCTGAGAACAAAAAACAAAATAACCAAAAACCCAAAGTTTCTTGATTTGTTAAGCATCTGATGCACAATTCGGGTATATCTTATTTCGCTCATGGGCTTATACTAGTTATTTTTAATTCTTTCGGGTAATTGAATGTTCGGATTTCTCGCATTTACAAGCTCCCAATATTCCCAGGCCAAATCTACTTCACCTTTCAGGTAATAAATTGAACCCTTTAGAGCCAGACCTTGGTCCGTAATAAATAGTTTTAATGAAGAATCCAGCGTCTCCAGTGCCTCATCCAACCTGTTTTCATAAGCCAAATCTCTAGCCCTGACAAACAGATCTAATGCCGATCTAATCTTTTCCTTGTCCTCTTGAGTAATTACATTTTCCTCATTCTGGGTTAGTTTAGGATCAGAAAGATCCACCAGATTGAAATCCAGTCCGCTCACATAATCTCCGTCGGCAAGAGCTTTGATCTCAAACTCCAGCTTTTCAGGGTAAGATCCAATTCCAAGGTAGTCAAGCTGTTTCGAATCAGGACGCAAGGTATATTTGCCCGGGATCAGTCCATACGTGTAAAATTTACCGTCTGTGAAAGTCCTTAGAGTCTCTGTCTTGCCGTATGCATCGGTCAACAGAACACGAAGTCCACCTTGACCTACTTTTGTACCTGAGCGGGATTCTTTAAATACTGTCCCCTCGATCGTCCCTGTCCGATAAAGTGGCACCTCAATTAACCGATAATGATTGGGATCAGCTACGAATGAAAAGGACTGTTGCTTCGGTGCCAATGTTGGATCAGGTAAGGCATTTTTGTCTATATCCATCCGATAGGTCCAATAGCTCTGAAGCTGACTATACCTGACGATGCCATCAGATCCTATAATCGCTGTAGCCGATCGATCCAGACGGGCAGCCTTGGCCGGTACAATCTCCTCTCCTTCATCGTGTATTCCATTATCGTTTTCATCGATATACAACTTCACTGCCACTCCAGAACGGTTGACCTGGTCCCGATTATTAGCCATTAGAATTCCCATTGGGTCATAAGCCAGTGAGCCACTAAATGCCTGTTGTATAGAATATTCGTCTCCAGAAAACTCAAACTGAGAGGCCGATCTGAAAAAATTAAAGTCATACAAAAATCCCGCCTGAAACTGGCTTCCTCCCCGAATCAAGTCCCTATCGTAGCCAAGGGTTAGACGGCCACGTTTGAATAAAGTCTGCGAAACTAACACATTCAGATTTCTAACCTTTTGAATTTGTGGGTCGTACTGAGCCTGAGCTCGAACAAACATCCCCCTTACATATACCGGTACTCCTTGACTTCGAGAAAGGGTATAGGTCATTGAACCTGTAATCGTACCGGAAAATTCGGTAAAGCCCACCTCAGTCTCCGTGGGTATAAATTCATCCAAATTGCCACGGAAATTTACACGCGTCACAAATCGCCCCAATTGGGTATTCAAATCCGCCTGTATAGAATTCCTGATCTTTTGCTCCGACTCCTGTCTGACACCTCCAAATCTAACCCCCGCAAATCTGCCATTGAACCGGAATGGCATGAAATAGTTAATGTTCAAATCCCGCTTAATTTCTTTGGGATTCAATAATTTATCCTTAAAATATTCCCGGTACTGAGCCGTGATACTCGTGTTACTAGCAAAAAATACACTGGTGCTGGCTTGAGCAAAGCGGTTTGGAAGAAAATCTACATTGACCAAATACTGTTGAAAAACACGAGCTGAAAAACCCAAATAACTGTAAGGCGAGGTACTATTCTTCCCAAGTTCAAGATCCGAACCCACACGCATAGTAACCGCATTTGTTAGCCCATAGGCCAAATCACCATGGGCCATAGGAATACTCCCAAGGCCTGTTTCTGTTCTTGGAACTCCTGCCTGAAGATTATAGGTCACAAAACCCCTTGGAAGAAAAGTAAAGGGAATCTGAAGCTGACGATCCTCCAGAATCACCTTACCCTGAGGGGTATAAATTCTAAGGGTAAGCCGAAGCGTACCAAAATTGATTGGTGCATTAAAACGGAAGTATCCCATCTCATCTGCCCGCATGAAGTCAACCAATTGACCGCCCATCAATAGCTCGACCTCGGAGTCTGCTTCTGTGTATCCATCAATCACGAAAAAATCAAGTTCAGTTCTTGGAGCAATCGGATCATTGGTAAGTGACACACCAACGATGCTACCTAGTCGTGACTGACCGGTAGTAAAAATATCTCCAACAGAAAATGAAGTGATCGGCACATTCCGACTGGGCTCCATGGCACCAGGAAGAACATAGCGCCAGCGCAAACCCCGTACATCAACTTGAGTTTCAGTACCTGAATTGATAAACCGTAGAGACCCAACCATATCTCCTCCGAGCGCTTCAAGACCAACATTTACCAATCCCTGTGTCACACCTCCTAAATTCGATGCTGTATGACCGATATTGTAATCTACCATTCCCATTCGGAGCAAGCGCCGCTCCCTTGGATAAATAAGTGGAGCTGCAATCTGATCCACCTTGGCATTTGGGGACAGCAACCTGCTTCGCAACTGCTCCCGCCTTCTTTTTTCCTCCACCGGAGTAGGATTAATTGACTTCATATTCAAAGTCAATCCCTCCAAATTCATAATAAATTCCAGCCCAAAAATTTCTTTGTAAATCTTGGGATGTAAAAAAAGATCTAATTCCCCAAGGTAAAAATCATCTTTCAACAGTTCCGAAGATACCCCCCGAACAGTCTTTCTGAATTGAAGGGGGTTAATCAGCCATAAATCTTTTTCTCCCGGATAAGCACCTTTCAATCCTCTGCTATCTGAAAATGACTCTGATGGAATCTCCAACAAACTCAGTATTTCTCCAATCGGAAGGTAAGGCACCTCCCCAAATATCGCAGCTGTCACATATACATGTCCTACCGCCGAATGTGTAAACGTTAATAAGACCTCACCATCAGGGTTATTCTGCCCGCGAGCTTGCAGAGCAATAAAAAACAAAGCAGCAAACCAAAGCTTGATACGGAATAGGAAAAGGAAAAAGGGGGAAAAGGATCTCACTACGTTTAATGTTGTTAATCTGTGGAATCTTTAATTAATTCGGAAGGCTAACCCGTACTATCTTTCGGACAGGAGTTCCCTGAACCAAATCCTTGGCATTCACATCTCCACGCTCCGTTCGGTAATTCAACTCCAATTCATAGTCACCCGGTATCAGACCCTCCGGAAGTTCAAGAGTCACCCTATGGCGTGCATCAAAATACAGGGCAACTGTTTGACGCTGTTCGGCCACCACCTGGTTTTGGGGATCACGTAAAACCGCTTGTACAGAACCCACAAAAGGAGCATTGCCTCCTCGGGTAAATACACTGGTGGCGTGAAGTTTATTTTCCTCTCTGATGTATTCGGTAGCACCGAGATCAAGGGAGGTTTTTACCGCACCCTGCCCGTGAAACACCGCCAAAATCTGATCAAACTTGAAATTCACTCGCATGGATACTCCTTCTTCTGCCTGCCTGTCCAAATCTACAGCCTGGGCATTTGAGGTGACTTTCATCCTGGAAAAATACATGCCATCAGGTTTTGAGCGATCAGGAAGCACCTGCAATCTAATCACTTGCTGCTTATTTGGGGCCAAAATAAAAGACTTTGGAAATACCCGGAGCCGGTTTCCCAATCCCCACAGGCTATCTTTTTCCGCATCACCATAGACCATGTATAGATCTCCGTTTTCTGTGTGGGCCGGATAGCCAAAAACAAAGGAAATGGTAATCTCCTGAGTAATCTGGGCAGGGTTGGTAATGTAAAAGGTAGCGATGCCATTGGCATCGGTATAGAGTGTGGTAGGCGCAATGGAGACCTGAGCCCACGCTTTACCCGATATCCCGGAAATGAGCAGTATCACTGTCAGTACCAGACCATATTTATTTTTCATAAGGTAGAAGTTAAATATAAAACTGGCGGAGGTGGGTGATCCCCCGCCAGATTTGAAATCAATTAATTATACTCAACTGAGATATTGAAAGTACCTAGGTATTCACCTGTTGCCTGGCCTGGAGCTGTTAGCTGTGGAATCGTCCCTCCTACCCAAATAAAATAGGTTCCAGCGGTTGGCTCAAGAATGGTTTTAACCGTTGAAGAAACTCCATTAGCGACATCGGTAGCTGTTGCTCTATTACCTGCCAATTGAGCGCCCACTACATCTGGAGTCATGGTAACGGTTACTCCAGCAGTTGCCTGATTTTCCAAAGTTACTGTGGCATCATAAGCAAAGATCACTTCGGTATTTTCTTGACCATTTATATTAAATTGTGCCACATTGGTGATTACACCTGTATTGGTATTGTTAGCTGCATCATTTGCATCCAATTTAATTTCACCGGGAGTAATTGCAGAAACATTACCGAAATTGATTTCTGTACCAGCTTCCAATGCAATAGTAAGTGCTTTAAGGATTTCCATTTTTGCCGGAGAGGTAGTAGCAACTTGTGCAAAACCACTTGAGATTCCAAATCCTAGCATCAAGGCTAGGCCAAGGGTGATTTTTAATAATTTTTTCATTTTTAATTTTGTTTGTTTGATAAGTAATTGGTTTTTAGGAAGTTCGTAAATAAAGGATTGCCAGTTCTTCCTAATGTCCTGGTCTCCTTTTCTGTTAAGTTGGGTCATAGCCTCCCGGCTTAGGGTCCCGATGCTGGATTATCTTGTTTTTTCAGTTCATTATTAATTTAGGTTATGGATAATGGATGGTGATAATACTTCTTGCCTGATAAGGAATTCCCAGCCAGGCATTGTACGTGCGAAGTCCAATAACAGGCTGACTCGTTTTTGATGGGTTGACATTAAGTACAAATCCAAGTTTACCTTGAGGACGTGCATCACTGAAAATTTGCGTGCCGTCATTAAGTACTAAGAGCTCCCCTACAGAAGGATTCACGGAAAACAAGGTTTGGTATTCAACCACCAATTGAAGATTCACTAAGGCCCGGATTTCAATCCAAGTCAACTGAGCATTCGTACTAAATAGCGCATCTTCTTTAGGAATAATCTGATTTGGTAATCCACTGTTTATTATCTGTATTCCAGCAGGAATTACTATTCGAGTCCTCAAAAACTGGGCAAAAGCCCAATTTTCTCCGGTCAGGAAAAGAACTCCAAGTAGGAATATGCGGTATAGAAGAACTTTATTCATAGCTACCACCTGCATAGTTGACGTTAATAGAAATATCAGCCTCATACAATCCAGCCTGTACATTTCCTACTGGACCTGCTTCTCCATATATAAAGAGGTACACCTTTCCAGTAGTACGTGAAGTTGTGGTACCGCTGAAGGGATCCGGTGGGGGGCCAGGTGCACCTGATATTCTAGAAATCACGGGTATGATTAAACTATTCATTCCTTCAGGAGCATCGATCGCATTAACCAAGTTACCGGTACCTTTATTTTCGTACGCAATAAAGAGAGACAAGGGAATTTCGTTCTCAGGATTAGCATTCTCAAGGATCCGTAATGGAGGTGCAGAAATGTCAATCTGAAGGTCAAATCCCTCCGCCGCCTCAATCTCATAAACAATTGCAAGAGCATCATCTCCTCCATCTCCCCTTTTAATAGTAACTTTATCCCCTGATCCGGTAATCACTATTCTCTTTTTTGAATTGAAATTCAATTCAGAAGGACCTACAGATTTAATACGAATATCTTCACCCGCATAGGCGCTAAAATTGATCCGCTGTGCCTCTAGCGAAAAGGTACAGAATAGCAGAATCATTAAAGTTCCCACACCTCGATATTTTGCTTTTTTACTCATCAGGTATATTCCATTTCGATGATAAATTCCGAAAAATATTCACCAGGGAGTGCATTACTGAGATCCAATTGCGCTCCAATCCAAAGAAAATATTGCCCGTCTGGTCCCAATTGAATGTTAAACTCGCCCGTTGGATTGAATAGCTGGCTTTGATATTGATTATCCTGTGTAAACCCACTCAGGATATACCGTGCATTCACAATTCCTCCATTCCCTCCGTATTCCTGTATATCCTCGTAAATTAAGTAAGTTACCCGCACGGAGGACGTAGGATATCCATTTATTCTAAATTGACCTGCAAATGGACTTTCCAAGGGGGAAATAAATAGGAGCGTTCCATCTGAGACCGGATTGATCAAGTCAAGATCCCGCATCGTCACCAACATCAGGTTATCCACAATAACTGCCTTAGCCCTCACCTGAACGTTCCGATCTACTTGGCTACCCTGCGAACATGCCTCATTAATCAGCATTAATTGGAATAGCACGCAAGGCAAAAGTATAAACTTGAAAAACCTCATGAATTATTAGTTTATTTTTATAAGCTTTTGATTTAACAAATTATCTTTGGTCTGTAAAAGAACCAGGTAAACTCCCGAACCCAGGCTCATCGCCTCATCCACAAATTCGAGTTCATGAGTACCTCCTGAATAGTCTTTCATTCCAAAGTCACGAACCACCCGACCGCTCAAATCAGTGATTCTAACCTGGGCAGTCATGGCATAGGGTATATAAAATTGGATCTTCACTTCCCTGCTGAATGGATTGGGAAAAGGTGCATAAAGCTTAGGGAAATCCGGTAAGTAATCTAGACCTTTTCCTTCCTGAATGGAACCAATGCGGATAGTAAATGGACGCTTTGATAGATCCGGTCGGGTAGTACGTGCGTTAGGATCACCACTGGCAAAAGGCGAGTCAAAAATCACAGGGCCGGGAGACTTCATTCCTGAACGGTGTATATTGACTCTGGCACCTGGATTCTTTGGAGCATCAAATACAAACCCGTAACTCTCCCGATCCAGCATATCTATTGCGCGTTCCTTGGTATGATCCATTAGGGTTAGCGAAATACCCTCAGGCCAATTTTCCGGAACCTTCCAAGACAGGGTATAGTTTCCCGAAAACTCTTTGTCAGATTTTGCTGCCGCAAGCATCAGCGGGATAGACTTCTCCTCTCCGTTTAGGAAATCCTGATTGTTGATCTGAAGAGGGGTTCGGTGATTCTGCGAACCGTATGTGTATAGAAGAAGCCAGTTATCCGAAAGTGACTCCAACTGATAGGCATCCTTGGGGTCTTGACCCTGTCTTCCATTAGGATCAAAGCTCAGCCAAGATTCTGCCTTCAGTCCTTCTCCATTCACCTGAAGAGACAGCGTTAGGATTTGGGAATTATCGTTCGACTTCTCTGACTCCAAGGTTCTTGAGTAGTAGGGCTTGGGCAGCAGCGCCTTGGCCTCTGAAGAATTCAAACTAAGAGAAGGATTTTCTGCATTGGCTCTGACCCAGAAAGCTTGGTAGGGCGCAATTCGCCCGTTTTCCAGATTTCCTTCTAGGCCATTAAAGACCCTCCATGATCCGGAAAAATTATTCAAAGAAGGATCCCAGACATAAATGGTGTTGTCGAGATTAGTCTTTGTCCAAGCATCCGGATGATAAAAGTCGATCACCGAGGCAGTGGGATTTGCCACCATATTGAATCCTGCATCGGCAGGATTGGTTTCAATATAAGCATCTTCTTGAGTATCATTCGGGATGAATGCGCTAGTCCTAGGCGTATAGGTGATACCAAAATTAACAGGACCTTGGTTGAGGAAGTTATGTTCCTTGCCTGTTACCTTCAATGTCACCGGAAGACGATCACCGTAATTACCCAACCCATTTGGAATACTTTCGCCATTGAATACATAGACATAATGCCCAAGACCAAGCCCTACGGTATTTCCCACGTTGCTGGGTTTACGCCAACTTTGAAGGGTGGTGCCACCGTCTGTCTCATCAAACCACAACACGTTTGGCTGTAACCTAGAGTCATTCAAAGGCGAAGAAAGCCCTCCTATTCCCTGAGGCGCAAGACCCGTGAGCAAGTTGGAATAGGTAATATCCTTAAGAGGGGTACCCAGCATTCTCCAGCCTTTTTCACCGGTAATCCGCTGCTGCACTTCCAAGGTAGGTTCATTTACACTCTCGTTGAGATATACAGCATCTGGTTCAATAATTATCCTCCCACTACCTTCAGAAATAACGTTTGCACCACTACTTATTTTGAAAATTGAACCTTCAGATATAGTCACCGAGGACTGATCTTGCAACGTGAGCTTACCACGGATATCTACCATCGGAACTGAACCTGAAGCGGTCAAAATCGGCTGATTACTGACACCCGGAATTCGTATTACCTGTTCTGGACTACCATCAGGTGAAGCAGTAATTATTTCAATAAAATTTTTCGGAATAGTCCAGTTAGAAAACGTGAGCCAGTCTCGTTCTTTACCAGATTCCTCACCCTTCCAGACAAACACTGGTAATAAACCCTGATCGGTAGCTTCTTGCATGGTGTCCCCCCGACCGCTACCTCCGGCGAAAATAGAAGTGACATTAATGGAAGGCGATTCATTTGTGTAGCTTTTTGTTTCGCCAACTTCAATATAATCCCAAGAGATGCTTAGCTTGTAATCGCCCAATTGAGAAATAGAAAGGGTATTGAAAATAACCAAGCCGTTTGTGGCCTGACTAGCTAATATACCAGACAAAATTCCAGAACCAGAAGAAGCTGTAATCGTCACCCTTCCTGAAACGGGATAGATAGCATTATTAAGGCGGAATTCGGCTGCGGCTGCAAAATTCTGCTTAAAAATAACCGTCTCAGGAATTGACCACACCACCGCATCCGGTAGTACAGGCCCTCCATCGATTATCTCCCATCCGAATCCACCAGAAGTCGGAGGATTAATCAAATTATTTCGTGCAGCATTTGCATCAGATCCCAATAAGTATTTTGAATTACCGCCATGGAATTTTACACCAGATTTGAGACCTTGTGAAGACCATCCAAGGAGAAGGTCACTATAATTCTCATTACTTAAGGTTACCCCTAGTAACATATCCTGAGCATCCCTCAATTCAAATAAATACCAGTTGCCTATCTTCTGATTAAAGGAAGTCGCATTCTCAAACATGGATTCCATCGTCGTTACCTTGCCTGTATCCCAGCCTCCAATGTCCTGATTAAAGCTGGTAGCTCTCTCAAACATCGACTGCATCGTGGTTACATTCAATGTAACCCAGTCTCCTATGTCCTGATTAAAGCTGGTAGCTCCCTCAAACATCGACTGCATCGTAGTTACTATCCCTGTATTCCAGCCTCCTATGTCCTGATTAAAGGCGGTAGCTCCCTCAAACATCGACTGCATCGTAGTTACATTCTCTGTTCTCCAGGATGCTATGTTCTGATTAAAGGAGCTTGCTCCGCGAAACATAAAGGAGAGGTTTGAAACCATGGATGGCAGGGCTTCAGGAACTTGAACCAAATTAGTGGCCCCGCTGAAGAGGCCGCTTAAACTGGTAAACTCGATATCGCCAAAGGTAGTAACCTGGGTTATGGCATCTTGACTTGCTGCTGGATTCTCTGAACCGAACCCAAACTCCGACCCGCTTCCGTAAACTTTGATCGTGTAGTCAGTGGCTGAGGGCAGGTTTATTGAAACTAACTTAGATTCAGCTAGCTTGGAACGAGCGTCGCCTGCGCTTGTCTGTATGTACACATCGTGATTTACACCGAATCTTAGAGTAAAAGGCACATCTGTGGTTGAGGTGCTTGCTAGGATTATCATCGGCTCAATCTGCGCAAGATACTGAGCTTTGAAATCCAGTGTGCGAAGAACGGGATAGGCACTGGAGAATGGTTCAAATTCTGAAGGTGGATTGGGTGTTGCACTGGAATGATACCAAACATCAACAAAATTTAAACCCGTCATGTTATTATTGGCAGTTTTTCGCATTTGATCACTTGATCTGTATTCCCCTAATGAGCCAGCTGTAGAACTTTGGCCACTTATTTCCCCATCCCAAAAAACATGCTCAAATAAATTGGTAAGCGTCCCATCGATGTGGCCGATAATCCCCCCATCAGTTGACTCTTGTAACACAGCCTTAATTCTCCTTCCGGCAACATAGCTATTAGATACATTTAAATACCCCTGACCTTGTGTTAATTTACCAATAAAACCACCGGCATTGGATATTGTGGCAGTAATTGAAGCCAAACTGTACACATTTGTAGCTAGCCTAGGATTACTAGATGGAAACCCCTCTACAAAACCAACTAGCCCACCTGCATTATTATTTGCCTGCACTTTTCCACTTACAAAAAGATTCTCCATGAAAGGTGTGGCACCGGTAATAATGCTACCGAAGATAACCCCAGCATTATCACCTTGAGTGACGATTTCAGCATTCGTAAAGCCAATGTTAACTACTTTGGGACTACCAGAAGAAGCTTCACCAAAAAACCCGGCGTTGTCTGTAGTACGGTTTACAGTAAGTCCATCGATGATAAAATTACCTCCATCAAGTTCTCCAGTGAAGCCATCTATTGGTAACCAACCCGCCCCACCATTGGCAGTAGAATCTGCGTAGGTATGATAGCCTGGACTTTCCGGACCAAGATTTCCCTTAAGTAAATACTTAGCACTTAAATTCTCCCTGATGTTGTTTAGTTCTTCCCAAGTGCTTATTTCGATGGTCTGTGACTGAAGCGGGAAGATATAAAGGAAAAGGAGTACAAAAAAGAGGAATCTCATAGCTCTCTCCGCCTCTCCCGGAATTTGAAATCGTGAAGTAGAAAATTCTGTGTAGTTGTGACTGTGCCACGGAATGAAATCTGAGGATTGGTGAACGCATGAGGCCACTTGCTACAAATCAACCTACTGTCAGAGCCCCCTAATGACGCTGCACGATCTGGTATCGTCCGAGCATTCAATCGATTATTACCCTCCCCACTTAACTCCCTTTCCATTTGGAGTACTTTGAAGACCCTGTCTTTAAGATTTTGATCATTAATGTTTCTCCTTCGAATACTCTCCAAAAATTCGCTTGAACCAAGAGAAGTTGAACCAGAAATGTCCTGGCTAGGGCTAGAATTATACACCAATAAAATCCCTGAACGCTTGAGACTACCCTTATCACTGAAGTTCCTGATGGCAAAGCCTGCGGAATCTGAGGAGTACCAATTATTTTCAAATGACTCCTTATAGTTACCAAAATTATTTAGAGCGAAATAGGAGATTTCCAAACCACCAAATTCTTCTTTAAAGCCCATCCCCCAAGGAAACTCTACCGACACCTTAGGAGGTGGTACAGAATCAAATTTTGCATTTTCTTGGATTTTCATGGGTAGCATCCATTTAGGCTCAGACTTCAAGTTAATCTTTTTTTCAGCAATCCACTTTCCTTCAAGTGACTCCTCTGCACTTTCGGTTTTGTTCAAGTCTGAAAATAAGACCGAAGAGCCATTTGTAGGAACGGCGCAATTCTCTGAAAACTCACGTTTGTTCTGATAGGATCTCGTACTGAGCATGCTTTGGAGATCGGATACCGATTTAACTCTTAAGGGAAAAACTGCGGCGACATCTAGAGTCGTTTGCCCAAGCTTGAGAAAATTCAGAAAACCAAAAAATTGCTGACTCGATTTAAATTTCATTTTTTTCAAATTCCAAGGAGTTGGAGTAAGGGAAACTGAGAAGATCGTTGGGTCATTTAGTGAGGGGTAGAAAAAAGAACCTAAATCCATATTTATGAAACTAGACGCACAAGAATTTGAGCGCAACCCAAATCTGATTCCTGAGGCGAGTAGTTCGTTGGATTTGTTAGAAGCTGAATTCATCCTCGGTTTATAGACAAACTGCACATTTTTTAAAGAATAAATTAAAAACTTCCTGTCAGCATCCCAATACTTTTGATTGTAAAAAGAGGTTTCCTTGATAAAGTCAAACTTGATAAAACGATAAGAAGAACCAGGCTGTAATACTCTATTTTTGCCGGATTGGAAGGTAGTAGCAAAAGCTGAAATAATCCCTAAAAAAAGGAACATCATCAGAAAAAATAGTGTAAAAAATCTTTTTGTGAAAGTTTTTAGTAAATCAAGGGAAGGACAAAATGAACCTTCAATACACCTATTAGTATATTCTTTGCTACGAAGGCTAATCGCAGAGAGCCATAGGAAGGTATTAATATTGTACATAGACCTATTTCTTTCATTCAACTGTAACTATTAACGTGGCTTCTGCTCCAGCACCACAGCTGTTGTAGCTCGCTACGCGTACATTGCCTGTACCACTTTGGGTAAAGATAACCCTTATTTCGTTAGTTCCTTGTCCACTAACGATTCTCCAGGTGTTGGGAACTACCCATTGAAAGCTCCCTGATTCCGTAACTTTATAGGTACCCAATTGACTTCTAGGAACTCTATTAAGTGAGACTGAGGTATCAAAATTAGGGGCGGAGGCCGAGTTTATGCAGCCTTTGGTACGCACCATTCGGAAACCAATGTTATTGGTACGCCCGGATATTTCATTTGCATCAAGTCTGTGAGAAATTTGGTGGCGACCCACTACTGAAAAGGCACCACCCCTAAGGCCACTTCCTAAAGGGTTATTGTTACTAATACCATTCCATCCCGGCCATGTGGGTTGAACTGCAAATCCATTGGGATCCAATTGTCCATTTCCATGGGTACCATCAAATGCTCTTCCGGCGCTGGTACCAATAGCTACAATTCGCTCATAAAGATTTCCTGAAAGCTCCATGACTCCGTAATAACTAGCTCCCGACAAGGTTCGAGTTGTAGATGAATTTGCGAATGCCCCAACCCTCACAGGGCCTGCCAAATTGTTGTTTACATTTACGTTGGCATCATCATCATCAGGAGACCTCTTTGTTTCATTTACTTGATTTTCATTTTGAATAGCAGTTATAGGTAAAAAAGAATCGCTTCCGTGAGCCACTTCTCGAGCCACCCATTGCAAGGGACCACGAGCTGCTTTTTCATACTCAAGTTCTGTCATCGGCCTTAAGCCCGCCCAAGCACTGTAAGCCAAACCATCCATAGTTGACATAAAGGCTTTAGGAACGAAGGGTAAGTCCGTTCCGAATACGGCAGGAAGTGTGTTGTTCACTCCAGATGTGACTATTTTGATTTTGTGACGAAAGGAATCATCTGCGAAGGTACCCACAACTGAGTTGGGAGATACATTTATTCGGTTTTGCTGTTGCTGGTAGCTAAGGGTATTAAGAAAATCCACATACTGTTGTTGAGTAACTTCATACTTCATCACATAAAAGGAATTAAAACCTTTCGGAAAAGAAGCTTGGATATCGCTTGGATCGGCAGGTGCAACAGCAGTTGTACCTAATAATGCTCCATTTGAACTCCATAGTCGGGGCTCCCCATTAGGACCCGGAGCACTACTGGTGGTAATAATCGACTCACTTCTTACACGGAACCCGTCACTATTAATACTCCCTGCTAAAATAAACCAACCGTCTGCAGGAAAGCTTGACGCTCGTGTTCCCAAGAAAAAACTACCTTGAGGAACGTACACCATTTCTATGGCGAAGACTTTGATATCATAAAGTTTTTCTGGAAAGTTTACAGGATCCATTCCGTTTTCGGATGGATTAAATGCAAGAGACATCCCACTGACCTCAAAGCGACCTTGACCAGGATTTTCGCGATACACAAATGCACCTACCCTGGGATTGCGCCCGTCCGGATTTCCGTTTTCTGCTGCGCTGTAAGGAGTGATTAAATTGCCACTACCATTTACGCGAGGATCCACTAAAGCAGGCTCGATGACAGCACCACTTCCTCCCTCACCGTTCCATTCTCCATTTATATACTCTCCCTCATTGTTACTCAGGTACAGGTGCGACCAAGGTGCACTGGTGTTTCCTGTTTCACGGTATTTGATGAATATCCAAGCGGCATCCCAGTTGTTAACCCCTGTAGAGTTGGGGTGGCGCCAAGAGTTTTCCCATGAAAGGTCAAACTGGACCCGTGAGATGTTATTTTGTCTAGTTATTTTTACAGAAGTGACTTGAATACCATTTGCAAAAGTATTAAAAGTCACAAGGATTGTCATAAGAAAGCATAATACAATGCAATTCAGACTTGAATAAATTTTCAAGGAAAACAAGGTGTAAATTTTATTCATATGAAAATACTTAACGCAAATGTATGATTTCTCTTTAATAAATGATTATATAAATGGAAATAAATTAAGTATTTTTTTCTGCCGTCCGGGATATTTTTTTTTAAATAAGGCCTTCTGGATTGAATGAAGCGTGATTTTTCAATATTTTGAAAAATTAACCCTGCTTCTTCCAAAAAATCAGATCCTTTTAAGGGATACAGTAAAGTTATCCAATACATAAACCTGAAGTGAAAATTTGAATTCTTAAAATTTTTATTCGGATGACAGTAGTATTTTTTCCAAGCTTGAGTTCTCTCCGAAAAGTGGTAAAATGGTGGAATCACCCTTCAAATTTGAATAGAATGAGGGTTTTTCCAATTCAAAATGACTTTTCGTAGTAGACTCAACCTTGGAAAATAAAGTTTACCCCTAAAAGTTGCTTTTACAGAAGCAAACCCTCACTCTATGTCATTTTGAGGCCTTATTTTATCTATTTTATCCTTATAGATTCGGTCTTAATGTTACAATATTCTAGTATTTTTTAACTTGTCAAAGTAAATTAGATATATATTCACGAAAAATATCATGATTTGGATATAAAAAATATGGGCACTCTAAAAACCTAAAGTATAATACTCCCCAAAATTGAGACCAGAGGTTAAGTTAAAAAAACGTTTAAAT
>CAZNND010000044.1:0-1028 GCA_964574365.1 uncultured Limnohabitans sp.
CGATCCCTTCGTTCCATGTTTTAATTACCAAATGTTAAAAGCGATTTCCCTGCTGTTTTTTGAGCGCTAGCAGGCAAATACGGGTACAAATCTCCTTCTACTAACTTAATAGCTGATTTCTCAATGAATTGCCCATTTCCTCAAACCTGGTCTTGACTTCATCAAAAAATAGACCCTCCAAAAACGCATTCAACTCGGATTCTTCCAGAACGTCCATTTCACTAAGCTTGAATGTTTGCTCCATAGGTCCCAACTCGTACTTGATAATGTACTTATTGTTCCAGGAGAAAATACTCACCCGTATTTCCTCCCGGATTAGTTCCTTCACTACTCTCATTCAGGTCTGCGAACTTCTGATTTAAAAGTGATATTGGATTTTAAAGATGAAGCCACTGAACAGTATTTTTCAACTGAAAGCGCTACCACCTTTAGAAATTCCTCGGCTGTTGCATCAGGAGACACCAACACAAAGTTCAATTCTATGTCTGTATAAAATGCCGGTACTCCATCATTCCGGATTCCTTCAACTTCCACAAAGAAATCTACAATCTCTCGTCTCTTTTTTTTCATCATCAGCACGGCATCCACCGAAGCACAGCCTCCCAAAGCAGAAAGCAGCAGATCCATCGGAGACTGTGCATGCTTGTGTTCCGGATCGTACATATCAATGTTGACAAGATTACCTTGGGGATTACGAGATTCATATTCCAAATCCGCCTTCATGCGGACGGTTACGTTGCGTTTGTTACTAGCCATAGGTTTAATTTTGATTTACGATTTTTGATTTACGACCTGAGACCGACCTCCAACCCGGAAACCCCACTTCGACATTCGGTGTTCAGCGTTCGATATTCGATATTTTTTTTTATTTCGGATATCAGATTTCGGAGAAACAAGTATTCTTCATTCAGGATCAAACCTATTTTTTTGACAATAAATCCGGATTAGGATTTTTTTACTTACCATACTAATCTCAAATTCAGAATGATTGACAGAAATACGAATCAAGCCCGTAAATCAAAAAACGC
>CAZNND010000044.1:1128-37456 GCA_964574365.1 uncultured Limnohabitans sp.
AAATTGATTTTTGATTTACGATCTACGATTTACGACGCTTTTTTAAAACTCAAGACTTGATTAAGAATACAGCCCCTTTTGTTTTTAAAGACAAATTAGAATTAGGTTTTTATACTTACCACAATTATCTCAAATTCAGAATGATTGACTGAAGTACGAATCAAGCCCGTAAATCAAAAATCCCAAATCGCAAATTGATTTTTGATTTACGATCTACGATTTACGACGCTTTTTTAAAACTCAAGATTTGATTAAGAATCAAGTCCCTTTTGTTTTGACTGACATTTTCAGATAAGGATTTTTTATCACTTAAGCTAAAAATCTCAATTTCTTGATTATGGACTGAAGTGCAAAAATAGTTCGTAAATCCCAAATCGCATATCTCAAATCCCTAGTACCTAATATTCGCAAAGCAACCTATCCCATCACATATTCCTTCTGTACTGTCCTCCTACCTCATACAAGGCATGTGTGATCTGACCTAAAGAACAATATTTTGTCGCTTCCATCAGTCTTTCAAAGACATTTTCATGGGTAACTGCGGCCTTTTTAAGCGAGATCAGCTGCTCATTTTTCAAGTCGGCATAGACCTGATGCAGGTTTCTCAGCGTCGAAATCTGTGCTTCCTTTTCTTCAATTGTCGCACGGATAACCTCTCCGGGAATGACCGTGGGTGAACCCTCACTGGAAAGAAAGGTGTTCACACCAATTATCGGATATTCCCCACTATGCTTAAGCATCTCGTAGTGCAGACTTTCTTCCTGTATTTTGCCCCGCTGATACATCGTTTCCATTGCTCCGAGTACCCCTCCACGTTCGGTAATACGATCAAACTCCGCATACACCGCTTCCTCTACCAAATCAGTCAACTCTTCGATAATAAATGAACCCTGAAGCGGATTTTCATTCTTTGCCAGTCCCAATTCTCTATTAATAATCAACTGAATTGCCATTGCCCGACGAACCGAAGCCTCGGTGGGTGTGGTAATCGCTTCATCAAAGGCATTGGTATGCAGGGAATTGCAGTTGTCATAGATGGCATACAAGGCCTGCAGGGTAGTGCGGATATCGTTGAAATCAATCTCCTGCGCGTGAAGCGAGCGACCGGAGGTTTGGATATGGTACTTCAACATCTGGGATCGCTCATTTCCATGGTATTTCATTTTCATGGCTTTTGCCCAAATTCGCCTTGCCACACGACCAATGACTGCATACTCCGGATCTATGCCATTGGAAAAGAAGAAGGAAAGATTTGGTGCGAAATCATTGATGTTCATCCCCCTGGAAACATAATATTCCACATAGGTAAACCCGTTGGAAAGGGTCAAGGCAAGTTGAGTGATCGGGTTGGCACCGGCTTCGGCAATATGATAGCCGGAAATGGAAACCGAATAGAAATTTCTGACCTGATGATCAATAAAATACTGCTGTACATCTCCCATCAAGCGAAGCGAAAACTCTGTGGAAAAAATACAGGTATTTTGGGCCTGGTCCTCCTTCAAAATATCCGCTTGCACCGTCCCTCGTACCTTTGAAATTGTGTCAGCCTTTATTTTTTCATAGGTCTCTTTTGGAAGCACCTGATCACCTGTCACTCCCAAAAGCATCAAGCCCAATCCATCGTTCCCTTCAGGAATTGAAGCATTATACCTTGGTCTGGGAAGTCCTTTTTTCCGATAGAATGACTCGATTTTAGCTTCTACCTCATTTTCTAGACCATTGGCTTTAATATAAACCTCACACTGCTGATCGATCGCGGCATTCATGAAAAAAGCCGTCATCGTAGCAGCAGGTCCATTGATAGTCATGGATACGGAAGTCATCGGATCAATCAGATCAAATCCAGAATACAGCTTCTTGGCATCATCCAGGCAACAGACATTGACTCCGGAGTTTCCGATTTTTCCATAAATATCCGGTCGATAGTCCGGGTCCTCTCCATACAAGGTTACTGAGTCAAAAGCCGTAGAAAGACGCTTTGCAGGCATAGATTTGGACACATAGTGGAAGCGCTTATTGGTGCGCTCTGGACCACCTTCACCGGCAAACATCCGGGTGGGATCCTCTCCTTCCCGTTTGAATGGGAATACTCCAGATGTAAAGGGAAACTTACCGGGAACATTTTCCCGTAAGCCCCATTTCAACAAATCACCCCAGGCTTCAAACTTAGGCAAAGCCACTTTCGGAATTCTGGAATTGGCAAGGGAGGTTCCAAAGGTTTTGACCTTAAGTTCTTTGTCCCTTACCTTAAACACATAGAAATCCTCAGAAAAACGGGCTGCCTCCTCCGGCCATTCTTCCAGCCACTTTTTGTTTTTCGGATCTAGGCTAAGCTCCACCTGCGCATACACCTCATGTAGTTCTTTTATCAGTCTATCCTTGTCGGACACTTGGGTGGACAGAATGGCTTTTATGGATTTTTGTATCGAATAGAGCTGCTGCGCAATTTCCTTTTGCTCATCCACCCACTTGTCATAAGTGCGATTGTTCTCCGTGATTTCGCTAAGGTAGCGGGTACGTGAAGGGGGGATGATGTAAATTTTTTCCGACACCCCTGCTGTCAGCACAAAATTGCTTTCAAACCCTATGAATTTCTGGTTTATTTTTCCAATAATCGCCCGGTAAAGCTGATTCATTCCAGGATCATTAAACTGTGAAGCGATGGTTCCATAGACAGGAATTTCTTCCTCAGACACATCCCAAAGTTGATGGTTCCTTCGGTATTGTTTTTTGACGTCCCTGATGGCATCCAACGCACCTCGTTTATCAAACTTATTGAGTGCAATCACATCGGCAAAGTCAAGCATATCAATCTTTTCCAACTGAGAAGCAGCACCATATTCCGGAGTCATCACGTATAGCGAAAGATCGGAATGTTCAATTATTTCTGTATCTGACTGTCCGATTCCTGAGGTTTCTAAAATCACCAGATCAAATCCCGCTGCTTTTACTGTATCTACTGCATCCTGAACGTACTTAGAAAGAGCCAGATTGGACTGCCGTGTCGCCAAGGATCGCATAAATACCCGAGGGTGATTGATGGAATTCATGCGAATCCGATCACCCAATAATGCTCCGCCTGTTTTCCTCTTGGACGGGTCCACAGAAATGATCGCCAAGGTCTTAACTTCAAAATCAAGAAGAAATCTTCGGACCAATTCATCCACCAAAGAGGATTTTCCAGCCCCGCCAGTACCGGTAATTCCAAGAACAGGGGAAGTGCTTTCCTTGCTGGACCTTCTAATTTTTTCCAAAAGGGAAGAAGACTCATCCGGAAAATTTTCAAATGCGGAAATCACGCGGGCGATACTGCCTTTATTTTCTTTTTCAATTTGAAAATCCTCGGCAACCTGATCTCCAAGTGGAAAGTCACAGGTAGCAACCAAATCATTGATCATCCCCTGCAATCCCATGGCACGCCCATCATCCGGCGAATAGATCCGGGTAATTCCATACTCATGCAATGACCTGATTTCCTCAGGAAGTATAGTTCCTCCACCCCCACCGAAAATCTTGATATGACCAGAACCCCTGTCCCTCAGCAGGTCCAACATGTACTTAAAAAATTCGACATGTCCGCCTTGGTAGGAGGTGATGGCAATCGCCTGAACATCTTCCTGGATGGCACACTCGACAATCTCCTGAACCGAGCGGTTGTGTCCCAGATGAATGACCTCGCATCCGGTGGACTGGATGATCCGCCGCATGATATTGATCGCTGCATCATGCCCGTCAAAAAGGGATGCCGCGGTTACGATCCGGATGTGGTTTTTGGGTTTATAAATTTCAGTGGAATGGGTCATAGATTCAGAATTCCTAGATTCGTCAGTAATACTACGGGCAGGTGAGGATATGGATTCAAGCATGCGAATATACGGAAATATGGCGGGTCGGCCTTTTGCCAAGGATCAAAAACAGAATTTTATTTGGTTCAGAACCCTCATTCAACACTTGAAATGAATCCAAGTCTTTTCAAATACACAGACCCAAATGACTTGAGCAGAATCAGTGACACCTGTAATCAGGGTATTTTCTGTTTGAAGCCGACTCGATTCTATGAAAGGAACCAATTTTACCAGTCAGAACTGGAATAGTAATTAATGGCAAGTAAATTTCCTTTCCTGAAATTCATTTCAAGAGAATCTCTTCCTGAAATTTTGAATTTTGTACCTTCTCCTTAGTTTAGTGTTTCAATACACCCAAATTTCACCCCATGTCTTCGAAGAACTACGCCTTTTTTGTTTCACTTACGGCTGCCTTGGGCGGCTTTTTATTTGGTTTTGACACCGCAGTGATCTCTGGCGCTGAGCGGGCCATACAGGAGGTTTGGCAACTGAGCGATTGGACCCACGGCCTTGCGATTGCTTCGGCCTTATATGGTACCGTGATTGGGGCACTTTTCGGGGGTTTTCCTGCGAATCGCTGGGGTCGAAAACAGAGCCTCCTTTGGATCGGTCTATTTTATTTGATCTCGGCGGTGGGTTCTGGGATAGCCTGGGATGTCACCTCGTTTACCTTTTTCAGATTCTTGGGAGGTTTGGGAGTAGGTGCTTCCTCCGTGGTCGCACCGATGTATATTTCCGAAATTGCTCCCGCCAATAACCGGGGATTACTGGTAGCACTCTATCAGTTTAATATTGTATTTGGGATTGTGATAGCCTATGTTTCCAACTACCTGATCGGGACAGCAGGACTTCCCGAAGACTGGCGCTGGATGCTTGGCGTAGAGGCAATCCCAGCCTTGATTTACAGTGCGTTAATATTCAATATACCAGAAAGCCCCCGATGGTTGATCGCTAAATTTAATGATCAGATCAAAGCCAGGGAGATACTCACCCGAACAGATCCCAGCGGGGTGGATGAGGCAATTCAATTAGCCATTGAAGAAGAACAAGGCATGAAGCAAAAAAGCGGATTTGGGGTTCTTTTCAGCCCAAGATTTTTCTCAAGCACACTTTTGGCCATCATGATTGCCTTCTTTAACCAAGTTTCAGGTATCAATGCCATCATTTATTTTGCTCCAAGAATTTTTGAAATGGCGGGAATTTCCACGGAAAACGCATTGATTTCCACCATTGGTATCGGATTGATCAATTTATTCGCCACATTTCTTGGACTATACTTGATTGACCGGATAGGAAGAAAAAAATTAATGTATATCGGATCCTTTGGGTATATTATCTTCCTGAGCCTGATGGCCTATAATTTTTTAGGGCCGGGGATTCCTACGTTTTGGCTACCTATTTTTGTTTTCGGATTTATTACCTCGCACGCAGTAGGGCAGGGTTCTGTCATTTGGGTATTTATTTCGGAGATGTTTCCCAACGAACTCCGTGCCTACGGTCAGTCCTTGGGTTCTTTCACTCACTGGATACTTGCGGCCGTGATTGCGAATGTATTTCCTTTCTTTGCGAGCAATTTCGGACCAGGTTATATCTTCGCATTTTTCTGTGCTATGATGATCTGGCAATTGCTTTGGGTAAAATTCAAAATGCCAGAAACCAAAGGGCGCTCACTGGAAGAAATTCAAAAAGACTTACAAAAAAATCATGCGTGATCATATCGTTGTATTTGGAGAAATGCTTTGGGACTGCCTCCCTTCAGGACCTGTTGCAGGTGGAGCACCTATGAATGTGGCACTTAATCTGCATCAGTTGGGATTACATTCCAGACTTATTTCTGCAATTGGAGCTGATGAGGATGGGGATAAACTACTTGATTTCCTACGATCATTTGATATTCCACTTGATCTGATCCAAGTAAAAAAGGAAAAAGAAACTTCAAGGGTTTTGGTGGATACCACGGATCCTGAAAATATCAAGTACACCATCGTTTCTGATGTCGCCTGGGATTTTATTGAATGGTCTGAGGGCCTGGATCGAGCTGTGGAGGAGGCAGATGCTTTTGTATTTGGAACTCTTTCAGTCAGGAATACTGAAAGTTTGAAAACCTTGCTGCGCCTGCTTCATCATCCTACCTTGCGGGTTTTTGATGCAAATTTAAGACCTCCGTTTTATGATTTTGAAGTGATCGAGACACTTTTAGGGTATTCTGATATTCTCAAAATCAATGAAGATGAACTTGGAATTTTTGCGGATTATTTTGAGACTGAACCAACCATACAGGGGCTTTGTCAGTACCTTGACCAACATTTCCCAATGGAAATCATCTGCGTTACGCGAGGAGCAAAAGGGGCCGTCCTTTATCAAAAAGGGACAATTACGGAACATCCTGGATATCAAGTCAAATTCCAGGATTCAATTGGTGCGGGGGACGCTTTTTTAAGCGGATTTGTAAAAACTTATCTGGAAGAGAAAGGTCCAGGGGAAATTCTTGATTTCGCCTGTAAACTGGGTGGATTCGTTGCGACTCAACAAGGTGGAACCCCTCGATATTCGGAAGCGGACGTTTTGAGAGAAATTCACTGAGCATTAGGAAAGGACTTCTCTTACCGAACAGGTGTGCATTCCTATCATTTTCCATTCGCTGATTTCTAGTTCCAAAATGACCATCATCCCAGGCTGAATACTTAGATAATCTCCTGAGCTAATATAAGATGCAAACAGACTTAAAGTCGGATTATGTCCAACAACCATGCAGGTTTCAACTTCTAAGGGTAACTTTTCTAAAATTCCAATAATTACATCAAGACTGGCCGAGTAAAGATTTTTGGTAAAAATTTCTTCTTTGAAAGGAACATAGGCTTTGAGTACCTCGGCAGTTTCATAAGTTCGGATGGCAGTTGAACAATACATTCGATCTACATGAAGTGATTTTTCGGCCAGAATTTGGCCAAGCAAGTCCAACTGGGTTCTTCCCTTTAGTGTCAAGTGACGGTTGAAATCTAAACCAGATGATAATTCAGCCTCTCCATGTCTTAAAAGGATGAGTTGTTTCATTTTTTAGCAATTAGTTTTAAATTTAAAAAATCAGTAAAGAATTCTTAGCAATTAGCCTGACTTCAGTATTCTTTTTCAATAGGTTACGAAATCGATTTTATTTCAAAATCTGCGTCAATATAAGGCAAAAAATAAATCAAGAAAAATTTAGGTAAATTATTAGTATTTGGAGGAGAAACCTATCC
This sequence comes from uncultured Limnohabitans sp., assembly GCA_964574365.1. Classification (GTDB taxonomy): domain Bacteria; phylum Bacteroidota; class Bacteroidia; order Cytophagales; family Cyclobacteriaceae; genus Algoriphagus. The sequence goes on from CAZNND010000044.1 coordinate 8,213, forward strand.
CATATATTTTAGCCTCCAGTAAGGGATGTTCAGCCTTACCTCAATCTAGTTATGTCAAAAAATATTGTCATCGTCGAATCTCCAGCAAAAGCAAAAACCATCGAAGGTTACTTGGGAAAAGACTTTAAAGTGGTCTCCAGCTTCGGACACGTCAGAGATCTCCCGAAAGGCGATAAGGCGATAGATATCAAAAATCGATTCAAACCCACCTACGAGGTCACAGCTGATAAAAAAGAGGTAATCAAAAACCTCAAAACTCTAGTCAAAGATGCTGAAACGGTTTATCTGGCAAGTGACGATGACCGGGAAGGAGAAGCCATTTCATGGCATTTGAAAGAAGTATTGAAACTAGATGACCGTCAAACCAAGCGTATTGTTTTTCGGGAAATAACCAAAAATGCAATCATCAAAGCCATCGAGAATCCAAGGGGGATTGATTATGATTTGGTCAATGCCCAACAGGCAAGACGCATTTTAGACAGGCTAGTAGGATTCGAACTTTCGCCTATTCTTTGGAAAAAAATCAAAACAGGTCTCTCAGCAGGCAGGGTTCAATCTGTTGCAGTTCGGCTAATTGTGGAACGGGAGCGGGAAATCGAATCCCACAAGTCCAAATCATCGTTTAGAATCACCGCTATATTTGAGGTGGATGGCCGAACATTCCAGGCAGAATTACCTAAGAAGTTTGAAACAAAATTAGAGGCAGAAGAATTTCTCAAAAAATGCCTGGAGGCTAGCTTTTCCGTATCCAATCTGGAAAAGAAGCCGGTAAAAAAATCCCCGGCGGCTCCTTTTACCACTTCTACCCTTCAGCAGGAAGCATCCCGGAAGCTTTATTTTTCAGTTGCACAAACCATGTCAGTTGCCCAAAAGCTGTATGAAGCCGGTAAAATCACCTACATGCGAACGGACAGCACCAATTTATCGCAGGATGCATTGGGTGCCGCAAAAAATGCCATTGAGGATGCTTTTGGTCCACAATTCCATAAATCCAGACAGTATTCCACAAAAAATGAAAGCGCTCAGGAAGCTCACGAAGCGATCCGACCTACTGACTTTTCAAAAAGTACTGTAAGTGGAGAACGTAACGAGCAAAGGCTTTACGAATTGATCTGGAAAAGAGCCATTGCGTCCCAAATGGCTGATGCTGAGCTTGAGCGCACCACGATTACCGTAGCAATTTCCAATTCCCCTCAGCAACTGGTAGCAACTGGAGAAGTCATCAAATTTGAAGGATTTTTAAAGGTATATCTAGAAGATACCGACGAGGAGCCTGAGGACGACGAAGAAGGCAACAAGTCACTTCTTCCACCCTTGACAATTGGTCAATTGCTGTCTTTGAGGGAAATGAAGGGAAAAGAAACTTTCACTCGACCAGCACCCCGATATACAGAAGCCTCTTTAGTAAAAAAACTGGAAGAACTCGGTATAGGAAGACCATCCACCTATGCTCCTACCATCTCCACAATCCAGAAAAGAGAATATGTAGTCAAAGAATCCAGAGAGGGAACTTCAAGGAATTATGTGGAAATGATCATCTCAGGAAATACATTCAAGGAATCCGCCAAAACCGAAAATACAGGAGCAGAAAAGAACAAACTATTCCCCACCAATATTGCGATGGTGGTTAACGATTTTTTGGTTGAACACTTCCCTAATGTCATTGACTTTCACTTTACTGCATATGTGGAAAAGGAATTTGATGAAATCGCCTCCGGTGGACAGGATTGGCAGGATATGATCGATGGGTTTTATGGCAAATTTCACCAGAGTGTGGAAGAAACCGAACAAGTTTCCAGACAGGATGTCAACACCTGCAGGTTGATTGGAAAGCATCCCGCTTCAGACAAAAATGTGTATGCCCGATTGGGCCGTTTTGGACCGTTGGTGCAAATTGGTGAAAACGAGGACGAAGACAAACAGTTTGCCAGCCTAAAAAAGGGGCAGTTTATCGAAAATGTGACGATGGATGAGGCCTTGGAACTATTCAAACTTCCAAGGGAGGTCGGTTTTTTTGAGGAAAAGAAAATAACTGCGGCGATTGGACGTTTTGGCCCCTACATCCGGCATGATGCGGCCTTTTATTCCTTGCAAAAAGGGCAAGATCCCCTGTCCATCACTGAATCTGAAGCGATAGAACTAATCCAGGCAAAGCGCGAAGCCGATGCCAACAAGCACATCAAAGCCTTTGAAGAAAACCCTGAAATCCAGATCCTAAACGGCAGATGGGGTCCCTACATCAAGTTTGGCAAAAACAACTTCAAGATTCCAAAAGGAAAAATAGCCGAAGAATTGACTTATGCGGATACAATTGAGATCATCGAGGCACAGCCAGAATCGGGGAAGAAAAAGGGGAAATTTCCTGCCAAGAAAAAATAAGACAAAGCCTATCCAAAATAAGGATAGGTTTTTTTATTCATATACGCTTCTTTGCCAGTAGAAAATAAACTCGATAAAATTTTGATCTACAAAGGCTATGAAGGCCTCCAAGTTTTTGTTAACCGGCCTTTCTTTGATGTTTTAATAGAATTATCCATTTAAAGGAAAGCTACTATGTGGATACTTCATTTAATCTAGTTATTTAATTATACCTATTCTACCGGTTAATCTTTCAGCATGATCAATACCATTTTTTACACGTCTTTTACTAGTAAGGAATTTAGAAGGGCTGAACTGTAAAAGGTGATTTTTGGTCTCGTTTGTTTATTGATAAACGATTTCTTAACCTTCTTAAGGTTCCTTAATGGTTAGAAAATCACAAGGGTAACCTTTTGAAGTGAAAATTGAAATTGTCCAGTTTAAGTTTTACTAAGAACGTTTTTCTTGTTTTTTGGCCTAGGGTTAAATGAAGCATTGACCAAATCAAAGTTGCTTACTGTCAAGATTTCACATATTCTTATTACTTTAAATTCAAATTCTGAATCGCAAATCCTATGAGTCGAAAAAAACTCGTCGTCCTCACCGGCGCTGGTGTATCTGCTGAAAGTGGAATAAGTACCTTCCGGGATTCCAATGGCCTTTGGGAAAATCATGACATCATGGAGGTTGCTTCTCCTGAAGGCTGGAGAAAAAATAGAGCTCTTGTCCTCGATTTTTACAATCAGCGAAGATCCCAATCCAAATCGTGTCAGCCCAATGCCGCCCACTTGGCACTCGCCTCCTTGGAAAAGGTTCTGAACGTGCAGATTATCACCCAAAATGTGGACGACCTTCATGAACGGGCAGGTTCTACCAACGTGCTACACCTCCACGGTGAACTCAACAAAGCCCAAAGCACGCTTGATCCAAAACTCATTTACCCCCTCGATTATCGGGATATAAAAGAAGGAGACGTCTGCGAGAAAGGCAGTCAACTTCGTCCTTTCATCGTCTGGTTTGGAGAAGCTGTTCCAATGATTAACCCCGCCATAAACATCACCGAATCCGCTGATTTTTTTCTCGTCATTGGCACTTCACTCCAGGTCTATCCAGCTGCCAGTCTGATCGACTATGTGCCGTTACACTCCCCTAAATTCCTGATCGATCCCGTCAAACCGGAAAATTATCCAACAAATGGAATTACAATTATCCAGGAAAAGGCAAGCAGCGGAATTGAAAAATTCACAGAGTTGCTATTTTCGCTCCTTTAACAAAGATGATTCTTCATCATTTAAACTAAAGTCATAATCCTTATGGATTACAAACCCTTCGCAAAGAACCTTAATCGCTAGATAGACCCAGAATCAAATGAACTTTAAAATAGCAGTAATTGGTGCAGGCCCATCCGGAATCACCGCTTTGAAAAACCTGTTAGATCAAGGATTAGACGCCATTGCTTTTGATAGAAATGAAGATGTGGGTGGCAATTGGATCTATTCAGAAAACGAAAGTCATTCCAGCGTATTTGAGACTACCCACATCATTTCTTCCAAAACGCTTTCCCAATACGAGGATTACACTTTTGACGACTTTGACCCAGATACAGCAGACTATCCCTCCCATGAGGTGCTAAGAAATTATTTCCAGGCTTATGGACGTAAGTTTAATCTCTACCCGTTCATTCAATTTGGCACCTTGGTCAAAGACTGCAAATGGTTAGGAGACCAGCACTGGGAAGTCACTACTGAGAAAGACGGGGTCGAAAAAACAGAGCAATTTACCCATCTCGTCGTAGCAAACGGACACCATTGGAAACCCAGATATCCCGACTATCCGGGAGAGTTTACGGGAGAATTCATCCATTCCCACCACTTCAAAAAAGCAGCCCCATTTGCTGGAAAAAGAGTTTTGGTAATCGGTGGAGGTAATTCTGCTTGCGATGTCGCAGTTGAAACCAGCCGTGTATCGGCCACCACTGCAATTTCATGGAGAAGAGGCTACAGGATTGTACCCAAGTTCTTTTTCGGAAAACCTTCCGACAAAGTGGCCGAACAAACCAAATGGCTCCCAATCAAAATCAGGGGCTTTTTCAACCAGCTTCTCCTGAAAATCATGTTGGGGGACAATAAAGCATATGGACTTCGGCCAATTACCGAGCCTTTTGGTGCCACCCACCCCACCATCAACGATGAACTTTTGCATAAAATCCGACATGGAAAAGTGAAGCCCAAATTGGATATCAAGCGGTTTGAAGGCAAGAATGTCATCTTCGAAGATGGGAATGCAGAAGAATTCGATACCATCATTGCCTGTACTGGGTATTGGTTGAGCCATCCGTTTTTTGAGAAAAACTTCATAGACTATTCATCAGGGCCAGTACCGCTTTATCTGAAAATGTTCCATCCTAAAATCACCAACATATACTTTATCGGGATGTTTCAACCCTTGGGTTGCATCTGGCCCGGTGCAGAGTTGCAAAGTAAACTTATGGCACAAGAACTGGTCGGTAACTGGAAAAGACCTAAGAACATTTCATCCCTGTGTGAACGGGAGGTCACTGACCCACACTACAGACAAGTAAATACACCACGACATACCATCACCGTGGATTACCACTTGTTCGTCAAAAGCTTGAAAAAAGAATTACCCAAAAATTACCTTTCGAAAACTCCAAAGGAAACCTCCACTCCAACAGTTACAACTTAACCCAAACCCAATCGGTTGTGGATAAGTGAGCGTATTCGGGTAAACTTCGGGAAAATAAAAAGGATATTTAATCCTGCTTTGTCACATTTGAAAATTTGAAAGCACAACTTCAATTAGGAGGGGAATATCAAAGTTTCCCACAGACCTGACTGCCGTCAGGCAAGTTCAACACAGATGAAAATCTCAGACCTGCCTGCCGCAGGCGGGTTAACACAGATTTTTTAAATTCCGATTAATTATTCCAAGAGTAGCAAAAGATCTGTGAAAATCCTCTTTCGGCGGGCAAGTTCTGTGGGAAAAAGTTAAGAAGATATTACGAAAAAGACCCTTTTTCTTCAATTTAAAAGGTTGGAGATAAAACATAATTAAATTTCACCCAATGGGCTTAATCTGACAAAGTAGGAATAAAATCCTTTGTATAGAAAATGGAGGTTCCGCTTGGAAAAAACTTACCTAGAGCCATCAAAACCTAAAGCATGAAACTGTCTTTTCCTCATCCCCTGGTCATTTTACTGATTTTTATTCTGCTGTCAGGTATGGCATCTTACCTGATTCCTGCGGGGAAGTTTGAACGAATCACCGATGAAGCGACAGGTAGGGAACTGGTAGTTCCGGGCAGTTTTACTGCTATTGAATGGGAAAAGCCAGATTTCGGTGAACTCCTGCTTACCATCCCGGAAGGCGTGATTGCAGGGGCAGACATCCTAGTGCTCATCCTGTTTATTGGAGGTGCTTTTTTCATCGTGGAAAAAACCGGTGCACTTCAGGCGGGCATAGAAGCCTTGATCTATCGCTTTCGGCATTCCAAAGCCCTGTTATTTTACCTTTTGGGATTGGTATTTGCGGTTGGCGGTGCTGCCATTTCGATGCAGGAAGAAATCATCCCAATGGTGCCGATTTTTATAATTCTGGCATCTAAACTTCGATATGATCTTCGGGCAATCCTTGCGGTTACTCTAGGTTCCTCACTTCTTGGAGCGGCTTTTTCCCCGATCAACCCATTTGCCGGACTACTTGCCCAGAAAGTAGCAGAATTAGAACCATTTAGTGGTGGGTGGTTTAGAACTGTATTTGGATTGATCATGATTGTAGGCTGGATTACTTACCACCGAATGACAGGAGGACTTGCTGCTACGCAGCATGAGGTTAAGGCGCTGAAGCCAAGTCCCGTTAGCGCCAGGCAAGGTTTTATTTTAGCCCTTTCATTTGGGGGAATAGGATTGATGGGATACGGAATCACCGCATGGGACTGGAGTTACAATGAAATGTCAGCCTTGTTTTTTGTAGTGGGAATAGGTTGCGGTTTAATCGGGGGGATGAGTTTAAATGGTACCGCCAAAACCTATGTTCAAGGTTTTGGAGAGATGATTTTTGCGGGGATTATTGTAGGCCTTGCACGGAGTATCTACCTGATTTTGGAGAAAGGAGCAGTCATTGATCCGATTATTCAGGGGCTATTTTCGCCATTGGAGACGCTTCCTAATTCCCTGGGCGTTGCAGGAATGTTTATTAGTCAGGCCCTAATCCATATTCCAATCCCAAGTACTTCCGGACAAGCCGTACTCACCATGCCTCTAACGGCGCCTTTGATGGATCTGATGCAGATCAGTCGTCAAGTAGCAGTCTTGGCCTACCAATTTCCAGCCGCACTGATGGATATGGTCACTCCCACCAATGGTGGAATGATGGCAATTATTGCGGCATCAGGGATCGGCTTTAAGGACTGGATTTCCTACATTTGGAAGAGTTGGCTTTTTCTGATCATTTTTGCCCTGGGAATTTCCCTGCTTGGAATCCTTTGGTTTGGATAACAACTAATTATACAATCTATTATACCTATGCGTATCAACGAACACAACCCACTTCTGCCCTACGTTCCGGCTCCCCAACGCTACGATCAGATGAAATATCGCTTTTGTGGAAAAAGTGGTATCCAACTGCCTGAAATCAGTCTGGGCTTATGGCACAATTTCGGACACAATGCCGACTTTACACTTGGAAGAAAAATCCTGAGAAGAGCCTTTGATTTGGGGATATGTCATTTTGACCTGGCCAACAACTATGGGCCTCCCTTTGGTTCTGCGGAGGAAAACTTCGGTAGAATGCTCAAAAAAGACTTTTTGCCTTACCGAGATGAACTTTTGATTTCGTCTAAAGCAGGTTGGGACATGTGGCCTGGGCCCTATGGCAACTTTGGATCAAGAAAATACCTGATTGCCAGTTGCGATCAGAGCTTAAAGCGGATGGGGCTGGATTATGTAGATATTTTCTACCATCACCGTCCTGATCCGAATACGCCACTTGAAGAAACCATGGGTGCACTGGATCAACTTGTACGTCAGGGAAAAGCACTCTATGTGGGGATTTCTCAATATTCAGCTGATGACACCGCAAGAGCCTATGAAATTTTAAAATCTCTGGGTACCCCTTTGTTAATCCATCAGCCACGCTATAGCATGATGGATCGGTGGGTGGAAAATGGATTATTGGAAGTTTTGGGTGAAAAAGGTATTGGCAGTATTGCATTTTCCCCATTGGAACAGGGTCTGCTGACTGACAAATACCTCAAAGGAATACCAGCAGATTCCAGAGCCGCAAAAGATGGCAGATATCTAAAACCTGAACAAATTGCTCCCGAAAAATTGTCAAAAATCCAAGCGCTAAACCAAATCGCTGTTCGCCGGGGACAGACACTCGCCCAAATGGCAATTGCTTGGCTGCTCAAAGACCCAAGAATTACTTCTGTCTTGATCGGGGTATCCAAACCAGAACACTTGGACGATAATGTGGCAGCGGTAAACAACAGCAGCTTTAGCAACGAAGAACTGTCCGAAATCGAATCCATCTTAAAGGCCTGATGGCTCAATCCATTTCCTCCAGAAGTGCCCTGATTTTGATCGTTCTCGCTCAATTTCTAGGCACTTCGCTTTGGTTTGCGGGAAATGCTGTAGGTCCCGAACTTGAAAACCTTACCGGAGCCAAAGACCTTGTAGCTTTGATCAGTTCTATGGTTCAGCTGGGCTTTGTGGCCGGCACTTTTTTATATGCTTTATTTTCAATACCCGATAGGTATTCCCCTTCGGCAGTATTTTTCTTCAGTTCGATCTTGGCTGGGGCATCCAATCTAGTCTTACTTGTCATTCCTCTTCAGTCGGAATCCATCCTGATCACTAGATTGCTCACCGGTTTCTTTTTGGCGGGAATTTACCCCGTAGGAATGAAAATCGCCTCAGACTATACCAAAGAAGGCTTGGGAACAGCGCTTGGATTTTTGGTTGGGGCTCTGGTACTTGGAACTTCTTTTCCTTTTCTGCTAAAAGCATTTGAAATCATGGTTTCATGGAAAATTCTTTTGCTTGCAACTTCAGGATTAGCTCTCGGAGGTGGAATTCTGGTTGGCTTTGGGATCCCCAATGGCCCGTATCGAAAAATTAATCCAAGGCTTGACCTGTCGCTGATTTCTACATTTGCAAAGAATACCTCCTTAAAAAGCGCAGCAGGAGGATATTTTGGCCACATGTGGGAACTATACACGTTTTGGACCTTTCTACCTGCCTTGATCCTGTATTTTTTTCAGGGAAAAATCGAAAATCCCCAAGTATCCTTTTGGACATTCGTTATTATCGCAGCGGGTAGCTTTTCATGCGCCTTGGGTGGTTTGATCGCAGAAAAAAAGGGAAGTGAAAAAGTTGCCCTGGTAAGCCTGATCGGCTCCGGGAGTTGCGGCCTGATTCTTTTGATCTCTCCTGGTATTCCTTCCTCGCTGATTTTTCCTTTTTTATTGATTTGGGGGATTTTTGTCACCTCAGACTCACCTCAATTTTCCACCTTGGTAGCCCGTAGTGTACCTGCCGAACATCGGGGCACTGCGCTTACTCTAGTCAATTGTATCGGTTTCGGACTCACCATCGGTAGCATCCACCTTGCCAGAAATTTATCATTCTACCTGGAACCTAAAACTTATTTAGGTCTTTTATGTATTGGTCCAGCTTTTGGATTATTTGCTTTCAGGTACTTTCGAAAGTATCGAAGAAAAGCCTTATCCATCTAATTATTCAAGCATTTCCCGATATTTCCCACAGAATTTCGATGCTTACTTATTGTGTTCAGTCTTGTCAAAAACTTTAGTTCTTCAAAACCAAGACCGGACCGACAATTACTCTTCAAATAAAAAAGCTCCTTTCGGAGCCTTTTCAGCGAAACCATCAAACCGGACTAGCTTCATTTTTATAGTAAAAAACAATCTGCTTTATAAATTCTATTTTCAAATCTATGATCACCAGGTTAACTAAAAAGCCGAGTGGGTATGACCTTTGATCAATTCCTACATCATACTATTTCTCTACAGATTCTAGGCCAAACATTAATCAAAACTCCTTTAATGCTCAACCTAATAATCTTTTTCTCTTTTAGATTGTAGCAGGAGGAACTCAATAGACAACCTAACCAAAAGTTAAAGAAATATTTTTAAAAAATTAAAATATGAAAATAAAAATATATGAAATAATTCCATTAGCCAAATTACGTTTGGTTAATGCTTAGATTAACCTTAGAGATTATTCAAAAAAATATGTTTAGTAAAACCAAGACAGGAAAATTTCAATTTTCACCTTAAAAGTTTACCATTGAAATTTTTACCATTGAGGAAGTTAAGAAACCTTTTTTTAATGAGAAATCAGAACAAAAAGCACTTTTTACAATTCAGCCCTACTTTGAATTTAACACAGAATCTTTATGGTAGAAGAAATGTAAAAATGGTAATGATCAGGTTGAAAGATCAAAGGTTCAATAACCCTATTCGCATAAATATTTAAAATTAAGTACCTGCATCTTGACAAGAATGTAAACGGACAATCAGATTAAAAAATCAAGATAAGCAAACAAAAACTTAGTGGCCTTCGTGGCCTTCGTGGTTCAAAATTTTATAGAGTTCATTTTTTTTGGAAAAGAAGCCTAAGTACATGTAAAAATATTTTTTTTAATAAAATCAGAAAAAAATTCAACAAAGAAAGTTTTGTCAAAAATGAAAAATCTGAAACATACTAGCTGAAAGCTTAGTATTTTTCCAAACAAAATTGAATACTATGAAGGGAATATCAAGAAGAGATTGGTTGAAATCTGCCTCATTAACAAGTGGACTAGCCTTATTTGGCGGAAGTACAGGCTTGGTAACCTCACTCAGTGCGGAAGAAATCAGAAAGTTTAATCCGAGACCCTTGGAGGGTCCTATTCGCCTTGGCTCCAATGAAAATCCATACGGCCCCTCCGAATCCATGAAAAAAGCAATGATTGCAGCTTTCGACAACAGTTGCCGCTATCCATGGGTGTACAATGGTTCTCTAGTCAAGTTAATCGCTAACAAAGAAGGAGTTCCAGAGGATCACATCGTTTTGATGGCTGGCTCAATGGAAGGGCTGAAGGTGGCTGGCATTACCTTCGGGTTGGATGGTGAACTGATTACCTGTGCGCCGACTTTTCTTTCCATGATGGAATATGCCGCGCTGATGGGAACCGAAATCAATTGGGTTCCGCTCACTAAGGACCTTGATTTTGATTTGGATGAAATTGAAAAGCGAGTCACTTCAAAAACAAAACTGATATTCCTTTGCAATCCCAATAATCCCACTGGAAAGCTACTTCCTGCAAGGAGAGTAATTGATTTTTGCGAAACGGTGAGCAAAAAGGCAATTGTCTTCAGTGACGAGGCCTACTACGATTATATCACCGAACCCAATTACCCTTCAATGGTGGAATTGGTTAAAAAGGGGCATAATATTGTGGTCTCTCGAACTCTTTCTAAAATTTATGGGCTTGCAGGAATACGGATAGGTTACTTGGTAGCGAAACCGGAATTAGCCACAAAACTTAGAGATCGTGTCGTAGCGAATACCAATATCATGGGGATTGAAGCTGGAAAAGCAGCGCTATTGGACAAGGAATTTTATCAGTTTTCGCTTCAAAAAAATGCAGAAGCCAAAGCCTTGTTAACTCAAACACTCGACGAACTCAAACTCCCCTACCTAGAATCCCATGCCAATTTTGTCTTTTTCCAATCCGGAAGAGACGCTGCCGCTCTTGGAAAAACCATGGCCGAAAAGGGATTTATCATAGGACGTCCATTCCCTCCACTCAACGATTGGTGCAGGGTCTCCACAGGAACCCTTGAAGAGGTTACGCTTTACAATAAAGCTATCAAGGAAGTCTTGGGATAATGCTGAACCGAAAGTTAATTCTTGAAAATGAAAGGGTTCTCTTGAGACCCATGTCTCGGGAAGATTTTCCCCATCTTCAAAAATTGAGCAGTGATCCGACCATGTGGTTTTATTTTACCCACGACCTTAGTGTTTCCGAGGAGTTTGAACAATGGGCGGCAGGACATTTTTCGGAAGAAAGACTCCAGTTTACAGTAATTGAAAAAGCAAGTGGACAAATAGCAGGTTCGACTGGTTTTGGGAATTTCTTCCCAAGAGATGCGCGCATCGAAATCGGTTGGACCTGGCTGGGAAAGGAATTTCATGGTACTGGGATCAATCCGGCCATGAAAAAACTTATGTTGGACTACTGCTTCGGCATTTTAGGGCTCAAGCGGGTAGAAATAAAAACAGATGTACTGAATATCCCAGCGCGAAAAGCATTAAAACAATTAGGTGTTATTGAGGAAGGCATACTCAGAAGCCACACCTTGATGACCCATGGCCGACGGAGGGATACTATCTATTACAGCTTTCTTGAAGGGGAGTGGAAAGTAAGCTAACCCAGACTCCTCGGATCAGAAAAATCCAAATTGAAGCGGACTGGGTTCAGTAATGGGTTCTAACACCTTAATTTGCTCGGGGGAAAACCGATGGAAATAGTGTCTGAGAAAATAAAAGGTCTCCGGAATCTGGGGAACAACTTGCAGGTCTGAGGGTGTAATCTCTTCTTTTTCCACAAATCCATAGCGGGTCAAAATACCTCCCACGAAAATACTTGCAGCCTTTTCGCCTTCTTTCCTTCCAGGTAGGGTGATCAAAATTTCCTTTTTTGCTTCTCTGATCTTTCGAATAAGTTTTTCTGCTCTACTATTATATTCTTCTGGACATCGGCCTGCTTGGCACGCTTCCTGACATCGGCCGTCCCCAACTTCCTGGCAGTTGACGGTTCTTAACCCACACAACTTTTGACAAAGATCATATACCTCTACTGCCTGGACAACAAACTGATTTGCCTCTTCCCTTGTGAAGAATGTTTCCAGAGGTTTTAACTGCTTGGTCACTTTACTGACTTGAAAGCGATAAAATCCTGCCCCATCTTGGTATTGGAAAAGACCCCAAAGCATTTTAGGGCGCTTCATCGCCGAGTTATATTTGGGCCACAGTCGTTTGATTTCAAGTGTTTCAATCAATAAGGCCATAAATTCTGACCCGGTTAACTGCCAGCTCAAATCGACCACCTCCTCCTTGAGTTGCTGTTTGAGTTGAGGAAGAATATTGCCTGAAAAATGCCCTTTGAATCGTTCTTTGATGTTATTTGCCTTTCCTACATAAATCACTTTTCCTTTGGCATCCAGCATGTAATACACGCCACAATCATCAGGTAGCTTGCGAAATTTTTCCAAGGGAAACAAGGGAGGCAGAAACGCTTCTCCTCTTTGTTTTTTAAGGGAAAGGTAAACAGCCTCCCTGTCCAACTTTACCATTTGATCAAAAAGTAAGGCTGTTGCCTTGGCATCTCCCATTGCCCTATGACGGGCAAGAATAGGAATTCTTTGATGTTCGCAGATTCTCCCCAAACTGTATGATCCCAACCCGGGAATAATTTTTCTTGCAAGCCTGACTGTACAAAGTTTGGGGGGATCAAAATGCTTCCCATATGTTAAAAATGCCTCCTTGACAAATCCATAATCGAAGTTCACCTGATGAGCGACAAAAACTCTTCCGTCCAAAAATCCCCATAGGGATTCAGCTATTTCCTCAAAACTTGGAGCATTCTGAACCATCTGGGAATCAATCCCAGTCAATCCAGTGATGTAAGCAGGAATTGGCATATTGGGATTGAGCAGAGTTTGAAATTCATCGATGATTTCATTTCCGTCATGGATAACGACTGCTATTTCGGTGATTCCACCTTGGGAAGCACTTCCACCGGTTGTCTCAATATCCACAATGGCAAACTCCATAGGCTAAAGGTATAGGACAGGAAGAACAATACTATGAAATTGACAAAAACTGACAGAGAAATTTTTTGTCCCCAATGGGTGTCCACACTCTTGAGACATTAAAAATGAGAATATAATGAATGATGGATATCCGGTATAATGCACACCTGAGGATGTATTCTTTTGGCTAGGATATAAAACAGAGAAAAGGCTCTTTCTATTAACTGATAATGTATTCATTAGTGGGATGAGTCTGAAGGAATTGGGCTATCCAATTAAAAACAAGTACAGAAAAAAGGATTAACCACACTGAGAGATCTCTTACATAGGAGCTCAAAGAAAAAAAATCGATATGGCTCCAAAAACCTATGTTTTATTTAATATTTCTAAGTAACATAGGATCATCAAGTTTTAAATAATATCGATTCCCACTATGTTTTCTATGTGAATATGTGGTTTTTAAATATTGTCCTAGTTGGTGAAATAAAAATCTTATATAATCCCGTTTATAGACACCCACTAAAACAGGAATATCCAAGGGTTTTACTACCATTTTTTGATCTATTGGCTCCGAGTTGAAAAACTAGTATTTGGAATAGGATTTGCCTTAGGGTTAAGAGAAATTCTGAGAAACAAAATATACCTGCAATTTTCCGCAGGGAAGTCGCTTTTAAAACTTACCATTTTTCCGTCCGATTGAAAAAAAAACCAGTTTCATGTAGTTAACCACGAGAAAATTAAGAGCTACTCTACTGTTAAATCGAATAAAAGTGGGATTTCTCCAAAAAAGACTAAGTCATAATTCTTAATTTTCTCAATGACCTTAATGGTTATAACCCACAAATCTTCAAATGGAAGGTTCTCGATCCTTTCGTTCCATGTTTTAATTACCAAATGTTAAAAGCGATTTCCCTGCCAAAGGCATTGTCTGTCCCAGCCCAGAATTCAATTCTGGGTAAGGTAGATTTCATGGGGCCTGTAAGTGCTGAAGGCACGTGCTATGAATTTGAGACACCAAACCACAGACAAAAAATTTCTTGTTTTCCAGACCAACCTTTCGAAATTAGAACGCAAAGACCAAAAAATAGAACTAGGAGTACAAATCTAATTCAACCAAGCTGGTTTTAGGTCATAAATAATAAACCTGAGATCATGAATCGAAATTACGAGTTGTGATTTACGACAGGCAGCGAAGTGTAATTCTAGTTTTGGAGATCCAAAGCCTAAATCGCTATAACTAATGTTTGAAGTTCGGATTTAGGTCGTAAATCAAAAATCGTAACTCCTACTTACCGAACAGACCTTCGAGGTTCTGAAAACCTCAAAGGTCATTACACCAACTCCGCCCCAATCCCGGGGCCAACAGGAAAGGTCACTTTTTCGGGAGTAATCTGAACACCCCTGACCGGATCTTTGGCCAGCAGCATCGCCCCATCCATATCCACGAAATCCAGTGATGGAGCTATATGTGCGATGGCAGTAATTCCGACAGATGTCTCAGTCATGCAACCGACCATCGTTTTCATCCCAAGTGATTTTGCCTCATGAATCATTCGGAGACCGGGAGTGATTCCTCCTGCTTTGACCAGCTTCACATTGATTCCATGGAATAGCCCATGGCATTTTTTCACATCACTTTCCACGATGCAGCTTTCATCCGCCATTACCGGGAGTTTAGAATACTTGACAACCTCTCTCATTCCCTCTAGATCATCTTTTCCCAAAGGTTGCTCCATAAATTCCACCCCAAGTCCAGCCATTTCTTCTGAATTGCGAATGGCAAGATCCGCCGTCCAAGCGCAGTTGGCATCGATGCGGAAAATGGAATCCGTGTGTTTCCGCAGTTCCCGAACGATTTCCAAGTCATGGTCGGTTCCCAACTTAATCTTGTAAATCGGCCAATGGACTTCTTTCATCTTAGCCACCATTTTTTCCACGGTATCAATGCCGATGGTGAAGTTCGTTGTAGGTATTTTTTTTGGATCAAGATTCAGGTATTCGTAGAGTTTTTTACCTTGTTTTTTGGTGAAAAAATCCCATGCTGCCATGTCCAGCGCACAATGAGCAAAGGGATTATTTCGAAAAATCGCTCCGCCCATCTCCCACAGTTGTTCAGGAGTTTTCCACTTTCCTGATTCTACTACAGGGCGAAATTCCTCCAGGCAAGCACACATATTTTCAATCGTTATCCCGTAGAAAGGATTGGCAGTCGATTCACCCAGCCCAAAGATTCCATCTCCCTCAAGTTTGACGATCAGCGTCTCCTGCACATCACGGCTTTGATGCGCGATGGTAAATGTGTGCTTGAGTGGAAGATCGAAAACCTTGTAGGATAGTTTCATGGGAAGATTTTTTAACAATAATGCACAAAAATAAAGGGATTTATTTCACCCGATTACCTAGTTTTAAGCCGTATTGACCGAAATTTTGAGACCATGATCAGTAATTTTCCATTCCGTTTCCAATTCCTGTTCCTACTTCTATTAGTATGTTCCTGTTCTTCCCTTTTTTCACAAGGAAGCTATAGAAAATTGAATGTTGAGCAGCTAGAGAATGCCTACAGTAAGCATAAAGAACCTGGAATTACCCATCGGCGCTTTACCCATGCGGATCTTCAGCCACTTATACAAAAACACGCAGGAGAATTTGTACTTGAAAAATTGGGTGAATCGGTCGAAGGACGGAGTATTTCTTCCCTAAAATGGGGAAAGGGTAAGACCAAAGTCATGCTTTGGTCACAAATGCACGGCAATGAAAGTACGGCTACCATGGCACTTTTTGACCTGTTCAATTTTCTGGAAGGAAAAAATGACAGCCACGACGAACTCAGAATTTTACTAAAAAACCAACTCAGCCTAAAATTCATCCCGATGATCAACCCAGACGGGGCGGATGCCTTCAAGCGAAGAAATGCACTGGATATTGATTTGAACCGGGATGCCATTTCCCAAATTTCCCCTGAAGCAGTGATCCTGAAAAAAGCCAGGGACGACTTCGAACCTGAATTTGGATTCAACCTCCACGATCAACAGATCTACTACAACGTGGTCAACACGCCCAAACAAGCCACCATTTCACTTTTGGCACCTGCCTACAATTATGAGACAGAAATCAATGAAGTTCGGGGCCGAGCCATGCAGACGATCGCAGGGATGAACGAGTTGTTGCAGGAACTAATTCCAGGTCAAGTTGGAAAATATGACGATGCTTTTGAACCCAGAGCGTTCGGAGACAACATCCAAAAATGGGGAACGAGCACTATCCTGATCGAATCCGGAGGCTATGCCGGAGATCCGGAAAAGCAGTACATCCGCAAAATCAATTTCATGATCATTCTAAATGCCCTCCACCAAATTGCTACACGGGGCTATGAACGATATACCACAGCGCAGTATTTCACTATTCCGGACAATGGACTACAACTCATGGATTTGATTATCAACGAAATGCAGGTGGAAGTGAAAGGAAAATGGTATCCCATCGATTTGGCTATTCGAAGGAGGGAAACCGAAAACCCTGCAGGATATTACATGAGCGCTTCCGTAGAGGATTTGGGAGATATGCAGGTGTTCTTCGGTTTTGAAACCTTGGATGCCACAGGACTTCAATACACCCAAGGGAAAGTTTACCCGACTATTTTTGAATCGGTCATGGATCTTTCAGAAGAAAAAGCGATTGACTTGCTTCGTCAAGGTTTTTTGGCGGTAAAAATTAAAAACGGGGAAGCGAGACAGATGCACGATCTGCCGATTTTGATCCTAAAATCGACTGAAAAATTCTCGGGAGGATGGATGACCGGTTCGGTTCCGAATTTCCTACTAGCCAAGGAAGGAAAACCTCGGTATGCTGTTGTAAATGGATACCTGATTGACCTGGAAAATCCAAAAAAGCAGGAGATTAGGAATCGGATATTTTAATGCTAAAATACTGATAATGGAACCCTGATTGGGATGGTGTCAAATATTTAAATCTTACACTTTATCTAAGGCAACCACTATATTCAAGGTAATGCTAAGCATTCGGCATCCTATTTTAGTAAGCTAAATTTTGATCATTCAGCACAACATTAAATTTCACACTTGCCCCTAAAACTTCAAATACCTTCATTATTGTTGAAAATCTGGCATCTGTAGTACTGTTTTCAATTTTTGAGATTTGAGCTTTTTTTACTCCTACTAATTCACCCAGCTGCTCTTGGGTTAAATTTCGCTCCTTTCTTGCCTGTTTAATAGCATAGCCCAATAAGTCAAGACGAAGTTCGTTATCGAATTCCTCCCTTTTTTTTGTTCCCTTTTTTCCGATATGCTTGTCAGTCAACTCCTCTAAACTGTACGTTTTCATTTTTTCCTTCCTTTATCTTTTTTCTCTTGAAAATATTGCTCCATTAGTTTCCTTGCCTTTTCTATTTCTCCTTTTGGAACTTTTCCTGTCTTTTTTATTATACCATGGGTTGATATTACTACTGTATCTTCTTTAGCTGATTTATCCCAAAAAGCAAATAGTCGATAATTTGTTTTGCTGAACTTAGTCCTGAACTCCCACACTTCATCCTGAAGTTTTTTAAATAGTTCTCGGTCACTGGTAATGCTAGCCTTCCAAATAGTGTACAATATTTTCTCCCTTGCCTTTTCGTCAAGCTCATCAAGGAATTGTTTCGCATCTTCCAAAAATTCAACCCTGAATTTATAAATATCAATTCAAGTTTCCTCTACCTATTCAAATATTAAAGTTTCTTTTTTAGGAAACTAAATTTATTCCACTGTTTTTAATGCTGGCACGTAACTAAACAACACCTGCATACCTAGCGGGTATTTTTATTTGATCTCCGGAAAATTTCCAGTAAATTCAATTCACTTTTCAAATTCTAAAAACTCATGAAAAACAACCTCTCCTCCGTTCTTTTTGCGATCGCAATCATTGTTTCTTCCTATTTGTTGGGCCATGCTATTATCAACCGTAATAAACCTCAAGGAGCCATTTATGTGACAGGGTTGGGAGAAAAAAACTTCACCTCTGACCTAATTGTCTGGGAGGGAAATTTTACAAGGGAAAGCAAAGATTTACAGGCTGCTTACGCCAGCCTTGAAAAAGATAGGGCTGTAGTACTTAGCTACTTGAAATCTAATGGAATATCTGAAAATCAACTGGTGTTCAATGCCGTATCTACCACGACTCAATACGAGCAGAATTATACAGCATCTGGGAATTTTGCCGGACAAACATTCACTGGGTACCAACTCGGTCAAACCTTTATTATTGAATCCCAAGATGTGGAAAAGGTCGAAAAAATCAGCAGGGAAATCACCGAACTCCTCAATCAAGGGATTAATGTTTACTCCTTTCCACCACGATACTACTATACGCAGCTTGAAACATTGAAGCTTGAGATGGTAGCCAAAGCAACGGAAGACGGTAGAATTCGAGCCGAACGAATCGCCGAAAATTCCAATTCGAACCTGGGTGACTTGATTACTGCCAACATGGGTATATTTCAAATTACTGGTCAAAATTCCGGAGAAGATTATTCCTGGGGAGGAGCCTTTAATACCTCATCCAAAAACAAAACCGCCTCGATCACGATGAAACTCAGTTTCAAAGTGGATTGAAATGTTCAGCAATTCAAGGCGCTAAAGTGGGTGATTAGTGATTTTGTTTGAAAGCCAATAAACTTAGTGTTCAATCTCCCAGCTTTTCAATCTCTCGATACATCCCTGCATGGATCTGAATTGGTGGTAATTGGCTTTCCAGATATGGCCCTTATCAGCGGTTTTTAGCTCGGGTTGCTTATCAAGTCCCCCCGGATACCAATCTCCGTGTTCCTTATCAATCAGGTAATTTTGGTTGTATTCCCACAATTTTTCAAACTTCCCAAAGTAATCCCGTTCGTCTTCGGGATATAATTCTGCCATCAGTAGAAGCGTGTTCATTCCCTCCGCCTGAGCCCACCAGTTTTTGGTGTCTTTGATCACCCTGGGGTTTTCTTCCCCCTTGAAATAATAGCCTTCATCAAAAAATCCCCCTTTTTCATTGTCCCAGCCAAACGCTAAGGCATGATCCACCATGGTCTTGGCTTTGGCTAAGGTCACCTGATCATTTTCAATACCCAGCACATGTGAGCTTTCCAAAATCAGGTAGGCGGTTTCCACATCATGCCCATAAGACACATGATCCAGATTTCTATGCTTCAAAATCTCCTCCTCGGACTGATCTTGAAAGGAAACTGGTGTCCAGTCTGGCTTAAAAAACAGGATCAATGAACCTTTGTCGTTAGTGATGGTATCTCTCACCAGGATCAACATTTCTTCAAGCCTCTCTTTCAACAAGGGATCTTTCCAAACGGAATACAACTCCGTGAAAGCTTCCAGTAAATGGATGGAACTATTCTGATCCTTGTAACCCAAATCTGAGGTGGAGGGTGTGTCAGGAGACCGCACTACAGGGGAACCGTCCTGGTTTAAATACTGAAAATATCCCTTGTGTATGGGATCATGGCTGTGTTCTTCCAGCCACTTAAATGCCTGAATTGCCAGCTCCAAGCCTGCGGAATCTCCCGAAGCCTCGAAATAGGCCGCCAAGGAATAAATTCCAAAGCTATTGCCATAGGCAGTTTTATTCGGGGATTTTTCCAGCAAGGGTTTTCCCGATCTATTCACCAATTGGTAAAAACCACCCAGCTCCTGATCCCAAAGCTTATCCCGAAGAAATTCAAATCCATGCTTTGCTCCTTCGGCAAAATGGGATTGATTTGGATAGCGCTTGGCTGCTTTGGAATTGGACCACAAATGCCTGGCCTGTGTGACAACCATTTTTTCCTGAGCATCTTCCTTCAACTGGAAATCAAACGTGAAATTGCTGTAGTATCCTCCGGAATCCTTGTCTATCGCTTTGGGGTACCAGGTGGCCAGAAGATTTTGTTGTAGGGGGTTTTCCAACTGATCTGCAATCAGGAAGTATTTATCAGGATCTTTTCCTGCCTTTTCTCCGGAGTTGCAGGAGGCAAGGAGGGCGAGGAAGGTAAAAAACAAAAGTGATACAGATCTCATAGGTTGAAGGGATTTTGCATGTCCATACTACGCCATTTTATTCGAAGTTCCAAAGGGACAGACCGCTCCAAGTCAGATGATTACAACCGCTTTGCCAAGCATCTTTCGATCCAGGATCGCCCGTAAGGATTCAGGGGCTTCCTCCAAGCGATATTTTTTCCCGATGTGCTGCTTGATTTTGCCTTCCCGAATCCAGGACATCAGTTGCCGGATGTTCTGAAAACTGGCATCCGGCTCTAGTTTTGAAAACTGACCCCAAAAAACACCCACAATGGAGCACCCTTTGAGAAGAGGCAGATTCATCGGAAGCTGCGGAATTTCCCCGTTGGCAAAACCCACAATCAGGTAGCGCCCTTTCCAGGCCATTCCCCTGAGGGCAGGTTCTGTAAATTTACCTCCCACCGGATCATAGACCACATCCACCCCTTTACCATCCGTGAGGTCTTTGATTCTATTCTTCACGTCTTCGGTTTCATAATTGATGGTAAAGTCGGCTCCCTTTTCCCTGCAAAGCGCAAGTTTTTCTTCTGAGGAAGCCGCTGCAATGACCTTAGCCCCCATCATTTTACCGAGTTCCACCGCGGCCAGCCCAACTCCCCCTGCAGCACCAAGAACAAGCAGTATTTCTCCAGGTTGTAGATTTGCCCTGTCCTTCAGCGCATGGTAGGAAGTGCCATAGGTGTAAAGCGTGGTAGCCGCTACCTCAGCTGGAAATCCGGCAGGCAAGGGGAAAACCCGATCGGCGTCGACAGCAACTTTTTCCGCAAAGCCTCCCCAGCCACACAAGGCCAAAACCGATTGACCTACCTGAAATCCTTTAACCTGTTCTCCTACTTCAATCACTTTTCCTGCCACCTCTCCACCAGGTGAAAAGGGCAGTTGCGGCTTAAACTGGTATTTGTTCTGAATGATCAAGACATCCGGAAAATTTACCCCGCAGGCCTCGACAGCGATAAAGAGTTGATTTGGCCCGGGACTTGGATCTGGGATCTCGGCAAGCTCCAGTTTTTCAGGGAGACCAAATTCATTACACACGATTGCTTTCATTTTTTAAAGGGTATTGCTAATGGACTTGAATAAGTAAAAATGGCTGTTCTTTGATTGCTTTAATGTATTTCTGCTAATTTATTTCATGACTAGTGATGGGAAATAGCCGGGAAAAAAAATCCTTTTTTTTTCCGCTGAAAGACGATAGAACCTTTCAAAAAGGAATTGGAATCCATCGTTTTAAATCTGCTACTTTTTCTGCGCCAATCTGCGGGTAACGACCCAAAGACTTAAAGTAAACTAATGGTTTTGATTGACCAGACTTAAACGCAAATAACTGTACTAATTGCAATAGACCCGACTCAATGATAAGAAAACAAGCCTTTTATTTACATAGCTCAGTCCTTATGTAAAGATTTTTCAATTTTCTTTACAGAGTAATTTTGCGTTGTAAAGCAACTTATCCTTGAAGAGAAAAGCCATAGACAGGTAAGCTTGTGATCTGATAGCTGTGGCTCTTTTTATTAAGTGAAACCAAAAATTGATGATTAATCTGGAAACAAGGTCTTATCCAATCCCGGTACAATCCGGAGGGCATTTTTGTAATACACTTTTTTCAACACCTCATCAGGAAGTCCCAGGCCGTACATGCTCCAAAAGGCATGATACTTTTTGTAATACGGGAAATACTCGTCTTCCGTCTCCAAAACACGGAAGTAGGTATAAAACTCCTCCTTGTTGTACGCATCTTTTCCAAAAAGAATCCGATCCTGATACTTGACAAAAAATTCCTTTGCCCGGCGAGGCTGCCTTCCGAGTTCGGCAATAATCGCCCCGATTTCATAGTTGACGTTGGGATATTTATCCAAGTGGGCTCCGGCAGCATCGAGGTCATTGGCCATCCAACCCATATGTGCATTGATAAAGGTGGTTTTGGGATGCTTCGCAAAAACCCGGTGCTGTTCGGCAATGATTTGCTCAAAAGGAGCCGGATCGGTAGCTGATCTTCTCCGATTGGGGTGCAACTTGAGTTCCAGCCAACGCTCGTTGTTGGCATCCATGGGCTGCCAAAATTGGGCAGGATCGGCAGCATGGATCAGCACAGGAATCCCAAGTTCACCGGCTTTTGCCCACACGGGATCTAGATCAGGATGATCAACCGGGATTCGATTTCCTTTATTATCCTTGGAATTGAGGCCCAAACTTTTGTAAATCTTCAACCCTACTGCTCCGGCTTTCACATCTTCCTCCAATTCTTTAACTGCCAAAGCCGTCCAATTGGAATCCCCAAATCCGTTAAAATTCAGGTTAGTAAACACCATAAACCTTCCCGGAGCATGGGTTTTGAACTCCCCCATCATGGTTCGGATGTATTCCTGCTGGGCGTTGCTATTGCCCTGACCAAAGCCTCGACCACTTAGGTTGATCATGATTCCCATGTTGAGCTCGTCCATTTCCGAGCGGAGCTGATCGATTTTGGATTTGTTGATTCCTCCCTGATGGCTGTGAATGTCGATAAATGGAAACTTCGCCCGGGTGACGGGATTTTGGGGTACCTTCAAGGTAGAGGGAGGATTGTATTCTTCAAATCCCATTTCCTGGGCCTGAATTGTTCCAACAGAAAGGAAAAGGAATGAGAAAATGGCAAGTGCTTTCTTCATAAGTGATTACGCTTAAAATTTTGGGGATATTGATTCTAAAATATGAATATCCGCCTAAGTACAAGTAGCTAAATTTATTTGAAATGTTTTTTGGACTATTTACTTGTTTTTCAATAGTCCAATACTTCATTTAACCTCAGCGTTGAATATCAGATAGACGTGTTTACTAAAACCAAGACTGGACAATTTCAAGTTGAACTGCAAAAGCTTACCCATCTGATTTTTTAACCATTAAGGGAATTAAGAAGGTTAAGATTTTTTTAGTTAGTGAAAGAACCAGAACACGCTTTCTCTTATTCAATCCTTCTTAATTTCATTAATTTCTCAATGGTGAAAGAAATTTGCAAGATGTTTTAGAAATGCTGAAAGGTAAAATGATTGATTAAGAGGAACTCACAAACTAACTAGATAAAATTAAGCTTTCATTTTTTTACTTGTATGTAAACGGATAATCATATTCTAAAATCCCATGGGTATAGAAAATGAAATCCCGGTGGAAATGCCGGTATTTCGAATTGATTAACGGGTTGTTCCTGCTTCGATCACCTGACCGAAGAAGATGGAATTCATAAACAGCTTGTTGGTGCCAAACCAAAAGGCACGGAAGTTTGGATTATCCGCAAAACCGATGATTCGGCCTCTGCCCTGTCCTGAAACCCGGATCACGGCACTTTCCTTCACTCCAGGCTGATTACTCGGATGCAAGTACCCGGAAGCAAGAGGATTGGCGGTGTACACCAGAGGATTGGCATATGGATTTGCAGAAGGCTCCAGGAAGAAGTTGTCATTTCGGAAGGTGTAAATTTCTTTTTCATGATAGCCATAGCCAAGGGGATGTGTGATGTCCAAGTTTGCCTTGAAAATCGCCCCAAAGGTTTGCTTGGAACCCGTAGCATTTTCAAAGTCGGCATAGCTTTTCTGAAGCCCTTTTTCTTCATTATCAACGTTCCTGAAAGTAAAATTTCCAATTTCGTTTTGTGCCAACCAACGAAGCGCCCCGCCTTTGGCTACCAAGGTATTTCCCTGGTTAACCCAGGTTTTAAGAGCATTGGCACCAGCCTGACCCAATCGGCTATAACTTCCATCTGCCATCAGAATGACGTTGTATCTCGAAAGATTGCTGCTCGATAGAGCATCTAAAGGAAGTAGGGTTACGGGCATTTTCATGCGTTGATCCAGCAAATGCCAGATTTCTCCGGCTTCTCCACTGTCCACACCTCCATCCACCAAAAGGGCAATAGTCGGAGTCTTCAAAGGAACCATAAACGTCGAACCCAAGTTGGCTCCTGCAGTGTAGCCGGTGGTTAGGGCATGGATGTCAACATGTGCGAATTGAGCAATTTCCTGAAGCTTGGCAAAAAACACTTGATCATTCATCCCGCTTTCCCCTTTGTCAATCAATAGGGTTCCCCTTCGGAATGTTTTTCCTTCGGCTGTTGTAAATTCCTTATTTGCTAAGCGAACCAAAAACCCTGCTTTCAATAGTTGATATGCTGCTTTTGGGGCGTAGTAATCCGTCCATTCTAGTGCATACTGGTAAGCTTCGGCCTGACCTACCACTTTTCCCGATGCTTGCATGAAATTGTTTTTATCGACTGGAGCTACACTGGCCAAATTGAGGATCTTGCTGTTTAGCGTCATAAAATCCAAATGGAAGGCCATAGGAAAAGTCCATGCAGAAATGTCATAGAACAGGCTGTCCTGAAAAGTTGTCCTCGTCTCAAACATGGCTTTGATCAAGCGATATTGGGGCTGATCGGCGGGAACGATGTAGGAAGTTTCCTTTTTAAACGGCTTGCCATTTACTGTAATATCTTCTTTTAAGGCAAAAACCTCGATGTTATGCTGAAGGATAAGATCAGCTAGGTGGAAACTGCGGGCATCATCCTCCTTGGCTCCAAAAATATAGGCCTTGTTGACATCGGCTGTAGATTCTTTTTTGATTTCATTGTAAAAGTCTTTCATCCATTGGTTGAGCTCCACACGCATTTCCTTCGCCGCCAGGTAAGAAGAAAGATTAGCAGTAAACTGATTTCTAATCGTGAATGGGAAGCTTAGCATCCCATTTGCACTTTCCTGCAAGTGGCCCCTCGAACTGGCCTGTTCAAACAAAATTCCAATAGAGCCCTGGACATCCGGGTAGGTTGAGCCTTTTCCGTAGTAAAAATCATCGTAATTTTCCTGATTGTAGTACAAAGAACCAATTTGATCCAAGGCTTTTGCATGGTAGGTTCCAATCTTTTCGGTCAATTCAAAGTTTTTTGTGGGAGTCAAGGGGTGTACACGCGAGGGCACTCCAGGCTGAAAAAAGAATGTGCTATTGGTGCCCATTTCATGAAAATCCAGATGAATATTAGGCAACCAGCTTTGAAAGACTTTTACCCTATTTCTGGATTCAGGATGCTGCACAGGTAACCAATCCCGGTTCAGGTCAAACCAATAATGGTTCGTTCTGCCCCGAGGCCATGCTTCATTTAGCTCCCGCTGGGCCGGATCTCCGTTCATGACATACGCCTTGTGTGAGTTGACCCAAGAAGCAAAACGGTTGAGTCCATCCGGATTAATGGCGGGATCTAGCAAAAGAATGATGTTTTCCAATTCGGGTGCGATTTCATTGGCTGCGGCAAAATGATAAGCAGCCACCAAAGCTGCATTAGCACCGCTAGGCTCGTTACCATGGACAGAGTAGCCCATAAACATGACCAAGGGCATGGCCTGAATATCCACCTGGGCTCCGGGAATGCGGAGTTTTGCACGTTCGGACTTGATCTGTTCGATTTTACCCAGGTTTTTTGGAGAAGAGATAGTCAAAAGTACTTGTGGCCGCTTTTCGTAGGATCTTCCTGTTTCTTCAAATTTGACCCGATCCGAGGATGCTGCCACTGCCTTCATGTAGCTAACAAGTTGATCATGAGTAACATGCCATTCACCTACCTCATATCCAAGCACCTGTTTGGGGGTGGGCACTGCCGGATTATAGGTGTAGCCTTTGGGAAGGTAGTAAGCCAGATCTTGAGCCTGAGTAAGGTTGGCAAACAGCGTAAAGAGAATTATGAGGAATATTCGGATCATAGGTGAATTGCTAAACTTTTGACTAAGTTCCTTTTTATGATTTGAGGGAAAAGTTCTTTTTGATTCTCGGTAAATTTAATGGAAGAATCGATATGAAATTGCTTGGTTCCAGGAGATCGAATACTTCTGCAATTTTTGGGTTATTAATTTTTGTAACGTGGTTTTATGATTTTTGTGAAATCCATTTGAAACCACCAGCCAAAAGAAGACTTTGTTGATTTTTATCCCTTTTTTACCTATTCTTATTATGATGATTTAAGTGGGGTTAAAAGTTTATGGGAAAGAAGAATTTTTAATGCGTATTTTAGTAGTTATAAAAGATAAAACACAGTAAAAAATGCAACTATTAACTTTCATTTTTATAACCTTTGTTTACGTGGTTTTGTGGATTTACTGTCTGATAGACGTAATCCGATCCAATTTTAAGGATCAAAACATGAAGGTAATTTGGATATTGATTCTGCTATTTGCCCATTTATTTGGGCCTTTGGCGTATTTGATTATTGGTAAAAGTTCAAAATTACCAAGCTGATGTGGAAGTTTCTTGGAATTTTGGTTTATGTATTCACCATCTTTGATGTCCTAAGGAGCCGATTTGCAAATCCTTCCGATAAATATATCTGGATTGGGATTGTTTTACTTCTGCCTTTTTTGGGCACAGTCTTATGGTTTGTAATTGGAAGAAATAAGCGCCTGTAATTTTTCCAAGAATTAGATTTTCCATTGATTTATCACTAGGCTAGGCTAATTTATTCTTTAGAAAACATCAGGGAAATCGCTTTTAACTTTTGGTAATTAAAACATGGAAGGGAGGGACCTAGAACCTTCCTTTTGAAAACATGTGGATTTGAACAATTATGGTCATTGAGAAAATTAAGAATTATGGCTGAGTCTTTTTTGCAGAAATCCTACTTTCATTCGATTTAACAGTAACTCTTAATTTTCTCGTGGTTCACTCCTTGAAACTGGTTTGTTCTTTTCACTAGGAGGGAAAAATGCTAAGTTTTAAAAGCGATTTCCCTGTAGAAAGCATCCTTTCCACAACACAATCTGTTGCTTGTTTTATTTTGGTGAAAGAGGCAAAGCCTGCTCGCTGCCTAAAAGATTGTATTAACACATACAGGACTACCAAAAGGCTAAAAAGATTTTTCCAACACGGGGATTTTAACTATCGGCTGAGGGTAGGTGTAGCCCAACTGGATTTTCATGTTTTGCAACTGAGATGTGGATAACTCCCAAGGCTGATGAATATCAAATCCCTTAATTACCTGTAATTCAGGAATCCAAAGCCGTATAAAATTTCCTTTTTTGTCATAGTTGGTAGCTTGTCTAAGGATATTAAAATATCGGTTTTCTCTTGGATCATTCCCCACGCCTCCCACATACATCCAATTGCCCCAATTGGAACAGACATCATAGTCGATCAATTGGCTTTCGAAATAGCTCGCCCCCCAGGTCCAGTCAATTCCCAAATCATTGACGAGAAAGCTTGCCACATTTTGTCTGCCACGGTTGGACATAAATCCCGTCGCCTTTAACTCACGCATGTTGGCATCCACAAAAGGAACTCCTGTCATCCCCTCTACCCAGCGCTGAAACTGCGCTTTATCTCTTCTCCAGGAGTCCTTTTGATGTTTGATGCCTTGTAAATCAAAAATCTTATCCCCATGCTTTTTTGCAATAAACCGGAAATAATCCCTCCAGATTAGCTCAAAAATAAGCCAGTAGGTACTGTCGTTTTTCTTTCTTTCCCGCTCATAACGTCTAACTTCGGCATAAATGGTTCTAGGAGAAATACATCCTAAAGCTAGCCATGCAGAAAATTTGGAGCTATAGTCCATTCCAATCAACCCATTTCGGGTTTCTTTGTACACTTTGAGCAAGTCTTTTTCCCAAAAATAGAGCTGGAGTCGCCCGAGCGCGGCTGTCTCCCCACCTTTCAACTCCAACCAAAACTTGACATCCTGCTTGGGTTCCTCCAGTCCATATGTTTTTAAATCAGGTAGCTTTCCTTCTAGAGAATCTGCTGCCTCTCTTGGGTAATTTAGTTTATCAGGTTCGGGAAAAACCTGCTGGACTTTTGACAGTTTTTCCACTTCTTTTCGGAATTGGGTAAATACCTCTGGCGTTTGCCTTATGGGAAAAGGTAAATCGTCCAAATGGTATAATGTGCTTTGCCAAAAACTTTCACTATCAATCCCTGAAGAAAAAGCTGCTTTTTCCAGTGACTTATCCACATTTCGCTCTTCAGAGGTAACTTC
This sequence comes from uncultured Limnohabitans sp., assembly GCA_964574365.1. Taxonomy (GTDB): domain Bacteria; phylum Bacteroidota; class Bacteroidia; order Cytophagales; family Cyclobacteriaceae; genus Algoriphagus. Next base: position 36,438 of record CAZNND010000044.1, read on the forward strand.
TTTGGAAAAGTAAATGGCTTTAGCCTCCATCTTTTTCGCAAACTCAACGACGATTTCTTCCGGCTTTCCCTGAAGAATGACCAGATCGCCTCCGATTTTTCGAAGTGACTGGCGAAGATCATCAACTGACTCAAGTAAAAATTTGGCCCGAAATACATTTGTTTTGGGAAAACCAAGTTCTGTTTTTTCAAACATTCTGGGGTCAAAGCAATAGACAGGAACTACCTCTTTTCCCTGTTGTATGGCTCGAGACAAGACTTCATTGTCCTTTACCCGAAGGTCATTTCGAAACCAAACCACAATTCTGCTGTACTTCATGTTTTTTTAACAGGCTGTTTAAGAAAAGTGTTTGGAATCTTCTTTAAAAATTCTTTTATGAGTTATGTAATGTTTTTTTAAGCAGTTGGGACGCTTTCCATCTTTAAATTAAAATAAGTATCCCGAAGAATGGACGTGAGGGTGAATTATTTTGGTAGGATTTGAATCAGCAAAAAAGATCTCTCTTGTAATCGCTAATGGGTTTATAAATGGGAAAACCTTGAACCAGTTAGTCTACCCAATAAAATAAACAGGAACAGAAAAAAGGATTAACCACAATTGACACATCCCACACATAGTAGCTCACAAAAAAAATTGTTACATTCCAAAAAGCAATGTTTCATCTTAATGAAGCTAAGTTACAAATAATCTGCTAGTTAACTAGGATATGAATCCCCACTATGTTTTCTATTTGACTATGTGGTTTTTGATTCCTTTCCTTTTAGGTGAAATAAAAATACTATTTAATCCCGTTTATAGAAACCTACTAAACAGGTATATCCAAAGGTTTTACTACCATTTTTTTGATCTATTGGCTCCGAGATGAAAAACTAATAAATGGAATTGGATAACCTGCCTCAAGATCAAGGGAAATTCTCATAAAAAAAGATAGGTGTAATTAGTTGGATACACCTATTATTTAAAATATGTGTATCCGGTCTATTGCACGTAGGGGTAAATTGACGCAATAATCAATCGAT
>CAZNND010000045.1:0-28955 GCA_964574365.1 uncultured Limnohabitans sp.
AATTTAGCGGTTCCCCTTGTTTTTCAACATAGGAGGACACGAAGGGCACAAAGTTCTTTTTTTACGTGTTTAGTATTGGATTTATTCTCGGCCATCAAACGATTAATTCACCTCTTTTCTAGAAATTTATATTTTAGGGCACAACCTGGAAAAGCTAAAGCTTTGATTTCGAAGGTTTACAAATCAAAATTGAAAGTTTGGGTATGCGTTGAATTTCCCATCCCTTTGTTTAGTTTGGGTTCTTCCCATTGATCGATTTATTTCCTTAAACTCAAACAAAATGAAATTTGGCTACTGACAAGATTCCGGATATTCATTTAAAAAAGATTCCTTAACCTTCTTAATTTCCCCAATGGTTAAAAAATCACAAGGGAAAAACTTTTGCAGAGAAAATTGAAATTGTCCTGTCTTGATTTTACTAATTACGTTTTTCATTTTTTTACGGTGTTAAATGAAGCATTAAGCCATGGAAAAAACATTTTAATACCAAGAATACACGTTTTAAATAAAATCTGGCTACTTGTACTTTAGCAGGTATTGATGATTGAATACCAGGGAGTGAATATAAACTTTGAGAAAAAGAAGGAGATAGAATTTGCTCCTGTAAACACGTTTTTATCCAGTCGAAAAAAAAGGAGCTAAAAGCTCCTTTTGATTATTTTTTATCGGATTTACCCGAACCTGTTTCCTTGTTGTCTTTGTCGGAGGTGGCTATAGAATCCCTCATGGAGGTGTCCGACTTGATGTTCTCCATTTTATAGTAATCCATCACACCGAGTTGCCCTGAGCGGAACGCTTCAGCAATTGCCTTAGGTACTTCCGCTTCTGCTTCCACTACCTTGGCTCGCATTTCCACATTTTTCGCTTTCATTTCCTGCTCTAATGCTACTGCCATTGCTCTGCGTTCTTCTGCTTTAGCTTCTGCAACTTTTAGGTCAGCAGAAGCCTGATCAATCTGAAGCTTAGCACCGATATTGGTCCCTACATCGATGTCTGCTATATCTATGGATAAAATTTCAAATGCAGTACCTGCATCCAAGCCACGTTGAAGAACTAATTTGGAGATTTTATCCGGGTTTTCCAGCACTGATTTATGAGTAGCCGCCGAACCAATGGAGGTCACAATCCCTTCACCCACACGTGCCAGGATGGTCTCTTCACCTGCACCACCTACCAATTGTGCGATATTCGCCCGTACAGTCACTCTTGCTTTTGCGATCAGCTGAATACCATCAGCTGCAACGGCTGCAACATTCGGCGTATTAATAACTTTAGGGTTGACGGAAATTTGAACCGCTTCAAATACATCACGACCAGCCAAGTCAATGGCAGTAGCTTGCTTGAAGGTGAGACTGATATTTGCCTTATCCGCAGAAATAAGTGCCCGAATGACTGTTGGCACATTTCCACCCGCCAAGTAGTGGGTTTCCAGATCATTAGTGGTCAAAGAAAGACCCGCTTTTGTGGCTGTAATCAATGAATTTACAATGACACTAGGTGGTACTTTTCTAATTCTCATTCCTATAAGCTCGCCTATTCCAACCTTTACGTTGGAAAACTGAGCGGTAATCCAAAGATTGACCGGCACGAAATATAAAAAGATGAAAAGAAGTACAATCCCCGCAAATGCGGCGACTAAAATAAATAATGTGCTATCTGCTTCCATGGGCTTTTACTATGATTTTATTGGGTTCAAGTTTGATAATTTCTAAGGTATTGCCGACTTCGATAAATCCCGAATCTGATTTTACTTCATATATTTCATCTTCAAAGGATGCTTTGCCAAAAGGTTTGATGTCAGAAATGGAAGTTCCGATCATGCCCACTGCCAATGAGGCTGTCCTTCCGTCAAAAGCACCGCCTTTTATCGATGATTTAAGGGAAAATTTTTTCCATACTCCCGAACTGAATCCATACCAAACTGCGAAAAAATTGGCCACAACTGCAATTCCTGTGATCCATAAGGCAATCGTTTCATCAAATGTAAGAAAAGCATAAGCGACACCCGCCAGACCGACCAAAAAGCCAAATAATCCGACGATGGTTGTTCCCGGTATGAAAAGAATTTCAACCAAAAGTAAAATCAATCCGGTAACCAACAGACTAGCTAAGACCAACAATTCCATGAATGAGATACATACGATTTGATGCCAAAATACAAGAATAAGCTGAATACTCAGCCCTAAACGAAAAATAAAAAACCCGGAGTCACCCGGGTTTGAAATTAATAGGCTTTGGCAAACAATACCCTCCCGAGGGAAAGTTTACCTGTCAGGATGCAGGTACCCTGTTCTTCCTTTCTGTCCAATGGAATGCAACGGATTGTGGCTTTAGTCAATTCTTTGATTTTTTCTTCAGTTTCTTTAGTGCCATCCCAATGCGCAGAGAGAAATCCTCCTTTTTCTTCCAAAACCTCCATAAATTCATTCCAAGTGTTTACCTCTGTGGTTTTCTCCAGTCTGAAATCAAGAGCCTTTTTATATATGGATTGTTGAATCTCTTCAAGAAGGCTACTTATTTTTTGGGCTAAGGGCATTTCTGATAGCGCAAAGGACTCCTTAGTCAAGGTGTCCCTTCGAGCAATCTCAATGGTTCCATTTTCCAAGTCTCTTGGCCCTAGCGCAATTCGTACAGGAACGCCTTTTAATTCGTATTCTGCAAACTTCCAACCCGGCTTTTGCGTGTCGCGATCATCATATTTTACTGAAATACCGGCTTTTCTAAGTTCAGTTATGAGTTCCCTTGCTTTTTTAGAAATAGCTTCTAATTCTGTTTCTCCTCTATAAATTGGGATAATAACAACCTGATTTGGAGCCAATTTGGGAGGAAGCACAAGGCCATTATCATCCGAGTGAGCCATGATCAATGCGCCCATAAGTCGGGTACTTACGCCCCAAGAAGTTCCCCAAACATAATCCATCCCTCCTTCCTTGGTTGCGAATTTCACATCAAAGGCCTTCGCGAAATTTTGTCCCAAAAAGTGGGAAGTACCTGCCTGCAATGCCTTTCCGTCCTGCATCATAGCCTCGATACAAAAGGTCTCATCAGCACCTGCAAATCGCTCATTCTCCGTTTTCCTTCCTTTTACAACAGGCAATGCCATAAACTCTTCAGCAAATTGGGCATAGACATTCATCATCTGTATGGTTTCTTCCATAGCCTCTTTGGCAGATGCATGCGCGGTATGACCCTCCTGCCATAAAAACTCGGCGGTTCTAAGAAAAAGACGGGTTCTCATTTCCCATCTCACAACGTTTGCCCATTGATTAACCAAAAGCGGCAAATCCCTGTAAGACTGAATCCAGTTTTTATAGGTACTCCAAATGACAGTTTCTGAGGTAGGGCGAACGATAAGCTCCTCTTCGAGCTTGGCTTCAGGGTCAACAATGACTCCCGAACCGTCTTCAGCATTTTTCAATCGGTAATGAGTCACCACTGCGCACTCTTTTGCAAACCCCTCCACGTGACTAGCTTCTTTACTCAAATAGGATTTGGGGATAAAAAGCGGAAAATAAGCATTGGTATGGCCTGTTTCTTTAAACATCCGATCCAATTCCGCCTGCATTTTTTCCCAAATGGAATATCCATAAGGTTTAATTACCATGCAACCACGTACCGCCGAGTTTTCGGCTAGGTCTGCTCTTTTGACCAATTCATTATACCAGAGGGAATAATCTTCACTCCGTTTTGGAAGTCCTTTACTCATGGGGTTGTTTACTATTAAAATGTGCTTATTTTTGCTATGCTAGCGCCGACAAATATAACCCAAAAAGTACAACCTCTTGTTTGTCCGCTCGTATAACCTTGCAACAATCCACTGCAAATATGAAGAATTTATCAATTATCACCTCCGCTATCGTTTTAGGAACGCTGTCCTTTTCTTCTTGTAGCACCAATAAAATGGCAGTAAATGACCTCAACGACAACCTGTATTTCATGGCTTCTGACGTGAAACTTGCCACGCAGTATGCAGTTGCCAACAACAATCCGGCAACTTTTCAAAATCTGGACAAACAGTCTATTGGGGCTCAAGAAAACTTCAGCTCTAGAAATGTTAATCCGGAGTACATTTCCAGATACGGTCAAACTGCCGCAGTGAACGATGGAAATGAAGTGGTGTACTTTGATGACAATCAAAACCCTTCAACCAACTCTTCACAGCCCAATATTGACGTGTATAATAATTTCACAGTAAACAACTTCGGAAATAACAGAGGTTGGAGAAATTCTGCGTTCAATATGGGATTTAATATGGGGCTTGGTATGGGATTAGGTGGATTTAGTCCTTTTGGAATGGGATTTTATGATCCCTTCATTAATCCGTTCATGAATCCATTCATGGGTTTCAGACCTGGCTTTAACATAGGGCTTAATTTTGGATGGGGCCGTCCTTTTTACGATCCTTTTAATCCGTTCTTCGGATTTGGTGGATTCAATCGATTTGGTGGTTTCTATGATCCTTTCTGGGGTGGTGGTTTTGTCGGTTCTCCTTGGGGTTGGGGACGTCCGATATTTGCAGGAAATCCTATCATAGTTCTTCCAGGAAGTGAATATGGTAACAGAAAGGTCGTATATGGGGCAAGACCTACAAGAGGTTCTTCAATGACATCCGTAGGTTCTGCAGGGGTAAGGCAGCAATCCGCAGTAATCCCGGGCACAGCAAGAGCTCAAGCTAGGGCAAATGCCGCTACTAACTCAAATTCTTCTGCCAGAAGGCTTGTTCCTTCTGAAACTTCTAGAGTAGCAAGTAGAGATTTCAGTACTACTCAAAACGATTATTACAACTCGGGTAGAAGCAGAGTTTCCTCAAACAATACAGGCACCAGCAGAAATATGAATTCAGCTGCTTCTGATAGGGGAAGTGTATCAAGTGGCAGAAGTTCAGTTCCAAGTGCAAGACCGTCTTCAGCTTACCCCAGCAACACAAGAACATACGCTCCATCTAGAAGTTCTTCTTATTCTTCAGGATATACTGGTGGGTCTAATTCTTCTGAAACAAGAAGTAGTAGTCCTTCTTACAACAGATCAACTGGCTCTGACTATAACAATTCAAGATCAGCTTCACCTTCGTACAATAGAGGAGCTAGTCCGTCATACAACTCATCAGGAACTCCTAGTAGGTCATCATATAACAATTCTTCGAATTATAGCGCACCAAGTAGATCTTCCAATAACAGATCTTCTAGCTTCAGTAGTCCTAGTAGATCTGGCTCAAGTGGCAGTAGTTTCAGTGCTCCAAGCAGAAGCTCAAGTGGTTTTTCCAGTGGATCTTCAGGAGGTAGTTCCTCTGGAGGATCCAGAGGAAGGGGGAATTAATTCCCCCCTTTTTTTGAAGAAATAAAACTATTATAATAGTTAATTTGGTCATTCATTTTATTTATCCAATCATTCCATGAGGTTAGTTGCATCACTCGTGCTACTCGTTATTTTCCCCGCCTGGACTGCATTTGCCCAAAGTGGTTATTTTGAAGATGCTTATAGATTCAGCCGAGTTGTTCCCGGAGGTTCGGCAAGAATAGTAGGTGTAGGAGGAACCCAATGGTCATTGGGAGGTGATGTATCAAACTTGGTTGGCAATCCTGCGGGGTTGGGTTTTTTTAGAACATCTGAAGCCAGCTTTAGTGCAAGCTATACCAATTGGACCATAGACACAAAATACTTAGGCCAAGATAAAAATTTTGCCACCACCAATTTCTCCCTTCCCAATCTCACCTATGTAAGTGCAAAGCCAAAGGGAAATCTTGAAAACAAGCCTTTTAAAGGAGGGGCTTGGGGTTTCGGATTTCAAAGGATTGCAAATTTTAATTCCGAATTCGGATACTTCTCAGATATTCTTGGAGAAAGTTCCATCATTGATTTTTATTTAGATGATGCTTTTGGGGTTTCAGAAAGTGAAATCGAAACTAGAGGACTCGCAGGTTTAGCATATCAGACATACCTTATCAATCCGATTACCACAGATGGAAATGGAGGACCGATCAATAATCCTAGATCCTACGATTCTTTTGTATTAGGTTTCCCATTCCAAGATGAAAACATAACTCAAGAAGGAAGTGCAAATCAACTTAGCTTTGGTTATGGAGGTAATTTTTATCACAAAATATTTTTGGGAGGTAGTCTCGGAATCCGAACGATTAATTTTTCCTCATTTAAAGTTTATAATGAAGAATTTGTAAATCAACCTTTGGCAAATTCCTCATTGAGAGAAAGCCTTTTTATCAATGGAACAGGAATCAATCTTAATCTTGGAATGATTTATAAACCCATGGACAACTTGAATTTGGGTCTTTCGTTCCAAAGTCCTACCTGGTTTGCTATGAGTGAAGAATATGATGCCGGTATTACTGCTAATTACAACAACTACTATTTCGAACAAGAGGATGTGACTTTAGGTAAAGAGGAAGCCGTTACCGATTTGATTTTGAGTACGTATGGAATCAATACCCCATTAAAAATTGGTGGAGGAGCGACATTCTTTTTTGGAAAAAAAGGATTCCTTTCAGCAGATATTGACTTCATTGATTACAGTACCGCAAGAATAAGCTCCAATGATTTCAATGAAGGGCCAGATAATCTGGCAATCCGAAATCTATATACAAGCACTCTTAACTATCGGTTGGGTGGTGAAGCCATTGTAAGTAATTTTAGATTTAGGGCAGGTTACTCGTATTTGGGAGATCCTTATTCAGAAAAATCAGGATTAGATCAAAGTTCACAGTCATTCTCGGGTGGTGTTGGCATTAGATTGAATACGTTTAGCCTTGATTTATCTTTAGTCAATCAAAATTACACAACACTCTATAGAAGTTACCAGGTTTTCGATAGTAAGGGTTTTAATTACGGCCCAATTACCGAACTGAAAAATTCGATCACTTCGGCAATCCTAACTTTGGGTATTAGCTTCTGATCAAGTTTATCAGCTCATACATCAATAGTTCAGTGGAAAAATCCTCACCACTGAGCTTTATTTTTGCCTGATTGTAAAATAGTTCTCTGGTAACCATTAAAGATTTTAGCTTTAAAATAATCTCCCCCTGATCTAGTCCCTGAAACATGGGTCTGTTTTGGATTCTAGAGACTTGAAGTCTATGGGAAATCGATTCGAGAGGCACGTCTAAATATACAGAAATGGCCTTTGAATTGATGAGGTCCATGTTATCATTAAAACATGGGGCTCCCCCACCAGAAGCTAGGACAAAAGATGAATCTCGATCTAATAATTCAGAAAGGGTTTCCGACTCCCATTCTCTGAATTGGCCTTCTCCATGAGAGGAGAAAATTTCCGGGATTTTACTTTGATATTTTTCCTCTATCTGATGATCAAGATCCAAGAAGGGAAAGCCTAATTCCTGGGCCAACTGCCTACCAAAGGTACTTTTACCTGAACCTGGAAGACCAACTAAAACTACTTTAAGGTTTTTGCTCATAAAAATAGATCGAGGACATCTATCGCCTCGGGGGTATTGTTATGGTGGTACTTTGCCAAGACTACACCTTCTTTCAAAATCATTATTCCCGGGTTAGCTCGCATGATGGTTTTCACTACTGTCGCATCAGCCTGAAGGCCGATAATACTCCAGCCATTTTTATTCAAAAAACCGTCAATCTCTTTCTGAGTAGCAGCAGCCATGAAGACAACATCAACCGGGGCACCGGCTAAGGATTTTATCAAGGTGTTCATTTCTTCCAAGTTAGCGTCACTCATTTTACCCATATTGCTGCTGAGCAAAATCACTTTATTTCCCTGAAAAAGAAACCCCGTTTGATCCGACTCTTGATTCCACGCGGCAAAATCCGAAATTTTAGGCAACGCCTCAGGATTTTTTAAAACCATCTCAACAAACTCATAGCCTTCCTCAGTTGGATATTTATCAAGGTAAACTGTTTCTTCCCCTTTTTTCATCACATAAGTGTATTCCAAAGGTGCTGAAGGCTGCATGTTTACAGGGATATTTACCCCAACCTTGTAGGCTCTAAAATCTATGAAAGGTAAATTTTCAATGGCCCAAATTCCAATTCCACTGGAGATGATCAAACTGGAAATCGCTGCGACACTTGCCCATTTTGGAGTTTTATTGGGAAGTGCAGATCTGAAGAGGAGGAGAAAAGAAATCATACTAAGCAGGATGATGTCCTTATAAAAAGATTCCCAAGGCGTCAATTTAATAGCATCTCCAAAGCAACCGCAATCAGTCACTTTATTGAAATAGGCAGAGTAGAAAGTGAGAAAAGTGAAGAATAAAATCATGAGCGCCAAGGCCCATACGGTCTGTTTTAACCGTACACCTAAAATCAACATAACTCCTAATACCACCTCCGAAACCACTAGAATTAAACCTATGTAAAGTGCCAAAGGCTTGAAATAATAGAAAAATGCTGCGATGTCATTCGAAAATACATCAAAATACTCTTCCAATTTAATGGCTGTTCCAACGGGATCATTGACTTTGATGAGTCCTGAGAAAATAAACAATCCACCAACAAAAATTCGGAGGAGCCAAAGAATTCCTTGCTTAATCATGTGGAGTAAAATTAGATTTAAAGTATGCTTTGTTTTAAGGTTAAAATCTATTCAAATCAGCTTTTTAGCTATTTTTAATTTCAGCGTAGCCCAATTTAATTAGGCAAAAAACCGAGTAATTGATCATATCCTGGTAGTTTGCTTCGATTCCTTCTGAAACGATAGTTTTCCCCAAATTATCTTCAATTTGCTTTATTCTGTAAAGTTTCATCAATATGATGTCTGTCATAGACGCCACCCTCATATCTCTCCAAGCTTCGTCGTAATCGTGATTCTTGTTTTCAAGTAGGGCTTTAGTAGCCTCTGTCAATTGATCATACAAAGGTTCCAATTCGTCAAAGGGGATTTCCTTACGATGATCTTTCTTCAGGGCAATCTGAATCAATGCTATTAAAGAATAGTTTATAATCCCTACAAACTCATCGACTATTGGGTCGTATACTTTTTGGTTTCCTTTTTCTTGAATAGATCGTATTCGCTGTGCTTTTATAAAAATTTGGTCGGTAATGGAAGGAAGTCTTAGAATTCTCCAAGCTGTACCATAATCATGGGTTTTCTTCCTAAATAATTCTTTACATCGTGCAATTACTTGCTTATATTCGTTGCTGGTATGAGTTTCCAAAATATTTTTATTTAATGCTTGCAGTTACGGGTTTCACATCTTTGACCGAAGATAAATCATTTCCCCCAAAAATTTCATTTCAAGTCAGGGGAAGGTTATTTTTCTTGGATAAACCAAAAGTGATGGGCATTCTGAATCTCACTCCGGATTCGTTTTTTGAAGGAAGTAGAATAAAGGCCGAAGAAAAATCATTTCTGCTTACGGTTGAAAAAATGATTTCCGATGGTGCTGATTTTCTTGATCTAGGAGGATACAGTACAAGACCAGGGGCTGAAGATATCAGCAGTGAAGTAGAAAAAAGAAGGGTAATTCCAGCAATTACCTACATTAAAAAAGCTTTTCCTGAAATATTAGTATCCATAGACACGTTTAGATCAGATGTTGCAAAGGCAGCCGTTGATTCTGGAGCTGACCTGATTAATGATATTTCATCGGGAAGTATTGACCCATTTATGCTGGAAACTGTATCGAACTTGGGTGTACCCTATATTGCTATGCACATGAGGGGTACGCCTCAAACCATGGAGGTACAGACCGATTATAATAATTTAGTTCCAGATATTCTCCATTATTTTGCCGAAAAGCTGGATGAATTCAGAAAACTTGGCATCAAAGATGTGATTATTGATCCTGGTTTTGGTTTTGCAAAAACAACAGATCAAAATTTTGATATTTTACGTAATCTTAAAAGTTTTAAAATGCTTGGATTACCCCTAGTGGTTGGAATATCTCGAAAATCAATGATCTACAAAACGCTTGAATGCCAACCCGCTGAAGCTTTAAATGGGACTACGGCACTGAATATGTTTGCTTTATCGCAAGGAGCAAATATTTTGCGAGTGCATGATATAAAGGAAGCAAAAGAAACAATCACACTATTTGAAAAACTTTATCCTTGAACCTGCTATTTAAAATAGGATTTTTAGACATTTCCATCGTCAATATGATTGATATTGCGTTGGTGGCTGCACTGTTGTATCAGGTGTATAAGCTTTTGAAGGGAAGTGTTGCTATTAAAATCTTTATAGGTTTTCTATCTCTTTACCTCATTTACCTTTTAGTGAGGGCGGTAAGAATGGAACTGCTTTCAGCCATTCTCGGTCAATTTATGGGAGTAGGAGTGATTGCGGCCATTATTATTTTTGCACCGGAAATAAGAAAGTTTTTGCTGATAGTTGGACGTTCCTCCATTTTCTCGGATGATAATCTTCTCAAGGATATTTTATTTTTCTGGAGGAAAAAAGAGAATGCTGCATTTAACATATCTCCCATTATTGATGCTGCAAAAGTGTTGGCTGGATCCAATACAGGGGCATTGATTGTTATTTCAAGTAATGTCGAGTTGAAATTTTATTCAGAAAGTGGGGATATTCTCGACGCAGAACTCTCTAAAAGGCTGCTCATTTCCATTTTCAATAAATATAGTCCGCTTCATGATGGTGCGGTGATTATTTTTAAAGGTAGAATAAAAGCAGCGCGGTGCATTCTTCCAGTTACCGAACGTGAGGTTCCAGCACAATTTGGTTTGCGGCACAGAGCTGGGATCGGGATGTCTGAAGCTACGGATGCACTTATTCTAATCATTTCAGAAGAAACTGGTCAGATTTCTATGGCAAAAAATGGTAAAGTTCTGCACAATTTATCTTTCCAAGAGGTTCGGGAAATCATCAATGATTATCTAAACAATCTGGACTTGGATGAGCGGTTTGAGAATCTGTCCGAGTACGATTTAACCAATAAAAAGAGTCTAGCGATTAGCAAGAAATTATAAAAATCTTTGGGTCAAATACTCGAAATTCCTTGATTTCGATTGATTATTCAATAGATAGAAAGGTGTAGTTACAAACTACACCTAGATTGCTTGTTACAGACTACACCTAGATTGCTGGTTACAAGCTACACCTAGAATAGTTGTTCGTATTTTGTTGAGCTGGGAAATATTAGATTTATTTATAATTTTTGTGTGTATCCGGATAAATGCAGGTATGTCATTTATTACCGAATAAGCTCTGGGTAAAAAATGCTTATCCATATCGTCAAGAAAGAGCTAAACCTAAATTTGTATGACCCTTGGTACCTAGACTGAAAAGCTCGCATATTGCTCAGGAAAATTTTTGAAATTAATTCAGGTCTTTGACTTTAATTTTCAAACCAATAGCATTCAAAGCTTTAGCTTTTCAACCTTTGTGTCTTGCCCGAATTCTTCTGGAAAGCCTGCGGCAAAAGATTTTTTAGCCACGAAGGCGCAGAGGCAGTAAGAGAAATGAGAATTACACTCATGGCTAACCCTTATCTTTTAGTTTTCCTGTCTTTCCCGAATTCTCCGGGAGAGGCTGTGGCAAAAAATTCTAAATAACCAATAAGTTAGCCAACAGTGTAAAGTCGCACTTATTGGGATCATTATTTTTAAACATTCCCAGTCTTTTCAACGCTCCTTTAGCAATTGTCATTTCTAAATCCAAAACCGGTTATTAATGCCGACGTGAAATCAACCTGATACACATATTATTTTTATCGGGTTTTTAAGGTTTTTGGAATTACCCAATTAAAAATCACTTTTGTTCGAGCGCTAACCTAACCGCTTGCTCAAGTTTTTTTCGATCATCTTTGATTTTGGAAAGGTCCACAACTGCCACACGCTTGAAATCTATCGGGTGACTCTCACTTTGTAGGCTGATGTAGCCTCCTTCAATCAGCTTGCCATCGATTTTCACAGTTGGGTCTACAGGTGATACGTTCCCGCCACCTATCTGAGGCTGGTAGTAGCTGATTACGGTATCCATACCCACCAAATGATGTACTTCCCGGTCTCCCAAGACAATAAAATTGGCCTTGACCCACTGATCTCCATGATAGGTTTCTGATTTGGAAGAAATGCAATGTGGTGTAAACAGCTTTTCATCCATCACTACATTGGTACCAGGTGTGCAAAGATTACAGGTTGTACGCTTGTCCTTGCCGTTTCCTCCCAAGAATTGCGCTTCAATCGAAATCGGAAAGTCTTGGTCTTTCAACATCGTTTTAGGATCCTGACAGTGTAGCATGGCGCCACTATTTCTTAATGCCCATCCCTCTCCTCCTGGACATTGTTCTCCCACAAAGCGATATTCCACTGTCAATACGTAGTAAGAGAAAGGTTTTTTGTAGAAAATATGCCCGTATTGCCGGTCAAATTTTTCATATCCATCATACCTTACCTTCATTAATCCGTCCTCGACACGGAAGGTGTTCGCATAGTTTTCTCCCAATTCATGTGTTCTGATTTTCGGAGTCCATCCCTTGAGATCCTTACCGTTGAACAGTTCAATCCAGTTAGTTTTTGGACTGTAAAGAAAAGAGGAGGATAGGAGTATAATCAGAAGGCTCATTGTTCCGATAAAAATTTTCGGATGTGATATTTTCATAGGTTTTAGGGTTTTATTTTTAGTATAGCCCAGACTGGAAAATGGTCTGAGTAAGGAACTTGGATCACTTTATATTCTATTAATTCAAATTTTTCGGAATCATACCAGATGTAGTCAATCCTACCTCCATTTTCCTTACTGCCGTAGGTGTTTTGCTGATTACCACTTTCCGCACCGGCATCTTTCCATTTTTTTAGGATGCGCCTGTACTCAACCGATTCCGGAGTAAAATTCAAATCTCCAACCCAAATGATTGGTTTCTCAAGTTTTTCCGCTTGTGAAAGAATGGCTTCTAGCTGGGCGATTCTGTTCTCTGTGAATTGGTGGCAGAGGTGTGTGCCTCCAAAATAGATCTCTTCTCCGATATTCAATTTTGTTTTTGCCCAAGCGATGGCTCTGGTTTCTCCGCCTGCGGGATTTGGGAGCAGGAATGTCTCGAAAGCACTGCCTTTCCTTATCAAAAGTCCCTCTCCATATCCACCTCCATCGTAGTTCATGGCTTTTCCGAAATAACCATCCAAACCGGTTTCCTTGGAAAGAATTTCCATCAAGTCATACCTGTTACCATAGATTTTGGCTGTTCTTCCAGTGAGTGAATCTACTTCTTGCAAGGCTACCACATCTGGATTTAGTTTTTGGATGAGTTGGGAAATCTCGACCAGGTTTGCAGTTCCAGGTTTCGTGGGAGATTCACCGTGATAGATGTTATAACTCAATACCCGGATTTTCTGCCCATAGGTTTTATTGATCAAGAACATGGAAAAGAATATTAGTATCATCGAAAACCTCATGATCAAATCTAAAAAAAATGTTCTCGAAAGGAGGTGGATTTTTTTCAAACGGAGAAATTCAGATTAGAACTTCTCTTTTGAATAAATCCGCTTAAGATTTACTAAGTGTTTTGGAAATTAAATTTTGTCTATCATAATTTTTCGCCTTTTCTTTTCCTCATTTCCTCAGCAACTTGGTGGTTAATAGGTTCTGGACTTTCTTCGAGTTTTTTGATGATATTCCAATAGTTCACTTCATCCCGATTTTGTGAAAGTTTGGCACTTGCATGTACCTCGGTGATAGTTATATCAATCCCAACTAATGCCTTCACCTGTGTTTCCATATAGGCTTTTGTCATGGTTTCCACATGCACTCGGTTGGGTCGGCCTGATTCATAAATATCAACAAGGGTTTTCAGGTGATGCATGAGTTCTTCCCCTTCAATAATTCGAATTTTCCCATAAACATGGACTGCTAGATAATTCCAGGTGGGCACATTTTCATGGTTGTACCATGAGGAAGATATGTAGGCATGTGGTCCCTGAAAAATAACAAGTACATCCTGTTGATTTTCAATTGATTTCCATTGGGGATTGGCCTTGGCAAGATGTCCGTGGAGTATGGTATTTCCCGCTGGATTTTTTTCCAAAACAAAGGGAAGGTGAGTGGCCAAAGGTTTTCCAAATACCTGGGTTACCAAAGTTGCGAAGGAATTTTTTTTGATAAATTCGGTAATTTCGGGCTCCCTTTCCCAAGTATTTAGCGGATGAATGTACATTGCGTGGATAGAATCAACCACTAAAGTTGTCTAATTTTCATTCGCCAACAAAAAACTGTTTCTTTTTTTGACTAATCCAATGAAATTTAGCTTTAAAAAATGTAAACTTGCCTTATGAACGCTTCCACAGACAGACTGGAGCTTGCGTCACGTTTTATTAACAATACCGGGGCTCCCATTTTTTTGACCGGTAAGGCAGGGACAGGCAAAACAACTTTTCTACGAAAACTCTCCCAGCTTACGCATAAACGATTTGTGATTTTGGCTCCAACGGGTATAGCTGCCTTAAATGCCTCTGGAGTGACAATCCATTCCCAGTTTTTATTGCCATTTGGTACTTTTCTGCCTGTACGTGAACCTGAGGGTAACTACACAGACAGAAACGGTTTTTTTACCCAACAAACCCTTGCACGCAGACATCCTCTGAATCAACTAAGGAGAAATGTGCTAAAATCCATTGACCTTATCGTCATTGATGAAGTCAGTATGTTACGAGCTGATATTTTGGATGCCATTGATTACCGAATGAGAAGTGTGAAACGAAAGTATCATGACCCTTTTGGTGGTGTCCAGGTGTTATTTATTGGGGATTTGTATCAGTTGCCTCCTGTGGTGAAGGATGAAGAATGGAGTGTATTGGGTCAATTTTATAGATCTATGCATTTTTTTGAGGCGAAGGCCTTGCAGAATTCAGGCTTGATTTACCTTGAACTAGATAAAATATTCAGGCAGCAGGATGAGATCTTTATACGAATTCTCAACAATCTTCGGGATAATCGATCTACACCGGAAGATGTCCGAATTCTCAATCAGTACTATAAAACTCCGGATGAAATCAGAGATTTGCCTCCCTGTATTACTCTGACCACTCATAATTATAAGGCTGACGAAATCAACCTGAGGGAGCTTCGACTTTTGAATAGCCAGTCATTTTTCTTCGATGCTATTATTGATCGTGATTTTCCCGCCCATCTTTATCCCTTACCTGAATCCATTGAACTCAAAGTTGGAACACGGATTATGTTCATTAAAAATGACTCATCCGGCGAGGGTGCATATTTTAATGGGAAATTAGCAACTGTCAGCCATCTGGAATCCGACAAGGTTACCGTGATCATGGATGGTTCGAAAGAGTCTTTTTTACTCAAAAAGGAGCTTTGGGAGAATAAGAAATATCAAGTCAACTCCGAATCCAAAGAATTGGAAGAAGAAGTCATCGGGACTTTCTCAAAGTTTCCAATCAAACTTGCATGGGCTGTTACCGTCCATAAAAGCCAAGGTTTAACCTTTGACCGGGCGATTATTGATGTGGGGCAGGCATTTGCTCCTGGACAAGTCTATGTTGCACTGAGCCGATTAAGGAGTTTAGATGGTCTGGTTTTAAGAACTAAAGTTCAGACTGATGTTATTTATTCAGATGCTAAAGTGGTGGAATTTACGCAACTGAAATCTGCTGGCCAAGATCTTATGGAGTTACTTAGGATTCATCAGGAATCCTTCCTTGAAAATTTGATAGAATCAACTTTTGAGTTTGAAAGTCTGCTCAATTCACTTGCTCAGTTTGAAAAAGACCAAGAATCTTCCATGGAATTTGAAGAGGAAGACTTGAGAACAGATCTTCCCGAAATAACGGATTTATTTAGAAAAGAGCAGGAGAATACCCGAAAATTCCGCTTCCAACTGGGACAGCTTCTGCAGGCAAAGCATGATCAAAAGCTTTTGGAAAGAATTGAAAAAGGAACTTCTTACTATTTGGATCTTTTGGTTAGAACTTTGGAAATTCTAATTCGGCATCAGTTCCGGATTGAGCATTATACCCGAATCAAAACCTATCAAAACCATCTTGAAGATTTTGAAATCGAACTTCTCCGAAAATATACCTCGATAGCAAAAAGTCGTCAGTTGGTTTTCTCTATCCTTCAGGGAGAAATAGCTACAAAAATGGAAGGTATTGATCTCAGCGTTAAGCAAATAAGGGTCTTGCTGGCAGAAAAAATCCGTAAAGAACTACCTGTAAAATCTAGTCCAGCTCATAAATCGGGTAAGGTCAAATCCAAAAATAAGAGTGCTTCAACGGAGAAGAAGGAAGATACCAAGGCGCATAGCATCCGACTTTTTCTTGAGGGCAAAAAGCCTGTCGAAATTGCCGAAGAAAGAGGCTTTACTTTGTCCACAATTATGGGGCATTTGGGTCATGGTGTACTACTCGGAAAAATTCAATTGGAGGATTTTATTCCTGAGGAAACTATTCGGGAAATTAAGGGAGTGGAGGAACCGTTTGAATCCATTAAGGGATATTTCGAGCATTTTGAAGGAAAATATGATTATGCAGTCTTAAGGATTGTCTTGAATTCAAAGCAGGATTAAATCTTGCTGGTAAAAATGTTAAGTTTATTTTTTGACTTTGACAAATAATATATTTCAAAAATCAGAGAATTTATTAGGCTGAAATAACTAGGTATATAAAATTAAATAAAAATAGTTTAATTATTGGTGCAACACTTAAAACTCACGAGGGGCTATAAAATCCTAAAATAGGGTTAGGATAGCGATTGAATTTGTTTTTTGATAGAAAATTAGGGGAATCGGGGTAAGTTTCTCGATAAAAAAAAACATTTTATGTCGTTATTCTGATGATTTGAATAGATATTTAAACCACAGGAGGCTGAATTAAATTCCCTATAATCGCGATAAAAGAATGTTTTCGATTTATTCGGTTTTGAGAAATTCAAGTGACCTATCAGATAAAATTAATAATTTAGTAGATGAGATTTTTTCACGAGTTTAAAAAGGAAACTACTACTCTGCAGGACCTTCAGCGTAAAATTTCTCTTATTTTTATTTTGCTTACTTTTTTTTCGATTTTATTTTTCGGTGTTAGTGATTTTTTAATGGGTCAAGCCACAGAATTCCTAATTATCAGATTGGTTTTTGCTTTCCTTTTTATAGGAGGTTATTTTTTATTTATCCATTACAAAAAACAGTCTTTAGCCACCCATCTAATGCTGGCCCTGGTTTTGGGGTTTATGTTGGTCAATTATGTTTATAATGATGGATATCAAGGTCCTACCATTTATAATTTTTTTGTTTTTTTTGGTGCTATTGCCATTTTGATGAAATATCCTTTAAATGCATTTTGGCATTTTCTGAGTATCGGTCTTTATATTTTAATTTTTTACCTTGAAGTGACAGGAAATTTATCTGTAACTCATCATTATAAAGACATCAATGATTTGTTTTGGGATAATAGTATAACCATTTTCGTTACCTCCATTTTTCTGTCTATTGGCGCCACGATGGTGATTATCAATTATCAGAAACAGAATTTGGTACTTATCAAACTACAAGAAGAAAACAAGAAAAATTTACAGGAACTTCAGTTGATCAATGATAAAAAAAATCAATTGATCGCACTATTGTCTCATGATTTAAAAAATCCTGTAGCCTCTCTCTCCACCACTCTAGAGTTGAAAGATTTAGATTTGATTTCTAAGGAAGATTTCGGATTTATACTTTCCAGTTTGAAGAAACAAAGTATTCAGTTAAACTATGTGCTCAGCAATACCTTAAATTGGGTGGTAACAGAAATGGGAAATCAGCCGGTAGAATTGTCGAGGATAAATCTTTACTCTTTTTCAGAGGAGGTCCAACAATTGATGCAGTTGCAGGCAAGTGAAAAAGGACAGAAAATTGAACTTTTGCTCGAAAATGGAATAGAACTCATTCAATTGGAGAAGGAAGAGATTAAAATTATACTCAGAAATTATTTAAGCAATGCGATAAAGTTTTCGCCTGTTGGGGCCACCATTTATATGGAATGCATTGGAGACGAGAATAAGTTACGTTGGAATATTAAAAATCCGGGTAAGCTAATACCTGATGAGATACAAAAACAACTTTTTGATTTTAATGTAAAAAGTGCTGTTGGGACTCAAATGGAAACTGGTACAGGCTTGGGATTAAGTCTTTGCCGAAGAATTGCAGACAAAATCGGCGTAAAGTTGGGAAATGAACGTACTTCAGACGGAATGAATCTTTTTTACCTTGAGAAATCATTAGTCAATTAAGATCACTCGTAAACTTTTTGCTCCGTGAGCGCCAATTACCAGCGACTGTTCAATATCTGCTGTTTTTGATGGACCCGCTATAAACAATCCAAAACCTGAGTGAGCATCACCAATTATTTCGTAAGCCTGATGAAGGGTAGGAACCAAGTTGTTTTTAGGTAGAAAAATTACCAAATGTTCGGCAATGAAAGGTAGTACCCGATGAGGAAGCTGTCGGTCATCTATCCAGATTGCCCCATTTTCAGCCACTCCAAATTGTCCTTCTAGAAGGGCTAAATTTAAGTCTTCTAAGTCATGAGGATCTTCCGGAAGGGTAATCGTTGAAAGGTTTGAAAACTTTTCTAAGCAGGAAATTACCTTGGGGTAGTTGATTTTTTTCAACCAGGATAAAAAGTCAGCCTCCGTCATCACCTCTCCCTTGTTTCCATGTATGGATTTTATGAACGTTTCTTCCAATGGTGAGGAAATTTCAAATAGTGGAGCACCAGGTAGAAGCTTTTCTTCACGGCTAATTTCCCGAATTGCCTTTAGGATAGATTCTCTGCTGCTCATTTCCTGTTTTTTTGATACCATTCTTTAAAAGATTCATTCGGTGTTTCGGGAAGATTTCTTCCCTTTCCCCAACTGTTGATCGGGTGGTAAATCAGCGATTTAGGAAGTGATTTGAGAGCGGTTCTCATCAGGTTGCCTGAAATTTTATACGCTAGAGGACTTTTGAAAATTCCATTGGCGAGTTTCATGGAAAGCCCCTTGCCAAGTTCCCCATGAGTTTTGGTGATCTCCTGTCTCCATTCATACAACTGTTCGTGAATGTTGATTTTTACCGGACATACATCCGAACAGCTTCCGCAAAGCGTGGAGGCAAAGGGGAGTGTGCTGTATTTTTTCATATCCAGACCCGGAGAAAGGATAGAGCCGATAGGGCCAGGAACTGTGCTTCCATAGCTGAAACCTCCGCTTCTGCGGTAGATTGGGCAGGTATTCATGCAGGCACCGCAGCGAATGCATTTGAGCGAGTTGCGAAACTTTTCTCTGGCAAGTTGAGCTGTCCGACCATTATCAACAAGCACTACATGGATTTCTTTTCCCTCCGACGGGCTTCTAAAATGCGAATTGTAATTAGTGACGGGTTGACCCGTGGCGGACCGGGCAAGTAACCGAAGAAAAACCCCAAGGTCTTTTCTTCTCGGAATGATTTTTTCAATTCCCATACAGGCAATGTGAACATCTGCCAGGTGAACCCCCATGTCGGCATTCCCTTCATTGGTGCAGACCACAAACTCACCCGATTCTGCAACTGCAAAGTTGACCCCAGTGATAGCAACTTTAGCCTGAAGGAATTTTTCCCTGAGGTGAATTCGAGCGGCCTGAGTCAAATAGGCTGGATCCTCATTTCCTTTCTCCGTATGAAGCTTTTCGTGGAATAAATCTGAAATTTCTCCTTTTTTCAGGTGTATGGCAGGTAATACAATATGGCTTGGCGGTTGGTTCAGAAATTGAACAATGCGTTCTCCAAGGTCTGTGTCGACCACCTCGATCCCGTGCTTTTCCAAAAAGGGATTGAGATGGCATTCTTCAGTCAGGATGGATTTGCTTTTTACAATAGCAGTACATTCCTGTTTTTGCAAAATAGATAAGACAATTCGATTGTGCTCCTCCGCATCTGCTGCCCAGTGAACCTGAATGCCATTTTTCATGGCATTTTCTTCAAATTCTATGAGGTAATCTTCCAATTTGGAGAGTACGTTTTCTTTGATTTGAGAGGCTAGATTTCTCAATTCCTCCCATTCCGGGATGGTTTTGCTGATCCTGTCCCGCTTGTCACGAACAAACCAAAGGGTTTCGTCGTGCCATTTGGCTTTGGCCTGGTCTTTTAAAAATTCCGTTGCTGCCTGTGGATGACTCATTGGATTGCTTGGTTTAGAATTTCAGCCAAATGCATAAATTTCACGTTTCTCCCCTCCCTGCTGGCTATTCCCTGAAGGTGCATAATGCAGGACATATCTCCTCCTGTCAGGATTTCCACTTGATGCTTTTCGTGGTCGTCTAGTCTGTCTTTTCCCATTCGAATGGAAAGAGCCTCCTCCGTAACTGAAAATGTACCTCCAAATCCGCAGCATTCATCGGTTCGATTAAGGGTCATCCATTCTAGGCCATCCAAATTTTCAAGCAAACTCTTGGCTTTGTTGAATGGGGTGCTGTTCATTTCAGAACTCGATGCGAGTCGAAGGCCGCGCTGTCCATGACAAGAGGCATGGTAGCCCACCTTATAGGGGAAACTTCCTTTAAGTTCTCTTACCTGCAATACATCGGTCAAAAATTCAGTGAGCTCGAAAATCTTATCGTGAATTTCCCTATGTTCTTTTTCTAGATCCGGCAGCTTTGGAAAGTGTTCTTTCACATGTAGCACGCAACTTCCTGTGGGCGCCACAATAAAGTCGTAGTCTTTGAAGAGTTCGATAAAATGTCTTGCAGTGCCTTCCGTGTCTCGCGCGTATCCGGCATTGGCCAAGGGCTGTCCGCAGCAGGTTTGTCCGAGTGGATAGCTAACTTTACAGCCAAATTTTTCCAACAATTCCAAGGTGGATATGCCCACTTTAGGGTAGAATTGATCTACGTAACAGGGAATGAAAAGACCGATATGGGGTGTGTCCGAAATCATAGCTGTAAGATAGTTCAGAACGTTCTATTTACCAGCATGGCAGCACCTAAAGCGGAGCCATTTGGGAAATCACTTGGGATAATTTCAATTCCGGGGAGTTTGATCCGAAGCATTTCTAGGAAAATCGAATTTGCATTAAATCCTCCGTCCACAAAAATGCGATTTACGGTAGTTCCGTCCAGCACTAAATTTAAAGAAGCCACTTGGATATCTGTCAATTCATTAATAAAGGTGTAATAGGCTTCATTGAAGTCAGAAAAACTCCTCCAATCCGTAGAAACAGCTCTTTCCAATCCGTAATCTTCCGGTTTCAGGTAGTGAAATCCGATTCTTTTCTCTGAATCAGCTGTGACTTTTTCAAAAAATTTCAGGTCAAAAATCAACTTTTTGTACGTGCCCAAAGGAAGATTCCAGTAGGCATACATTTCATCCACTTGGTATTTATGCTCTTCCCCAATAAATAATCTAGAGATTTTGATGGGTTGGCCTGAAATGCTCAAGAATTGCAGGCAATCTTGGTTGAGCTGGGATTCTGTGAGTCCCGTTTTGTTGAATGGGTTGATACTGATTGCCCAGGTGCCTGTAGAGAGGAGTGCAAAAGGTTCGTTGTTTTGGGTTAAATAGGGAAGCAAGGCTCCTGATGAATCATGTACGCCGATGCCACATGGAATGCTCCCAAGTTCGGGTTTGGTGGTAAGCAGGGTGTCTCCCGGTAGAATCGGAGGAAGTAAGGATTCAATACCCTCTCGTTTTACCCAGTCATGGTAATCCATTCGTTCAAAGTCCCAAAGTCCGGTATGGCATCCGATGCTGGTAAAGTCAGAAACTAGCTGTCCTGTAAAAATAAGACTCAAGTATTGAGGCAGATGAAGGCAGTGTTTTACTTTTCCGAAAAATTCCGGTTTAGCATATTTAAGGAAATAAATTTGAAGCCCTGAATTCAACATGGCGAGGGGAGGGGAAGAAGTTGTTTTGCAGAACTCCATTTTTCCTCCATTTTCAGCATAAAACCTTTCCAACAATTCTTCAGGATAGGGTTTTAGATAGTCATACAAGGGAGTGACGGGTTCTCCGTTCTCATCCGTATGGACAAAGGACGCTCCATGCCCAGAGAAATTCAGTTTTTTAATCTCAAATTCAGCGGAGTTCAGCGCCTCTTTAAATGTACCAAGCATCCACTCTCGTAAGGGGAGAATGGGTTCACTTGGAAATCCGTCCTCATCAGGAACTGAATCCAGACGGGTATATGTATTGAATACTTCCCTTAAATTTTCATCGAAGAGGAAGAATTTTTTATTCGTTTTACCGATGTCAAAGACGGCAGTTACGGGTATTTTAGACATAGCGGATGGAGAAGCAAGAGGCTAGAAGTTGTACCAAGTACGAAGTACCATGTGCCAAGCATTAAGAAGCAAAATTAAAGAGACTAGAAGTAAGACTTGAGTATTACTTGGTACTTAGTTCTTGGTACTTGGTACACTGTACATTGTAGAATAGTTTTAAGGTGAGCGATAAACAAAAAGAGAGTCAGAATTTGCGATCCCGACTCTCTTTTTGGGTGGTTTTATAGTGACTTTCTGAGAGTCATGCGGAATGGATTTTTAATCGGAATTCTGTCTTCAATCCCAAGGATTTGCTCAGCTATGGATTGACCCATGTGCACAAAATCCGTGGAAATGGTGGTGATGCCCTCTGCGAGTATTTCTTTCAGCGGCGTATCGTTGTAAGAAATCACACCAACATCTCTTCCTAGTTTCAGCAATTGTTCCCTTGATTTTTTTACCAAATTAACCAAATCTGATTCAGCCAGCACGATATAGCAATCTCCTACATCCAAGGGTTCATCGTCTTCCACACCATCCACGATCAGGTTTTTGAAATCTTGGAAGAAACAGAATCTCTTGAAGCCATCCATGATTTCTACCGGGTACAATTCCCCTTTAGGAAACACCAAGATCAAGCGCTCATATTTCCTTAAGTGGGACATACCGGATTCCAGGACTTCAAAGATGTCTTTGGCGAAATCTTGATAAACTCCTGGGAACTCATTTTCATGTCCTTTCACCGCCCTATCAATGATCAATAGTTTTTCTTTAGGAATTCTCTTGATCAAATCGTAGGCAGCTTCCGGATGTCCTCCTTGGTCAAAGAAGTGGGGAGCCAAAACGTACTGATTGTAATTACCAAGATTCTGCTCCAAGAGATCCTCCAACAGGTTTCTGTTGTAGTGATGGATGTACAGATCTACCGTGGCTTGTGAGCCCAGCGTTTCCAAAATGGAATAGTAGATGATTTTTTTGTAGGAGCTGAGCTTGTTGAACAGCAGCAGGACCTTCACCTTATGTCCCTTATTGGTTGAAGAGATGTAGAATCCTTTTCCTCTTACGGAGGAAATGATTCCACGGTCTCTTAGTTCATTGTAAGCTTTTTCTACCGTGTCACGGGATAGTAAAAAGTCAAAACTGGTTTCATTGATCGAAGGGATTCGGTCACCGATTTTTAGTTTTCCCTTTTCAATGTCTTCAAGGATCAGATTGACCACCTGGAGGTACTTCGGCGTGCGTGAATCCACGGCGATTTTTTCAGATTTGTCAAGAATCATAGGTTACTGGGTTGTTGGGTATAGTGCTGGGGTAATAATGGGTTATCGGATTTTACCGAGGGAAGGCAGCCGCAAGGCCTCCGTCCACGTTGAGCATATTTCCGGTGGTCTTGGTAAGCAGTCCACCGACGAAGGCAAATGCGGCATCAGCAATGTCGCTGACTTTCACACTTTCTTTTAGTAAGGTTCTATTGGCGTAATATTGAGGAAGGTCTTTGACATCGATGCCGTAAGCTTTGGCTCGGTTTTCAGCCCAGCCACCTTCCCAAATATTGGAGTTTTCGATGACAGCATCAGGATTGACCACGTTTACACGGATTTTATCTTCTGCTAATTCAGCTGCCATCAAACGTGACATGTGCAATTGGGCTGCTTTGGCAGTTCCGTAGGCAACATTTTTCGGGCCTGCTACCAAGGCGTTCTTACTGACCACATTCACGATATCGCCTCCAAGACCCTGCTGACGCATTAAGTCCACGCCAATTTTGGAAACATGGAATTGACCCATAACGAGGATATCATTAAGTCTGTCCCAGTCTTGCTGTGAGTGGTCTTCAAAAGCGCGTGAAATGGAGATTCCGGCATTATTCACTACGATGTCAATCCCGCCAAATCTCAGACAGGTGGCTTTGATGGCATCTGCCAGGCTATCGGTATTGGTGACATCCAATTGGGCACCGAGCACCGAATCTTTTCCATATTTTTTCTCGAATTCTGCAACCGCTCCCTTGAGTCTTTCCTGATCGATGTCAGTCAATACCACACAGGCGCCTTCTTGTACAAATTTTTCGGCAATACCTTTTCCAATTCCACCTGCACTTCCCGTGATTAGCGCAATTTTTCTAGACAATGGCTTTTCCTTTGGCATTCGCTGAAGTTTGGCTTCTTCCAGTAGCCAATATTCAATGTCAAAAGCTTCCTGAAGTGGTAGCGAAACATACTCAGATACAGCTTCTGCCCCCCTCATCACGTTGATTGCATTGATATAAAATTCTGAAGCAACTCTGGATGTTTGCTTGTCTTTTGCGTAGCTAAACATACCCACACCAGGCCAAAGAATGACCACTGGATTTGGATCTCGCATCGCCGGACTATTATGATGCTTGTGCTTTTGATAGTAATCCGCATACATTTCGCGGTAGGACTGGAATGCGGCCCCGATTTTTTCTTTAAGATTTTTTACATCGCTCAAATCCGCATCAGAAGCTAAGTCCAGCACCAATGGGCTGATTTTGGTACGTAGAAAATGGTCAGGGCATGATGTGCCCATTGGAGCCAATTTGGCCAAGTCATGGCTATTGATAAATTGCAGAACGGTATCACTGTCATTGAATGTACCCACCATCCGCTTTTCGGAAGAGGCAAGGCCTCTCAAAATAGGAGCTAGTTTAGCAGCTTGGGATTTTCTTCGGTCAGGATCTAACGATTTTAATTTTTCTCCACCAAAGACAGGTCTTTTCTTGCCATAATTTTCGGCGAGAAATGCGGAGGCCATTTCAATTACTTCAAGGCTATTCATGTAGCACTCATAAGCAGTATCCCCCCAAGTAAAAAGTCCGTGACCACCCAGCATAATTCCTCGGATTCCTGGATTGTTGTCCAAAGCTTCTTTTAGCTGTAGCCCTAGGTCAAAGCCAGGCCTTTGCCAAGGAACCCACGCAATAGTGCCTTTCCAAAGTTCTTGGGTGATTTTTTCCCCATCCTTTGACGCTGCAATGGCGATAGCTGCATCAGGATGGAGGTGGTCGATATGCTTAAATGGCAAAAATCCATGAAGAGGAGTGTCAATGGAAGGTGCTTTGGAAGCCAAATCATAGATGCAATGATTGAAGAGTTCCACCATTTCATCCTCGAATTCAATACCTCGATAAATACCTTTTAATGAGCGCAACTTTTCCACGTAAAGACCAGCCAAACCTGAACGGGTCATGGTGCCGATATCTCCTCCCGAACCCTTGATCCACATGACCTCAATAGGTTCCTTAGTAAGAGGGTCCAGTTCGATGGTCTTGCAGGAAGTGTTTCCTCCTCCGTAATTGGTGATTCTGAGGTCTGCTCCGAGCATATTGGAGCGATAGATTAAAAGGTCAACTTCGTTGCCCTCCAGGGTTGCAGCTTTTGCTTCATCCCAGAGGTAGCTCACATATTCAAAACTCATAATCGGTGTGTTCATACGTATAGGTCTACTGGTTATAACATGAATTTCAAACAAATCAAGGTTTTGGGTATCCTGTAGTGTCTTGAGTGAAAAGATTTTTAACTTAATTTTTGATTTTGTTCAGATTTATACCTCTTTGTGTAGAGCTTACGCCTGTTAAAATCTACCATGCTTTTTTGTTATCCCCAAATAAAAAGTGATTAAAAGGAGCAAATTCTTCTGACAGAGCAGGATAGGACAGGTGAGTTTGTTTATTTTATTAGACCCAAAATCAATACCATGAGCAACAACAGCCTAGTGAAAAAAATAGTCTCCCAAACGAATGAATTTGAGCGGACACCTGTGCCGGCTGATCAATTGAAGGGAAGTAAAAGTTTTCTGGGAATGTATGCCGGTGAGCACACGGCAGGGACTGAATTTGTAATAGGACCCTTGTTTGTTGCGCACGGCGTAGGAGCGATTGATTTAGTTTTGGGGCTATTAATTGGAAATTTATTAGCCGTACTGAGCTGGGGTTTGATTACTGCGCCCATTGCTACGGCAAAGCGAATGACCCTCTACTATCAGTTGGAACGAATTGCCGGCAAGCATGTGGTTCGGTGGTATAATTTGGTCAATGCATTGATGTTTTGCTTTTTGGCTGGATCGATGATTGCCGTTTCTGCCACAGCAGTGGGTATTCCTTTTGATTTGGAAATGCCAACGCTTAGCGATTGGCTTCCACGAACACCGGGTTGGATTGTAACCGTACTGATTATGGGGGCGGTCATTACTTTAGTCGCTATACAGGGCTACAATCAGGTATCCAAATTCGCCAATGTGATGTCTCCCTGGATGATTTTGATTTTTATAGCAGCAGGGATTGTGGGCTTAGCCCAATTGGGAGTTGGGTCTGCCGAAAGCTTGGTATCCGTGGCGCAGGAGGTGATTTGGAATGGTGTGCCACTTCCTGGCATGTCACGATTTACGATTTGGCATATTATCTTCTTTGCCTGGTTTTGCAACATGGCCATGCATATCGGAATGTCGGATCTGACGATTTTACGCTACGCGAAATCTTGGACCTCGGGTTTCACGGTTTTTGCTGGGGTGTATTTAGGACATTTTGTGGCTTGGATCGCCTCCGGGATTTTGTATGCAGTTTTTCTTCAGGCGAATACCGGTTCTCAGGAATTTGCACCTGGCGAGATTGCCTATCAAACCTTGGGGATTGCGGGTGCGGTTTGTGTGATCATTGCAGGCTGGACCACAGCCAATCCGACCATCTATCGGGCAGGCTTGGCACTTCAGGGTATTTTCCCTAAGGTGCCTACCTGGAAAATTACTGCAGTAGTCGGCGGAATTACCAGTTTGGCGGCTTGTTTCCCAGCTTTAGTAATGAAATTGCTTGACTTTGTGGCGCTGTATGGGTTGTTGTTGATGCCCATGGGAGCTGTGATATTTGCGGATTTCTACTTTGCAAAAAAGATAGGCTTTCAATCGGAAGCTGCTTTAAATTCGAAGACTAACTTCAATCTGCCTGCTTTGCTCAGTTGGATTTTAACCTTGGTCTTTTGTCTTGCACTTAATCTCTTTTATGGCGTTGAAATATTCTTTCTGGGACTGCCGGGCTGGTTTGTTGCGGTAGCCATTTTCGTTATTCTTTCCCGATTGAGTTATCCCTCATCCAAATCCCTAAACGCATGAAAAATCTTCTTAAAATAGGTTCACTTTTTGGTTTGGTTCTGTCCATTTTACCCCCAATTTTATTCTTCCTTGGAAAAATTGAAATGGATTCCATGAAGGTTTGGATGGGAATCGGGATGGCCCTTTGGCTGCTCAGTGCACCGTTTTGGATTAATAAAAAGCAGGAAGACGGAAGAGCGAAGACGGAAGAAAATTGACCAAATTCAATGACCAATTATCAAATTCAATGGTCAATTTTCAAGGATTCTTGTTCAGGATCTAATTGCCAAATAACACCTCATTACTTTACCCTATGAATACTGACTACCATACACGATCACTTTCCTTGCTTTTCGAACAGCTTGCCTCAAAAGGAATAAATCCAGCTGAGCTCGTCTCCCGGATTTCCGCTTTTCAGATTGCAGTGCCGAGTTGGGCGCTTGGAGCGGGAGGAACGCGTTTTGGACGGTTTTCTATTGGGGGGGAGCCGAGGAATCTGGAGGAAAAGCTGGAGGACATTGGGCTTCTGGCCAAAATAACCAAAAGAACGGATTCAGTTTCGCTCCATATTCCCTGGGATATTCCCCAGGATGCTGAGGCTGTAAAACAAAAAGCTGCAAGTCTGGGAATAGGCTTCGATGCGATGAACAGCAATACCTTTCAGGATTATGGGCAGCCACTTTCCTATAAAATGGGTTCGCTGAGCAATGCAGACTCAGCAGTCCGAACGCAAGCAGTGGAGCACAATCTTCAGGTGATTGAGATTGGGCAACGTTTGGGGAGCAAGGGATTGACGGCTTGGTTGGCGGATGGAAGCAATTTTCCGGGTCAGGCGCATATCCGGAAGGCACTTCAGTGGACGACTGACTCGCTGAAAGAAATCTATGCCGGCATGCCATCAGATTGGAAGCTTTTGTTGGAGTACAAACCTTATGAGCCTAATTTTTACCATACCGTGATTCCCGATTGGGGAACTTCCGCCTTGATTTGTAGGCAATTGGGAGATCGGGCAAAGGTACTGGTGGATTTGGGACACCATTTGCCCAATACCAATATCGAGCAGATCGTGGCGACACTAATGCATCAGGATTTACTGGCCGGATTCCATTTCAATGACAGTAAATACGGGGATGATGACCTGAGTACGGGCAGTGTTAAGCCATATCAGTTGTTTTTGATTTTTTGCGAACTCATCGGAGGGGCTACTGAAGGAGCGCAGGCTTGGGATTCGATTTCCTGGATGATCGATGCGAGTCACAATACCAAAGATCCTCTCGAGGACTTGATACAGGCTTTGGAAGCTATTTCTCAGGCCTATGCTAAAGCGCTTTTGGTGGATCGTAAAAAACTAATTCAGTGCCAAAATATAGGCGATGTAGTCGGAGCGCAAGAAGTCCTGCAAGAAGCCTTTTTGACAGATGTTAGAGCATTGGTTCGGGAAGCTCGTGTTCAAAGTGGAGGAGAAGTGGATCCTTTGGGTTTTTATCGAAGGGAAAAAATCAGGGAAAAGCTGATTGCCAAAAGAGGGAAGAACGCTCAGGCGAGTGGGTTGTAACGAGGGTTAATTCTTTAGGATGTCCTTCTTTGTTATTTTCGGATAAAGGGTGAAATCTAATCGTCTTTACCTGATCTTTAGCTTGGTCGAAAAAGTGCTGATAAAAGTGTGGTACTGGTGACTTTTTCCCACAGATTTTCACAGATTTTT
>CAZNND010000045.1:29055-36937 GCA_964574365.1 uncultured Limnohabitans sp.
CACAGATTTTCACAGATTTTTAAAATGATAAGTGGGTATAAAAATCTGTTTCAATTCGCTATGAGCTGATAGGTTTCCTGGGTAATCAAAAATTCCTCCCTGATACCATTTTTGTTCACAAAATTTGAAAATTGCTAAAGTAGGAGTATGGAACCTTGTAAAGGGAATACTTCTTTTTTTTATTGTCGAAAAAGCTTATCATGCTTTGGTTAATGGCTGACCCAAAAAAACACGATGCGAATCCCATTCTTGATTTTTCTGTTTTTTGCATTCGGAGATCTTTTTTCTCAGACCATTACCGGCACTGTCAGGGAAAAAGGCTCGGGCTTGCCGCTTCCCTTTGCCAATGTGTTTGTCAGCAATACTACTCTGGGTAAGGCAACGGATAAGGATGGGAAATTCCGGATCTCAGGCGACTTCCCACAAGAAATTGAGGTAGTCGCCTCATTTGTCGGATACATCACTGAGGTGAAAAAGGTCTCTATCCGCGGGAAATCCGAAATCCAATTGGATTTTGAGTTGGCCCTCAATGAATCTGGTCTCACCGAAATTGAGCTCAAAGCCCGTAGGGACAAAAACTGGGAAAGGGAATTTCGAAAGTTTGAAGAGGTTTTTTTAGCGCTTCCTGATGATCCCTACAAGTCAAAAGTAGAGATTACCAACCCCTGGGTGGTCAATTTTGAAAAGGTAAAAGCTCAGGGAATACCAAATTACCTGCAGGCTACGGCCCAGGAACCCTTGAAAATCATCAATAGAGCCTTGGGTTATGAAATTGATTACTACTTGCAAGATTATCGAGTTTCCAGAGCAGGCTCACGGTTTTATGGTCAGGTTTTTTACCAAACTATTAATGATAAGGCCTCTGAAGAGGAATGGATCTCAGCCCGAGATGAAAATTTTTACAATTCCATCCGATATCTCAATCAATCCATCCTGCTAAATCGGCAGGATACGTTAAAGTTTGGTATCTATCATGCGCTTCCCGAGAAAATGGATCGTATCCGAACCAATGATTTTAATGAAGAAATTGGGGAGTCGATAGTTCGTTTCCTCGCAGACTCCATTGTTCGTCGTCCTTTGGGGAATGGCAATTTTCGAATTTTTCTGCCCGGAAGGATGGAAATTCATCACCTGGACAAACCTTGGCAGAGTGATTACTACACCAATGTCTATTATGCCATCAGTTGGATGAGTGCCCCCTTGGGCTATTACGATGTGGATCGAAAGGGGATTTTGATCAATCCGACGCAGTTGGTACTGTCGGGATATTTAGGGAGGCAACGAATGTCGAGAATTCTACCATTGGATTTTGAGCCGGCAACTGCCTACACTGCTTCCGGATCAGAAGGAGAAGTGGTCGTAAACCCCATTGAAAAACTGAATCGCCTTCGGGAAAAGGCTTGGTTTACCACCAACAAACCCTATTTCTATCCTGGAGAGACGGCCTGGATTGGGGGACAGATGCTGTATCAGGAACCCGCACGAGTCGATTCCCTGAGTAGGGTGCTCTATGTGGATGTCATCGGGCAAGATTCGGTGTATCAGTCGTTAGCTTTTCAATTGGAAGAGGGTAGGATTTCAGGAGGATTTAAGATTCCGGAACAGCTGCCGGCTGGAGATTATGCACTTCGGGCTTACACGAATTGGAGTAGGAATTTCCCCGAGTCTGATCAGTTTCTCCTAGCCTTACCGATTTTGGAACCAAATTTAAAGCCCAAATCTGAACCCTTTTCCAAGGAGGTGCTTCTTGGAGAAATCTCCGTTCAACCGTCTTTTTCTATCTCTGATTCCCTTTCCTATCGGGTGATGGATTTGGAATTGAGTTTGTTGGATGAGTTCCAAAATCCCATTGATGCCTCCTTTGTCTTTTCTTTCACGGATGCGGAGGAGGTTTCTTTATTGGATCAGGGAAACGGGTTGGAAAAAGCACTGGATTGGCTGGATCAGGATCTTCCCGCTGATTTTGCGTCTGACTTTTCCTACCCAATAGAATACGGAATATCTGTTCGAGGAAAATTTATCCCTGACAACAAAAGAAGGCAGTTAGTTCAGCAAATCACTATTGTTAGAGGTGATTTGGAGGATTATGGACAGGTTCGCTCAGATGGTTTGGGGAGATTTTGGGCTACAGGAATGGTCTATCGGGATACCGCACAGATTGCCATTGCAGCGGTGGATGAGAAAAGAAGGCCGTTTGGTTCGGTGGAATTGGCCACTTTCGCCAAACCAGTCCTGCCTTCCTCCTTTCCTGAGTTGAATTTGCTGCTTGAGCCAATTTCATCAGAAAGTCCGCTGCTGGATACTTCTGGGGACTATTTTTTACTGGAAGAGTTTGTCAAAGAAGAAGTAAAGGAGCCGGAAACCATGGCTGATCGGAATTATGGATATGGTGAACCTACTCAGCAGGTAGGGTTTGAACAGCTTGAAAAAGAGACTTGGGGTGAAATTTTGGGTCGGTTCGGATTTAATCTAAATACCCTGAAATTCAGAAATTTCACCTACGGTGAGCGGACGGGTACTCCATTGTTGATTGTCGATGGGAAATCCTTGCCATTTTTGGAACCAGAAGAATTTAGAAACACCTTGTTGGAATTTGAACCTTCCCAACTGGAATCGGTAAAAGTGTTTTCCGACAATGTCAGCAAATCTATTTTTGGGATGGCGGGGTATGCCGGTGTGATTATGTTGGAAACGAAGAAGGGATCTAGATCTGGTCCTGAATCCGACCGGAAATTCAATGCGGAAGGCTTTCAGATTTTTCAGATTCCCGGTTGCACTGATTTCACGGAATTTCCCAATCAGCCGCCTTCTGATCAATTCCTAAAGAGAAAGCCAACCATTTACTGGGATCCATTCGTGGAGACAGAAAATGGGCTTTTCAAAACTCAAGTGAAGGTTCCATACGGGGTGAAGGTGATTCGGCTAAAACTGGATGGAAGAACTACGGATGGAGAAGTGATTGCCAGGGTGTTAGAGTTGAAGCTGTGATCTTTTCTAATCGGTGGGCTTTTATAGGACTCCAAATGATCCTGTCAAAGAAGCCACTTTCCTAAATTTTTCCAAACATCAATATCATCCTACATACAAGTTCCTAGGAAATATCCTTCAATTAATTTGGTTGGATAAAAAATAAAGGTGTTTCAAAAACTAGGATTTCCTGAAATCGTTTTGGATTTTGATTCACCGCTGAGTCGCAGAGGGCACAAAGGAATACCTGAGTTTTTTTCACTACTTCTGGAACATAACTTTTACCAAAGCATTACAAAACCAAAAAAATCAAACTACCGACAATTAATCAGTTAGATTTTACTCTGCGGTCTCTGCGGCTTTGCGGTGAAATTGGCCATTGTTGGAAAATTCATACAGTTTCCGTCTTAAAGGTTGACAATAATTTGGGCACTTGCTAGGTGTCCTTTTTTTCATATTCCCAAATTCATGAAGTTGACTTCACAAATTTCATAGAATTTGTGAAGTAGGCTGGTTTTGGTTAAAAATCACCGGCAGTTGCTTTCAGCTCAATCGGCTTCCCGGTAGCCCTGTCTATGGGTAGGTTGGCCTGCGTTTCTTGCAGCCAGTTGAACAATTGCCGGTAGAGCTCTTTGGTTTTGTCGGGGTGTTTTTCGGCCAAATTCTGAGATTCTGAAAGGTCTTCGCTTAGGTTGTACAGTTCGAGGGATTGATCTTCGTAGTGAAGGATCAACTTCCAGTCTCCGCTTCGCATGGCTGCGGCAGGTTTGCCCAGTTGGTTGGAGAAGTGGGGGTAGTGCCAGTACATCGCCTCTTCCCGCCGAGCTTTGGGTTCCCCGGCAAGAATTGTTGCAAGGGATTCCCCATCCCATCCTTTTTGGGGTGCTAAACCAGCGAGTTGTGAAAAAGTCGGTGCGAAGTCGAGGTTGTAGGTGGGGAAATCGGACTGTCCGGGTTTGATGTTGCCCGGCCAATAGGCAATCAGGGGCACCCGAATACCACCTTCGTAAGGATGCCCTTTCCATTTTCTCAAAGGATCCAGTCGGCTCGGGATGGGGCCAAGTTCGGGCAGACCTACGCCTCCATTGTCAGAGGTGAAGATAATGAGCGTGTTTTGGTCCAATCCCTTGACTTTCAGTTGTTCCAGTATTTGGCCGATTCCATCGTCCACCGACTCGATCATGGCGGCGTAGTAGGGATTGTATTTTCCTCCAAACTGCTCGTATTTGCGCAGGTATTTTCCGACTTTGTCCCCTCTTGGCACGATGAATACATGGGGTGCGGAATAACTTAAAAACAGGAAAAAGGGCTTTTGGGAAGGGGTTTTATCCAAAAAATCCAAGGCGTATTCGGTTAGCCGATCTGTGAGGTAGTGCTCCCCGGAATCCAGAAATTCCTTTTTAAAACTATCTTCAAAAATCCCGTAGTTGTAGTAGTCCAAGCCATTTTTGCCAATCATTCGGGTGAAATCAAACCCCTGAGCCCAGGGAGTTTGATCCTCTTTGTTTCCCAGGTGCCACTTTCCGATCATGCCCGTTTGGTAGCCTTTTTCTTTAAAAAGCTCCGCCAGAGTAACTTGGCTACTCTCCAGAAAAGGGTTCCAGTTCGCCGGATCTATGCCCACGGTGTCTGCTTTTCGGTTTCCCGCGATAAAATTGGTCAAATGGTATCTAGTTGAATGGATTCCTGTCATCAAACCGGCCCTGGACGGGGAGCAAACGGGCGAGGAAGAATAGGCGTTGGTGAATTTTAGCCCGTTTTTCGCCAAAAAATCGAGATTTGGGGCTTCTTGAAACGGATTTCCGTATGCCGGTAAATCCATGTAGCCCATGTCATCGGTTAAAATGAAGATAATGTTGGGTTTGGATTCTTGAGCAGTCACAGGATTTGAAAGCAGTATGAACATAATTTTCCCGCAAAAACAGGCGAGGAGTAGGTTTTGGAAAATTGATTTGGTGTTCTTCATCATTTTAGTCTAACTTGGAATAGGTAATCCCATGATTTTATGAAAATTACAAGAATATCCGCCTTTTTTCTAGCAGTGGTGTCCTGCACTTCCCCGAACGACAAAAGTCCGGCTGAATTCCAAACTATGGGTTCGATCGAAACATTGGATCCGGCACTTTCCCAACTTATTTCCGACAGTTCAAAAATCGAGGTTCTGGCTTCGGGATTTGAATGGGCGGAGGGACCGCTTTGGTTGGAGGAGCAGCAGGCATTGATTTTTACCGATGTACCTACCAATAAAATTTGGAAATGGACGGAAAAGGACAGCCTTTCCCTTTACCTCAGCCCATCCGGGTATCTGGGGGATCGGACAGACAAGCGGGAACCCGGAGCCAATGGGCTGGCTTTGGATGGGGAGGGAAATTTGATTCTTTGTCAGCATGGAGAGCGGCAGTTAGGGAAGATGTTGGCAGGGCTGAATTCTCCAAAGCCGGAGTTTGAAGCCTTGGCTACTGGATTTGAGGGCAGGCGCTTCAACAGTCCAAATGACCTGGTTTTCAATTCCAAGGGGCAACTCTTTTTTACCGATCCGCCCTATGGCATGGATCCTTGGGATGAAAAACAACTTGATTTTCAGGGGGTGTATCGGCTTGATCCGGATGGAAAAGTGAATTTGCTCGTGGATACCCTGAGTCGTCCCAATGGGATTGCGTTGAGTCCGGATCAAATGACGCTTTACATTGCACAATCCGATCCGGAGAAGGCTCGTTATTATGCTTTTGAATTAGATGATTCAGGAAATGTGCTGTCCGGTAAAGTACTTTTTGATGCTACTTCTTTGCAAAGTGAAACCAGAAAGGGGCTTCCTGACGGCTTGAAGGTGCATTCCAGTGGAACCCTCTTTGCCACAGGGCCCGGGGGAGTTTTGGTACTTAGTCCGGAAGGGAAGCATTTGGGTACTATTTTGACGGAAAATGGTACCGCCAATTGCGGGTTTGATGCCGGAGAAAAGTACCTTTACATGACTGCTGATTCGTTTTTACTGCGGATTGCGTTGAAATGAACTGATATTGTCATGCTTCTGTATAAGATGGGAAAATTCCCGTAGGTTTCTTTCCCGCAGATTTAAAAATTAGATGATATTTGCAGATTTTTCTGCGGAAATCAGCGAAAACCTTTTTCTCCTGCAGACCTGCTTTCAGCAGGCAAGGTTTCGCAGAAAAAGTCTCGGATTTACGCAGATGAAATAATATTATTTTTTGGACTGCCTCTGGAGAAGCAGCAGAACAGTAGTAAACAAACTAAAAAAAGTCGTTGATATTCGCAGATTTTTCTGCGGGAATCAGCGCATTAAATCAGCGGAAATCAGCAGTAATATTTTTTTCTCCCGCTGACCTGCTTGCAGCAGGCAAGTTTGCGCAGAAAAAGACGCGGATTTACGCGGATGAAATAATATTATTGGTTGTGCTGCTTCTGGAGAAGCAGCACAACAGCAGTATAGAAACTAAAGTTTAGGTAATGCCCAAGGGACTCGATACTTCGGCCAAATCAGTTCATTGGCAGCCCTATTTCCAACAAATTCGCGCTTTTGATCGTCCCAAATCAACTGTTCGGCACCGATCCTGGCGGCGATGTTTGGAATATGGGCGTGCAGGGCGGCAAGTCTTCCCGCTTCTGGCGGGCAGTTGGGTTGGTTTCTCGATTTGATACACTCTACAAAATTGGCCACGTGGAGGTTGTGGGATTCTTTCGTGCCTTCAAGTTTCGTGCCTTCGCATTTTGGGGCTTTGGTTGTTCCATCCCATTCCGGATAGATTTCATAGCCACTGCGGTTGACGACGAGCGTTCCCAATTCTCCGACGTACGCGATGCCGTAGGGCTTGTTGTAGGGGCCACTTTGCAATCCTCCGTTCATGTCGTAGTTGATCAGGAAGTCTTTTTTCGGGAAAAGCACATTCATGGTGTCAAAGGTGTCCCGATCCCGGTTTTCCTTGTTTACATTTTTGGCATAGGTCAATACAGTAGATGGGGCTGCCGGGTTTTCTTCCACCCAAATGGCCATGTCCAAGAGGTGTACGCCCCAATCCGACATTAATCCGCCTCCATAGTCCCAGAAATGCCTCCAGCTACCGTGAAAGCGGTTGGGGTTGAAGTCCCGCGAAGGTGCCGGACCGACCCAAAAATCGTAGTCCACGCCGGGAGGCACCGGAGTAACAGGTTTGAATTCATTTCCAAGGCCATAGGTGAAGTTGGACCAGATGTTTACTTTTCGGATTTTTCCCAAGTAGCCGCTTTTTACAAGATCCCGGGATTCGATAAAGGCCTGGCCAGCACGTTGTTGTTGACCGACTTGAATGATTCGGTTGTATTTTTTTTGCGCTTTAACCATCAGTTCACACTCTCCGATGGTGTTGGCCATGGGTTTTTCTACATAGACATCCTTTCCTGCTTCACAGGCTGCGAGGGTAATCAGGCAATGCCAGTGATCTGGAGTGCCGATGATGACGGCATCCAGATCTTTTTTTTCCAGGAGTTTGCGGAAGTCCGTAAAACGCTCTGGTCTTTTTCCGGTAGCCTCTTCGACTTCTTTCAGGCGTTTGTCCAATACATTTTGGTCGATATCGCAGATAGCAGCGCATTCCACTTCAGGAAGAGCGAGGTGGTGTCGAAGGATGCCAAAGCCCATGTTGTTGGCACCGATGAGAGCTATGCGGATTTTGTCGTTTGCGGCAATTTTTTGTCGGGCAGAAAGTAGGGCAGGGGAAAGGAAAAGACCTCCGGCAAGTATTCCGGATTGTTTGAGAAAGGATCTTCTTTGGCTCATGTTGGAAAAGCGGATGATTATGGAATTGAATTTAGCAGAAAAATGAGGGAAGGAAAATTTCCGGCAAAAAAAAATGACTGACATTCCTCACAGGGAAATCGCTTTTAACATTTGGTAATTAAAACATGGAACGAAGGGATCGAG
>CAZNND010000046.1:0-36061 GCA_964574365.1 uncultured Limnohabitans sp.
TTAATAAAGATAAAAACAAACTTTTCTCCATACTTACCCATGATTTAAAAAGCCCAATCAATTCCATTAAACAGCTTCTAAACCTTTTCAATTTGGAGCTATTGAACGATCAAGAAAAAAAGGAAATAATTCAGCATCTTCAAAAGCAAATAAAGCAAACTGACCAAATGATGGATGAATTGCTTCATTGGTCACTTGCACAGATGGAGGGGATCGTGACGAACAGAATTGCACTTGATGTCAATAGACTAATCTCCCATAATCTTGTAAATCAAGAAATTGCAGCTGAAAAGAAAGGAGTCAAACTGGAATTTAAGCCACCGGCTGAAACCTTGGGAATTTTGGCAGATAAGACACAGTTTAAAATTATTTTTCAAAACTGCCTTCAGAACTCAATCAAATTTTCACATCTGGGTGGTAAAATCAAAATATCAATTGAGACGGGCGAACGTAATGTTTTGGTGAAAATAAAAGACCAGGGCGTTGGAATACCTCCAGAAAAAATCCGAGAAATCATGACCAACAAAAACATGATTTCTTCCACAATAGGCACTGTGGAAGAACAAGGCACTGGATTGGGATTGTTATTAACCAAGCAGTTTCTTGAAAAAAACCAAGGCTTTTTTAGCATTTCAAGTGAAGTTGGCAAAGGGGCAGAGGTGATTTTGGGATTTGAGAAAGCTGAATTCTCGCAAATAATGCAAGAAGAAAAAGAACATCTTCAACAAATTTTCTGATTAGATGCTTTTTTTAGATGGATTTTATAGAACTTAAGATGCTAAAAGCAACAAATCAAATGCTCAATTTAACTGTTCTTATTTCCTCCCCGCTTTCCTTGAAAATCGCCCCAGCATTACTTCACTTTGTGAGAAAGCATTAAAACCAAGACCTTATGAAATGGGCCTACAGCATTCCCGGAAAACTCAAGCTATCCCTTCTATTAACAGGAGTGGCCTGTTTGATCTTAGTCAATAACCTGATCGAACGCTCACAATCCAGAGAGCTTAAAACTGCTTTTGAGTCAATGTTTACCGACCGACTAATTGCTGAGAGTTATATTATTCTTTAACTCTCGGATGAACTTCATTCCATCCAGGATGTCTTGGAAGAAAATGGTGGAGTTGGCAATAAAACCTCCATGACACATCTTCAGCAAATAGAAAAAAACAACCTTTCCTATCTTGAAACATAACTGACAGATGAGGAAAAATCTCATTTTGAGGCATTTAAAAGTCATATTCTAATGATTGGTTTCGGGCTCAAGAATGGGAAAAATATAGAAAACCAGATTCCTTCAGCTTTGGCGGAACTTAAAATTCTTTCCAAAATCCAAGTGAAAGAAGCAAAGACCTTGATCAACAGGGCTAGCCTCCTTTTTTCCTCCTAGGCTGCCAACTCCCAACTAGAAATTGCCCTGCTTATTGTCATTGTATTGCTTGTTCAGGCTATTCTATTTGCTTCCAAGACGTTGCGCCAAAATCACAGACCCAGTTCCACACAATTGAACTGATTGCAGATTCCCACTTAAATTCAAGAAAAGCCGGAAAACTTGTCTGATTATTTTACAACCTATCCGACATGGACAAGTTGAATTTAACCTAATTTGCATATTTGCTATTTTGCCAGCAGGAAATAAAAACAATAAAATTTTAAGCCACAAAAGACACTAAGGTCGCTAAGTTCTTTTTTCACGTGTTTAATATGGAATTTATTCTCGGCCCTAAACCTATTAATTCCCCCTCTTTTCTTGAAGTTTATGTTTTAGGGCACTACCTGGAAAAGCTAAAGCTTTGATTTCGAAGGTGTACAAATCAAAATTGAAAATTTAGGTATGCTTTGAATTTCTCACCCCTGTTAATCTGTGGGAAATTACTCGTATTTTAAAAAGTTA
Organism: uncultured Limnohabitans sp.; assembly: GCA_964574365.1. Taxonomy (GTDB): domain Bacteria; phylum Bacteroidota; class Bacteroidia; order Cytophagales; family Cyclobacteriaceae; genus Algoriphagus. The sequence goes on from CAZNND010000046.1 coordinate 1,892, forward strand.
ACTTCGAAAGCTAAAGACACTACCTTTAGTCAGAACTTCAAAATTGTCCTCCTAATCCCCAGCATAGCTTCTGAAATTCAAATGTGACTACGTAGAAATAAATTAAGTTATCTTTTCTTAAACAGACAGACCGTATAATTTTGGGTGGCTCCTGAGGGAGTAAAATGGTCATAGTTCAAGCTTTCCGTAAGTTCGAAATCCTTTCCGAAAAATTCCTCCAAGTCAGCAGGATCGTATTGCTTTACAGTCAGCCCACTGCAAGTTTTTGGACCAGACTTGGAGAAGGTCATTATTAGCAAGTACACTCCGGAGTTTATCGATCGCCTCACCAAATACAGATAGCGCTGCTGATCATTTGAATCGGTCAAAAAGTGAAAAACTGCACGATCATGCCAGAGATCAAATTTTTCTTCGGGCTCAAATTCTAGCACATCGCTGACCTCCCAGCTAACTAGATCTGCGGTTTTACCCAAGCGATGTTGAGCTTTTTCCAGCGCTGAAGCCGAAATATCCAATACGGTCAATTTGTTATACCTCAAGTCTAACAAGCCATCCACAAAAAGACTATCCCCGCCTCCCACATCAATAATGGAAGAATGGAAAGGGATTCTCGACTTAGATATTAATTCCAAAGAAACTCGGGGATAAGCCTGAAACCACCCCACCTTGGAAGTATCCTTGGTTTGATAGACTGTTTGCCAATGGTGTTGACATGTTGATTCCATAACTTATTGTAATTCAGCCTCTCAAAGTTGGGGATTAGATAGGCTAATTACTGTAACCTTGATCACCTAATCAGAAATCGATTCCGTATTTACCTGAAAGCTAGGCTTTAATTACTGCAATCAACCCTCGAGATTTGTCACACCTACATTATTTTATGGCAATGAAAAATCCCCTTTGGTTAACCCTTTTATGTGCAGCGCTTTGGATATCCTGTACTTCAAACCCAGAAATTACACAGCCTGAATTGGGCTACCGATCAGCAAGCCTCCTCGAGGCGGATGGCTATCAGTTTAAAGACCTGAACAAAAACGGATCACTCGATCCCTACGAGGATTGGCGACTGCCTCAGGAGCAGCGGATCAACAACCTGATCTCCCTGATGACTTTGGAGGAAAAAGTCGGGTTTATGCTCATCAGTACCACCCGATTGGATGGAGACTTTTCGTTCCAGCCCGGCGCACCAAAGGCCGAAATCACCTCCGGATTTAATGAGGAAGACTTGATCCAGCAGATCAACATGTTTACCAAGCAGCCCTTGTCCTACCCCTTGATGTTTGCTTCAGGCACTACCAAAGGAGTTCGGGAGCGCCACTTGCGGCATTTTATCCTTCGTGCCAACCCCAGTGCCCAGATTATGGCAGAATGGAGTAATAATTTGCAGGCACTTTGTGAAGACACCCGACTGGGGATTCCGGCAATTGTAGCCTCCAACCCGAGAAATCACATCACCATGGATGCGGCCATTGGCTTGAGTCAGGGAACAACCGTATTTTCCAAATGGCCGGGAGAATTAGGGCTTGCAGCCATGCAGGATTTGCAGTTGGTTCGTCAATTTGCCGACATCGCCAGGCAGGAATGGGCAGCCGTGGGGCTGAGAAAAGGATACCAATACATGGCAGACCTGGCGACCGAACCCCGATGGCAGCGGAATGAAGGCACGTTTGGCGAAGATGCCGACTGGGCAGCCGCAGTGATGAAGGAAGTGGTTTTGGGTTTCCAAGGAGAAAAACTCGGGCTCGGATCAGTCGCATTAACTACCAAGCATTTCCCCGGTGGTGGCCCGCAGGTGGAAGGACAGGATCCACACTTTGACTTTGGACAGGATCAACACTACCCGGGAGGAATGTTTGACTACCACCTTAAACCCTTCCAGGCAGCCATCGATGCGGGTACATCTTCCATGATGCCCTACTATGCCAAGCCAATCGATACAGAATACAAAGAAGTCGCTTTTGCCTACAACAAGCGGATCATCAAAGACCTGCTGAGAGACAAAATGGGCTTTCAGGGAATCATCAACTCCGACACGGGACCTATTGAAATGCAGCCTTGGGGTATGGAAAAATACATCATTGAAGAACGCTACGGCAAGGCATTGGAAGCAGGAGTGGATCTTTTTTCCGGAACCGGAGATCCTACCCAACTCATGACCGCGGTGAAAATGGGCTACGTCACCGAAGAGCGACTCAATGAGTCCATTTACAGGTTGCTCAAGGAGAAATTTGACTTGGGACTTTTTGAAAATCCTTATGTGGACGTAGAAAAAGCCAAGCAGACTGTAGGAAATGCAGAATTTCAAAAAGCCGGAGACCTGGCCATGCGGAAATCCATTGTTTTGTTGAAAAACGACCAGAATCTCCTTCCGATCAAGCCCAAAACCAAGGTTTATTTTGAGACGTACTTTGACGCAGGCAAAGAGCAGTCGCCAACTACCGTCTTTTATCCAGGCTCTTCTTCCTGGGAATTTGAATTGGTACAAAGCAAGGAAGAAGCAGATCTGATTGTGTTGTGGCTCAATCCACATTTCAATTCCCTATTCAGCAGCGACGGATCTGAGATTGACGTGAGACTCAGCAAAAACAAGATCGATACCGACTATGTAAACCGTGTTTTGGTACAAAAGCCGACAGTGACCGTGATCAATTTCACCAATCCCTGGGTGATTTCGGAAATTGAAGGAGTTGGTTTGCATACCTTACTGGCTACGTTTGGCACCACTCCGGAAGCCATTTTGGATGTATTGGCAGGAAAAATCAATCCCAGCGCAAAACTTCCTTTCACCATACCAAGCTCTGTGGAAGCAGTGAAAGCCAACCTTTCGGATATACCCGGCTTTCAGGAAAAGGAAGGCTATGCACTATTTAAGTTTGGGCATGGCTTGAGTTATTGAGGACTTCTCAGAACACTCAAGAAATATCATCACACCCATTCGATCGGTTTAGGCCGGGCGAATGGGTGTGTTTTTTTGGCAAAAGCAAGAGACCTAGTTCCAAAATATCGACGAAGGAACGTCCGAAAGGAATTGAACTGACCCTAAATGGGTCACATGTTTATGGCATTAGGTCAAAATGTGACCAGTACGACCCAGAATGGGTCGAATGGAAAAATTATCTCGAGGGAGATTGGTCTGTGGGGAGTGGTCTGTGAGGACACAGACCACGGTGAAGGGAACACAGACCACGGCGAGGGAATGAATCAAAATTCACCTCTTTTCTACTGCTTTTCGGAGAAACTACCGTAAAGTGTGTTGTAATCGGAAAATAACAATGTACCAATATTATGGTTAGGTAGGAAAGTACCAAATTTTGGCAAAAGCGGAGGTTTAGCATCTAATGAAGTTTAGTGCTAAAAATCCCAGCCTCGACAAAGCGGTAAAACGTTGCCGCCAAAGCCCGCAAGACGGAAAAAATCACGAAATTTTGATAGTTTTGACTCATGAGACAATCCATTGATATAGAGACGAAGTTACAGGAGCTAAAACCTGTTTTATTGGAAAAATTTCATGTTAATAAAATAGGCTATTTTGGTTCGTATGCTGCTGGAGGTCAAACAGAAAAAAGTGACCTGGACTTATTAGTTGAGTTTTCTCAACCAGTTGGATGGGAATTTTTCACGCTTGAGAAGTTCCTCGAACAAGAGTTTGGTTTGCGAATTGACTTGGTGACCAAAGATGCTTTAAAAGAGAGAATCAAAAGACTAATTTTAAACCAAGTTAAATACATTTGAAACCGAACAAGCGGGACAATATCCTATATCTTGAGGACATCGATTTAGCAATGGATCGAATTCATGAATATATTTTAGGCTTGGATTTCGTTAATTTCAAAACAGACTACAAAACTGTTGACGCTGTTATCAGAAACTTTGAAGTTATTGGAGAGGCAAGTAAAAATCTATCCAAAGACATCAAGGACAATTATCCAAATGTTCCTTGGGAAGAAATGTATAGACTGAGAAATAGAATATCCCATGAATATTTCGGAATTGATTATGAGATAATTTGGGAAATCATTTCAAGACACTTACCCAACAATCACAAGGACATTAAATTAATCCTTGACAACGAACGACAAAAGAAATAGGGCACATATGACAACAACAAAGATTTCGTTGCGTGCGAAACACAACAAGTCCAACGTGGTGGAAAAATTCAAACGGTAGGTAGCGTCCCGATAAATCTCACGGTTTCTTGTAGCTTCCCAGAATCCTTAACCCCGTACTCCAAACCACTTGTTTAAAGCGGATTTTTACCAGAAGCCATGCTTTCATGGAATTGAATTTCCAAAAGTCATGCTTTTTGGAAAAAAGGATAGATTTCTGATTTTTTTACTCTTGTAAACTCCTCTTTTCCCTGACATAAATCAGGCATATAGCCTCAAAATATCAGGTATGCTACTGGTTGTTGAGGATAGTTTTGCCTCCGTCAACCCGTTTTCACTTACCTAAAGCCTAATTTCAGATGATTCCTTCCCCCCATTCCTTTCACATACCCGTCATGGGTCTTGGTTACACCGTGGATACGCCGATCAAAGTAGCCCATTTGGGAATATCCAGCGTGGTATCCATTATGGATGACCACTTGTTGGAAGAAATGCGGCGGATCTATTCCGAAAAATCGGGCATTCCCTTCTACCCCATTTCAGAAAAATCACCCGACTACCGTGCCGAGCGAATTAAAGCCTACTTGAATCTTCTACATGATCTGGTGGAACATCGTACTTCCCAAATCAGAAACTTTGACACGCTGGAGGACTCCAGTTTTCTTGATTATTTGGATTTGCTTCCCGATGAACATCCAATACACCATTTGGTAAAAAAGACCCAAGGAGCCGATCCTGCTCAAAAACAGGATTACATTTCGCAGATCCGGAAAATGATCCAACCTGGTAGCATCGACGTCAATATCATGACCAAAGTGGATAAAGTTAATTACGATGAGGGGGGAGATGAACTACCAAGAGAATTTTCGGATGCCCTTTCCGCCCTGAGAGGATTCGCAAACAGCAAGCTAGAAGGCGCTGTGATATTTTCTGCAGGGATGAATCCGGCACTTTTTGCCTATGCCGAGCAGTTTGAGGCCTTCTATCCAAACGTCAAAGGTGAAATCAAGAAACGCATCATCCTCAAAGTCAGCGATTACCGCTCCGCCTTGATTCAGGGGAAATTTTTGGCGAAGAAAGGGTTGTGGGTATCGGAATTCCGAATTGAATCTGGACTCAACTGTGGTGGTCATGCCTTTGCGACAGACGGGTTTTTGATCGGACCGATTCTGGAAGAGTTCAAAGTCAATCGTAAAGAACTCAAATCCAACCTGTTTGACCTTTGCCAAAAAACACTGGTGGAAAAAGCTAACGCTACATTTTCTGACCTGCCTTCTCTAAAAATTACCTATCAAGGCGGAATTGGCACCCACGAGGAAGACTTTTTTCTCCGTTCTTATTACCAACTTGATGGCACAGGTTGGGGAAGTCCATTCCTTTTGGTTCCTGAGGCAACTTCTGTCGATGAGAACACCCTCCAGCGGATTTTGGAGGCGAAAAAGTCTGACTATTTTCTGAGCCATGCTTCTCCTCTTGGGGTGCCATTTAACAACCTGAGAACTTCCAGCGGGGAGGATCAACGCAAAAGGAGGATAGAACGTAATCGTCCAGGAAGTCCTTGTTACAAGAAATTTCTGACTTTCAGCACAGAATTTACTGAAAAACCAATTTGCACCGCATCCCGGCAATACCAGAACCTGAAAAACAAACTATTCCAAAGCGGGTCAATTTCTCAAGCGGACTTGCAGGACACCCTCGAAAAAGACTGTCTTTGCGAAGGGCTGAGTGCCCCGGCCATTCTAGCCAACGGAGGAGAACCCAGGCGAAACCTAAATGCCGTAACAATTTGTCCGGGACCCAATTTGGCCTATTTCAAGGGAGTCTTCAGCCTAAAAGAAATGGTCGGACACATCTACGGCAAAATCAGGATTCAACTGGATTACGAGCGACCACATGTCTTTGTCAAAGAACTGCAACTTTACATCGACTACCTCAAAAACGAAAGGGAAAAGCTTGGGCCTGAAGTAAATGCCAAGCAGGCTAATTACTTGGAAAAATTCAAAGCCAACCTTCAAAAAGGTACTGCTTATTATCAATCCCTAATCAATCAGCTCCATTTGGATACTGAAGATGTAATGCAAAAGATGAAAGACCAACTCAATGAGGCATTGATCCAATTGGATGATCTCAGGCATGCACTGTTGGAGTCTAAATGATAGATAAACTTAATCGACAGCTGGGTTTAGTTTGTAAAAAACCCTAGTATCTTCTTCACCAACAGTATCTTCTTTACCAACGGGATATGAAGGTGTTTTGCAAACTACACCTAGAGGAAGGTCCGATTTTTGTTCAGCTGAGACCTGTCAGGTTTTAAAAACCTGACAGGTCTAATACCCCCTTCACTCATGCCTTTTCCCTTCCATTACTTTAAATAGGTGGAGCACCGCCGGAAAAATCGCATCCATGGATTCAGTGGCTCCTGTGGTTGAACCCGGAAGCCCGAGTACCAAGGTTTCCCCGAGCAATCCTGCCACCGAACGCGAGAGCATGGCATAGGGCGTCCGTTGCTGCCCATAATTGCGAATGGCCTCCTCAATTCCGGGAATCCGTCTATCCAGGATTTCCTCCAGTGCTTCAGGCGTCACATCCCGTGGTGAAAGCCCGGTTCCGCCCGTGAAGATCAACATATTAACGCCTCCATTGGAAGTCTCTTTTGCCAAGCTCTGGATTTGGCTTTGGTCATCGGGAATGATCAATTTATCAAGCACTTTAACCCCATGTTTTTCCAACTTTTCACAAATCGCAGCACCTGCGCGGTCTTCACTTCTTCCAGCCGAAATGGTATCGGAACACACCACCACCCGGGCCGTAATCTTTTTGTCAGCGATTGGCGTTCGATCTGACTTGCCGCCTTTTTTCTCCACCAGTTTGATTTGTTCGATGCTTACTCCCTTATCGATAGGTTTGAGCATATCGTACATGGTCAAGGCCACTACCGAGGCAGCGTGCATGGCTTCCACTTCTACTCCAGTTTTATAAATGGTATGGATTTCTACGAAAATGGTTACCGTCATTTCTTCGACCTCATAGCTTACGGCCGTAAATTCAACCGGGAGCGGATGGCAATCCGGTATCATGTCGGCGGTCCGCTTGGCGGCAAAAAGTCCCGCCACCCGGGCACATTCCAGGACATCGCCTTTTGGCACGGTTCGGTTTTGGATCGCAAGGATTGTTTCAGTCCGGCTAACTTTTACAATAGCCTGGGCAATGGCTTTTCGGAGGGTATTGCTTTTAGCTGTGATGTTGACCATGAGCTTGGATTTACGAGTTGAAAATACAGCAGAATGGGGTTAAGATTGTTTTTCAAGTGGAAATAATTGGGATTTTTCTTTCCTGGGCGTAAATACCTAATTCAAACCAGCCTTCTCCAGTGTTTTTTTTTCAATTAGAATTTAAGGAACTACTATTTCATTCCAGCAATCAGAAATTCATCATTCCAGCCTATTTTACATCTCCATTATTCGGAAAATTTTCTTGAATAAAAGACCCCAACATAGATTTTGAAAACTCTACAAACTAACGATTCTAGCTCTATCCAAAATCAAGAAACCCACCCAATTCCCAGTGACTGTCCCAATCTTTACTAGTATTTTCTACTAGTAATTAGTAATAAAGTGCATTTTTTTCAGATAAAATTCAAAAAATACCCAATTTAGGGTATTTTATTTTGGTTTTTCTTAATGAAATTTAAAAATCGAATCAATACGGATCCGAAAAGCCGAGAATTCTGGTTCCCTATACCCTCTATTAATTCGATATTTCTTATAGTTCAATTGGAATTTCGCTTATCTATCGATTGAATGCTGTTCGTCAGTCGGTATTCATACCTGAATTCAGCTGTTGAGTTGGACAAGTCTAACCGATATCAGAAAGGATTTCTTTACTAAACCAATATCCCTATGAAGGAATTTTTACACTGCTTCCATCAGAATGTTGCTAAAGATTTTATTTCAGAATTACGGATTAAATCAATAGAATATTAACTGAGCCATAGTCAAAAGGATACCTTAAACCGAAGATTGGACAAACTGGAGGAACTTATTAAAAAAGCAGATCTTTTCGAGAATCTAAACCATGAAGCATACAATAAGATTCTACAGGAACTGGTCATCGAGAAAACAAAATGCTTTTTACTCTTTGACGAATTGATTCATAAACAGCGAGTTTGGAGTAGATAATTCCCCAAAAACAGTTCACTCTTACTTTGGAATTGGCGGGCCATCAGTTTTCGGGAAAGCCTCCTTATTGTCAGCGTTTTCAGGTTGTCAAAGTTATCATCGTTGTCGGGATACTGTCGATATCTGATTCTCTTTATCTCTTTCTTATCTCTTATCTCCTTATCTTTTTCGTATCTCAGATTTCTTAACTCATATTAATTTCTAGAGTTTTTCACATACTGGTCGATGTATTTTTGACTTAACTGTGCATTGTCTTTGTACTTTGCCCGAAGTGCCTCCAATCGGAGATGAAGGTCTTTTTTGATTGCATCATACGCTGGATCATCGTAGAAATTTTTCAACTCCTGCGGATCTTTTTTCCTGTCAATCAACTCCCACTGATTTTCGGTGTAGTAATAATGGATCAATTTATAATCCTTTGTTACAATAGCATAATGCCGATTGACCATGTGCTCTGCGGGATATTCGTAGTAATGGTAATACACGGCGTCTCGTGTCCATTTTTCGGCTTGACCGGTAAGTAATGGAATAAGGCTTTCCCCTTGCATGTCTGTAGGTGCGGAAACGCCCGCAGCCTCCAGGAAAGTCTGGGCAAAATCCAGGTTCTGCACCAATTCATCTGAGCGCGTACCTGCCATCACTTTTCCAGGCCAAGCTACCAAAAGAGGGGTTTTAAAGGACTCGTCGTAAACAAATCTTTTGTCGTACCAGCCATGTTCGCCAAGGTAAAAGCCCTGATCCGAGGTATAAACGATGATCGTGTTTTCCATCAAATTGTTCTTCTCGAGATAGTCTAGCAGACGACCAACATTTTCATCAACAGCCTTGATTGTACCCAGGTAATCTTGCATGTAACGCTGATATTTCCAACGCATCAGATCCTTCTCAGACATTTGAGGGTAGTTTCTGATAAATTCCTCACTAATCGGATCGTAGTTCTTCTTGAAGTTTTCAGCCTGACTTGGTGTAAACCTCTTGAATTCACTGATAAACCGACTCGTATCATAGCCGTCTATATCTGCAATTTGGAGCTCTTTAAGGACCTTCGGGTTTAATTTATTGTCTCCTGACCAACCCATGTGTTTGAGAATATTCATCTCCGCTTTGCCAGCTGCTGCTGTACGTCCGGAATAATCGTCAAAAAGGGTAGCGGGTTCCGGGAAGGTTTTCTTGGTGAATTCTGCCATGTGCCGCTCGGCCATTTGCCAAAGTCTATGCGGTGCCTTGTGCAAATACATTAACATAAAGGGCTGATCGGATGACCTCTCTTTTTCAAGCCAATTCAAGGTCATGTCTGTGATGATATCGGTAACATACCCTTCCACTTTGATGTTACCCTCTTTTTTCGTAATAAACTCGGGATTATAATAAGATCCCTGACCGGGCAAAATCTTAAATTGATCAAAACCTTTAGGATTATTTCCAAAATGAAGCTTTCCAAACATCGCAGTCTGGTAACCTGCTTTTTGCAAAAGTTGGGGAAAAGTCACGTTGGTCGTATCAAAAGGCGTCCGGTTATCGATTTTCCCGTTTAAATGGGAATGCTTTCCTGTCAGGATAGTGGCCCTGCTAGGTGCGCAGATCGAATTGGTCACGGAAGCTTGGGTAAATAACATCCCCATCTTGGCAATTCGATCGATATTCGGTGTCTCGATCAGATGATTGCTGTAGGCAGAAATCGCTTGGTACGCATGATCATCAGACATGATGAAAATGATGTTGGGACGCTCATTTTTCCCCTGATTCTGAGATTTACAAGGGATGGAAAAAGCCGAAAAAGCTAGTAATCCAGCAAAAAGGATTTTCTTCATAGGAATTTTATCTCAATTTTTCTTGTCGGATTTACGCCTAAATGATCTTTTGAATAAATCCATGTGTATATGCGCTTCTTTGCCAGTAGAAATTAAAACCGATAAAATTTTGAACCGTGAAGGACACAAAGTTTTTTCGGGTTTTTCCATTTTTTAGTCAAATCAGGTTAGTTAATCGTTTTTCTAAGAAACATACGTTTAGTACACAACCTGGAAAAGCTAAAGCTTTGATTTCTAAGGTTTAAAATTCATAATTGGAAGTTTGGGTGTGTTTTGAATTTTCCATCCGGCTGATCACTTTATGCTCTTTTTATGTATCGATTTATACCCCTAAACTCAAACAAAATGAAATTTGGCTACTGGCAAGATTCCGTGTATTCATATAAATCAATTCGCCTTTTTTCGGTCTTCCAGAATCTTTTTGGTGACTTCCTTATTTGCTCCAAAAACTTGCTTGGCTTTTTCTAATCTATCTAGATATTTATCCAAATACTGCTGTGAAAGTTCCTTGCTATCCCCATACTTGGCTCTAAGTCCATCCAGCTTTTTGTGGAGTTCCTCCCTGATTTGGGCGTAGGCAGGGTCGTCATAGACATTTTTGAGTTCCTGAGGATCCTTAATCCGGTCAATCAATTCCCATTCATCGGTATCAAAATAATAATGGGTGAGTTTGTACTCCTTGGTAACGATGGCATAATGCCGCTTGACCATGTGTACGGCAGGATACTCATAGTAATGATAATAGACGGCGTCCCGTGTCCATTTTTCCGTATTTCCCGTAAGCAGCGGAACGAGACTTTCCCCCTGCATGTCAGAAGGCGCTGGGATTCCCGCCGCATCGAGAAAAGTTTGAGCAAAATCCAGATTTTGCACCATTTCATTGGTTTTGGAACCGGGCTGAACCTTGCCAGGCCAAGCGACCAAAAGCGGCGTTTTAAAGCTCTCATCATAGACAAATCGCTTGTCAAACCAACCGTGTTCGCCAAGATAAAATCCCTGATCAGAGGTATAAACGATGATGGTATTTTCCATCAACTTATTTTGCTCCAGGTAGTCCAGAACTCGGCCAACATTTTCATCCACTGCTTTTACTGTACCCAGATAGTCCTGCATGTATCGTTGGTATCTCCACTGCATCTTTTCCTTCTCGGTCATGGTTGGAAAAGCTTTTTTGAAGGACTCATTAATCGGGCCATACACCGCATCCCAGTTGGCACGCTGCGTAGGATTCAATCGTCCCACCTCCCGATCGAAGGCTCCCTTATCCCAACCAGAAGCATCGGGAATTCCCAGTTCGTTCATGACTTCCGGATAGATTTTGGAATCTCCAGCCCAGTTCATGTGCTTCAGCAAGTTCATCTCTGCCTCTTTGGCTGCCCTTCCGCGTCCGGAATAGTCATCAAAAAGTGTCGCAGGTTCGGGAAAAGTCCTTTGAGTGAAATCGGCAATATGACGTTCGGCAGGCAGCCACTCCCGGTGAGGGGCCTTATGAAGGTAAAACAATAGGAAAGGCTGATCGGCTTTTCGTTCATTTTGAAGCCAATCCAGTGTCATATCAGTGATGATGTCTGTAACATATCCCTCCACTTTGATATTGCCTTCATTTTTGGTGATAAAATCGGGGTTATAGTAAGCTCCCTGCCCCGGCAAAATCTTGAATTGGTCAAAACCTTTGGGATTGTTGCCAAAATGCAGTTTTCCAAACATGGCAGTTTGGTAACCTGCTCCTTGGAAAATCTGAGGAAAGGTCACGTTGGTGGTATCGAAAGGAAAGTCATTATCAATTTTCCCGTTTAGGTGGCTGTGTTTTCCGGTCAATATCGTTGCCCGGCTTGGCGCACAGATGGAATTGGTCACCGTTGCATTGGTGAAAAGCATGCCCATTTTTGCAATCCGATCGATGTTGGGGGTTTCAATGAGGTGGTTGCTGTAGGCTGAAATGGCCTGATAGGCATGATCATCCGACATGATAAAAATGATATTGGGGCGTGTCTGCTTTGCTTCTTCCTGATTTTTGCAGGCAAAAAAAGAGGCGAGCAGCAGCAATGATAAAAATATCTTGAGCTTGTTCATAAGAAACTGGATAAAATGAATTGGCAAAAAACAAACTTCAGGCCTCAGTTCCAAGGATTTTGGGACATTCGGAGGAAGTTTTGTTTCGGGATTTTTGAAAAAACCATAACATGAATATACGGAATTATGCCAGTAGCCAAATTTGATGTTTAAAGGAGCGGAAAAATGAAAAGTGGGGAAGAAATTACTTCTAAGGACTTTTTAGCAGACTTTCAATTATTAATAGCTAATATGAATATCCGCCTATCTACATGAAGCCATTTCCCCATTCTTTCGAAAAGGAATTATTAATTGAACAAACTCTTCGAGAAGATTTTTAAGGAAAAGGGAGGAAACCTCCTTTGCGCATTGCCGCCTTTGCGAGAGATGGCATAGAGACTTATAGATCTAACCTGATCCTGTGAGAATAATTTTTCTCGCAAAGACGAATAAGGCACAAAGAAAAATTAAAATTTTTTAGCCTTTTTGCGACCCAAAAATCTATTCTTTAGGGAGTTATCTAGTTTATTTTTAGAAGAAACGTTTTAATCAGGTAAGTTGATTTAATCAAAAGAACAGCAAAAAAGGAACTGGAATTTCCAAAATCCATTCATTTTTACTTGTATAGAAGCGGATAATTATAACCGAAAAACAAAAAACACCCGCTTAACAAAGGAATTCCGCTACAACAGGAAAGTTTTTTATTCCATTTCGACTAGCTTGAGAGAAAATTAGCCCCTGCAATTTGGATGATCGAATTGGATTCCAACACTTTAATCAAAACCAATGACTAGAATTTCGCTGCTTTTATTCACTTTGGTCTTTTGGGCCTGCGCTGAAAAAAAAGAACTCGTAGCCCCCAACATCCTCTTTTTATTTGCCGATGATCAACGCGCAGATGCCTTGGGTATTTCAGGCAATTCCATCCTAAAAACCCCAACCATTGATCAACTGGCATTAAACGGCGTCAGATTTACCAATGCCTATGTCATGGGAGGCCATCATGGTGCCATTTGCATGGCTAGCCGGGCAATGCTGTTCAGCGGGAAACAACTTTTCCAAGTTTATGATCGGCTTAAAGGTCTGGAAACCATGACCATGGACTTTGCCAAAGCGGGATATACCACCTTTGGAACCGGAAAATGGCACAACGAACGGGAGGCCTTTGAAGCCAGTTTTCAACAGGCCAAAACCGTCTTTTTAGGAGGAATGGCTGATCATTACGCTATAGCCGTCCGGGATTATGATTCACTGGGCAGACTTGGAGAGCCCCAGATCAAAGGCTATTCCACTGATATTTTCACAGAAAGCGCAATTGACTTCATTCGATCGCAAAAAGATGCTGCAAATCCCTTTTTCTGTTACGTGGCTTTTACGGTTCCTCATGACCCCTACTCCCCAAAAAACGAGAAGATTGGAATGTATCCCGATGGAAGCATCCCTCTGCCTAAAAATTACCTACCCTTTCATCCATTCCAATTCGACCAGTTGACTGTCCGGGATGAAAACCTAACGGGCTGGCCTCGAAGGCCTGAGGTGATTCAGATGATTCTTTCGGATTATTATAGTATGATTACGGATCTCGACTCTCAAATCTCCAAAATCATAGCTGCACTAAAAGAGACAGGGAAATTTGAGAACACCATCATCGTCTATGCAGCGGATAATGGGCTTGCAGCGGGCAGTCATGGTCTATTAGGTAAGCAGTCCCTCTATGAACACAGCATTAAAGTGCCATTGATCATTCAGGGCCCTGGCATTCCTAAGGATAAAAGCTTTGACGCTTTTGCCTATATCCACGACATCTATCCAACCCTGGCAGAGTTGGCAGGACTTCCTAAACGGGAGGACCTGGATGGTAAAAGCCTGGTTCCGGTCATCAATGGCGACCAAGAACAAGTCCGTGAGGTGATGTTCAATGCCTATCGAAACACGGTAAGGTCTGTGCGAAAAGGTAATTGGAAATTGATCAGGTACCCCGAACGGGACATCACCCAACTTTTCGATTTGAAAAGCGACCCTGATGAATTGATGAATTTGGCTGATAGTGAGCGTAATCAAGAAAAAATAAAAGAGATGGAGTCATTCCTTAAGACCGCTCAAGCCCAAGTCAAAGACACCATCTCTTTTACTTCAAAAACAATCAAACCTTCAATTTATCTACCAGATACCTTAAAGAGAAAACCTGATCAATGGCAGCCAGAGTATGTATTGAAAAGGTATTTTCCGGAGGAAAAAACAAATTGAGTCAAACCCTTAATTCCACTTAGCTTAATTAAACCGGAAGGGGTTTCTGGGTTTATTGGCTTATCTTAAAACTTCAAAGCCATAGTTAAGTAAAACGTACGTCCATCGGCCGGCATGATTCCGGGGCCTGGGTATCCACCTGCACGTCGGGTGAAGTATCGCTCCTCGGTAAGGTTGTTTACCCCAGCTTTAATCGAGTGCTGTTTCCATAGATTCCAGCTTGCTGAAAGATCCTGAACCCGGTAAGCAGGAATAAGCCCGACAGTTGCAGCAGTATTGGGAGCTTCAGTGTTGGAGGCGTCCGAATAGGCTTTGCCGATATCGCTCATCTGCCAGGTCATGGAAAATTTACCCAAATTGTAAGTTGCACCGTAGCGATTGATTTTTCTAGGTGCATTTTCCACCTGATTGCCTTTTAGATTTCTTTTTGAAATTTGCCCATTGGATACCGAAGTCACCTCAAAATCCCCATACGTGGCATCGATAAATGCAAGGGATGTAAACAGGTGGAGATAGCCCACATTGGAACTGCTGAAAAACGCTGTTATAGGATCAAACTCGATGTAGCCTTCGAAGCCTTTGCTCACAGAATTACCCAAATTGGTTCTAAACTGGTAAATAGTCCCGTCGGGCCTTGCCTGGGCGATGGTACCGATTCGGTCGGCATAGTTCAGGTGAAAATACCCCAAGTCAAACTGGAGGTAAGAAGCCAATCTTCCACGGTATCCAAAATCAATGTTATGCCCTCTGGAATCCTTGAGATTCGAGTCAATCACATCCGTAGTGGCCGGAGGTGTAAGGTCTGAAATCAAGACTGGTCGGTAAGCCTGGGAGAAATTGGCGTAAAACTCGGAATTCTTGGTTACGTGGTATTCAGCCCCTACGCCAAACAAACCAAAAGAACGCGTTCTGCTAATTTGATCGAGCAGCTGGGGATTTCCGTTGACGAGATTGAACTGACCTTCCATGACGGATCTGATATTTTCAACTCGGAATCCGCCCGTGACCAAGAATTTGTCTGAAAAGCGGAAAACATTCTCTACAAAAGCCGCCAGATTGATATTGGAGAAATCCAGATCTCTACGGTAATCACCGTCAGCAACAGAAAAATCCATATTCCTGCCCCTGGTACCTACCCCCAATTGTTTTCGGTCGATGTGTCCATTAAAGTAGCGAAGTCCTGATACCAAGGTTTGTTCTTTTCCAAACAGTCGGTAAGCCGAACTCAGCCTGAGTTCAGAACCGTAGGTAGTGTAAAAATCACGGTCCACCTGACGGTTGCCCAAGTCATCCTCCAAATTGATAGGCCTCATGAAGCCCACACTGTTCCGTTCGGCAAATGTTCCGAAAGCTTTCCAGCTTAATTTTGTTTTAGGGGAAATCAAATATTCCGCAGAAAAAGCAGGGATAAACCAAGGGGTACTGAACCAGTTTCTGGCCCGTGAACTCTGACGGGATTCAGCTGCAAACTGGGCGTCTGTCAACCCGCCTGGCTGTTGGCTTTCGGTATTCATGTAGGTCATTTCCATAGCCAGTTTCAATTTGTTGGATGCGGAATAATTGACCTCAAAGTGGGCATGGTCTGTATTGAAATAGCTGTTTTCCCGCCATCCATTTCCCAGCCTTTTTTGATAATAAGCGGCATAGTTCCACTTTCCCTCGGTGCCTCCTATATAATTGAAGGAACTGAAAAGCCCATTGCTTCCTACCGTATTGATGGTTTCTGCGGTGAATCGGGTGGATTTGTCAGGTCTTCGAATGACGAAGTTCATCAAACCACCAAACTGCGACCCATACTGCAAGGAAGATGCTCCCCGAATGATTTCGATTTGCTCGACCACTTCCATTGGAGGGGTGAAATACGCCTCGGGATAACCCATGGGATCTGGCGTGATATCATAGCCGTTCATTCGCGTGTTGAATTCCCAGGACCGATTGGGGCTAAGTCCACGACTGGCAACACCAAGTTGGATTCCGGAACCGTCATTTTCCCAAATGCTGATACCCGGGGTTTTTGCGAAAATCTGCCGGCTATTGTTCATGGCAAGGTTGGCGTTAAGTTCAGCAATTCGGATTACCTCGTTTTTTTTGCCGGCATTGATCCGGAAATCATCCACTTCCGGCAAATGCCCATGACCTACAATCCCTCTGCTTGCAGAAAAGCTAAACTCATCCAAGACCAAAAATTGTTCTTTCAGATTGAAGTCAACCACTTTGGTTTCTGTTGCATCGATGGTGAACTCATGTTCCAAAGTCTCAAATCCTACCAAACTGACTTTAAGTCGATAGGTTCCTTTTGGAAAATCTTTCAGCTCATAATTGCCTTTGATATCGGATTGAACCCCCCGAACTGTGCCTTCCAGGAGAATGGAAGCGCCAGAAACAGGTTGCTGTTTTTCATCTAAAATTTTTCCCTTGAGGGTATTTTTCTGTGCATACCCGTTGATGGTCACTAAGGAAAATAGACAGACAACAAAGAATAGAGATTTCATCTTGTAATATTTATCTAGACTTATTATAAATAACGACACAAACATAGAGTTCAGATCAAAACCAAACAATTTTTATTTAGACTTTTTCTAATTAATTTTTTTTATAGGAAAAATAGCCTTAAAAAACACCCTAATGAAGCATTGTTCTCTAATTCTAAGCCTTCCTTTTCAGAGCAGATCTAATGGATTTTTAAAATGACGGGGAGTATGGTAATAAAAATTGATTGACTTTTTTGTTCTTTCCCTGTAGCTTCCAAAAAAGTTTACCCATGCGTCTATTCGTAACTGCTTTAATGGCTTTTTTATTACCTATCCTTGTACAGGCCCAAGAATCTAGCCTTGTATTCAAAGGCGGGCAAGAAGGGCATGCCATTTATAGGATTCCTGCCATCATTTCTTTGCCAAATGGAGAACTCCTTGCTTTTGCAGAAGGTAGAGTGAATGGAAGCGATGACTATGGGGATGTCAATCTCGTGATGAAACGAAGCCAGAACCAAGGTAAATCCTGGTCCATGCTCCAAACTCTAGTGGATTACGATACACTCCAGGCAGGTAATCCCGCACCGGTGGTAGATCTTTTTGATCCTAAAAACCCGCAGGGTGTGGTTTTCCTGTTTTACAACACAGGAAATAACCATGAATACGATGTCCGAATGAACCGGGGAGTCAGGGAAATCTGGGTCATCAAATCCTACGATCTGGGAAAAACCTGGACCATTCCGGAAAATATCACCCTGCAAGTCCACAAACCCAACAATCCAGCATTTAATCCGAATTACAACAATCCAGCAGACTGGCGGCACTATGCTAATACGCCTGGGCATGCCTTTCAATTTACCGAAGGAAAATACACAGGAAGAATCTATGTCGCTGCCAATCACTCCGTGGGCAATCCACAGGATAAGTTTCGGGAATATCAGGCGCACGGCTTCTTCAGCGATGACCATGGAAAAAGCTTCCAACTCTCCGAGTCCGTAGAAATTCCCGGATCCAATGAATCCATCGCTGCCCCTTTGAGCAATAGCCGGATGATTATGAGCACCCGAAATCAGGAGGGGACAATCCGACAGCGAATATTGGCCTATTCTTCAGATGGAGGACAGACCTGGGATGAGCAGTATTTTGAGCCACAGCTCCCGGACCCAGTATGTCAGGCCTCGATCCTGGATATTGGCACTGCAAATGGCAAGACTATTTTGGCCCACTCCAACGCCTCAGATCCTGCGTCCAGAAATAACCTGACCGTGAAAATCAGCTTTGACGAAGGAAAAACTTGGGGAAAATCCATCCTGATCGACCGAACAGCCGATCCCAAAAAACAATCCTGGACCGCTTATTCCGATTTGGTGAAATTAAGTCCATCCTCGTTAGGCGTACTTTACGAAAGAGATAACTATCAGGAGATTATTTTTAAAACTATTGATTGGAGGTAGGCTCGACCTCCAGCAAAATTGGTCCTTTAATCTTGAGTTCGAAGTTCTAGGTTGTTGAAAAATCACATGAGTTGATCTGATGATAAGCTAAGAGATATAACTTGATTTTTTACATTTTATTTATTTTTTTAACATTTAATTTTTATAAAATTCTTTTTATTTATTAAATTAAGCTTTTAAAATAAAGGCGAATGATCAAGGCTTGGAAGATTTCGGGAGGTAATCAAACTTGGGAAGGCACTGTTTTTCTTCCAGAGCACCCTAAAGCCTTGGTTTTATTTGCACATGGAAGCGGCAGCGGAAAGGGAAGTACGAGAAATTTGTTTATGGCCGACTTTTTCCACGAGCATGAGTTTGCTTCCTTTCTTTTTGATCTGACCACCAAAGAAGAGGCTGCATCCGATTTTTTTGATTTACCAGATTTTACAAACAGGCTCGCAAGGCTTACTGCAGCACTAAAAAAAGACCCCCAATTGGGTAAGCTTCCGCTAATTTATTTCGGTGGAAGCACAGGCGCAGCAGTGGCCCTTGCCGCAGCAGTGGAGCAGGGAAAGTTCATCCATGGAGTAATTTGCCGGGGAGGGAGAGTGGATCTGGCAGATCACCTGGCAATCCAAGTGACTTGTCCGGTTTTGTTGATTGTAGGCGAGAAGGATCAGGAGGTTCTGAGATGGAACCGGGAGTTTTTCAGGAAGTTAAAAACCAAAAAATCCTTCGAATTAATCGCAGATGCAGGCCATTTATTTGATGAACCCGGAAAGCTGAGGGAGGTAGGAGATGTGTCTTTGGCTTGGCTTCTTCAGGTAGTAAGTAAAAATAAGACAACCACTTTTTCCACGTTTTACCCAAGTAACCAACCCAATGTTTAAGAATCGCAAAGACGCCGGAGTCCAGCTTGGCCGGGCTTTAATCCGATATAAAAAAGACCATCCTTTGGTCATTGGAATCCCAAGAGGTGGAATCGAAACCGCTTATTATGTTGCGAAGGAGCTTGAAGCTCCGCTTTTACCCGTGATTTCCAGAAAGTTGGGCTTCCCAATGAATCCTGAATTCGCCCTCGGCGCGATTGCTGAAGATGGTAGTCTCTACCTTTCGCCTTTTGCAAAAAGCAAAGTAAGTGATGAGCAACTTGAATCTATTAAAATAGAAGAAGAATGGGAAATTAGGCGAAGAATCGAGCTCCTACGCAATAATCAACCACTGCCCTCTTTTAAAAACCAAACGATCATTGTGGTGGACGATGGAATTGCGACTGGTGCGACCCTCTTTGCCACCGTAAAGCTTTGTCAAAAACAGCATCCCAAAAAACTGATTGTTGCGGTTCCCATCTCAGGCAAGGAGGCTGCTGATCTATTGGAATCCATGGTGGATGAGTCCTTGATTCTGGAAACACCAGAGGATTTTTATGCCGTATCCCAGGGATACGAGTCATTTTCCAACCTGAGTGATGAAGAGACCTTAGCTTTTATCAAAAAAGCCTCACAATCTGCCTCCTTGACTGAACAAAAAGTATAAACAGCCTTCAAAGGGTAACCAAAAAGAATATAAACCCATCTATGCGAATTGCTCCAACGCAAGCGGAGCCAAAACACAGCTTGCGAAATCAAATACCTTCATAAACCTACACACTTATTTACTACCACAATTTTATCTTTTTAATTTCGAACGCCATGGAAAACCATGAACACAAAAAAATAGGCCTTTGGATGGATAAAAGCCATGCCATATTTGTTGGCTGCGACAACGGTCAGGCAACGATTCTGGAAGAACTAGAATCACCCCTCGAAAGCTTAGTCAGATTTCCTGGGGAAGTGAGTGACCTGACACGGTTTGGCACAGGACCGGGAAGTATAACCAACAATGAAAACAAGAAGAACAACATTCACGCTAACCAACTGAAAAAGTATTTCAATCAGCTGAAAAAAAAGGTTAGCGGCACAGAAGAGATTTTTCTAATGGGACCGGGAGTGATTAAAAATCAATTTCTCAAGCAGGTCAGTACTGACAAAAAATTTTCAGCCACCAAAATCAAGGTTCAGGATGCGGACAAAATGACTACCAATCAGCTTCTTGCGACTGTAAAAGGGCACTTCAACCATAAACAATAGCCCAGTCAACAAAGAAAGCTTCTCTTTTCGGATAGATCAAAACCTTTGTACAAAAATTGTCTCTGCCCGGTGCCCTCCCTAATTACCGTGATACCCTTCAACCTCATTTCCCAAGCCTGTCGGAAAATCCAATCAACTTCCGAAATTGATGTCTGAACGGAAAGGTTGATCGTTTTGGAAACGGCATTGTCCGTATAGCTTTGGAATGCAGCCTGATGTTGGAGGTGCCATTCGGGTTTGATTTCATGGGCTACAAGGAGTAGATTTTTGGTCTTTTCATCCAAATCTGGCACACTACTACATGAGCCATGTTGTAGAATATGCTTTAGCAGGGGTTTGGACAACAATCCTTTTTTTGAAAGAAAATCGATCACTTTGGGATTAATACTTTCCAAAGTTTGGCCACCAAGGACTTCCCTCCGCTCAAAAGCTAGCCCGAATAAAGGTTCTATGGAAGAAGATGTATTGGCTATCATCGAAATTGTACCAGTTGGTGCAATGCTGTTAACTGTGGCATTCCGACGAGGTATGGACGGGTAAAAAACACTGTTTTTCCATCCTGGGAAACAGCCCCTTTCAATAGCAAGCTGTCGGGAAGACAGGTCGCTTTTTTCCTGGATGAAGCCCATCAGGTGCTTTGCCAGGATGACTGCCTGCACACTGGCATAGGGAATTTCCATTTGGATCAGGAAATCCGCCCAACCCATCAGGCCAAGACCTATTTTCCGTGTGGAAAGTGTGGGGTTTTTAATTTTGGAAAAGGGAAACTGGTTAACTTCCAGCCCATCATCCAAAAACCGGATCGCCTGAGGAATCACCTGTTCCAGTCTTTGCCAATCTGGGGAGGGAACACCATTTTGAAATTTGACAAAATTAGAAAGGTTGATCGAACCCAAATTGCAGGATTCAAAAGGCAAGAGCGGTACCTCACCGCAGGGGTTAGTGGACTGGATTTTACCTGATTGAGGTACGGGATTGGATCGGTTGATGGTATCCAGGAAAACCAGACCAGGGTTTCCGGAATTCCAGGCTGCTGAGACCAAAGCTTCCCAAAGTTTGGCAGCATCAACCTCCATTACCAGCTTCTTCGTTCTAGGGTGAATGAGTGCCCATTTCCCCTTTTGATACAGACACTCCATAAACTTATCCGATATCCCGACGGACAAATTGAAATGGCGCAGTGGATTTTCGGTTGCCCCCAAGCGCAAAAATTCAAAAATATCGGGGTGGTCCACTTTCAGGATACCCATGTTTGCCCCAAGCCTTTTTCCGCCTTGCTTGATATGTCCGGTGGAAAAATTATAAAGCTCAATGAAGCTGACAGGGCCGGAGGAAGTGCCGCCATGCGTCCCGATCCGATCCCCTTTCGGCCGGAGTTCAGAAAAATTAAATCCGGTTCCCCCACCTTTTTGCTGCACCAAAGCGGCCAATTTGAGGGTATCATAAATACTGCTCAGACTATCATGAATAGGTAGCACAAAGCAAGAACTCAGCTGTCCCGAACCGACTCCAGCATTCATAAGCGTGGTGGAGTTTGGCAAGAAATCCAGATTGCTCATCAGGTCAAAGAAGCAGTTTTCCCAAAAAGCACGGTCTTTTTCGCCTCCCCATTTCAGTTCGGCGATGGAAATTGATTTGGATACCCGTTCAAAAAGCTTTTCTGGAGTTTCCCTGATCTTCCCATGACTATCCTGGATAAAGTAACGGTCCTCCAGGATTCTGAGCGCGTTTGGGCTTAGAGATTTCATTCAATGGAAAAAATAATCTTCAATTTAATGAAAATGAGGAAATTATGTAGAAATAAATAAGGAAGATTCAGGCATTTAATCGGCGAACTTGATTAGTGAAAAAAATTGCCACAGACTTGTCCGCCAGCGGAGGATTTTCACGGATTTTTGACTCGGATTCACGTAAATCTTTTACCGGAAAAAGGTAAAAAAAACCAACTCTTTTAACAACAAAAACAGATCTGTGGAAATCCTCCTTCGGCGGACAAGTATCAGGAAGGCCTTATTTTTATAGCATCGATTGAATGGGTAGATTGGAATTTAGGAAATGTACGACCCTTTCAGGGTCGATGAGTATGAAGGCGGATTATTTCTATAAACATGTGATCCCCTCGGGATCAATTTTAAGTCCACAATCCATTTGGAACTGCAGATGCAATAATCAAATAATTGAAATTTTACCCGACCCAGAATGGGTCATATGTTTATAGCAAAAGTCACTTGATACAGGCACAACGACCCTGAATGGGTCCAATCATACATAACCACATAGAGAATCTTTAGGGTAACCGTATGCTCAAAACAGCAAAGAATCAGGTATTAAATCGGAGAAATTTTGTAGTTGAGGAATTTTTGCTGCCCTAGACCTGGCTGCCTGTGGAGTTTTTTAGCTACTATGGCATTCTGAAAAAATTATTTCTCCTGATAATAAACCTTCACCAACTCAATAATTTTTTCGAAAATGGCCGTATTGTCATACACCCCCCTAAATAGATCTGAATGAGGGCCATACGCAAACACAGGAACCAAAATACCGGTATGATCATCGCTGTGATACGCTAACTCCACTTCATTATTCTCCAAATTACCCTGCGGAATGGAAACTCCTCCCGTCTCATGATCCGCCGTGATAATCACCAAAGTTCCCGGATTGGCATCAGCATAGGCTAAAACCGTCCCTACTGTGGCATCAAAATCCAATACTTCCGTTACGATTGTCGAAGTACTATTTTCGTGTCCTCCCGAATCGATTTTTCCACTTTCCACCAGCAAAAAAACAGGTTTATCCCCCCTACTCAAAAATTCAAGGGCGACAACTGCCCCCTTAGAAAGAAAATCCCCCCTACCCTGCTCCATTGAAGGAAGCCCACCTTCGGTAGCAAAAAATCCTATTCGGCCTGATTTACTCTTAGTAATCGCATCCATATCTTCTACCAACTCAAAGCCAGATTCGTTCAATTTGTCAGCAAATTTTGAAAACATCCTTTTTCCACCACCAAACACCAAATCCAGCTTACTCTTCGGTAAGTAAGCTGCAATACTATCCGAATGATCACGCTCCGGATAGTGAGCATAAAATGCAGCAGGTGTAGCACCCGTAAGTTCATCCGTGGTCACAATTCCACTTCTAAACCCATGATTGCTTAGTATTTCAGGGAGATTTTGCAAAATTATTCCCGATGGATCTACTCCCAAAACCCTGTTATTCGTCTTCCTTCCCGTAGCATAGGCGGTTGCCCCGGAGGCTGAATCGGTGGTAAAATCATCGGCTGCCTGGGTTTTGATCAAACCGATATTTTTAAGTTGAGTCAGGGATAATTGATTGCTATTTGCAAAAAGTCCTGCCGAAATCTGTGCCAGACCATTGCCATCACCGACCATCAGGATTATTTTCCTCACAGGCGCGGCTACACCGTCGTGCTGGAATGATGGCTGATAAATGGCTTGGGTATTAGGCAAATTGAAAATATTTTTCGCCAATGAGCTTAAATATTTTTGTGCTTCGAAGGGCTGATCCGTATTGATGTAATCGACACCTAACTCATGGAAGGCCTTCCAAGCTGATTTGCTGTCGGGAGAAGCCCAAAATCGGACTGGCTTGTCAAAGGAATGAACCAAATCGATAAAAGAAACAAGCTTCTGGCGCTGTGCTTCAACCATCCTTCCTTTGCCGTTCCAAATCGAAAATCTCGAAAAACTCAGGCTTACCATGCCGATTTTTTCCCAGGGCAACTCTGGGGTCAATTGTAGGCTTTGGTAGTCAAAAAAAGCCCAGGAAGGATAGTTCATGTAATCCTCCGGCTTGGGCCTATTACCAGAAATAATAAGTTTTAGCCCCTTAGGATTAGTTTCAGAATACATAAAAGAAGAAAAAGGTGCTACCTGCTTGACCAAAACATCCATCGTGGCGTAAGCCTCAGTTTTGAAATCCACTAACAAATGAAAATTAAACTCCTCAATCATCCCCAGTTCAATCGCCTGCTGAATCGGTTTCAGGTAGAGACTTGTTAGCGTTCGACTTGGTAAAATGGATTCTTTTTCATGCGCAGCCATCAATTGCCCATTTTGCAAAATGACATCCACTTCAATCGAGGCACATCCTGCACTGTAGGCATCCCAAAAGGGAACCTTTTGAAGGTAGTCGTTGTGGGAGTGAAGTAAAAAGGGACGGGATTCCTGGGCTTGGGAAATAAAGCTGAGGAACAAATAGGCTATAAAAAGGGCTAATGATTTTCTCATTATCGAAAATACAGGATTTGCACATGGATAACCCAAAGAGAGTCAGAAAAACCGAAGATTTAACACTAGTATAACGACCAGACCTTTTTTAGCAAAAACGGTAACACAAATTTTAAAATCCCATAGTATTTACAAGGTTCCTAATTCACATCTTTGGAGATACGCTTCCAATCTCGTTAAAATGAAAAATCTAATTAGGCTCCTAGTTTTTATATTTCTTGGGTTTCAGTCAACCTTTTACTCCCAAGCCCAGAAATTAAATAACACTCAAATCATCGGTAGCCACAACAGTTACAAAAGTGGTATGCCTCCACAAGTTTTAGAATACCTAAAAAAGATAAATCCCACCGCCGCTGCCAGCTTGGAGTATCAACACCTTCCATTGAGCGAGCAATTGGATCTGGGACTGCGGAACCTTGAGCTTGATGTATTCCATGATCCTATGGGAGGTAAGTATGCAAATCCAAAAGCTCTTTCCATGTTGCCCGAAGGAACCATTTTTGATCCAAAAAAGGAGCTTCAGGAACCCGGTCTCAAACTTTTCCACGTTCAAGACCTTGACGTACTTTCGCACCATCTTCTATTCAGGAATGCACTTTTAGAGCTCAAAACATGGAGTAATCAAAACCCTGACCACCATCCCGTTTTTATCCTCATCAATGCCAAAGATGCTCTGGTACCTATGACGGCCAGTCCACTTTCTTTCACAGCCAACGCTCTAGATAGCATTGACTTAGAAGTTAGAACTTATCTTGGCTGGGATAAATTAATAACGCCAGATCAAGTACGAGGGGATTTTGAATCCCTGGAAATGGCTGTTTTAGCTGGAAACTGGCCAACTCGAGAAGAATCAAAGGGTAGATTTCTTTTTGTACTCGATGAAAGCGAAGAAAAAATCCGGCGCTACCTCTCAGCCAAGCCCGGGCTTAAGAGTGCATCGCTTTTCGTCAACCTTAAAGAGGGAAATCCGGAGGCAGGATTCAGAATTATCAATGATCCCGTCAGCAACGAAGCATACATTCAGGATTTGGTAAGAAAAGGCTACATCATCCGGACTCGGGCAGATTCGGATACAAAAGAAGCCCGAACGGGAGATTACACTAAATTTGAAAAGGCGAAAGCTTCAGGTGCACAGGTCATTTCCACGGACTATTACCTTCCTTCCACCCTGTTTGAATCCTCCTATCGAGTCTCGTTTGATGGAAATAAATTTGAGCGAACCAACCCTATTTTGAACACCAAGCACCCTTAATTCTTGAATTCAACCCGAATCCTATCACTTGTAATTGGCACAGCGCTACAATTGGGTTTTACAGTAAAAACAAGTCTTGCCCAAAAATCCACTCAGATAGCGTTTCTTGCAGACATTCATCTACAAGACGTTTACGCAAAACTCAATTCTAAGGAATTTGATGGAGTGATCAATCCGAAAAATGGAAGATTAGCAACTATTCGCACGATGGGTAGTCAGCTGAACTCTACCCGACTCTTCAATGAAAATTACTTTGCTCTGCTACAGGCATTGGAAGACTTGACTCAAAGGGAAATAAAACTGGTCGTACTCCCCGGTGACTTTACGGACGATGGACAGCCAATGAATGTCCTGGCACTTAAGAAAATTCTTCAAAAATATGCCAAACTCCAAGGGGTGCGTTTTTTCATCACCACCGGAAATCACGATCCCCTCAGTCCATTTGGAAGTACGGAAGGAAAGACAGACTTCTTGGGAAAAACCGGAGAAAATCAGCCCCTGGCAGGAAGTAAGGATATTTTTCCCACGCTTCAACCTGCAATTTCCGATCAAATGAACGCCTGGGGCTACTACGAAATCTGTCAAGAACTAGCGGAATTTGGCTTTTCGCCATCAGCGCAGGATCTCTTTTGGACGCATCCATTTGAAGAATTTGACTACGAAGGGTATTCTTGGGAAAAAGCCCATTCCGGCTCAGCGATCTCGAAAAGGACCTTTACCCTTCCCGGCACCTCGCTTCAAATACCCGATGCCAGCTACCTCGTTGAACCCGTTGAAGGCATTTGGCTTTTGGCTATAGACGGAAACGTATATTCCCCCGGAGAAAATACCACTACACCGGAAAGGGACGATTGGTCCGGATCCTCCATGGGATTTAATTTAGCCTCCAAGGTCAAAACTCACCAACTCGACTGGATCAAAACCATTGCTCAGGAAGCTGAAAAAAGAAACAAAACCCTGATTTCTTTCAGCCATTATCCTTTGGTGGACTTTCACAACGGCGCCTCCGAATCCATGAAACAGCTGTTTGGAAAGGAAAAATTCCAACTCAGCCGAGTGCCGGACAAAGCTGTAAGTGAGCAATACCTAAAAGCAGGAATACGCCTCCACGTGGCGGGACACATGCATCAAAACAATACAGGTGTTTACAAAGGCGATGAGGGGACTTCGCTCATCAACATCCAAGTTCCTTCCTTAGCGGCCTTCCCTCCGGCCTATAAAATTTTGGAGCAAAAAAAACCTGGCCAACTCCATATTCAAACGGAGCTTTTGGAGGAAGTAGCGCGAATGGATGAGTTCTTTGATCTTTACCGGATGGAATACCGCTGGCTGACCGAACATGGGCCGGAAAGAATCTGGAACCAAGAAATCCTGAATGCTGCCGATTTTTTGGAATTCAATCGAACACATCTTAGGGAATTGATCAGGCGGAGATTTATCCGCTCAGACTGGCCCGATAGTTTGGGGAAATTGGTCAATCAAATCAGCTTTGTTGAACTCAAGACCTGGTCAGAACTAGAGGAACCCAAAGGATTAGATTTCCTCTCAGCCATTTTGACTCATCCAACAAGGAACAGTTTGGTAGATTGGAACCCTGGGTTTTTGATGGAAGATTTTTACCTGATCAAAAACGGTGGAGATTTGGGGAGCTCCCTAATCCCAAAGGAACGGATTGATTTTTATTTGGCTTTTGCAAAAAAGAAAATCAATAATCAGGATGAATCCACAATTCAAGGACAGTTTGTGCGGTTTTTGTCCATCTTTTTCCAACTGATGAACGGGCAGCCATCGGTTGATTTTGTGATTGATCTTGATCAGATGAGTATTCGAAAGGAAGATCAGTAAGTCTTTTATCTTTTGAAATCCCCTCCCCCAAAACAAAAAAACCGATCAACCCCAAGCCGATCGGTTTTATTTTTTTTTAAATCCAAAGATTAATAACCCGGATTTTGAACAAGAAACCCTTTGATGTTTGATGCACCATCAATAGCTCGCTGAGGAATTGGAAAAAGACGCTTATTGACATCACGATCAGTCTTCTCTGTCCAAGTATCTTCATACTTACCAAATCTGATTTGGTAGGTTCTTCTCAAACCTTCCCAGTATAATTCAAAACCTGATTCTCTGTAAAGGGTATTCAAATCAATTGAAGTTAAGGGCGCTGGCCTTTGAGCAGGTCGAGCAGTTCTTGAAGTTCTTAATGTATTGATATCAGCGAGTGCCCCCGCAGTATCACCTTTTCTTAGCTTAGCCTCAGCTCTCATCAAATAGACCTCGCCTAATCTGATTAAGACAATATCAACACTACTGAAGCTACAGCAATCTGGAGAGGTACGGCTAAACTGATACTTAGAAAATCTATGACCTGTATTATGAAGACTTCCCTCACTTGTAAAATTTACTTCGAGGTTATGATTTACATAGCGGATATTCGCACCAGAACTTCTCCTATTAATTACGGGGTAAACTCTAATTTTACCATCAGGGCATTTTAAAATAGTACCACTTGCATCTTTTCTTGGACCCCAAATCACACCCCGAAGAATCCCACGATCTATCTCAAATTCTTTAGCATCAACACAGTAGTAATGATTTGAATCATTATTTGGGGTTATTCCTGTAAGATCTTGCAAATTTTCAGGAACTAATGTGTTTCGTTGAAAGAATCGAGCATCAGCGATTGCTGCATCTGCTGATCCATAAGCATCTGCCCAAGTTTTAATAAAGTCCGGAGTTGCAGCTACCGCATCCGTTCCTCGGGTATTGGGCCATTCTGGTCTTGGTACTTGATCACCAGAAATAGACCAATATTGCCATCTGCTATGTTCAGTTTGAAGCACACCTCTTTGATCCAATGAGAATATGACTTCTTTGTTGGTGTTGTTATTATCATTGAACACATCAAAATACTCAGGAGACAAGACAAATCCGGCATTAATTACTCTATTTGTGTACTCGATCACCTTATCCATTTCCTGCGGACTGAAAGCTGGGGTTCCATACGGATCACGATAAACGGCAGCATTAAGGTATAGTCTAGCTAATAATGCCTCTACCGCATGCTTGTTCATTCTTCCCGGCCCGCTTGTATTACTAATTAAATCTACAACGGATAATAATTCGGATAAAACATAATCAACCGCTTCTTTACCTCTTAGGATTTCAGTTTGTTGAGATGATTTTTCTTTTTTGAATACCAATCCCCAGTTGTCCAATGCCAGCATATTTAGGTATGCTTTTACGGCTACCATTTCATATAGAGGATTTTGGGCCTTTGAATTACCATTTTTCACTTCTAAACTCAACTGCTCATTAGCAGCCA
Source organism: uncultured Limnohabitans sp. (assembly GCA_964574365.1). Lineage (GTDB taxonomy): Bacteria > Bacteroidota > Bacteroidia > Cytophagales > Cyclobacteriaceae > Algoriphagus. The sequence goes on from CAZNND010000046.1 coordinate 31,140, forward strand.
CTGCCCTTGAGACACCGAGGGTAATAGCTGTCCACGTATCACCTACCAGGCTATTGCCTGGTGTCATTAGGTGCTGATGCACTGAAATAAATTTACCACCATCAAACCAATCCGTTCCTCCTCTGTAAGGAAGAATACCCTCATCAGAAGCGACTTCTTGAAGTCCAAAATTGGTAGTATGCAACCACACTTGGCGCATGATTCCATATACAGGAGCGATGGAGCCACTCACAATCTCAGCTTGTCCTGTGCCGGTCAGAGATTCATCAAGAACTTCCTCATCCAAGGTTGTACAGCTAAAGAAAGTGACTAAAAACAAAGCTGTAGCAATTACTTTAGTAAGATTAAAATTTTTCATTTTCTTAATATTTTTTTTGAAAATCGATAGGTATCTAAACTTTGATCAGAAGGTGAGATTCAGATTAACCATAAAAGTCCTAGCTCTAGGATAAGTAAATCTGTCAATGCCGAATGTCTGCACACCTCCAGTAGTTGACCCTGTGTTGACTTCCGGATCATATCCGGTGTAGTCAGTGATCACAAATAGGTTTTGACCCGTTACAGAAATGCGGATGTTTTGAAAGGAATCGCTCAATCCAGTTTGACTGGGTTTCAAATTGTATCCTAATGTTGCGTTGTTTAACCTAAAGAATGACCCATTCTCTAAATACCTGGTGGAAACTGTATTGGAATTATTAATAGATTCATTAGGAAATTGCACAGCAAAATCGGTCGTATTATTGGATCTCGAAAGTTGAGATTTTGTAAATAGAGACATATTGGTGTGGTTGTAGATATCATTTCCTGCAGCTCCGTTAAAATTCAATCCAAAGTCGAAATTCAAATAGCTCATGTTGGCGTTAACCCCATAAATAAGATTGGGAATCGCACTGCCTACCACTGTTCTGTCGTTGTCCAGGATTTTACCATCACCATTGACATCTACAAATTTGTTCAGCCCATTTTCACCGATACCATCAAACTTAAGCATGTAAAATGCACCAATTGGCTCATTATTAACATAGCCGTTGATTGTTGCTCCCGTCTGTCCTGCACCTTGTGCTGCTCCAGTAGTCAACACTGCGTAGGGGGAGTCCTTTACTTCATTTTTAATAAAGGTAACATTACCTCCAATCTCATAAGAAAATGCATTCTTTGGCTTACTGCTGTAATTCAAAGCAAGTTCAATCCCGCTATTGTAGATCTTCATATTCTCAATATTATCCCAGAAGGTAGAGGTTGGCTGAATTGGGTCAGGTGGAACGACCTCCAAAAGGATATTAGAAGAGACTTTATTGAAGTAATCTAAAGTACCTGTGATTTGGTAGTCAAAAAACGCAAAGTCGATACCTGCATCAAATTGTGTAGAAACCTCCCACTGCAAATTCGGATTTGCTAATCGAGTAAATACAATACCGTAAGGGTAACTCGACAGCGTATTTCCTTGAGTATCGATGGGGTAGGTGTTAAGACTTCCAGCACCATTAGCCAGACGAACTTCTGAAAAGCTGGCTTTCGTGATCTTAGAAGGTATCTCTTGGTTACCTGTTTGACCCCAGCTGGTTCTAATCTTCAAGTTGTTGAAAAAAGAATTAGCCATAAACTGTTCCTTGCTCAAATTCCACCCCAAAGCAAATGAAGGGAAGTAACCGTATTTATTGTTTTCACCAAACTTTGATGAACCATCTGCACGGAACGTAGCCGTAACCAAATACTTCTCGTTGTATACATAATTCAATCGACCAAAGAACGATTGTAATTCATCCCTTACTGCAGATGCACTTTTTGTAGTTGGAAATTGAGCTGTGCTATTCTGACTCTGATATCTTGGCTCGATCCCATTTTCAGCAAACCCTCGGGATGAAGTTCCTCTAAATTCGTCCAAAAAAGACTGATAGGAATGTCCAGCCAACACAGTCACATTATGCTTATAATTATTCCAATTGTAAGTCAAGGTATTTTCAACTAAACTATTTTTATTATTAGAAATGAGTTCATCAAGTGTTCCGTCAGCGACATTGGACTCGTTGACCACTTCCCTAAACGGCTTGTACTGTACGAATCTATCTGTGTTGGAAAAGTCAACTCCAGCATTCAATTTATAGGTAAGGCCATCAAAAATTTCGAAAGAAGGGGAAATAGTACCAAGGATTCTGCTGTTTCTTGCGTCATCACTAAAAAGCTCATTTCGCTTAATTGGATTCAGCGCATTGGTAATAAGTGGCGTAGGTTTGCCATTGGTCAATGCAGGAATCGTAGGATTTAGACTCAACATTTCGCTGGCGATACTTCCTATGGCAGGTCGTAAGTTTTCAGTGAAAGAGGCAGTCAGGCTATATTCTATTATAAGTCTGCCTTCAAAGGCTTTTTGATTCATATTGAGTTTACCTGAGAAACGCTGGAGGTCACTGTTCTTCAAAATACCCTCTTGATCCTGGTAGCCTACTGATCCGAAATAAGAAAACTTCTCACTATTTGCTCCGCTCAAGGATAAACTATAATCTTGAGAAAGGCCTACCTGAGTCAATTCTTCCTGCCAATTTGTGTTTGCTCCGAAATCCTCCAACTTACCACCAACTGAAACTACCTGTTTCCGAAATTCTTCTGCACTTAATACATCTATTTGTTTTGGCATGGAGGACCATGCAGTAGAAGCAGATACATTAACTTGAGAAGCGCCAGATTTTCCTTTTTTGGTAGTAATTACAATCACCCCGTTTGAGGCTCTGGAACCATACAAGGCTGTTGCACTTGCATCTTTCAACACATCAATAGACTCAATGTCGTTTGGATTCAAAAAGCTTAGCGGATTGGTTGCAACTCCAGTGCTGGCATTATCCAATAAAAATCCATCGAGCACATACAGTGGCTGAGTACCGGAACGTAAACTACCAATACCACGAATAATCACATTTTGGTTTGCCCCAGGCTCTCCGCTGTTGGAGGTAATATTCACTCCGGCAACTTTACCTTGCAAAAGGTCAACAGGATTAGAAATCATTCCTCTGTTGAAGTCTTCACTTTTTACCGACCCGATCGACCCAGTAATGTCAGAGCGTTTTTGGGTACCATATCCTACCACTACCAGCTCTTCCAACTGCTTGGCATCTGGTTGCATTTGGATAACCAAAGAAGATTGTCCGTTTATTGAAATTTCTTTTGAGAGATATCCTAAGTAGGAAATCACCAAAACAGCGTTGGGAGCGACATCAATCGAAAATTTCCCGTCGAGATTTGTGATCGTTCCCTGTGTGGTACCTTTTACCAAAATCGCCGCACCCGGCAATGGAGAACCTGTTTCATCTAACACTGTTCCTGAAACAAGTTCCATGATCTTTAATTCTGAGGTTACTGGAATGGCTTTAGCCTGTACCGCTAATACCCCCAAGAAAAAAAAGAAAGTACTGCAATACGCACAAAATCGAAGAATTGCACGTGATTGCTTAAGCGTAAAATTTCCCATAAGTGAAAGGTTTGATGAATGTTTGATTCACAAACTTAAATCGGTAAACTTCGAAAGAGCGGATTTGAAGATGAAGATATCATGAACTTACTTCGATGATAATTTTAAAAAAGAAGGTAAATAGTAAGCAAAAATTTAATATTTCATAGATTGAATCATCATATAAGATTCCGACTGTTTTCTAAAACTCTGTTTGATTAAGCATTCTCAGCTAAAAAACTATCCGATCAGATCAAAAGGACGATCTTATAATTTTTTTAAAAATTAATTAACCTATACTTTAAATTATTTGATGCAATTTTAAAAGAAAAGAAAGGTAATCCATGTTAATTCTATTTTAATTTTAAGCCAAAAACAAGTGATCAAACTTAAAATAGATGGCTTTTACATTCAGGTAAATCGGTTTAAAAATTTGGTTGGTTAAATCATTCAACGAAGGGATCGAGCGTCTTCATTTTAAGACTTGTGGATTTAAAGCATTGATATAGTTGAGAAAATTAAGAATTACGGCTAGTCCTTCTATTGCATTCCACATAGATAAGCTTTAAATGCATCTCTTGATGTCTCTTAATTTTCTTTATGATTAAACTATTTGAACCTGATTTTTTATTTAATAGGAAGAAAAAATAGCGAGTTTTAAAAACGATTTCCCTAGCCCGCCGAAGGTGGGTTTTTACAGATTTGATTTACACAGATCTTTACAGAATTTTTGCTGCCCATGCCTTGACAGATCTGAATTGAAAAAATCTGTTTGAATCCTCCTTCAACAGAATAGTACTGTGATTTTTATCCAGTTGAATCCTCTTTCGGAGAACAGGACTGTGGGAAAACATGAAATTATTGCCTAAATACCCGCTATGCCTTTTCTTAATTTCAACCTAACTAAGTAGGATCAGGAAGGAAGAGGAGGCTCGGTACAAGCGGAGATTTTGTGGCTATAAAAAATGAGTGCAAGTAACTTCAACATCTTTAAGGTGCAAGGGGTGTTTTCCTCGTTCCACTCGAAAAACACTACTTTATTTCGCTACTGATTAGAAATAAAAAACCCTAACTTTCTGTTTTTCAGCTAGTTAGGGTTATACTATGCAGAGAGGAAGGGATTCGAACCCTCGATACCCTTTTGGAGTATACACACTTTCCAGGCGTGCTCCTTCAACCACTCGGACACCTCTCTGTTTGGTTGTTGATGGTACTCTTTCTCGATTTGGAGTGCAAAGAAAATTATTATTCCCTCCCTTTCCAAACCACTTGGCAAAATTCCAGGGAAATCGCTTTTAAAACTTACCATTTTTCCGTCCGACTGAAAAAACAAACCAGTTTCATATAGTAAACCACGAGAAAATTAAGAGCTACTCTAATGTTAAATCGAATTATAGTGGGATTTCTCCAAAAAAGACTAAGTCTTAATTCTTAATTTTCTCAATGACCTTAATGGTTATAACCCACAAGTCTTAAAAAG
>CAZNND010000047.1:0-35543 GCA_964574365.1 uncultured Limnohabitans sp.
TTTGCAGCTTTATTTTCTTTAATGAGTTTACGTGTATATTCTCTTGAATCTTTAAGCTTGATTCCAGCCTCAGTATGTCCAAACTCATCTGCCAAGTCATCTAAAAGGCTAAATGTAGGAATGAGATATTTGTCTCCATAGCCTTCAACAATATTTTTCATAGCTTTTGCAGTCTTTTCAAGTTCCCTTTGGTTATTTAAGGCTTTAATAGCTTCTCCAGCAACTTCTTCAGCTTTCCTATTGGCTTCTTCAATTATTTTACCTGCTTCAGATTTTGCGGTAGAGAAAAGTAATTCTGATTGTCTTTTTAACTTTTCAACTTCTTCACTTGCGTTCTGTCTTTTGAAATTTGCGTCTTCAATAGCCTTATTAAGTTCTTCTTGGGCTTTACTAGTCAACTCATTTGCTGTTTTGTCCGCAATTGATAGTATTTCATTTGCTTTTTCTTCAACATCTAGTAGTCCTTCATACTTTGCAAGTTTGGAATATTTGTCAGTCAGTGAAGTATGTTCGTTTTGTAATTCTTTATAATTTTTCTCTGAGGTTTCAAGTTTGGTTGTTAAGTCAGTAATAATTTGTTGAAGTTTCTTTTTCCCAGTCAACCATAGTATAACAACTAGGCATAGTGCTAAAATTAAAATTACTTTCATTATATTTATTTAATTGATTATCGAATTTATTACTATTGTAGCTAAAAGCCTGGAGCTTTTCGAAGGTGTTATTTTCAGCACTAAATTTCGTGAAAGAAAAACTTGAATTAAAAATTCATTTTATACAAACCCTTAACCTCCACTTGCGTTTAGTTCCTGTTGGCGATATTGTTTGAATTTCTTCGCATCTTCAATCAAATTCAAGAAAGTATATTTTGAATTATTTTTTATCGGATATGTTGAGTAAACTAAATTAATAAAATCAGTCCAATTTTTATCTGATGTATTTTGTATAATAAAATCGGCCGCATTTTTTACGGTAATTTCAATTGGAAAATCATTAGTGGCTATTAATTTAATTTTATCAGAAACACCTCCGTATGCATTGGTGGTTGATTTCACACTAAAAATACCTTTGTTTTGTTTTATAAGTTCAATAATAGTATCAACATAAGGCCCGTAGTGATTATAATACCATATAATTGGTGTCGCTTGTTTTTTATTATCTATGGTGTGCTTCCAATCAATAAGATAGATAATTTTAACTAATCTTGGTTTAGATAATTCTTCAACCTTTGGATACATTCTAAAAATGTAAATTATGAGATTTAATAATTCTTTCATAATCCTAGTGCATTGGTCGGTTGCAACTTTATTCCATTATTTTTTTCAATGAACATAACTAGGGGTTGTTTTACTCCTCCCAATTTGTTGATCACTTCTGCTTTTTCGAATCCATTCTGATTTAAGCTTTCAATTACTAGAACTGCTTTTGGTTGGTTGTCATAGCCTTTGATTCTATAAATAAAATAAGTCCTTGATTTCATTCTGATTTCATCAACTACTTGTCTTTTAATTTTACAAACTGAGTTAACTTGATTAAAGTAACTATCGCCATTTCTAAAGCTAGGATCTGGAAGATTATCTATAAAATATTCTCCTTCTGCCCATCCCTTACCGATAAATCCTTCATCAATAGGATAACTACTACGTCCAATTTTCTTTAAATTTGGATTATCACTTGCCCTGCCAATTAAGACAAATTTATCTTCAAAAACCTTGTAAACACTAATTCGTTCAGAATGCCCAAAATTTAAATTCTTTACCATTAGAGTCAAGTAGGAATTAAATAGTTCATTCATCTCTTTGATCGAGTCATTTAAAGCTGATTCCAAATCAATGATTTTGTTTCCTTTCTCAAAATTGTCTTTTTCTAAATTAGTAATATTTTTAGAATTACTAAGCCCAATTGCTCCAAATACAACAGCTCCAATTACTGCTGAATAGTAAATAATTTTACCTAACGGAACATTAGTTAATCCCCAAAATGACGCTATCCAATCGTTAATATTCGATATGTCAATAACAGACAGAAGAATTATAGTTATGCTTGATATTTGTGGACTATATCTAAATATCCAATCAATTAATTTATGTAATAATTGTCGCATTATAATTTTCTTTACTGTCTTTTTTAACAATACAGACAAAGTTGTAAAGCTATTCGAAGGTAGAGGTTTCGGAGCACTTCACTGTCAACCAAGCACAAACTTTGATAGAAGCACAAAGCTTGATTTAACCACTGAACCGCCACTTTAGGGTAGGTGCTGTTATGCCTTGTTATTTTCTTCTTACTCTAATTTCCTTTATATAATCTTCTAAAATTTTCAGGTCAGCAAGAAATTCATCAGAGTCAGGCATTTCTTCAATTAAAGTTCCTGCTGTATCGTGTCCAGTAAAGTAAGTTGAGCATTTACTCATATTGGCATCGACCAATTTGTAATCATCTTCTGTTAAGTCGATAATTTTTGATAACCTTTGGGTTTGAATTGCTCTACCAAATCGTTGAATTGCCCCATTTAAAAAGACTTCCTCTACAAATCGTTCCCAAGTTTCTCGAAGTTTACCGTATAAAACTTTAGCCCGCTCTTTATATATTTCTTCAGTTTCTGTTCTTTCAATTTTCTCTAGTTGTTGATATGCACTTTTCAATAGACCAATACGTTTTCCAACAGGTAAAGCGTCCCAAGGTGGGTTACTAGCTATTAATCCTGTTTCCTTCTTTTTCCTTGTAAGACTTTTTATGTCTAAAGCACAGTTTAAACTCTCCGAGTGTTCTTGAATCATTAAAAGAAAAGTAATATCGTGAGTAAAAACAATCACTTGTCTTTCAAGAGCTTCTTCTGTAATTCTTTTTGATATTTTATTTCGCCATTTGTGGTCAAGCGAAGAAACAGGGTCATCAAAAATGATTGCACTTTTATGTTCTGAAATGGATAACTCAGAAAAGAAGGTAGCTAAAGAGATACATCTATGTTCTCCCTCGCTTAAAATGTCTTTTAAAGCAACATTATTTGAGTTGTTTTCATCAAGTCTTAAATAGTGATACTGTTTTCCTCTTTGTCCTTTTGTTTCAGTTTCTATTTTGATGTTTTTAAAACCGAGTTTACTTAATTCCTCTTTAAAGTTTTGCTTAAGATTCTGATTTACATAGCGTGTTGTTAGCTCATTGCTTAATGTGGTAATTGTTCGGGTATTACATTTACTTATACATTGATTAAGCAAGGCAACCTTTTTTTGTCGATAAATTTCTCGACCTAATTTTGGTTTATACTTGTAAATTTTCTTTTCACCTTTTAATTGATTAAGTTCTTTCAATAAAGGCTTTAAATCTTCGTGAATAGATTTAACTTTCAATTTTTCATTTACTTCAGATAAGGAGTTAATTAAGTCTTGAATTAAAGTATTTGGCGTGCTGTCAACCTCAATGGTATTAATGTTTTCAATGGTTTTCATTGAATTAAATAATCCCACTATATACTCCTTTTGCTGTGAAAGTAAGGTTAAATAATCTACTTGCTTTTCCGAATAATTTTCAATTATTTCATTTAATTCAAGAGAAATAGGGGCTTGTTCTTCAAATTCAAAATCAAGTTTGTTCAAACTTTCAATTGCTAAATCATACTTTTCTTTAGCTTCGTCAAATGTTTTTTGAATGTCATTTTTTACAAAATTTTCAAATTTTGTGAACCTTTCTCGTGCTTGGACTTCCAAGTCTTGAAGACAAAGAGGACAACTACTATTATCTGACACATTTGGAAAATTTTCTGTTTGAGTGCTTTCGTTATAAAATTTCCTTGCACTTTCCCATAAAATTTTCCAAGCATTATTTCCAACACCTTGTATTGGTAAATCTGAAAATGCTGTATTTGAGGATTCCTCTAATGCCTTTTTAGCGATACAAAAATCATTTAAAATCTGTGTTAGATTGTTAAGGGATTGACCTGTTAAATTGTTCTCTAAATTTTGATATTTATTTCTCAAAATTTCAAATCGCTTGATTTTCTCCTCATTAGATTTTAAGCTTGTCTTCGGGTCTGTTGCTTTTAATTTTTCTACATCCTTAACAAGAGTTTCAATTCTTTCGTTTTTTGTAGCATTCCATTTTGATTCAGCTCTTAATTCATCCAAAGTTGAGTTTGCATTTAGGTTATCAAGAAATAATTTTGCAGTTGTTTCTTCTGGAACTTGTAAAAGTTCGTAGTCAAACTTTTGCATTGATGGATTGGAAAGCTCTTGGGTTAATTGTGTTTCAACATTTTTTACAGCTTCTGCCAATTTCTCCACAATAGAGAGACCTTGAGGTATAAAAGCTATTTCATCTTCACCCTCTATATAATGATTTGCACTAAATGTGTCGAATACATCAATTTTTTTTAAAGTGTTTTCACTTACTGCTTCATTGATAAGATTAACAGTTGAGAAATTTATTCCATCAGAAGTATATTCTATATTTGCTTTTTTATCATTTCCGGAACTAGTTGGGTCATATAAATTGGAGTTTATTTTAGGTTTGAGTCCTCTCGTGTTGCAAGAATGCTTTAAAATACTTACATAACTAGATTTTCCTGAACCATTATCTCCATAAACAATAGTTAGTCCACTTGGGGCCAATTCTAATTCACTTGACTTAGATAAAGCATTTATATTATCTATGTTAGTGATTTTGGATAGTATGATATTGTCAGCATTTGTAGAATTGTCAGCAAAATCTCTTAAATCATCAAAGTCAACGGCATCAAACTCAAAATGAGAAAGTCCAAAATCAACCTTACAAATTTCCTTTAATTCAGAAATATCGGTTTCAGTAAGTTCATTATTTCTAATTAATCGGTCAACAGCTACTTGCCAAAATAAAGGCTTGTTTACTACCCAATCTATTATGTCATTCAGTATTGGCATATGTGTTTTAGTGTCTGTTTTTTATAATAAGGCATAACTAGTATATACACGAAACAAATCTTCGCTTTTCCCCCTCATTTCGGAAGGATAGACGAAGGTTTTTCTTGTTGTTTGTCCAACATTTGTATTTACGCATGTTATTGCGGTAAGCATACTTATTGAGATTCGTTACACAGTAGTTGCGGGTAATTTTCTATTGGTTTATTAGCCATCAAACTCCAATTAATCAAAAAGCAAACGTAACCTTTGACAAATTAAAGTCCTTAACTTTAAAAACTAAAAACATTGAATATCAAGGGATTAAGGATAAAATCCTTCTAAAATTCACAAATTAAGATTTTTCCGAAGTCTATCTGGATGTTTAATAGCTCTTTTGCTTTTAGGCAATTTAGCAATCCCAACTAAAAATAAAAATACCCTAAAGTGGGTATTTTTGGTTTTCACACCCATTCAATTGCATTCATTCTTTGAATTTTTTGCCTAAAAACCAGCATCTTTTAGCGACACTAATTGACAAAAAGTCTAAAATCAGCCTAAAAATGAGGTTTTGACCTGACACTTACTGTCAAACACTTTTTAAGTTTAACGGATTTGAACGCCTGAAAAAGCCTTAATCCACCGCTTAATTTTTTTTACTTTTTTTGAAAAAATTTTCAAACCAAAACACTTTTTGGGAAGGCTCCCTGAAAAAAACAGCCTTTCCCGGATGGGCAGCTGAGCAAAATTCGCCGAAGGCGATCCAACTCACCGTGGCTTGCCACGCCATTTCCAAAGAAAAAGCCCCGGCATAAACACCGGGGCAAATTGCTTAGAATGGGCTTTCCTCGTCGGTCTCAAAGCCTTCGGCAGGGGGAACGGAAGATGAAACGCCGGCAGCCTCAGCCTGGACGGCAAGCTCCTTTTCCGCCTCGCCATGTGCCTGAACCAAGGCCTGCTTGGTGGTGATAAAGGCGTTGGAGGTTCCCATGTTGGAGGCAGGGATCAGCTTGGAAATGTAGCCTTCCGCATTGACGACAGGGTAAACCTGCTGGCCTTGGGAGAACTTCATCTTCCAGTCGTTGGGGATGGAATAGGAAGCATAACGGCTGAGGTCACGCTCTGTACGGCAGGGAAGCAGCATGATGATGGCTCCGGTTCCGGGTTCCTCGTTGCCGGTCCATTTTGTGGTTTCCTTGGTCTCCCGGTTGTAAAACAGGATGTCCATGATCCCAAATGGAACGGGGGACTGAACGCCTCGGCGCAGGATTTTGCTGGTAGCAATTTTGGCAGCCCGTGCCGCATCAAGTTCAGCCTTTTTCTCCGGGGTAATCTGAGTTGTTGTGTTCATGGTTTTGATTGATTTTTAAAATAGATTGGTTTGTACTCTTGTGAATAATTTCTTTTGCTATCAAAAAGAAAAAGCCCCTAAGGGCCGTTTCTCTCCTATCAAACGCCTTGGTAAAGCGCCTTGAGGTAAGCCGTGATGGAGTTCAGCCGATCTAGGGTCTCGTGGTGTCCCCGGACTATCCGGCACCTCAGGGTGACGTATTTCCTGCCGTCCCTACTCCATAACTCCAGGGTTTCTGTCGGCAAGAGCCGGAAATTCTCCAGGTCTGCCCTTCTGGTCTTTATCGGAACCACCCGTGTTGCTGAGAGAAATCCCTTCCCGTCCAGCTTCATAAACCGCCCAAATACATTCATAGCAGTGAATTCCTCTTGCTATCAAAAGGCAAGTCCTGTGGCAAACACTTTCTGTGATGCGTATTGGCGCTCTGCCTCGCGCAAGCGCTCCCTGTCAAGCACGTCTTGGTACCAGGATATCATGCCGAGGATTTCCTGCATGGTGGAGGGAACGGTTTTGGAAAGGCTTTCCATGTACTCGGTTGGTGCGACAAGCCCAGTAAAGATTCTGGATTCGGTGGCGTCGCGCTTGACCGAATTGATCTCGGACTCCAGGATTTCAAAGGGGCACTGTTCCATGAAATAGCAGGCATGGAAGGCATCCTGAAAGGATTCGTTTAGGATGCTGTCGCCGACTTTGAAGGTGACGTTGTTTTTGATTTTTTGATGCTCGGACATGTTTTGGATTGGGTTTGGTGAAACAAAAAAGCCTGACCGTTTCCGATCAGGCTTTGCCTTTCCCTGCTGTTGCTATCCCCAAAAAATCCGGATTGGAGGAGTAACTCTTTCCCATTGACCCCTGTATTGAAAATTCCAAGGCATCAGTTTTCGAAACTTGAATCCGCTACAGGTACCTGCAATTCCAATCACCCCATACTCTTCAAAAAATTCCTTGCCCGATCCAAATCTTCCTTCGTATCTATGGCAATGGCCTGATGGGTCGTTTCCACCATTTTGATCTTGATACCTCGTTCTACAAGTCTCAACTGCTCGAGCATCTCAATCTGCTCCAAATTTCCCTTGGGCCAGCAAGTAAACTCCTGTAGCAATTCCCGGGTGTAAGCATAGACTCCAATATGTTTCCAATAGATCAGGTTCTCCCCCTTTTCTCGATTAAACGGGATAGGTGACCTGGAAAAATAGATGGCATTGTTATCCCCGTCAAAAACTACCTTCACCGTATTGGGATTGTAGGACTCATCCTCGGAAATGCGACACATCAAACTTGCCATTTTCACTTTTGGCCTGTCAAAGACTGATACCAGATTTCGGAGGGAAACTGCATCCTGAAAAGGTTCATCCCCTTGCACATTGACAATAAGATCAGAATCTACCACCTCCAATGCCTCCGCAATTCGATCGGAACCGCTTTCGTGCTGCTTTTGGCTAAAGTAAACCCTGCCTCCTAGCTCCAGGATTTGATTCCTGATTTGTTCATGATCCGTCACCACCCAAACCTCATCAAATACCCCGGAAGCTTGGGTACTTAAATACGTGCGCTGAATGACAGAAATCCCCCCTAAATCCTGAACAAGTTTTGCAGGTAAACGGGTGGAGGCGTAACGTGCGGGAATGAGTGCGGCGGTTTTCAAGAGAATTTAATTTTTAAAAACAAGTCTTACCTCTAAATCAATTTTCAATTAATCTATTCTTTGGCTTTCAGATTATACCCTGAATTTAGCCAATAATTTACTCATCCACTCGGAAGGCTTCTTTCGATCTTCCTGGTCATAATAATTCCCCGAGTATTCATTCTTTCGCATGTAGGAATAATTGTAGCCGTAACCATAATTGTAGCCTCCAAAATCATATACATCAAGCCCTGCTTTAAGTCCATTAAACACCGCATAAATATTGTCCACCTGATCGTTGGCATACAAGTCATTGATCATTAACAAATAGCGGCGATGGGTGAAATCTTGTCGGACTATATACAAGTTAATGTCCGAAAACCGCATCAAATCCATCGTTTCTGAAACCAAACCTATCGGAGGGGTATCCATTACCACTACCTCAAAATCATCCTCTAATTTTTCTATGAGCAAGGCCATTTTTTCCTTTAGCAACAATTCAGCGGGATTTGGAGGAATTGGTCCTGAGGGAATAACATAAAGATTTTCGTAATCCGTTTTTAAAATGATTTCCTCAAGTTCAGCCTTATCCACCAAGTAATTGGATAAGCCTATTTGATTGGACACTCCAACGTATTCGGATAGCTTTGGTCGTCTCAAATCCAATCCGATAATACAGGTTTTTTTACCCGACATGGCCATTGCTGTGGCAAGGTTCAGTGTCACAAAAGTCTTCCCCTCCCCTGAAACAGAAGAGGTAACAAGAATTTTTTTACACTTCTTATCGCTGGAAATATAAAAAAGAGCAGACCGTAACGATCTGAAAGACTCCGACACCATCGATTTGGGATGCTCCGCAACCAGCAAATTGGTGTCCTTGGTACTCAATCCAATTGTTCCTAAAAGTGGAATCCTAAGCACATTTTTGAGTTGAACCTGATCCACAATTTTATTATTCAGATAGTTATACAGCAAAAGCAGAACCAGCGGCACGATAAATCCCAAACCTATGGAAATACCATAATTCTGGGCTTTTTGCGGGAAAATGAGATTTCCTCTTCGCGCATAGTCAAGCACAGAATTATCCGAAATATTCGATGCTTTCGCAATTCCGGCCTCTGCGCTTTTCTCCAACAAATAATTATACAGGTTTTCTCTCAGCTTGAATTCCCGGTTTAAGGCCATAAACTGGGATTCTGCCTCAGGCAATTTGGCAAACTCAACATCCTCCTCCGTCAGCTTTTCTAAGGCCTGAGCTTTTCGATTTTTAGTATTGGCTACCAGGTTTTTTATGTTTTCAAATATGTTTTCCCTTAACCTCGTGATTTGCGCATCTAACTCCTTGACATTGGGGTGATTCTCATTCACATTGGCCAGAAGTTTTCTCCTTGCCAGGGAGATCTCTATCAGTCGGCTGACAAGGCTGTTAAGCACCCCATCCGAAATCCCCACAAGCGATGGAGCCAGGATATCCGAATAATCTTTCCCCTTTTCTATCAGATAGGTTTCCAAGGATTGGTAGTAATTGAGTTCAAAATCAATCTTTTGAATCTGTGACTCCAGAGATTGCATCGAACCCAAAACACCCCCAAACTGCGAACCAATATCCATCAGTTTATTCTTAACCTTAAAATTCAGGATTTTTTGCTCGGCAAGCTTAAGGGAATCCTCCACCACTGCCAATTGCTCATCCAAAAACTTAATAGTATTCTCAGTGATCTGATTTTTCTCCTTAAGGTTGTAATCAATGTACGAATCCATCAAGGCATTGACATAATCCCGCCCCTTTTCCACTACCTTGGTTACCATCTTCACTTGCAGGACCGTTCCATAACTATTGATCGGCTGCACCAAAATTGCCCGGGAATAATCATCAATGACCATCATGGGATTATGAATCACGAATGAGATCCGCTCCCCTTCCCTCATTGGCCTAACTCTGTTGATTGTAAACCGAAGTTTCTCGGTTACAATCTGCTCTCCAAATCGAAAGGTTTGGTTTAAAATCGATTCATCCACTGGCCCTTCAGCCTTGGCTTTCATAAAGCCAAAAAATCCAGACTCCTCTTTCGACAGCACAAACTCCTCAGCTCCGGTAGCGGTCAAGGTGATCTCGCCCATCTCCATTTGGGGAGATTCCACATCTATCTCCACCCGTATCGGAGCATTATCGTACAGCTCTATTTCCTTGATGTTGGTTGAGGCATAGTAGCTCACATTCAGGTGGAGCTTTGACAAGGCAACTGCTGCCAAGTTTTTTGAGTTCAGGAGCAAAATGTCATTCTCCAGATTATTCATCCCTGAAAAAATATTAGACCGATCCAATATTCTGCTCTCAGGCCCCGAATTCTGCTTGATCAAAATACTACCCCGCACTTCATATTCCTCGACCGAATACCGGTGAAATAGGAACACAATGATGACTCCAATAAAAATACAGGTGACGTACAAGGGCCAATACCTCGAGTATTTAATCAGGTAATACTTGATGTCGATTGGCTTGACATCGTCTTGAAACTTTGATAAATCTACCTTTCCATCAATCATAAGTTTCTTGTCGCTAGTGAAAAAATCAAGGCTATCGAAGAGGCTACTGAAATAATCAATCCCAGGGACGAAGTCAGGTTTTCCGCATTTCCAAACTGCCTGATTTTCATCGGTTCCAAGTACAAAATATCGTTGGGTTGGATAAAATAATATTCTGATGCGAGCAATTGCCGATCATTCAAATTAATCTGATGGATCTTGACCCCCTTATCGTATTGCCGTATGATAAAAAGCTTGTTCTTTTTCGCCAGAATATTGGATTCTCCAGCTACTGACAAGGCGTCAAAAATCGTTGCCCTGTTTTTTAAAATAAGTTGGGTACCTGAATTCGTAAACTCCCCCAAGGCTGTAAACCGAATGCCTCCTATCCTTAGTTTGACAAAAACCTCCTCCTTGAAAAAACTATTGATCCGCTCCTGAACCTTTTTTTGGGCATCCTCCTCCGTCAATCCGGCAATACCGATTTTACCGAGCTGTGGCAATTCCACAAAACCCTCCTGATCAATCGAATACCCTGTAAAATAAAAAATATCTCCTGCTCCTCCGCCTCCTCGCAAGGCTCGAGCGCCTTGGTATTCAAAAGCTTTCACCATTTCCTCATCAATCGCCGCAAAATCAATACTGACAATATCGAAAGGCTGAAGAATGTACTTGTAGTTGACCGTGGCGAAGGGAATAAATTCATTCAAACCAATCTCCGGATTCCCCGGTAGGTTTTGCAAATAGGTGAGCCGTTTATTCGAAATACACGAAAAACTGACAATTAAAACCAAAGAAAAAATGCCGATTGGCAAGAAAATCCGATTCATTTTTAAGAAAACCTTTGTAGCAATTTTCATTTTCCCGGTGAAGAGAAAAGACATTTCCTGCCCAGAAATCAATCCATCAACCCGGATCGGTGAGAAAGAGCAGTCTAGATTAAACTAATCAACCGAATAAAAACCTGACTCAAGGTCGATAATTCATGCAAAAATAGAAATTATATAAATGTACGGATAATTAGACAGCGGGATCTTTTGCTCCTTTTTTATTTCTCTTTATGTCTGTTCGCTTGATTGCAAGTCGCCAATTATTAACCGGGTTTTGGATTTAGTAATGACAATTGGTTCATTAGCATTGAAAAGATAAGGAATATAATTATCCGCTTACCTACAAGAAGCAAATTTAGATTTGGTAAAGGGTTCCAGCCATACTCCCCTGGCTTTTCAATTTATTTAAAGTCAATTTTAATCGAAAAAATAGCTTATTTAAGCTTATCTGACTGGCTCAAGAGTGCTGAAGGCACGATAAGTTAATAGCCCGGAATTCAATTCCAGGTTTTCTAATTTTAATGGAATCCAAGAATGCTGAAAGCCCTCCTTCGGCGGGCAGGCATGACCTGTTATAAATTAAAAATACAGATCGCACCTTTGGTGCTCACGATGGATCTTGGTACAGTTTGCCCCAAATTGAATTTGGGCCTGCTTGCAGAAGGCAGGGCTGTTACAGAAAGCCCCTTTGGGGCATTAGTCAAAGTTTTTCAACCAATGAGCCTAAAAGTAAAATGGTTTCCCCCTTTTTATTATTGGGCCTTTAAAAGCTAGAACGTATTATCATCAAAACTAATTGAAGAAGATTTCCTATGTACTTGTAAATAAGCGGATAATCATAATAAGGAATGTTTAAAAGCATTGATCCTAATAAGTTTGATCCTATACTATTGATAATCTATTAGTTAGCTTCGAATAGTTTGCCACAAAGACGGAAAGTAGGGTTTAGCCATGAGTGTAATTCTCTCCTCTCCTTCTGCCTTAGCGCCTTCGTGGCTATGAAAAAAAAATGCCACGCTGCTTGAAAATTTTTCATTTTTCTGTAGCTAAAACAAAAAGAAAATTGATACCCTATTCAACGGGAATAAAAGCGAAATTTCCTCCAAGAAGGTTTAGCGGTAATTCTAAATTTTCTAAATGAGCTCAATGGTTTAAATTCACATGTTAGCGAAAGGAAGGTTCTCGATTCCTTTGGTCCGCCCTTTTAATGTCCAACTGTTAAAAGTGATTTCCCTAGTGATAAATGACATACCTGCACTTATTATCCGGATACACCTATTTCTCTTTTCCCCTGTCGCAAATCCAAACTCAGCCATGCAAGAATCCTAGACAGGAATTTTCATACTCGGATCTCGCCTAAGCCCCTGCGTGACCTCTGACATCGTGC
This sequence comes from uncultured Limnohabitans sp., assembly GCA_964574365.1. Classification (GTDB taxonomy): domain Bacteria; phylum Bacteroidota; class Bacteroidia; order Cytophagales; family Cyclobacteriaceae; genus Algoriphagus. The sequence continues at coordinate 12,587 of CAZNND010000047.1, forward strand.
TGGAAATCAATCCCTCCGTTTCCATTTTAACATGAATCCACTGCAGCAAATCCTCCAAAATTTTCAGATTTTCCTGCGGGTATGCTCCAAAGTTATGCGGGTGCCACCACAGGTGATACATTTCATTGTTCTTTATCGCTACCTCCAATTCCTTCTTGATCCTGGATATTCGGGTCGAATTGACCAAAGAACCCTTTCGGAAAGGTCTCAACAAGCGCGAGGCCGGAAGTAAGTTAACACCAAATTGATTGGAAATGGAGGAATAGGAAGTTGATTTCCCCAAAGGCACGAGGGTATCCCCCGTTCGGAATATTTTTTTCAGGATATGCTCCCGTTCAACTTCTTTCCAAAACCAGTCCCGAGGATTCGTTCTGACCGTTGAGAATCCTTCCTCACCGGCAATTTTGATGACAGGGTCGGAATATTGATTTCTGGGAAAAACTAAGGAACGAAGTTTGACACCAAATTTCTCCAAGGCAATCCTCTTGGATGCCTGTAAATCGGCACGCCAGTCCTCCATCGATGGCCCCTGCTCCAGCGCATAGTAGTGCGAATAGGAATGACTACCTAGCTCCTGAAAAGGGCAATCCAAAATCAGACGAACCAATTCCGGTGCAAATAAGCCTTCTGCAAATACCTTGGACTGCGACGCCAACCACTGATATGCCGAAAATTTCTTATTGATAAAGTTAGGCAAACTACGGGGACTATACTGCCTCCACTCCTCCTCGTTATTAGCCAAAAGCATCCCTACGCTTGCCCAAGTACTATGGATTTCATAGCGTTCAAAGAGATCCAGGATTCTTGGAATCGCCTCTCTTGTATTTCGATAGTAGGGAAGATTAGACGCTAAATCGTATTTATCAAAACGACCCCAATGCAATTCAAAATCAAGAGAAATTACCAGTTTGGGTGTGTTCACAAGCAAAAGAAAAAAGTGGTCAACAAGGCTATTTTTTTAGTAGCATACATAAATTCCAAGGGAAACTCTGCATTTTTCGAGTAAAATACTCACCCGTATCCTTCAGTAATCCAGTCATTTTTGGTCACTGTTGGCAGTTGCTCTATAAAGCAAATATCTTTTTAGAGACTCATTGATGGTCTAAAAGTACCGAAAAGTGTCGTAAAGTGCAATTTTTAACCTGTAAACAACAGTAAATTTGATTTAGGTAAAAAACTAATAGGATTATTCGCCTACATACAAGTGCCAAAGTAATCTTGACCTGAAGGGCATAAACTCCATGAAATTTTCTAAATAGGACTTATTTCACCGCAGAGGCGCAAAAACCGCTAAGGAAATTTTAGGAATTATGTTTCAATGGTTTGATTCTTATAATTTTCTTGAAATGACTCGAAACATGTTCTCTACCAGAATAAGTTTGAACTACTTCGATTTTCCTTTGTGTCCTCCGCGACTCGGCGGTGAATAAGAAGGGTAGAGACACACTATTTTTTTGAATACAGGCGCTACAGCACGGATTCAGGAGGGCTTTGGGGATGTTTTTAGGTTTCCGAACAGTCTGAAAATAACCGACCAACCCGAAAGTCCGAAATAAATCATAAGGGGCATGGCTATGGTTTTCAGCCGAACCATCACGCCTAGCACATTGACCGAAAGTGCTATGCTAAATACATACAGTCCTGCCAAACCCAATCCCACTAGGCCTAAGACCAGCTGATTTCTGGAAGGAATTCTCCGAAAAAATAGTCCAACAAGGCCCACCGACACCAAAAAGAAAACCAGGTTTTCCAAGCCGGCAGCAATCCCCCACACCGAACCCAACTCCCCCAAAAAGGGGCGAAAAACAACCGCAAGAAGGATCTCGACCAATTGCATCTCCTGAACGGGAATTTCTGAGCCTGCCTGAAAGCCTGACAAAAACGCATACTGCCCTTCACTAAACTGCCTAACCTGCTCCCAAGAGATCGATTCCAGGTGCGTGATGTACAGCAAGAGGTAAAAGCCGGAAGCCATACCCATCAACCCGAGGAAGCCGCATGCGATTCTCCAGCTTCTCGAAAGCCGATCAGACAAAATAAGTTGAACCAGAAGAAAAACCAGGAGCAAAAGGCCGACCACCGGGCGAATCCAGGCTACAAGGAAAGCCAGTACCAAGGGGAAGGCAAACCTTGCGCGTTGTGCATACACCAAGGAGGGAAAGACCAACAACCAGATCAGCGCCTCTTTGCCGATCAAGCTTGTCCAGAAATGTGGAGAAGGAAGGAAAAAAGTCAACAGAAAAAAAACGGAGAGCAGGGGCTGGGTGGATTTCAGGCGCTCAAAAAACGGATGAGCCCAAGTAGCCGCGAAAAAGAAGCCAATCAAACTGAGCAGCGCGTACAGGAAAGTTCCTGTAAAAAAATGCAAGCCCAGTACCCGGGAAGGCAGGTAATTGAGCCACTGAACAAAGAAGGTGGAATACCCCCAGTACTCCATCCAGGAGGAAGCCTGCTGTGAGGTATCGGCGGTAAGGTTCCAATAGCCCAGCGCGTCACCCCCATGGCTTACCACGTAGTAACTTGCCAGGGCGGAGAAGATCAAGTGCCACACCGCCAAGGCCGTCCAAAAAAGCTTGGGGTAGCTTAATCCCAGGTTTTGAAACCTTCTGATCAGCAAAAAAATCCCTGCCAAACCAAACAGAAAGACCAACAGATCAAGGAAGGTCATGCAGGGCTATCCGGTATGGGGCTTGAGGTAGTCCAAAGCCTCTCGGTAGGCAGACAGGCTATGGTCCAGAGAAAAGATCGGCAGGGCTTCATTTCGGATGCGTTCAGGGTTCTTGGGGGATGTTTCCATAGCCTGCAGTACGGTGGCTAGCAGCTGATCCGACTGGAGATCCACTGCCACAATCCCCGAAACCTGAGCGACCCAATCCTCAGTATCCCCCACTTCTCTCGAAGCAAAGACCGGAAGTCCGCAGAGTAAATATTCACCCAGCTTGATCGGAAATAAGGCCTTCAGGCTCGGAGCCGATTTTCTAAAGTTCAGCCCAAAATCCGCCGCGGAAAGGTATCCCGGCACTTCGGAAAAAGGTACTTTTCTGAGGATTAGGCGGTCAGGAAACCTGGAAATCAGCTGATCTTTGGCAAAATCAAGATCATTGGGTAAAAAGAGAAAGCGCAAGTTCCCCAGCTTTTCCTGAACCCGATCAAACAAATCCATCATTTCCTGATAAGCATAGGCAGGTCCCAGCGAACCCACATACACCCAGCACATCTCCTGTGGCTGAATTCCCTTTTCCTCCCGCAGCGAGGCTCTTTTCCCGGGATCAAAAAAGAAGTGTTCAGGATCTCTGCCATTGGTAAGGACAAAAAATGAATCCGGTGACTTGTCCTGAAACCTTTGGAGTAGGCTGGCTTTAGCCCGATGGCTACGAACAAGGACCCCAGCAGCTTCTTGGATAATCTGTTTTTCCTGAAATTGGAGCAGGCGGGCTTCGATTTCTTTCGGGTTTAATCCGGAAAAATCTATTCGCTCCTGAATAGGAAAGCCATCGGCATCAAACAAGAGCTGAACGCCCTTTTTTCGGAGGGAGGAAAAGATGCGATTGACCATCCAGGCAGGGAGGGTGGAACGGGGGACGAGTACGGATATATTTTCTTGGACAACCAGGTCTTGAATGTGGTGGCTGCCCTCCCAAACCACCTGAAGGGTTCCCCATGCCCTTCCCCGGGATCGGTTTACCGGCTGATGGAAGTAGCTTATATCCAGAGCGGAAGCGAGGTGGAAGAGACGGTCAATTTCCCGGGCAGGAGCCCAGGAAAACTGCAACACCAGCACCTGATAGTCTCTTTGGCTCTGCAATCGGCTGAATAGGAGAAAAAATAAAGACTCCAAATAATTGGTTCGGTCCGAGTCCCAGGTGATAAAGAGGATTTTTCTTGATAACTATTTAATTTTTTGATAGGTTTCGTAGTTATTAACAGAAGTGAACAGTTTCATTAATTGATATTGAGTTTAAAATAAATCAATTAAAAAAAACCATTAGTCTTTGGTAGATTGCGCTTTTAATTTTATAAAATATTACTGTTAGAATCGCTTAAAATGCAATACAGAACCGATATTGATGGCCTCAGGGCTCTTGCAGTTTTATCGGTAGTGCTTTTTCACCTTGGTTTTCTTCCAAATGGATATCTAGGTGTGGATATTTTTTTTGTGATAAGTGGATTTCTTATCACCCATAATATCTACACGAAGTCTGAAACGAATTCCTTCTCAATTTTAGATTTTTATCAACGAAGAATTAGAAGGATAATTCCCCTGCTACTTTTTACGACTTCTTTAGCACTAATCATTGGGATCTTCTTAATGCTGCCTGATGATTTGGACAATTTGGCTCAATCTGTTTTTGCCTCAAATTTTTCAGTCAATAATATCTTGATGTATTTGACTTCCTCAGATTATTGGTCTGTTAAAAATGACTACAAGCCGCTAATGCATACTTGGAGCTTAGGTATTGAAGAGCAATACTATTTAATATATCCGTTTATATTCTTTTTTCTGCAAGGGAAAAGAGTCAAATACATTCAGCCTTCCCTCCTGCTTTTGACAATACTATCTTTACTGTTTTTTATTTCTACAAACAACACTGCCCAGAAATTCTACCTATTACACCATCGTTTTTTCGAATTTACAATTGGTGGCATGTGTGCTATTCATTTCAGATCCAAAAAACTCGTATGTGATCGATCCACCTATTTCCTTGTCATTCTTTCATTATGGGTTGCATTGATGGCAATTGTAATCCCTATATCTGAGTACAATACCTTCAAAGTGATTGTTATTACCCTAGCTTCGTCTGTTTTGCTGGTTACCGGAAAAAGTTTTTCTCTAAGCATTCAGTGGTATCAGCGTGTCTTTGAAAGCAAAATTGCTATGGGACTTGGAAAAATAAGTTTTAGTGTTTACATGATTCATCAAGTGGTATTTGCCTTCGCTCGATATGCCTTCTTGGAAGAGATCACTAATACTTGGGCTATTTTGCTTTCTATTTTAATTCTTGGCATTTCAAGTTTAACCTATCATTGGATAGAAAATCCATTTAGAAATTATCAACTTTTTTCCTTTCGGAAGGTGATAGTCATTCTTGTTTTTTTCTTTGTCATTAGCAGTATTACTTCCCTTTATATCTATTCCATCGGGGGATTAATTAAAGATTTCCCAGAACTCAACCTATACAAAGGCGATCTCCAATTTGAACGAAAGCTTTTCAAGATTACACATAACATTCATATCCAATACAATGAAGATGTAAGAAAATTAGACCGTGAATTTGAACCCACAACAAAAAAGAAGGTTCTGGTTTTTGGCAATAGTTACGGAAGAGACGTGGCTAATATTCTGCTTGAATCAGAAGTTAGAGATGAAATTCAGCTTCGGTATTTTGATATCGCCAGAACTTTTAAAGATCCTCGTGTAAAAATCCAGTTAATTGAAGCGGATGTGATTTTCTTAGCTGCCTATGGTTCAATTGAGATTAAGGAATTACTAAAAAACATTGAGGAAAAATATCAATTCCAATTAGACAGAAATAAAATTTGGGTTTTTGGAATAAAGGACTTCGGTTCACATAACGGAATTCACTATAACCGGATTAAAGCCCAAACCGATTTCTCAAACTACCGAACTCCAATCAAAACCGGAGTACTTGAAAAAAATGATTTATTGAAAACTGAGTGGGGGAATAAGTATATCGATCTGATATCGCCTGTAACAACTCTAGAGGGACATGTTTTGGTATTCACTCCAAGTGGTAAATTCATTAGCCCCGATACCGTACATTTAACACAATCTGGAGCGAAATTTTATACAATACTGCTTGAAGAACGCCTTAAAAAAATTCTATTCTGGTAAAAGAAAATCAAGGAGAATTTAAAACGCTTTTTGGCCTAATCCCTTTCTTAGGTCTTGCTAAAGACAATTTCTTTATAAAACTCAAATATTTTTGATACCAAAAATTATCATAGGTATAAACCAAAAAAAACAAAAAATAAATAAAGGTCATATTTTTCATCCGCACTATAATTCCAAAATTACTCAAGGCGCCAGCAAAGACAATGGAGACCATGAAAAAAGTTAAAATCATTATTTTTAAGGCATTAGGCGAATCTCTATATCCTTTGATAGGATTTACCTTAAAAAAAATTGAAATAGTTAAAAGTAAGCAAATCAAATTCTCTACGGAATTAAGCAAACTGGAAAAATTATGGGCATCAAAAAAAAGTGGCCGATATAAAAATGTAAATACTTTCAAAGGATAAGGATAACTTGACATATCCACAAAGGACTTCCCATAACTCAAATTACCACTCGAAGTATTAAATACACTTTCAATACTTTCTGCGTCCAATTCCTCAATTTTAAGAAACCTCAATACTTCATCATATATGAAAATAAATCCAAGTAGAGACAAGGTGAAAAATATCAGTTTATATGAAAAACTAAGCTTACTGTCTAATATTAACATCATAGAAGAGGAAAGCAAAACTATAAAGGCTATATGCGGTCTAACATGATATAATAACAGAGTACTTAAAGCCACCAAGACCAAATACTTTCTTAAATCCCGAATGCCATAAAAAAACATACTCAGAAATAAAAATATCAGGGAATCCTTCCCGATTCCCGAAGACCAAAAATGAAGACTAGGAAGTAAAAGAATAAAAGGCCAAACTTGTATTCCTATTAACTTAGAATTAGTTGTTTTTAAAAAATCCTGGCCTACCAAAAAAATCAAAATAAATGCCCAAGCAGATAAATTAGCATATAAAAACGTACCAGTCCAAAAATCTAAGCCTAAAATTTTAGAAAAAGGATAGTTTAAAAAAAATACAAAATTATTGTGAGTACCATAAATATCCCACCATGTCTCATACTCTATTTTTCTAAATTGATCACCCAAATTCCAATAAAAACTCGTATCCGTTCCCTTAGCAAACCATCCATAATAAAATCCAATTAAAATGTGATAATGAACCAATAGTAAAGAAAAATTCAGTCCTTTAGTATCTGTTCTTGGTTTGACGAACTGAGATACCATCATCAGGTTGATTATATAGATGAATAACCCAAATAAAATATCTATTATCATCTTTAAGATTAACTCGATCTTATGTATATCCCTGTACCAATCAGAAAAAAAATTCCCAGCCTAAATAAAAAGAAATAGGCCAAGCTATACACCAATATTTTACTCCCTTCAAAAAAAAACAAATGTAAAATAGCAACCACTAACCACAATCCATAGTACCTCACCCGAAACACGTCCAAACTACCCATCCAATTTTTCAATGTTAAAAATCGATACTTTGGTTTAATTGCATGTTCCAGCGTCCTCAACAAAGGGAAGGTCAAGAAAATCACCCAATAAGGTGCCAGCTCGAAGTTGAACCCCAGGTAAACCAAGGGGAAAACCCAGTATTTGCTCAAACATAATAGCAAATAGGTCAATATGTTCCACCTTGACCGAATCCGATTATGCAAAAAAAAGAATAATCTGCCAGCACCTACTACAAGTAGGAAGAGCTTTAATTGGCTCGAAGTGAACAATCCCAGCAACACCAAGACTCCCAGCAAAGCTAGAAAAATGATCAACCGAAGGATAACAATTCTCCAATAATGTTCTTGGATAAACCTAATCTCCCATTGGGAGATCCTGATATTGGGATGCTTTTCGTTCCGGATGGTCAGGGCGTCATTCTCCAAATATCCAATTTCGTAAATACACAACCAGGCGAAAAAACCTAAAAGGAAGGAAACACCATTCGGCCAAAGTGCCAATCCATAGAAACCAAACAAAAAAACAGACAGAAAAAGGAGATAAATCCAGACCAAAGACAAAAATTCCGCCTTCTTCTTCAATCTCGAGAAGTACAGGTAATTGAAGGGTAAGACAAACTTAAATATGGAGGATTTCAGCATCGGGATGGTGTAAAAGCAATCTATTCCATTTTCCGAGGGTTCTGGATTTGGAAACGACGAAAGCTTTCTTTGCATAATTAACCAAGGAAATATCATCCAAATTATCAGTCAACACAATGACATCAAACTGCACCAAATCCATCGCCTGTTGCAAAGCCGCAAGCTTTTCTCCTTTTATGTCAAACGCCAATTTTCCTGAATAGGTACCCATATCGGTTGGAGTGAGTAGGACAGCAAGATAATCTCTGACTTTGGTTTTTGCTGCTATAGATTTAACGACCGGGTCCAAAGACGCACTTACTAATATGACTTTTTGATGCTCTTGAAGTGCATTACAAAGAATCTCATGGGTTTTGGGGTTTTTCTTATGAGCCAAAAAACCATCCACAAAAGCCTCTGAACAGATAGCCACTTCGTCCACTCGCTCTCCGGAAAGCAGATGGATAAGAAATGACCTCATTTGAACTTGCATACCAATCTTTCCAAGCAACCTAATCAATGCCTTGAATGGATAAGACAAGGCAACCCTACAAATCAAATACTTCGCACTGTTTTTCCTTTTGAAATAAAAAAGCAAAAAATCATAGGCAGTATTGGAATGGTACAAGGTGCCACATACATCGAAGACATAGAGTTTATCCTTTTGAGGCTCCATATTGAATCGCTTTATGGTACAAATCTGCTGTTCGATCCAAGGAAAATTGCTTGGATGCAAAATCCCTAGCATCTTGAGAAAAATCGCAATTGATTTGGTTTTTCACCCAATCCAAAAATAGTGTTACATCAGCACTATTCTTGAAATCCATTTTATAGGCAAAAGGTTGACCATCCAAAATCTCATCAACATCACCGGTCCAAGGTGTATAGACAATGCTCAATCCGGCACCCAAATATTCGGCAATCTTGATAGGTGCAACAGACTGCATTGAAAAGGAAGACAACCTAAATGAAAGCGCAATATGTGCACCATTCAATTCTGTCTGGACTTCGAGAGCAGGTACTGATTTCACTTCGATAGAAGATATCAGGTTTGGAAAATGAGCAAGAATATAGGCTTGCGCCTCTTTCACTTTGAATGTGAGGATTTTGAATTGGGAGTATGGATAGGTTCGCAGGATTAACCCAAATGTACTTAACATCTTATCCAACATATATTGAGGACCAAGAGAACCTGAATAAATTAGGATTAGCTTTGATTTGTCACCCTTTATTGGATAAGGCGATTTCAAATTAGAGAAAGTACCATTATTGATAACGAATACTTTATTACTATCAAAACCCGATCCCGCCCTTGCTACAATCACTTTTTTGGCTTTTTGGGACCTACACAGAACAGATTCTGCCATATGAAATCCCGAAAATTCCACATCTCGAAAAAATCTGTACCGCCAACTCAGCGGTGAAAGCCCGGAAAAATCCACTCGTTCATCGAGCGGAAAACCGTCTGCATCCAATACTAATCTTAAGTTGGACTTTTTGACCAAGCCTTTGGTAATAAAAAAGGCATTGACTGAGCGAGGCATCAATGTATCGATCTGATTGGATTTGATATACCGATAGACCGACCTGATATTCCAAAACTTGGCTATCAACATCCCGAATACGGGAAATTTCTTGTTTACATGAAGGCCATTGTAGTAAATCCCATTTTTTTCTAAATCGATTTTTCGCTGTTTGATCTTGTTTGATCCTGCAGAAGTAAACTGCATGATATGAAACTCATATCCAAATACTTCCTTCAACTTCAAAAAGATAGGGCCGAACAAATTTTCCACATAAGTGACTTCGGCACCATCCCAGGTAATAAATAATACTTTATTATGCTTCAATCCTAAGATTTTTCTTAGGTAAACAAACCTATTTCTTTTAAAAGCTCCAAATACAAGTTTTCAACCTCTTGACAGTACCTTTCTGCTGTGTAATTCTCAATAGCCCTCTCATATCCTTTTTGCCCCATTGATTTTCGCAATTCAGGATTTTTTATAAGAATTTCCAATTTTTTGGCTATTTGAATCGGCGTATTAGGAGGTACTAAAAAACCTGTTTCACAATCCACAACAATATCCTGAAGACCTCCAACTTTTGTAGTTATCACTGGAAGTTTATGCAACATAGCCTCAGCTGCTACTAAACCAAAACCTTCTCTGGATGAAGGAGCGCAAAATATATCCATTACCTTATAAAAAGGAGATGGATCACTTTGATGTCCAACCATAAAAACTCTTTCTTTAATCGCCAAATTATGAATTAAACTTTCAATCTCTTTTCTATCTCTACCATCACCAACTATTAATAATTTAACAGAAGAATCATCAATTAATGCAATCGCGTTTATTAAATCAGAAACCTTTTTGTGATCATCGAATAATCTTCCAACGAAACCAACAATAAGATCCTCTATTCTTAAGTCTAATTTATTATTGATATTTTGTACCTCATCAAATTCAACTTGTCTTGGGATCTTAACACCATTAGTGATCAAAATTATTTTCTGTATTGGAATTTTTGCCTTCTTAATCAAATAATTTTCCACATTTGGTGATATCGCAATTATCCGATCTGAAAGTTTCACTAACTGCCTTAATAAAAAATTAGCTTTGTTACTTCTGTTTTGTGGATCTGAAGTTTCTTCAATTAATCTTATTGGAACTTCACCAAAGACTCCTCCAATAACTGCCATTATTATACCCTCATAAACAGCACCATGAATAATATGAGGTTTAAATTGCTTTGTTACATCTATGATTTTTAGGTACTTTTTTACATGAAACAAATGATTAAAAATTCCAATTTCAATTATTTCTACCCCTAAGTTTCTTAACTCGGCAGCAAGAAAACCAACAGCCTCAGTACAAATGATTTTAATTTCAAACCTTTGATTATTTAACCATTGCGCTAAAAATAGACGTCTCTGCTCAACACCGCCTGAAGCAATGGTTTCCATACAAAAAAGAATTCTAATTTTTTCCAATAGATCTTAGCTCCTTTTTTAAATCAATTTTCCAGAGTGGCTTGATAATTATATATTGTTAAAAGCGTATTCAGGTAATTCTTTACAGTGAATCTATTCGCTTGCTGTTTGGCTTTAATACCCATCTCCTTTCTTTGATCATAAGAAAGGTGAATACTTTTTGACAATGCCTGGAAAATAGAATCTTGATCAAACGGATCAATAAGTATTCCTGAATTTGATTCTCCCAAAATCTCAATGGTTCCTCCAATCTTTGTGACAATCGAAGGCAGGCCAACCGACATCGCCTCTACCAAAGATACCGAAGACCCTTCGCTCAAAGAGGGCAGCACAAAAACATCCGACATTTCCAGAAAAGGAAAAACATCTTCTTGAAAACCCCAAAACCTGACTTTTTCCGAAATTCCCATTGCCTTGCTATGATTCTCCAATTCAGCTCTTAACGGCCCATCTCCTACAATCCATAACTCAGTGAATTTACCTGAAGATTCTTTGCAAAATTGAGCAAATACATTGATCAACCTATCCAAATTTTTCACCAGTACCAGCCGGCACGTTGTTACAAACACAAACGGCATTTCCCCATCACCTCCTTCGAAATCAACATCATGCTGCCTACCTACCTTTTTGGCAAAAGTGTAACGGAGAATCTCCTTAAAGTTTGGATTTTTATCGAAATCTAGCTCATCTTTCTTCCTTAATTCCACTGGATTATAAACCAACTCAACTTTCTCCTTCTCAACTTCGCCCAATTCCATAATTCTATCCCTCACCGCTTCGGATATGGCAATTATTTTGGTCGCATTTATATAAACCAACCTGAAAATAAATTTCCAATAAGAATGATGGTTGGGAAATCCGATTTCCTCTCCTATCCTCACCGGAACACCCGCCCATCTCGCAGCAATCAGTCCATGAAAGTTGGCCTCCGCACTTTGACAATGAACAACATCAGGTTTAATCTTGGCTATCATGCCTCGCAAGGTTGCTAACAATCTTAAGTTCGGAATTTTAGGATTTTGATTCAATACCTTGACTTGAACCCCTAGTCGCGTCAAGGTTTCTTCTACCCTTCCTCCACTTCCCAAAACAATCACCAAAACCTCCATCTCTTCAATTTGAGTAAGATTTGGAATGGAATTGGCAAGTACTTGTTCTACTCCTCCGAAATCTAAATAAGGAACGATTCTAAGAACCTTCATGGATCAAAGAGTCAAATAAAGAAATCCATCTTTCCATAATTATATCTGAAGAATAAAAGGAGGATGTCTTTTTGGCATTTTTGGCTAATTCGATCCTTAGTTTTTCATTTTTAGAAATTCTTAAAATAGCTTCGGCTAAATCCTTAATATTATTTTGATCAACCAAAATGCCGTTATTACCATTTTCAATTAAACTAATGGGTCCTGAAGAAGTTGCATAGGAAACTACAACAGTTCCAAAAGAAAAGGCCTCTAAGATATTCATTGGAAAACATTCTACTTTTGAGCTCAAAACCATCAGGCTAGCTTCCTTTAAAGACTTCTTAAAAGATTGACTAGCCTTAAATATTTTCAAATTTTCACAATTCCGATGTACTAAATTTCTATACTGATCGAGTTCAAAATCCTCACCATCGATATACAAATGAAATTCCCAATCTGGAAGTTGATTGAAAATTTTATTCCAAGCCTCAATTTGATGATGCCATTGTTTAATAACATCATTTCTTCCTCCAGAAATAATCACTCTCTTTTTATCACTTAAATCTAATTTCGGCGTTTGAGAAATGAAATTTGGAATAACAATTGATTTTCGAAAATTATAAATTGATTCTTCGACTTCATTCAGAAATACGACTTTTGAATATAATTTATAGAATGGCTTTTTAATAAAATGAGACCATTGAATGATAATATTTGAAGTTGCATGAATTTCAAGTATCAAAGGAAGCTTTCGAAAGGCAATAGGAATAGTAAAAAAATCTATACTTGTCAATGTACTAACTATTATAGTTGGTTTGAATTTTTCTGTAAAAAGCCTTAATTCCCAAAAGAATTGGAAGGCATATTTTATTTTACCAAAAACAGAAAGTCCTAAATAATCACTTTGTAATTTAACTATTTTAAACTTTCCTCCGTTCTGTTCTTCATAATTCTTAGGATGATATTTTACAAAAACAACAATATCATAATTATGATTATCTATTAGATATTTTATTTTCAGGGAAGTAATAGTTGAAATTCCTCCAATACCAAAAATAGTATTTAAAAAATAGAAAACTACCATTTTTAAATAAATCTCAAATCCACCTTGTTAGAAATCATTAAAGCCTTATTATAAAACTAATGAAATAAAGTTTTTTATAAATCAAAAATATTTATTTAATTAGTTTAAAGCGTAATATCTTTAGTTAACCCTCCACTAGCGTTTGGCATCTTTACCATTAATCAATAACAAAAACTCTCTCAACACAGCAAAATTGATCACATTGCAGGCAAAAAAGATTACGAATGAATCCCTCAAATTAACCGTAAAGAACTTCTTTAACGAGAACCGATATCTCCTAAAAACAAACTTTAAAATATAAACTGCAAAGGCCAACTCTTTGCCCTTGTACAATCGTGTATAAGTGCCACCAATTCTCCTTTTATATTTTTGAATTAATTCATTCGTCTTTTGCCTCGCAGGATGATTCACAATAACAGAGGGGGAGTATTCTATTTTGTATTTGCTGCTGATTTTTCCAGACAGATCGGAATCTCCATTTGACTTCAACCGGTCATCAAAGCTTCCGAATTCCTGAACTACTGATTTATAGGAAAACCAATTCGCTGTTACAGCAAATCCCTCCTTGGCATAGGATTCAATAGGAAAAGCAGTGTACTTTTCATAAATCTCAGCCGGAGACAATCTTGCAGGGTCCCTAAAAAAAAGCCGTACTGGGCCAGTTAATACACCCAATTCATGGCTACTATGGTTAACAAAAATTTCTCTGGCATTTTTAAGCCAGTTTTTGTCAGGAACGCAATCAGAATCTGTAAATGCCAAAAGCTCCCCTTTAGCCTCCTTGATGCCTCTGTTCCTCGCAGCATAAGATCCAGGCCTATTTTCAGCTAAAAATTTAACTTTCAAATCATTTTGGATTTCTGTCCCAAAGTCCAGGATCTCATTGGGATCGTTATTGACAACAATAACTTCAAAAAGTGCTTTATCCAATGTCTGATTTTCCAAAGCCTTGATACATTTAATAAGCCGATGGGTGTCTTTGTACGTAGGGATAATTACAGAAAAAAAGCTCACAGAGTTGGTGTTTTGCTGAAATAGGCAATCAAAAGAATAGTTTATTTATGTATCAAATAAGCCAGTGATTCTCCTTTCCTTTCATATTTTCCAACCATACTCACAAAGGGAAACCCAGCATAAATCAAGTCATTTGCCACAATTCCCTCTTCCGGGGTAACCAAATCATATTTCTCCGCCTTATACCCTTTTTCCAGTTTTCTGGAAATCCGATAAAAAGCGTAATAATACCAATTGGCAATCCAAAAGGGAACGATACCATCCCAAAAGGAGTTGTGGGGGAAGTATCTTTTAATCATGACGTAATTGAAAACCTGCATATCGTAGTTCCCATCATCCCCTAATTCGGTAATAAGAGCCGTCATCTCTTGATAGATTTTTTGAATTACCTCCTTTTTCCCCGCCAGAGTTCCAGGAGTCAATACTGGATAGTTAAAAAAGCTTACCGGTAACTTGCCACGGAATTTCTTATTGAAACTGAAAAGCGCTTTAAGCGGCCACATACCATTCTTCCAAACCTTTCGCTGACCTCTCCCGACAAACAATATGTGTGGACTGGACTTAAATAAGGCTATTGGATTTTTGTTGACAACTACATCATTGATATCTGTGGAAACTATAAAAGCATCGGATTTTAGATGCTGAACAAGCTCCTGAAAAATAAAAAAACGCTCATCATTCAGTGAATGGGGGCCCAATTGACACCTGACAAATGATATTTTTTCGGTCGTATATTTCTTTTCAAATCCTTCTGAAATGGTATCACAAAAAATAATTGCCCTTATCCCTAATTCTCCAATACTTTCATACCAATACCTGAAATATTCAAAGTTATCACCTGCTTGCTGAATTTTCCGCATAGGGTCCAGCTTGGAGGTGAAGTAGGTGGAAAGAAATATCAGATTTTCATTGGAAGAATTAAAACAATAAATCATTTGCTGTGTATCTGAGACGATTCTTCTCATAGGTCATCTGATTTTTTCAAACTTCGATATAATTGGGGAAATTTATTTGCCAACCAAAATTTCGAGAACGCCAACAAATACTTGTTGTCCTTTTTACTAAAACCTCTGAGCTTTAACGCTTTCAAATACTGCTCCCAACTTTTGTTGAATTTCTTCTCATGTAAATACGACCATTGATTACGCCAACTATAGTTCCAAAGATGGACTGCCAACGAATTGGCAGAAACAAAAGCATGAAAATCCTCCCCTCGATTCTTAAAAGGAAGGGCGTAAAAAAAATCACTTGGATAAATCTTGATTTTAGACCTATCCAAAACCGAATTCAGATAGGTTGGAATGTTAAGTGGTTTGTCAAAATCAAACGACATTCTATTATATCCTTCCAAAAGACTTTGTACAACCTGACTTCCGGATTCGCAACCGATGACTCCGGCGCTTATTATTCCTTTCCGCTCTTCCCCAATAAAAAACGGTTCATGGAGCAAAGTTGAAAAATCCTTCAACACCAACATGTCTGTATCCAGGTAAATCCCGCCATCCTGATAAAGCGCGAACAGCCGACAAACATCAGAGACAAACGCATATCTTTTAAGTTTATACGCTTTTCGGGTAAAGGCAAAAGCTTCGTAATCAAAATTGCTTTCGTCCCATCGTTTGATTTGAAAATCAGTCAGTATTTCTTTCCAACTCTCGATGCAGATGAGTTCCAATTCAGACATTGGTTCCCTTCCGAACCAGCAATAATGGATGATTTTTGGGATCAAATTATTTTAAAAGACTTAAGAATTTTAACGCCTATTATTTTAATGCCTTGAAATCTACCCTTAAACAAATTATTCCTTGTCCCAAATAAAAGTAAATCCCAAAAATATTTTGAACTAAACGGCAAAAATAAAAGTCTATCATTAAATGAATTCTTAAAAAAAGACTCTTCATCTGAATTAAGATTTCTTGCCTTTTTAATATTTAAAAAAATCATTTTCATTGCCAAATAATTGAGTTGATATTTTTTGCTAAAAGAAGATTTTCGTACTATCCCTGTTTTGGAAGATTCAGTTATTCTCCATAGGTGAAAAGCATTTGGAGCATGATCAAATGATGGTTTTTTTAGAAATACTCTTGTAAAAAATTCTGATTCTTGACCTATTAAAATTTCTTCATTGAACAAATATTCAAAAGTATTTAAAAAATTCCTTTTGAATAAAGGCAAACTTGTTTGAACCCAAAAAGTACCATTAGTTGTACCAAATACAGGGTCAAGATTTTTGTCATTAAGCCTAATTTTTTGTACCACTTCTAGTTCCTTTGTACTAGAATTTAATTTTTTTATATTTCCAATTACAAAATCTAAAATTAGATTACTGTTCAATAATCTCAATTTGTCCTCAATAGTATTTTTTAAAAATAAGTCATCCGAATCCAACCAATTAATAAATTCACCCTTTGACATTTCAAAGGCATAATTTCTTGCAGCATTCCCGCCAGCTTTTCTTTTTTTTGGTCTTTTGAAAATTTTAAACCTAATATCTTTTTTTACATATTCCTCCAGAATCTCCCAAGAATTGTCTGTACTGTGGTCGTCGACCACAATACACTCCCAATTGATATAGGTTTGGGCAAGCACGGAATCCAAGGTTTCCCTTAAAAAAGGAGCTTTATTGTAATTGGGGATAAGGATAGAAACTAAATAACTATTCAAAAATACTTTTAGTAATTAAATTATTTACCTTTTTGAAAT
This sequence comes from uncultured Limnohabitans sp., assembly GCA_964574365.1. Classification (GTDB taxonomy): domain Bacteria; phylum Bacteroidota; class Bacteroidia; order Cytophagales; family Cyclobacteriaceae; genus Algoriphagus. The sequence continues at coordinate 29,464 of CAZNND010000047.1, forward strand.
ATTCAATTGAAGAAAATTCATTTTTAATAAAAGTTTTTCCATTTCTACCCAACTTTTCACACAATGCTCTATCTCTTAATAATTCAATTAACCTTAATGCCATTCCTTCAACATCACCTTCATTAACGATAAATCCATTTTGACCATTAATAACAACGTCAGGTATACCTGCATGCTTAGTACTAATAATTGGCAATCCTGATGAAAGTGCTTCTAAGATTGCTACTGGTGTACCTTCTTTATCCCCGTTAGAAGCTTGCTTGCTATGTTGAATAAAACAAAAAGAATTTGACATTTCTTGCTGAATCTGAGTCGAATTAAGAACACCTACAAATTCGACATCATTAATTTTTAAACTATTCACTATATCTTTACAAACAGATAATAATGGACCTTCACCTACAAACTTTAATTTTAATTCTGGGTAAACAATTTTTGATTTACTAAACGCCAGTAAAGTCAAATAAGGTGCTTTTTTTTCAATAAACCGACCTACGGCTAACACTTGATTTGAAGAATAATTAGGTTTAATCTTTAAAAATTCCGGGTTTGGGGAATAAACTATTTTTTTTAATTTTTCTCGAGGAGCACCAAGTTTAACTAAATCTTCAAGCATTTCATCAGAAACACAAATTAAGAATTTAGCTATTTGGAACATTTTTTTATATGAATCTCTATATTTTTCTAATACAACATTAGAAGAGACATCATATCCATGAAAATGCACAATCATTGGTATTTTCAATGTTTCAAAAATAGTAGCTAATTCTGCTCCACTTAATCCATAGTTTACAAAAGCTAGATCAAATTTTTTTTTTATCAAATATTTATAAAAAGTATACTGATCAGGGTTTAAGGTAGAAATTTTTAACTTTTTTAAAATCAAAGAAAACAATCTTTCTTTTTCAGAATAAATTAAGACCCCATCATTAGAAAATTTTGGTACAATCCCTCCATAACAGTGTGTTATTTTTCCCTCTATCCCCAATATCAATCGTCGAATAAAAGTCTCGGAAAATGCATCTTTTTGATGCGAAGTAAAACAAATATTTATTTTTTCCATGCAACAATTCCAAGGCTTGTAAACATAATTTGGTCACTCATAGCAGGTTTGATTTCGTCTTTTTCCAAAAGCTTCAAAATGAAAGGCCGAAATATCCAATAAAAAACCCGTTGAACTTTTTTAGGTAACCCCCGTCTCTTAATCCACAAAGATACAATCTGGGCCATAGAAGCATCCCATCCACCAAGACATGATATTTCGATATTAACAAAACCGGATTGCTCCAGCAATCGCTGAATTGCAAATGGAGTGTAACGAAAATAATCATTCGGTGACTCGTGGGTAGGCCATAAAAACGGCACGGTCAAGACCAATGGAGAATCAGATTTCAAAACCCTATTTATTTCATTCAAGGACAAAAGTGGATCCGGACAATGTTCCAAGACCTCAGTAGCAAAAGCTGAATCAAATGAAGCATCATCAAAGGGCATTTTTATACCATCCCAAAAAAAATTTGGCTTGATTCCCTTTTTGTACTCCAAAGCATTATAAATATCAAGACCAGTATAGCTTTCAATATTTTGACCATTCAGGATATCGTTTTTATAAGGCATTTCTCCACAACCTACATCCAACAAGCTACCTTTCAGAATAAAGGATTTATTTATTAAAAATTTAAAAATCGACCATTTAATATAAAATCGATCAACATTTTCAAAAGTTAGGCTTTTAGGATTAAAATCAATCATTATCTTTTTCTAATACAATAAGAACATTTCGTCCCTTAACAAGAAATTTTCTATAAAACAATGAAATTACTTGATATAATTTTAACCAAAACAACCTTCTGAAAAATTTCAAAATCAAAAACTTCAAACTATAAATTGATACTTTATTAACTGAAAAGAAAGACAAAATATAATCCAGCTCAGATTGCGAAATCGGTTCATATTGAAGTTCGATGGCGCTAAATCCATACTTTTTTCCAACTTTTTTTAAAGCCTCTCCATTCCATAACCCCATGTGATGTGGTGGAAGATTAAGTGTATGATACTTGTCGAAAACATACAAGTAGGGATTATTATTCGGGACTCCTATGATTAGCTTTCCATTTTTCTTTAACATCTCTCTAGCCTTGATAAAAAAATTAGAGACATCTTTTATATGTTCCAAAACTTGAAAAGAAGCAATAAAATCATATTCTTTTTTTGAAGGATTAAACGAAAAAAAATCACAATCGTAAATATCAAAATTCTCAATTATTGCTCGCTTTACTTCAGCACTATTTAACTCCAAACCCACAGCTATAACTCCCCTATTAGCAAGTTCTCTTAAAAAATATGAATTTCCAGAGCCTACCTCAAGCCACCTATCTCCTCTTCTTGCATGTTTAATCGAAACTTTATGTTCCCATCTCTTATGATAATAATTCTTTTTCTTTTCGCTGAGATCGATGTAAAATTTGCTATCACCCATCATCGAGAATGGAAAAAAAAACCTGTACTTGGTTTCTTCACATTTATAAATCTCAGCAAATTCAATCCCATCAAAAAACCGTGAAACATCTAATTGAAAAGAATTTTGATATCTCTCAATAATTTTTAACGAAGGAATTCGGTTAATTAATTTTAATTTAAACTCCTTATGGATAGGATTTATCATGCTATTTTCCATTTACCCTTTTCCACATATTTGGCAGCACCCGATTGCCAATAATAGTCTCTTAACTCTCCCAGCACTTCTACTTTAAAATGGCAGGTTTCATTAATAGTGTCCAACCTTGTTTTAGTCAATTTATCTGCATAATGCACTTTCAAAAAATATTGCCCTGGGTATAATCTAATATTTTTTATTTCAGAAATAATTTTTAGCTGTTTTTTATTTAAATCTACATCGTAATCTGAACCCAAAAATAATTCATGGAATATTGAGTTTTCAAACTCATCAAATACTTGGTAAGAAACAGCTGGTATTTTAACATTTTGTTCAAGGTTTACAATAATCTCAACAAAAAATTTTTCATTAAATTTTTGAATATTATTTGGTTCTGAAGTGCTCACTTTTACACTTATAATCCCCTTGCTTGAATCATTTAGATACCCTGCAGATTTAGATTTTTGTAATTTGAAATAAGTATTTACACCATTTGTGGTGTTACCATCAAAAACCAGGTGACCATTTTGAAGAATTATTGTGCTTCGGGTTAAAGTTGTAATTGCTTGAATATTGTGACTTACAAACAAAACTGTCCTTCCCTCCTTCTGACTGACATCTTCCATCTTACCCAAACACTTTTTTTGAAACTCAAAATCTCCAACCGCCAATACCTCATCAATAATCAAAATCTCAGGTTCTAGGTGGGCTGCTACTGAAAACCCCAAGCGAACCCGCATCCCTGAGGAATAGAACTTGACTGGGGTATCAATATACTTCTCCACTCCTGAGAAATCAATAATTTCATCCAGTTTGTGATCGATTTCCTTTTTGCTCATTCCCAGAATAGTCCCGTTCATATAGATATTTTCCCGGCCGGTGAGTTCAGGATGAAAACCAGTACCCACTTCCAAAAGGGCAGCAAGCCTACCATTCATTTCTATTCGGCCTGAGGTGGGTTCAGTGATTTTAGATAAAATCTTAAGCAAAGTAGATTTACCCGCACCGTTCTTACCTATAATACCAAGCACTTCCCCCTGCTTCACTTCAAAACTCACATCTTTCAGTGCCCAATGTACACCTTCCACTTCGTCTTGAAACTTCCCAAGGTTTTGGATTCTCCTGAAATTATCAATGGGATATTTCAACACATTGAGGATTTGTTCGGCAAAAGTATCCGCCTTTTTTTCCTGTAATCCTATACGGTAGAGTTTGGAAAGATTCTCAACTTTAATAATCGTATCTGACACTTTTTTTGTTATCGAACTTAATTTTTAGATATATCAAGGCTAAGCACACCTTCTCTTCTTCCTTAGCCAAGCTGTATTTTTTCCAATTACCTGTTTCAATTCTCACGGCTAACGTCTCATTTAAGCTACATCAGCAAACACTTTTTCCATTCGGCGAAAATAAAACAGACCAAAAACAAACAAAACCGCACCAACAATCGCCCCGGGCCAAATCCACTTCCATGGCATCATTTTATCCAAGAACATGGCACGGATCCCTTCAATCACTCCAACCATAGGGTTGAATGAATAAACAAGCTGCCATTCTTCCGGGACAGCGGTGGTGCTATAAACTACAGGGGCGGTATAAAGCAGCAACTGTACAATAAACCCCAAAGCATATTTCACATCCCTGTACTGTACTGCCATAGCAGAAAGAATCATTCCAATCCCTAATGAAAAAGCCAAAAGCTGAATCAGTAGTAGAGGAAGAAAAACCACTTGCCAACTCGGAAGAATTTGAAAGTAAAACAGGAGTACTAAAAGAACGATAAATGAAATAGCAAAATCTAGGAGTTTGGAGAAAATCGCAGCTAAAGGAAGAATGAGTCTGGGAAAGTAAACTTTGGTGATCATCCCTGCATTAGCTACTAGGCTATTTGCAGATTCTGAAAGCGTGCCAGAAAAGTAATTCCAAGGCCAAATTGCCAAATAAGAAAAAAGAATATAAGGTATGCTATCAGAATCCACTTTTGCAAAACCACCAAAAACTACTGTAAAAACCAAAGTAGTAAACAAGGGCTGAATAATCGCCCAGCCTACTCCCAATATAGATTGAGCATAGCGAGCCTTAATTCCACGAAATGTAAGAAAATATAGCAGGTCTTTATATCTCCATAATTCTTTAAAATCTATAACTTTCCAGCCTTTGGAAGGCTCAATAACACTTATTTTAGCCATTAAAATATTATTATTTTAAAGATTAAAGTATAATTTTAACCTATAAATATAATGAAACAAATAAGGAAAAATGAAAATAATATTTTGTCTTATAGATCTTTCCCAATTTTCTTCTAAAAACTGTTGATTATAATACCGAATTACACTCTTGGAGGGATTAAGCTTTGCGCAAGATTCCGATATATAAGTTAAATATTTCCTCCTAATATTACTATCTAAACTCAAATGCTTGTGTTTATCGTAGAATATCATACAGCTATTAAAATCTATCTTTTGCTTTCCAAGATCGCTCTGAAACAAATAAACATTCGAGTGATTTACGAATTTCCATTTAGAATGCAATCCAATCCGAATAAAAAAATCGTAATCCTGATGCCTTTTTAAGTTTTCATCAAATCTCACTTTTTTTGCTAGATTACTCGAAACAACAAATGTCGAAGTTTGAACAAATGAGTTTTCCGAAAAAATAAAATCAAATAAGGAGTCTGTGTTTTGTATTTGTTTGGAAGCGCAAGAGACATATTTTTCTAAATTAAAGACTTTAAGAGCTCCGCTGTAGAAGGCTTGAAAATCCCTATTTCGACAAATAAAATCAAACAAATACTTCAATCTATCTGATCCAAATGCATCATCAGAATCTAAAAAAGAAATATACTTCCCTTCTGCATTTTCTATACCAATATTTCTACAAGTATTTCCACCTTGCCTTCTTTGATTTGGTCTAGAAATGAAAATTATTCTTTTATTAATTTCTTGATAGGAAGAAATCAACTTTGCCGTACTATCTGTTGACCCATCGTCAACTATCAATAATTCCCAATCCTGAAAAGTCTGAGAAAGTACAGAGTCGATACATCTTCTTAGTTCTGGTTCTCTATTTAAAGTTGGAACAACAATAGAAAAAAAGGGGGGGGCCAATCTTATTTACTTAATTCTAAAATCCAATTTGCTAAATCTTTGGAAAATGTTGGAGCATATTTATAATAAATATGAACTCCATCTAAATAACCATATTGGTCATATTGGCCATTAAAATCCTTAAATGGGATATTTTTTGAAACACATATTGAGTCAATTTTATCATTCAAATTTGAGAAAATTGTGTTTTCAACTTCAAAAATATCCCTTTCAACAGGCCTCCTGTATGGGCCCCTGTATGGGCCCCTTAAATAATCGGACGGAATTATAGTTTAAAATCTGTAAATTTCACGTCAATGAAAAAGAGAACATTCACC
>CAZNND010000048.1:0-35486 GCA_964574365.1 uncultured Limnohabitans sp.
GTTTGTTTTTTCAGTCGGACGGAAAAATGGTAAGTTTTAAAAGCGATTTCCCTGCAAAAAACAGATCCTAGTTGATCAAGGGGATCCCCTACCTATTCTAATCAAGTAGGAACTCTTTTTGTATATTGAGCCTTTAAAGATTTTGCGATGCGAAGTGCACTTTTGGGTCGATCAGGAAGTTGGTTGCTTGCCGGAATCGGAGTAATTATACTACTCTTGATGATGTTTATTGGGTTTCTTTTTTTTAACAAACTTCAAAAAAGTAAACTGTCTATTCATCAGGATTTTTTAGTCAAACAGAGTGAATTTTCAGCAAATGAATTAGAAAGGGAATTTGATACTTTTAAAAAGGATGTAAAAGATTTTTCAGCGGTTATGGATTCCTTGAATTGGGTAAAAGGAAAGGATAACGAATTGCTGACTAGTGAAGTAAAGAGAGTTTTGGATTCTTATCCCGATTTAATTGATACGCTTTGGATCAACTTTGGAGATTATACAAGTTTTTTTACCCGCACGCCAAACAATGAATTTTTTAAAGGAAACCAGTTTGAATCTCCTCCCTTTTATGGGGGATTTAACTTGGAATTTGGAAAAATAAACGGAGTAATGGCATCGTATTGGTTGAATATCCAAAAATTCAGCCGGCAGGTTCTCCCGGATATTTTCGGTGATTCACGAGTAGGACAGTTTCTTGTTTCGGATTCCCAATTAATCGATGTGACAAAATCTCCTTCGATGAAAATACTTTCTTCCTCGGATTGGAAACAAACCCTCAATGATTCTTATTTAGGGACGACTGGTTTTTATCAGGTAAAATGGCTCGAGGATGATAAAGAAATCTCCGGCTACCTAGTTCATACGCCTGTTAATTTTGGAAGGCTTGGATTTCCGACTGGGTTGATAAGTCTAGTTCCCCTCGATGCTTTAAACACCGCAGACAATTCTGGTCTAATTTATTTGGCACTGGCTTTTGGGCTGGTTTTTTTTGGGTTACTTGTGGGTTTAATGATTTCTATAAAAACAAATCTTGCTTATTCGAAAACCAAAGAATCGGCGAAATTAGAAATTAAGTCACTTTTAGAACAGCAAAATATTGTTTTGAAGGAACTTCAGGGATTTGTCTTTTTCCACAATGCCAATCTTGAAATCCAAAAAGTCAGCAATGAGTTTGAACATCTTTTAGGTTTGTCCGGAGAAAGATTGACTTTGGAACTTCAAGGACAACCCAAACATTCTTTGATGGTAAAAATCAAGCAGGAGCTTTCCAGAGCCGTCAATGAAAAAAAACCGTTTATAGATTTTGAGTTTGATTTTTTCCAAGAAAAAGAGCATCCAAAAAAAATCAGGATTTTTGAAAAACTGATTTATGATCAATTTGGCCTCTTTACCCATGGGATAGGGATCTGCAAAGACATTACCGAACAGCATAAGTCCCAAATGGAAATAATCCAAAGCGAGAATCGGTTAAGGGCCTTAATCAACAATCTTCCCGACATAATATTTATTTTTGATAATGAAGGTCGGGTAATGGATATTCATTTGCAGGAAAAAGAGCATCTTTTGAAAACGGCTCTTACCAATTTAGGTAAAAAACTGGAGGAATTTATCCCTGATTCCAATCTGCAGGAGATCCTTTCAGCTTTCAAGAAAGCTCGGCAATCGGGAAAAATCCAGACTACAAATATGCCGTGGCAAGATGAATTTGAAGGGTTGAAATATTATGAGATCAGGTTTTTTCCATTGGATCAGAATCAAATGATTTCCATCGCTAAAGATGTGACCAGTCAGAAAATTTGGGAAAATGGTCTAAGGGAGGCTATGCACGACGCAGAAATTGCCAATAAAGCCAAATCCGAGTTTTTGGCAAATATGAGTCACGAAATCCGGACCCCTATGAACTGCCTTATGGGAATCATTGATTTGCTCGAACGTACAAATTTGGATAAAATGCAAATTCAGTATGTAGATATTATAAAAAATTCGGGCAACTCCCTGCTAACTATCCTTCGGGATATTTTGGATTATTCTAGAATCGAATCGGGTAAAATTGAGATTCAAAATAGCCCATTTAATCCCGTTGAACAGGTAAAAGCCCAAATTGCAGCCCTACATAAGATTGCTAAAAAGAAAAAACTAACCATCGATTTTACTTATTCAGATCAGCAGGAAATGCTTTTGGAAGGGGATAAGGATAAGATCAATCAAATATTAATTAACCTCATTAGCAATGCACTAAAGTTTACACCGGAAGGCGGAAGGGTAGGTATTTCTTTGGAGTTTGAAGAAATAAATAATCAATTGGGATATCTTCGATATGAGGTTTCCGACACCGGAATAGGAATTTCTGAGGAAAACAGAGAATATTTATTCAAGCCATTTTATCAAGTCGAGAGTTCCAATACGAAAGCCTATCAGGGTTTGGGATTAGGTTTGGCAATTGTAAAAAAAGTAGTAGAGCTTTTGGGGGGAGAATTAACCTTCAAAAGTCAACTTGGCAAGGGGGCTGTCTTTAGTTTTACCGTCCTTATCAAGTATGTCAGTGATTTTCCATTAGTTCCAGTTGCCCCTTACATAGCACAGCGAGCCGACGATCAACATGCAACTTTATTCCCATTAAGAATACTTTTGGCAGAGGACAATGATTTAAACCTTCAGTTGATGACCATGATGTTTAAACAGTTGGGATTTGAGTTTGAGCTCGCCAGAAATGGTCAAGAAGTCATTAAAATGGTAAAAGAAAGGGAATTTGACCTAGTTCTCATGGATGTTCAGATGCCCATTATGAATGGACTGGAAGCTGCCAAACAGATTAGATCCCTCCCGGGTATGGATGATTTAGTCATTATTGGATTATCCGCCAATGTGTTTCAAGAAGATGAGAAAAAAGCGCTTGCCTCTGGAATGAATGATTACCTAACCAAACCCCTCCGCTTGTCAGTGCTTGCCGATAAATTGGAATATTATTTCAGGAAGGTTAAAAATGATCAATGATCAAACTCAATGATCAATTTTCAATGAAAAATGATCATTGATCATTGAAAATTGGTCATTTATAGCAAACTCTCCAGGTCGAATGCCTCCAAATAATCTGCGACGCGACGAACAAACATTCCCCCCAAGGCACCATCCACAACTCGGTGGTCGTAAGAGTGAGAGAGAAACATTTTATGTCTAATGGCAATGACATCACCGGTCGGAGTCTCAACTACCGCCGGTTTTTTTACTATGGCTCCGATTGCCAGAATGGCAACCTGAGGTTGTGGAATGATGGGTGTTCCCATCACATTGCCAAAGGAACCTACATTTGAAACGGTGTAAGTTCCTCCAGCCAGATCATCTGCGGTGAGCTTGTTGTTCCTTGCCCTGTTCGCCAGGTCATTCACTTTTTTGGAAATACCTACAAGATTCAGCTGATCTGCGTTTCTGATGATGGGCACGATAAGGTTGCCTGATGGTAAGGCTACAGCCATACCGATATTGATGTCCTTCTTCTTGATGATCCGATCCCCATCCACGGAGATGTTAATCATAGGAAAGTCCCGGATCGCTTTGGCTACAGCGTCGATGAAAAAAGGCGTAAAGGTGATAGCTTCCCCATATTTGGCTTTGTAGGCGTCTTTGTTTTTTTCTCTCCAAAGGACTATGTGTGTCATATCTGCTTCAACAAATGAGGTGACATGGGCTGAAATTCGCCTTGACTCAATCATTCGCTGTGCAATCAGTTTGCGCATTCTGTCCATCTCAATGATTTCATCAGCGCTTGACAAACTGGATTGAACTTTTGGTTCAGAAATAGATGGTGCCTTGGTTAAAGGAACTTCTTTCTTACCTGCTGAAGTCAACCTTGAAGTAAGATATTCCATCATATCCTGCTTGGTTACTCTTCCTTCTTTTCCTGTGCCGGGAATTTTTGATAGTTCTAAAAAAGAAATTCCCTCCTCTTTGGCAATACTTTTTACCAATGGGGAATAAAATCTACCGTCTTCAGTGGGTAAAAAATTTGAAGGCGAAGGGTTTGTGATCAGAGAAGAAGTATTCGCTGGAGCAATAGCGATAAGTTCTTCCCGAGGAGTGTCTATTTCTTTTTGTGTTGGCTCTAAGGTGTTAGAGGCCTCAGTGGCCGTTTCGATAATGGCTATTGGGGAACCTACTGCTACCACATCTCCTTCCTTTGCCAAAATTTTTTTCAATATCCCCCCGTGCGTGGCTGGCACTTCCGTGTCCACTTTGTCGGTGGCAACCTCCAGCACAGATTCATCTTGCTCAATCAGGTCTCCTTCTTTCTTCAGCCAAGTAAGGATGGTGCCTTCGATGATACTTTCACCCATTTTGGGCATAATCATTTCTACACTCGCCATATCGCTTAATGTAATTTAATTGGGTTTATATTCAACTTTTAAAATTAAATTTTATTGAATACCTACCCAAACCATCTGGGTAAAATTTTATTTGTTATTCTGAGTAAGACAAATTCTCAACTGATTCAATACTGCAACACCTGTAAGTTGAATATTCAACATCCTATCCTGCGTGAGCTGAAGCTTTCTGGTCTCTACAAAACCTTCTCCCGCACAAGCAATCCATACTGTTCCAACAGGCTTATCTTCCGATCCTCCGTCTGGTCCAGCAATACCACTCGATGCCATTCCAAAGTCGGATCCGAATAATTTTCTAACTCCTTCAGCCATTTCTCTTATGGTTTCCTCACTTACAGCTCCATGGCTCAGCAGGGTTTCTTTTTTGACACCAAGGATTTTTTCCTTCAACTCATTATGGTAAGGCACTACAGCTCCCTGCAAGTAAGAAGAACTTCCCGGCACCGTTGTAATTACGTGGGAGATATATCCTCCTGTGCAACTTTCGGCTAAAGCTAAAGTTTTCCCTTGGTTCTTCAAAAGTTTACCAATGGCTGTTTCTAAGGTCTCTTCATTAAATCCATAGACATATTTTTCGATCAAAGGCATAACTCGCTGGATTTGAGCTTCTACCTCAGATGCAAGTGCAATTTTGTCTTTTCCAAAAGCCGTCAGTCGCAATTTGACATGTCCCAATGATGGAAGATAAGCCAATCGGATGTGCTCGGGAAGGTTGTTTTCCCAATCTTCGATCAAGTCTGCCAGCCAACTTTCACCAATTCCTGCAGTTTTGAGCATTTTGTGATAGATTACAGGAAGATCAAAAATTTGGGGGAGTTTTGGAATCACAAAATCTTTCATGAGCTTCTTCATCTCATGGGGCACACCTGGCATAGACATCCAAAAGGTCCTATTTTTTTCAAACCACATACCGGGTGCAGTTCCGACTTCATTTGGTATGTAGGTACAGCAGGATGGAAGATGTCCCTGTAGAATATTCAGCGGGGTCATTTCCCTTCCTCTTTTCCTGAAATAAGAGGAAACTGCTTCCACTGCCTCAGGAAACTCAATAATCTCACATCCAAAATATTCTGCTAAAAGTGGTTTGGTCAAGTCGTCCTGGGTTGGGCCGAGTCCTCCCGTAATCAGAATAATATTAGCCCGCCGTTCGGCCTCGGCAAAGGCAGCAAGGATGTCGTTTCGATTATCGCCCACAGTCGTCTTGCGTACTACTTTCACTCCGATCAAATCCAGCTCCTGACTGATCCAATGTGAGTTGGTATCCATGATCTGACCATAAAGGAGTTCATCGCCTATGGCAATGATTTCGGCTTTTACTAATTGCATGAGGGTTTTTGGTTATCTGACTTTTGCTTTACGAAGAATTTTGGAGAAAATCCCGGGGAAAAATCGTTTGAGGTACACCGCAAGAGTTTCTTTTCCTCCGATATAGACTTCTTCTTTTTTGGAGCGGATTGCAGAAAAAATTTCCTTTGCACAGGCTTCGGGACTCATTCCTTTATCCTGAGCCTCATCCATTTGACCTAGAGGACTTCCATCACCAGTCAGTGCATTGATCGAAACATTCGTTCTGATAAATCCCGGACAGATCATCGTAACAGAAACATTGTCTTGGAAATGCTCTGCCCGTAAGGTGTCAAAAAAACCATGAAGTGCATGTTTCGATGCCGCATAGGAGGAGCGGTAGGGAGAGGCAAACTTTCCGACCAGGGAAGTAACCACCGCAAAGTGGCCTGTTTTCCTTTCGATGAAATGGGGAAGGATCGCTTTTGTCAGGGCAACTGTTCCAAAATAGTTCACTTCCATCAGTTTGCGGTCTACCTCCAAACTGGTTTCTTTGATTAAAGATCGCTGACTGATTCCTCCATTGTGAAGGACAATGTCCACTTTTCCAAAACATGAAATGGCTTCCTCAACTTTCAATTCAAATCCAGAATTGTCAGAAAGATCCAAGGCCAACAATCGGATTTCATCAGGGTTGGTGCATTCGCTTTTTACCCGTTCGAGTTGTTGGATATTTCTGGAAGAGAGTAGTATGGCATAGCCCTCTTTCGAAAACTTTTTTGCGGCAGCTTCTCCTATTCCTGAAGAGGCCCCAGTAATCCATATGACTGGTTTAGACATGGGTTATCGTTTTTCGTAAGTCACAAAGGCGTACGGGTATTCGTTTTTTTCGTCCATTGAAAATTCTTCCCTATTGACTTCCTTCCAAATCTCACTATTTATTTTGGGAAAGAATGTATCTCCTTCTGGCATCGCGTCAACTTCTGTTACCTCCAATTGGTCGCAAAGATTTAAGGTTTCCGAATAAATCTGCCCGCCTCCAATTACAAAAAGCTTATCCACGCCGATTTTGTTACAGAAAATGATGGCTTCCTCCACGGAAAAAAAAGCATAGTGCCCTTCAGGAGCCTTGAAATCAGGGTTTCTGGTAATAATCAAATGGGTACGGTTAGGTAAGGGACGGCCCAGTGATTCGTAGGTTTTTCTACCCATCAAAAGATAGTGTCCGGTAGTGAGATGTTTAAAGCGTTTGAGATCGGCTGATAGTTTCCATACCAACTGATTGTCTTTACCGATTACCAGGTTTTTTGCTTTCGCTACAAGTAGAATGATTTTCACAGGTCTCCGAAGTTTGGCTTGAATTTACCTGCTTTACTGCTTAAAAAATCAAAAAGGGAAGTTTTTCTACCCTTTTTTTAGCTGAGTTTATTTGTTTCCAGACATCATGTTAGGGTAATCTGACATTTGGAAAAGAGTCGCTTTCTTTGGTTCAATTGCTGTAAATTTCATTTCCACGGTTGATCCGTCATTTTCTGTGAAGACTATTTCCAAAAAAGTGCCTTCAGGAGCATAGGCAAAAATGGTTTTATAGTGATTCATTCCTGAATTTTCACCCAATGGGTTATATTGTGGAGAAAATACAGACATTCCTGAAATTGGTTTTTCGGTAACCCAATAGTTTCCTTTTCCATCTTTACTGGTTACCAAATATTCTAGACAAGTGTATCCTAAAATGGTTTTGGTTTTTCCTGTTTTCACTAATTTTAACTGATCCAAATCCTCTTCAATTTCTGCTTCTGACAAACTTTCCATTTTTACCATATCCATTCCCATAGCCATGCTGGATTTTTCATTGGCCTCCTCAATCAGAAACACCATCGCCTGATTTTTCGAATCAGTAATCGTTGTAAAGTTCGTTTTTGATTCCGGATCTTGAAAACTTACTCCCATAACTTGAAGATCCTCTCCCATGTAGTATTTGAACTGAACAGGAGTTTCAGGATTTCCTTTTTCGTCCCTAGCAAAAACATCCATGGTCATATACCCTGAAAATTGGTAGGAGGATTCAGTAGTAGCGGGCTGAAACATGCCTCCCATCAATCCCGAAAGTGCTTTTTCTGTTTCCTGTCCGGTTTTTTTTTCGACTTTTTGACTGGCTATATTTTGAGCAGCATTTTGGGCCGCATTTTGAATTTTTTTTAGCAACTGCGCATTGGCAGGTAAGCAGGTGATCAGTGTGTTGAGAAAGACTAGAGTTAAAACGATCTTTTTCATTTTTGCTAGGGCTAAGTAATGTTCCAAGTTCTTAAAAATGAGTAGTATAGCAAAAAAAAATGAGCGTTTTTTTATCATTCAACTGGGAAATTTTTTAGAATCAAACCATCAGGAGTTTAAAGTTTCATTCCTCTCAGTAATTCATCGATTCTCATCCGTTTTTTTCCTTCCAGTTGAATTTCAAGTACTTCGAGAGAATCGATTCCGCATTGGAAGCGAAGATAGGTTTTCCCGTCAGATTCCCATTCACCGGCGTTTTTCCCGTAGATGTTTCCAGGTACTATGAAACTCTTGAAGATTTTACAGGTTTTGTTTTGAAATACTGTCCAAGCTGCCGGATAGGGAGAAAGTCCCCGAACTAAGTTATGAATGGATTCTGCGGATTGGTTCCAGTCGATTTTGCCAGTTTCCTTAAAGATTTTCGGCGCATGGTGTAGGGCTTTGCTTTCGTCTTGAGGCAAGGGCTTTACTTCATTTTTTGAAATGGCTTCTACAGTTTTTAAAACGAGATCCGAGCCAATGTTCTTCAATTTCTCATAAACTGATCCCAGATCATCTTCAGGTAGAATTGGTGCTTTTTCTTGGTAAATAATGCTTCCTGTATCTATTTCGTGTCTTAGAAAAAATGTAGTTACACCCGTTTCTTTTTCCCCATTGATAATAGCCCAGTTGATTGGTGCCGCACCACGATAGTCTGGCAATAGGGAGGCATGGAGATTGAAAGTACCCAAGGGAGGCATATTCCAAACCGATTCCGGAAGCATACGGAAGGCTACAACAATCTGAAGGTCGGCCTTAAGGTCTTTCAGATCCTGCTGGAATTCAGGATTTTTAAGGTTGGTGGGTTGAAGGATATGAAGCCCCAATCTTTCGGCGGCTTGTTTGACTGGGGATCCTTCCAGTTTCTGTCCACGACCTTGGGGCTTGTCGGGTGCTGTAATTACCCCGACCACATTCCAGCCGGTTTCAACGAGCTTTTCCAGAGCAGTCACGGCAAACTCCGGCGTGCCCATGTAAATAATTCTTAATGCTTTTTTTGACTTCACTTTATTGATAGAATTTCTTGATTTAGTCTTCTTTTTTCTGCTTCTCTGTGTGCTCTGCCTATTCTTTGAACTCTTTTCGGTTAAACTAATTTTCTTTACAGCAAAGGGTACAAAGTTTAGCGCAAAGTTCGCCAAGCATTTTAAGTCTATTTACAACTCTTTTAATTTCATTTTTTAAAAGGGCTACATTGAAATTGATTAACAACCCCAATTTGTAATTTCCCAATTACACTTTATTTGATAGTTCGTTTTCTGTCATATGCTTTGTTTGCTTTGCGTATTCTTTGAGTTCTTGGCGGTTAAACAATTTCTGTAATCGCAGCTAGGGTTTTACCGCTAAATAAACTTTCAAATTCACTAGTCTTCTCAAAATCCTTCTTTAATTTATTTCTTTGTAAATCAACTCATTAAATAAAAAAATCATATCACTTAAAATTCCCGTAAAGTTTTTTTGTCCGTAATTTGACAGTATTTGTCATGAATAGTTTAAGAAATTCATTTCTCCTAAAAATTGAGTGTGCAGATAATTTTTGATATCTATTTTTAATCTGCGACTAGCCTCACTGTTACATAGTGAGCCCTTTTTTACTTATAAATCAAATACCTAGCTCTCTTTATCTTATACTCCTCCAACCCGGCTTTCCAACTTTCCCGGATTTCTACCTCGGTTTTTCCTGCCAAAATCTGCTTTTTGAGCTCATCGGTTCCGGCAAGGGTAGTGAAGAAGTTGTTGAAAAACTTCTCCTTCATCCCGGATTTTTTGTAGGCATCGAGGATGTACTGAAGGGTAAACTGATGGGTTATGGATTCCCCACGAAGGTCAAGCCCGTAGCAAAGTTTGTCTTGATGAGGAGGAGTTTTGGACATGCCGTCAATGCTGATCGGTGTAAAGGTAAAGCTTCCGAATTTTGGATCAGGATAGCCATACATTTGGAAAGGATCATAAGTGCCTCGCCCCAAAGACATCACTGTGCCCTCAAAAAAGCAAGTGCTGGGGTAGAGCTTGATCGCCAAGTCACTTGGCAAATTGGGAGAAGGCTTTACTGGAAGGCTGTAAGATTGTGAATGGGTCCAATTAGCGACTAGAATCACTTCCAAATCCACTGTCAATCCTCCTTTCAGCCATTTTTCTCCGTTGATCATTTTAGCCAATTCGCCTACAGTCAGCCCATGGACGACTGGAATTGGGTGCATTCCCACGAATGACTCAAAACCAGGCTTAAGTATCGGCCCGTCGATATAGCCTCCGTTGGGATTGGGTCGGTCAAAAATGAGCATCTTTTTTCCTTGTTCAGCACAGGCTTCCATCACGTAATGCATGGTGCTGATGTAGGTGAAAAACCGCGTCCCTACGTCCTGTAGATCAAAAATCACGACATCTAAATCCTTGATTTGGTCTGCCGTTGGCTTTTTGTTTGCACCATAAAGGGAAATGATGGGAAGACCGGTTTTTTGGTCCACCGTGTTGTCCACTTTTTCACCAGCGTCAGCTGTTCCACGAAATCCATGTTCCGGTACAAATACTTTGGTGATTTTAATCCCTTTTTCCAACAGAAAATCAACAACGTGCTTGTTGCTGGATAGGGGCATGATGCTGGTCTGATTGCCAACCAGCCCCACTCGCTTTCCCTGAAGCATCGGGAGGTAAAGTTCTTGTCGCTCCGCTCCGACCCGAATTTGCTGCGAAGCCGCTTCGGAGGTA
The DNA here is from genome assembly GCA_964574365.1 of uncultured Limnohabitans sp. GTDB lineage: Bacteria > Bacteroidota > Bacteroidia > Cytophagales > Cyclobacteriaceae > Algoriphagus. Next base: position 10,683 of record CAZNND010000048.1, read on the forward strand.
AATAAGAGGAGCGATAATAAGGTTATTGTGTAGGTTAGAAATGAATTTTTCAAAGCTTTCATGCTATTTTGCGGGGTGTTCTCAACAAATTTAATCGAGTCCTTTGAACCTTTCCTATTTCATTGCCAAAAGAATCAGTTTTAAGCAGGCCGGAGGCTTTTCGGGGACCATTCACCGAATTGCCGTCGGAAGTCTAGCGATTGGGCTCGGAGTGGCCATTTTGGCCGTTATGGTCTTGGGAGGTTTCCAAAAAACCGTTTCTGATCGTGTTTATGGGTTTACGGGGCACTTTCAGGTTCAAAAGTTTCAAATGAGTAATTCGTTTGAGGAACTTCCTTTTTCCATCAACTCTGAATTTCACAAAAACTATCCCAATATCCCATTTATCACCAAAGTTCAATCTTTTGCGCATAAAGCTGCCCTGCTCAAAGGTGACGAAGAGGTAGAGGGAGTCTTGATGAAGGGAGTGGGGAAAGACTTTGATTCCCTGGAATTTTCCAAGTACTTGGTAGAGGGAAGGTTGATTACTATTCCTGACTCCGGAGTGAGTAACGAGGTGATGATTAGTCGCTTGGTTGCCAATAAACTTTTGCTCCAAGTAGGGGATAAAGTGACCTTGTATTTTGTCCAGGATCCACCCAGATTTAGAAGGGTGGAAGTAGTGGGGATTTTTGAGACGTATCTAGAAAATTTTGACGAGAAAATTGTCCTCGGTGAATTGCAAACCATCCGCAACTTAAACGGCTGGACAGAAGATCAAGTAGGAGGCTTAGAAGTTTTTGTGGATCAAGCTGAAGATTTGGATGAGTATTTTGAACAAATTGATGAGGTTTTAGATTTTGACCTTCGCTTGATTGACAGCAGAGAACGGTTTTTGGAGATTTTTGACTGGCTCAAACTCTTGGATACCAATGTGGTGGTATTTATTTCCCTGATTGGATTTGTTGCGATTTTCAATATGGGAGCGATTCTGTTTATCCTGATCATGGAGCGTACACAGATGATCGGATTATTGAAGGCTTTGGGAGCTAAAGATGCCCAAATTCGCAGAATCTTCTTTTGGAATGGAATCAGAATTCTTGGAAGAGGTCTCCTAATCGGAAATGCATTTGGACTGGGTATCGGGTTTTTGCAAGATCAATTCCGTTTAGTGCCCCTTGAACCGGTCAGTTACTACATGGCCTATGTTCCGATAGACTGGAACTGGCCTATTTTCATTTTTCTAAACTTGGGAATCGCGGTACTAACAGCCTTGGTGCTTTGGATTCCAGTGTTGGTAATTTCCAAAGTAGATCCAATCAAATCTATTCGGTTTGATTGAGTCGGTAGGGTGAAAAAATGCTTTTGATTTTCATCCAAATGACCCCAAATACCGCTTCCTTAAAGATCTTAGGACTCATTTTGGATTGTCCTCGCGTACGGTCGGTGAAAATAATGGGTACCTCTATCAATCTGAAACCCAATTTCCATGCAGTGAATTTCATTTCGATCTGAAAGGCGTATCCGATGAATTTAATCTCATCCAACCGTATTCCTTCCAAAACACTCCTGTGGTAACATTTGAAACCAGCTGTTGCGTCTTTGATTGGCAAGCCAGTGATAAATTTCACATAAACACTCGCAAAATAGGACATTAATACCCTGTCAATTGGCCAGTTTACTACGTTGACGCCCGTAATGTATCTTGAACCAATTGCTAAATCGAATTTACCATCTTTTACCGCTTCATATAGACGAGTTAAATCTTTGGGATCATGTGAAAAATCACAGTCCATTTCAAAAATGAAATCATAACCCCGTTCTAAAGCCCATTTGAAACCTGCAATGTATGCAGTGCCTAATCCCAGTTTACCTTCACGTTCCAAAAGGTGAAGCCTTTCCAAAAACTTAGCTTGCAATCCCTTTACCACTGCAGCAGTGCCATCGGGTGACCCATCATCAATAATCAGGAGCTCAAAATTTCCTTCAAGATTCATCACCGTGTGAACCATATCGCTGATATTTTCCAGCTCATTGTAAGTGGGGATGATGACGAGTTTTCGGTGATTCATGGTGCTTTCAGTCTTCAAAAGTAAGGTTTCGGATGGATTTTTTAGGGATGGTTTCGGTTAAAAAGCTTAGGAAACCCTACTTTTGCGAAAATTTATTTCCCATGTCCCAGCATATTGCCATTGTAAGTTACTTTTCAACAGGTGCCTACGATACCAACACGATTGATGAAGATAAACTTTTATCGGCGATTTTGAAAGAATTGGGGATTTCTCATGAAATCATTGCCTGGTCTGATCCCAACGTGGATTGGTCTGCTTTCTCCCAACTCCTAATTAAATCCACTTGGGACTATTTCGATTTTTATCCTGAATTTCTTGAATGGATTAAAAAAATTAAGGCATTGGGAATTCCTGTACTGAATGATTTGAATACTATCCGCTGGAATTCATCCAAAGAGTATTTGTTGGAAATTGAATCCCATGGCTTCCCGACTATTGCTGGATTGATTTTGGAAAAAAGCAGCAAACCGACTTTGGAGCAAATTCAGACAAAAGTAACATCGGATACGATTGTGATTAAGCCATTGGTAAGTGGAGGAGCAAAAAACACCCTAAAAATTCCTATAACCGATTGGGCGACGTTTGAGGACAAGGTGAGTGATTTTCTGGGGGAAGAAGCATTTTTGGTTCAGCCATTTGTTAAGGAAGTAGCGGAAGTCGGAGAATTTTCTCTCATTTTCTTTAACCAAACCTTTTCTCATGCAGTCCTGAAAACTCCAGCTAAATCAGACTTTCGGGTGCAACATTATTACGGTGGAACCATTCAGGAAATCCATCCCGATTCCTTCCTTTTGGAATCAGCCCAAAAGCTGATTGATAGTTTTGGTAAAGGAACCCTATATGGAAGGGTGGATGGTGTCCTTATCAATGGGGTATTCCACCTTATGGAGCTGGAATTGATCGAACCGTATTTGTTTTTGGGACTCTCGGAAAAGGCGATTCCGAATTACAGGGAAGCACTCAAGGAAAGGTTGCTAGCGTGAATTTTAAGAATTTAAACGGTTCATAGGGAGGAAGTTCAAATTAGAAATCCGGTAAGTTACAAGCAGAAATCTGCGCCAATCCGCTTATTTTTCAGCGCAAATCTGCGGGAGATCAAAAGGGACTATTTAACCAGAAAGTCGGATTTTTAATCCACGAACATGGCCTCGGAATTAAAATCCCGAGGAACTTTTGACTTTCTGAATACGGAATGAGTCTAAAGAATGTCTCCTAAATCAAAAATCAATAAATCGGTATAAACAGATGTTGATTGATTCCCATTCAAAGTACCCCCTTGGTACTAGGTAGTTGATTAATGTTTCTAGGATCTCGCATCACAGCCATCTTGATTGCTCTTGCTAGTCCTTTGAAGGTCGCCTCGATTTTGTGGTGCTCATTGTCCCCTTCTACTTTGATATTGAGGTTGCATTTGGCAGTGTCGGAAAAGGACTTGAAGAAATGATAGAACAGCTCGGTAGGCACGTCTCCGACTCTCTCCCGTGTGTATTTCGCATCCCACACAATCCAAGGTCTTCCTCCAAAATCAATAGCCACCTGCGCCAGAGCATCATCCATCGGTAGCATAAATCCATACCGATAAATGCCTTTTTTGTCTCCCAAAGCCTTCAAATAGGCCTCACCCAAGGCCAACGCAGTATCCTCAATGGTATGGTGCTCATCGATGTGCAGGTCGCCTTTGACCTTGATTTCCAGGTCAGTGCTTCCATGCTTGCCCAGTTGTTCCAGCATGTGATCAAAAAAATGCAAGCCGGTGGAGATATTACATTTTCCGCTTCCGTCCAGATTCAGTTTGATGGAAATGTCCGTTTCGGATGTAGTTCGCTTGACTTCTGCCTGTCGGGGTGGCATTTTCAGGAACGTGTAAATTTCGTCCCAATCTTTGGTAGAGAGTGTCGCCTCAGGGGTGGGATCGCCAATGAAAATGGCCTTTGCTCCCAGATTTTTGGCCAGCTGCACATCGGTAAATCGGTCACCTATCACAAAGGAATTGGCCAAATCGTATTCTTCAGAGAAATATTGGGTCAACAATCCTGTTCTCGGCTTTCGGGTAGGTGCATTTTCGTGTTCAAAGGTCTTGTCCACGTGAATTGCCTTGAAGAAGACATTCTCCTGCTCGAGGGTTTTCAGCATTTTGAACTGTGCCGGCCAAAAGTCTTTTTCAGGAAAGGAATCTGTACCCAAACCGTCCTGATTGGTTACCATGACCAATTCGAAGTCCATCTCTTCGGCTATTTTACGAAGGTTGGAAATGGCCTTAGGAACAAATTCCAGTTTTTCAAGACTATCCACCTGAAAGTCTGTCGGAGGTTCTTTGATGATCGTTCCGTCTCGATCTATAAAAAGGACTTTTTTCATTTGCGAATTTATATTTATGATTTACGAGGCTTTTTTAAGGTTTTGGCCTTTATTAATTGACTTTTCATGTAAAAAAAATGTGTACATGCGCTTCTTTGCCAGTAGAACTTCTACCAGTACAAGAGATTTGGTTCGATATTCAGCGTTCGATACTTGACATTAATTATTGATCGACCACTAAACAGCCCACAGAAGTCATTTCTTTCTTGCTTTTCATCTTTTTCGCTCCTTTCAACATCAAATTTGGCTACTAACAGAATTCCGGATATTCATAATTTTTTTTTAATCTCCTTAAATATCTGAAAATCAATTTTTAATTTTATAATCTTCCAATCTTCCAATCTTCCAATCTTTCAATCTTCCAATTCATCCACACACCTTCTTCAAGGCCTTCAACAGAGTTTCATTTTCCTCCCTGGTACCAACCGTAATCCTTAGGCAATCCTCGCAAAGGAGAACTTTTGTCCTATTTCTGACTATTACTTTTTCTCCGATCAAATCATCATACACCTGAGTGGCATTTGGGATTTGTACCAAAAGGAAGTTGGCATGAGAAGGGTTGATTTTCTGCACTAAAGCCAGTTTTTCCAATTCATTTTCCAGAAACTCTCGCTCACTTAGGATATTCTGAATCATTCGATCCACTTTGCCTTTGTCTCGGATTGCTCCCAGAACTGTTTCTTGAGTCAAACCCGAAATATTGTACGGAGGCTTTATTTTGTTTAGAACCCGAATGATATCTTCACTTGCAAAAGCCATCCCTAGCCGAAGCGAAGCTAATCCCCAAGCTTTGGAGAAAGTCTGCATCACCAACAAATTGGGATATCGGTCCAGTTCGGTAGTAAGACTTGGTTCGTCGCTAAAATCAATATAGGCCTCATCGACTACGACTAATCCTGGGAATTTTTCCAAAAGATATAGCATGTCGTTTCGATTAGCCTTATTAGCAGAGGGATTATTCGGAGAGCAGATAAAGAGGATTTTAGACTTGGAGTCTGCCGCTTCAAGGATTTTTTTCGGCTGAAGTTGAAAATCCGGAGTCAAAGCTACTTTCCGGATTTCCACATCGTTGATATTAGCGCTTACTTCATACATCCCGTAAGTAGGAGGAAGGAGAATGACGTTGTCTTTGCCTGGGTTGCAAAAAGCCCGGAAAAGCAAATCGATGGCCTCATCCGAGCCGTTTCCCAAGAAAATCTGACTGGATCTGACTCCCTTTATTTGAGCGATTTCTTCCTTTAAAAGGCTCTGATAAGGGTCAGGATATCGGTTAAAATCCTGCGCTGTGATCGAGCCAAACGGATTTTCATTGGCATCCAAAAAAACGCCTTCCTTTCCGGAATACTCGTCCCTCGCTGAAGTATAAGGCTGTAGTTTGGTGATGTGTGGCCGCAATAGCGAGTTTAAATCAAAGTTCATTTCTTATTCTCTTTGATATAGTTGAGACGAATAGTTACTGCATTTTTGTGCGCATCCAGTTGCTCATTGGCAGCCATGACTTCCACCACAGGCCCAAGGATTTTAAGACCCTCGGGAGTGATTTTTTGGTAAGTCATTTTCTTCAAAAAGCTATCCAAAGACACGCCGCTGTAATTGCGGGCATAGCCATAGGTTGGCAAGGTGTGATTGGTGCCTGATGCATAATCTCCAGCAGATTCGGGGGTGAAATTTCCAAGAAAAACTGAACCGGCATTGTAAATGGCATCCATAGCTTGTTCCTCATTTTCTACAGCAATGATCAGGTGTTCGGGGGCATAGTCGTTGATGAGGTTCAAGGCGGTTTTTTGATCTTCCACCACCACTGCCGTGGAATTTTGAAGTGCCTTGAATGCAATATCTTTTCGTGACAACTCTTCCAGCTGAATATTAATTTCTTTGAGTACTTTCTTTGCAAATTTTTCCGAAGGTGTCACCAACACTACCTGAGAATCAACCCCATGCTCTGCCTGAGAAAGTAAATCTGAAGCAACGAATGAAGGAATTGCGGTTTCATCCGCATATACCAACACCTCCGAAGGTCCCGCAGGCATGTCAATTGCAACACCGTATTTGGTTGCAAACTGTTTTGCTGCAGTCACGTATTGATTTCCGGGTCCAAAAATTTTATCCACCTGGGGCACACTTTCGGTTCCGAATGTCATTGCGGCCACAGCCTGAGCGCCGCCCACTTTCACAATTTTAGTAATTCCTACCAGGTCGCCGGTATAGAGAATAGCCGGATGGATTTTACCTTCCCGATTAGGAGGGGTACATAGTACAATTTCTTTGCATCCTGCGATTTTAGCAGGGACTCCCAACATCAATACAGTGCTGAAAAGTGGAGCTGTACCGCCTGGAATATAAAGTCCAACCCGCTGGATTGGGACACTTTTTCTTCTGCAAATAACTCCGGGCATCACTTCTTGGATCAGTTCGGTCGTAGCCTGAGCAGCATGGAATCGCTCAATATTAGCTTTGGCAGTTTTGATCGCTTCTTTAAGTTCTTTGCTGATCTGATCTTTTGCTGATTTGATTTCTTCTGGGGAAGCCAAAAGACTGTCCAAACTCACATGATCGTATTCCTGTGCGAATTTTTTCAGTGCTTTGTCCCCATTTTTTTCCACCTTTTCGAAGATAGGCTTGACTATTTTATTGATTTCCTTGGTTTTCTGCACCGGACGAGCAAGTTGCTTTTTCCATTTTTCAGGACTTGGGTTAACCAGTAGTTTCATGACTTTTTGGGTTAAAAAAAATGAATTTACAATACCATTTTTTCAATAGGAACAACAAGGATTCCTTCGGCACCTGCGGCCCGAAGTTCCTCAATATTTTCCCAAAATTGATCTTCACTCAGGACGGAATGTACCGATGACCAGCCTTCCTGTGCAAGGGGAAGAATTGTCGGGCTGCGCATCCCTGGAATCAATTCGATAATTCGGGGGATTGAGGTATTGGGAACATTCATCAGCACATATTTATTGCTTTTGCCGGTTTGGACTGCATTGATCCGGAATAGCAACTTATCCAAAATCGCTTTTTTCCACTCTGACAAGTTATTATTTCCGATTAGTACAGCTTCCGATTTGAAGACTTCTTCAACCTCTTTGAGGCCATTCATCATCAAAGTTGATCCTGAACTTACAATATCAAAGATTCCTTCAGCCAGCCCTATGCTAGGTGCAATCTCGACTGAACCGCTGATTTCATGGATTTCAGCCTTTATATTTTTGGATGTGAGGTAGTCACTAAGAATTTTAGGGTAGGAGGTAGCGATGCTTTTTCCCTGAAAATAGCCAACTCCCGGATATTCTTCACCTTTTGGGATTGCAAGAGAAAGCCTACATTTGGAGAAACCTAATTTTTTGAGCGTCAGGACGTCTTTGTCTTTTTCGATAAGTTCGTTTTCCCCGACAATCCCTAGGTCGGCTACGCCGTCGGCCACATAGCCTGGGATATCGTCATCTCGTAGAAAAAGGAACTCAACAGGAAAGTTGGTGGAAGTGGATTTGAGCTTGCCTGTTCCATTGTAAAATTTTATGCCACACTCTTTGATCAGACTGAGTGAGTCATCGGATAGTCTGCCGCTTTTCTGTACGGCAATGCGGATAATCTGTTCCATAAGGCCAAGTTACGCTGGGAAAATTTTGATTTGGATTAAATTTTGGTGAATGGCCGAATTCCTGTCATCAGCATCACCGGGCGGGTGTGTATATGTCTCCTCTTAAGAGGAATGATGGAAATGATGCAACATGCTCTCATGCTGCTTTTTTGCTAAAAAATTAATATTTCTACAGGTATCTTCCATTATCATCAGCAAAGATAGATTTGGAATGGAAATATCCAAATCGAACACAGGTAAATAAATTGCCTCCAATGAATAGTCTCCAACTTTATTTGGAGACATATGATTTACTTTTCCTTTTTAAAATCCATACTTACTGAATTGATGCAGTAGCGAATACCTCCTTGGTCCTTTGGGCCGTCAGGAAAACGGTGTCCCAGATGCCCTCCACAATTACCACATAAAATTTCTTCCCGGATCATAAAGTGGCTGTAGTCCATCTGAACGTCAATGGCCTCTGCTCGAATGGGTTCGGTAAAGCTCGGCCACCCGCAACCGCTATCGTACTTTTTCGACGAGTGAAAAATCTCATTGCTACAGGCTCTGCATTCGTAAATACCCGTTTCTTTATTCAAATAATATTGACCGGTGAATGGTCGCTCGGTACCTTTTTCTCTCAAAACATGATAGGAATGAGAATCCAAGATCTCCTGCCATTCGCTCTCTGACTTTTGAATGGGATATTCTTTCTTGGCTTTGTTTTTCATCTGTTTATTTTTTAATCCAACACCGAAATCTTAAGATTGGTTTTCATTCCTCCACTCTAAATTTCCATTCCGGAGCTGTTTTATTGGTTTCCCTAAGCAGCAGGTTTAGCTGACCAATGTGGTGTTGGACGTGCCTTAGGTTGTACAACAAAATTTCAAGCATTGAAAAATCCATCGTCTTGGATTCATTGATCCACCGGCTTGTTAGTTGATTTTCATCCAATGAAAAGATAAAATCCAAGGCTTTTTCCCTGCAAGATTTCAAATAATTCAGTAGTTCTGCTTTTGGGAAAATTACAGGCACCAATCCTTCGTCAAATTCAGAATAGCTGAAATTTGTGGGTTGCAAAAAATCTACAGGATTCTTGGATAAATAATAATCGAGAAAAAAAAGAGTATGATACCCCAAATGCGAAAACCTGTCGTCAGTTCCCCAAAGAAAATCAGGGCAAGCCTCAATAGAGTCTTGTAACATTTCCAAAGCGGCGCCAAACTGCTTCCACAGCTCCTCTTGAAAAAACTTGATCATCGGTTTACTTGGTTGGCGAGAGAATTATTTTCCCACTTGCTTCCTCCTTGATCATCTTTTCGTTCATCAATTGCGGCCGATATTTCCCCTTCACATAAAGTTCCTTTTGATCTGAATAATGCTTACTGAATCGATTTCCGCTATTTCCTGTGGGAAGCACAGAAACAGAACTTTCTACATTGGCAAAGTCCAAGATAATGCGCATGGCAGGACCTGAGGTGACCTTATAAATTCCGTCCCCATTGAGCTTGAAAGCCAGTTTGTTGACCGCTTCTTCATTAGCTTCCACAGGGCCTGTTTTTACGTTGAAAATTTTGTCCAACGGCTTTTGGACTCCCAAGGGGTGAGGATGCTCCATGGTTACGGCTTTCCCCCAGACCCAATCATCGGAATTTTCTCCAAATTGGCTTGTAAGGTCTTCCAAACTTATCTTCAAAGCCGTTGTGATAATTTCAGACCTAGATTCCATTTGGTCTGTAGATAGGTTGTCCCACCATTTGTTTTCCTCATGGGTTAAAAAATGGCTCGTACTTCTAACCATCATAAATGTCTGCAAATAGGATTCAAACCCCTCCTTTCCCAATTCGTCTTCCATAGCCAATCGTAACGTATGGTATAGCCATTTGTAGTAGAGTGTAGGTCCAGTATGTTTTAAATCATGGTTTCCTGGCCAATAGCCTAAATCCTTTAAAATCTGACTGTTATTTTCAAATTGAGATTTATCAATCTGTGAAATTAAAAATTTTCCGGTTTCAGCAGATCGTTCATTGATGCTTTCAATCTGTAGTGTCTTTATGGATTCCAGATCCCAATCATTCCTTGATGAAACCATTTTTGATATTCGGTTCCATCGCTCTCCTGGATAATAATAACCCGGGAAAAAGAGTCCGCTTCGTGTGGTGTCCGGCTGATTGTTTGCCGATGCGACAAATCCGGATGGGGGATTGATACTTTGGGGATTTTCAGTAAACGGATACCAGCCCTTGGGTTGGGAGTCAGGATCAGCACCGTCAGCAAAGATCTTGGAGTGCACCTTTTCAGCCCGGATAGGTAACTTTGCCGCTGCCCACCAGGCGATATTTCCTTGTTTATCTCCATACATGATGTTTAGCCCTGGCGCATGAATTAGCTCAGCTGCATCTGCTACTTGCTGCATGGACTCTGCATGATTGATTCGATATACGGCTTCCAAAGCTTTGGATGGCTCAAGCAAATATACCCACCAAGAAGAAACCGGATTTTGGGTAAGTGCATTGATTTCTTTCACTACCGGATTCATGATAGGCCCATGTACCGTTTCTCGAACTTCAAATTCTACGGGGTCTTTTCCTTTGACCTGAATGATTTCTTTTCTCGACTGGATTGGGAATGTTTTCTCTCCAATAAGAATTTCATTGGGATTAGAAGGATTGAGTTTTTCCTCGAAAAAATCCTGATCGTCATTTTCAAACATCGTCAAGCCCACGCTATGATGACGGCTATGGCCCACTAATCCAAAAGGAACTCCGGCTAAATGATTTCCATAAAAGCTGAAACCAGGATATTCCAAATGGGCTTCAAACCAAACAGAAGGGGAAGCAAATCCAATGTGTGTGTCATTATTGAAGAGCACTTGACCCGACTTGGTGCGACTTCCTGAAATCACCCATGCATTGGAACCTTCCAAAAGCGGTACAGGAAGCTTTTCCAAAAGTGCGGTAAGCCCGGAGGAAGTAGTAGTATTTTTTGTTTTTAAAGAGTCAGGATAATGATTGGGAATGACATGGTGCTCCGGTAAGGTCTGAACCGAGAGCGATGCAAGGTAATCAGGCCCGAGTTCTTTGTTCATTTTGGTCACCAAAGGGTCTGTTTTCAGCCCCATCGCAAAGGTGAAGGACATATATCCTAGAATGGAATGCATATCTTCCAGTGTGTAAACCCTTGGTTTTTCGCCTAAAAGCAAGTACTCCACTGGAATTTGGCCATTTTCTATAAATTCATTTACCCCACTCACATAGGCTTCGGCAGATTTTTTCCAAGGGGTGTCCGCCTGGCTTAAAAATGCTTCATGACTCTCCTTTGCATGCTTTGGTATACCCAGGGTTCTGAAAAATTGGTCAATCTCCAAAAGATCCGGCCCCAAAAATTCAGCCAGGGTGCCGGAACCTGCGCGTCGCATCATTTCAAGTTGGAACAATCGCTCCTTGGCGTTAACGTAACCTAGCGCTTTATACGCGTCCATTTTATTTTGCGCATAAATGTGTGGAATGCCAAATTCATCAAAATAAATTTCTACCTGTTCCTCTAATCCTGAAATTTGAACTTCACCTGTATACGCAGGAGTCATCCAAAAAATAAAACCTAAACCAGAGATTACAAGGATCAAAAAAAAGATTCCAAGAACCGAAAGCATTTTTTTCATAGGAAGTAGCTATTTGAAAATGAATGTAAAAGATTCGTTTGTTTACTTAATGCTGATTTGGAGGGACTTACTAGGTTGATTCCGAAATGGCTTGGAGAATAATACGACAAGCTTCTTTGATTTGCACTTCTGTAATGGTCAATGGAGGTGCAATTCGCATGGAGTCATCACAAAATAAAAACCAATCTGTGATCACCCCTAATTCGATTGCACGGTCTATAATCCCTTTTAAAATTTCAAAGGACTCAAATTCAACAGCCATCATCAGACCTTTGTTTCGGATTGCCTTGATTTGGGGGTGAACTAGGTGGGATTTAAACAGATTAGCCTTGAATTCTACTTGTTGTATGAGTTTTTCCTCCTGTAAAATCTGTAGTGTGGCAAGAGAAGCTGCAGAAGAAACGGGATGTCCACCAAAGGTGGTAATATGGCCGAGCAGTGGATTATTTTTAAATACGCCCATTACTTCCCGATTAGCGATGAATGCACCAATAGGCATTCCACCGCCCATTCCTTTGGCACTGACCAGAATGTCTGGAACGATTTTAAAGTGTTCAAATGCCCACATTTTCCCTGTTCTTCCAAATCCGGCCTGAATTTCATCAAGGATCAAAAGTGTACCAGTTTCATTGCAGGTTTTTCGTAATGCCTGAAAATATTCGGTACATGCTACTCGAATTCCTGCTTCACCTTGAATGGTTTCGATGATTACTGCTGCGGTTTGTTTAGTGATTTTGGACAAATCTGAAAAACTGCCATAATGGATGTGATTAACGCCGGGGAGCAAGGGACGGTAGGCTCTTTTGAACAATTCATTTCCTCCCACGCTTAATGATCCATGGCTGCTCCCATGATAAGCATTGACGCAAGAGATAATTTCCCTTCGATTAGTGAAGCGCTTGGCAAGCTTTAGCGCTCCTTCCACGGCTTCCGAACCGCTGTTTACGAGATAGACCTGGTCTAGATGGGAAGGAAGGGAGTCCGTAATCGCTTTGGCAAGCAGAACCTGGGCAGTTTGTACGTATTCCCCATAGACCATGAGATGGAGATATTTTTCTAATTGATCTTGGATAGCCTCTAAAACCCTCGGATGCCTATGACCTACATTACTGACCCCAATCCCGGAAATCAGATCGATGTATTGCTCTCCCTTGGGACCAAAAAGATAGATTCCTTCCGCTTTTACCACCTCAACCATTAATGGAAAATCAGTAGTCTGAGCCAAATGCGCCAAGAAAAGCTGTCGGTTATTCATTTTTCACCATCCCCTTAAAAGCTGCAAAAGCGGAAGAAAATCCCCAGCGGAAGCTTTTTCCCTTGGTTTTCCTTCAGATACAATTCTCCATGCTCCGGATTTTTGACTTCTCCAAAATTGGACTGTACCAAATTTGCAGCTATGAGGGAAGAAAAACTAAGTGAATACATGTTGAGCAGAAGCAGATGGTTTTTGGGATCCAGGATTTCTTTACAGGTTTTGAGCATCTCATTGATCTGTTCTTCAAGAATCCATTTTTCACCTTCAGGACCTCGCCCGTATGCAGGTGGATCAAGAATGATGGCTTGGTAGATATTACCTCTTCGAGCTTCACGCTTGATGAATTTCATTGCGTCATCCACAATCCATCGGATGCCATCCAGGCCAGAAGCCTCCATGTTGTGCTTAGTCCAAGAGACCACTTGTTTCACTGAATCCAGATGCGAAACCTCTGCCCCTGCAGCTCGAGCCGCAATACTTGCAGCCCCGGTATAGCCAAATAAGTTTAATACTTTGGGTTTCCCCTCCGGAAAAGATTTGAGTTTCTTGAACAAATAATCCCAATTTACGGCCTGCTCCGGGAAAATCCCGATATGTTTAAATGAAGTTTGTGCAAGATTAAGGTTCATATTCAAACCTTCAGTATTTTGATATCCAATAGTCCAATTATGGGGCATCGCTTTCAGTTGCTGCCATTGGCCTTTTTCCGGATTATTTTTTTCCTTGGCAAAGTGTGCATGTGCAAGTTTTTTCCAATCTGATTCATTCAGGCTTTTGTCCCAAATGGCCTGCGGCTCCGGCCGACTCAAAATATACTTACCAAATCGCTCGAGTTTTTCAAATCCTCCGGTATCTATTAATTCATAGTCTTTCCATGGACCTGGAGAAAGAGATAAGATAGTTTCATTCATTGCGGTAAAAATACACAATTCACTTGGCACTCCTGATGGCACGGGTAATGAATGAGATTAATCTTAGGTAGATAAGATATTTTTCAATACCTGCTCACTGTATTCCCAAAGCGCATCTCCCAGTTTCTCATTCCTTGCAAGTTGAGATGGTTTTTTACGTTTTTTTCGTACATAATAGCTCCCATTGTTAAGCATTGAAAGGGGAGCTTGAGCCAGGAAAATTGTTGTTCTGGCACCTGCTTTTGCTGAAATAAAAAATAATTTACTGACTTCTATAATGAATTTGGCCCAAGCGGAAGTTTCTGATCCAAACGAGGTTTTTACTGCTCCCGGGTGAAGCGAAAAGGCAGTTACCCCATCATTTTCCAACCTTTTTTTTAGCGTTTTTGTGAATAAAATGTTATAAAGTTTCACTTTACCATATGCCAAACCAGTGTTGTTTTTTTTCTCTAAGCCTAAGTCTTCACTTGGATTTGAAGACATACGGTGTGCTTCTGAGCTTACAGAAATAATTCTTCCTTTTCCTTTGATCAAAGCTGGAAGCAATTCTTTTGTCAATAAAAAATGTCCGAGATGATTGGTGGCAAAGGTCAAATCAATACCTTCTCTTGTTTTTTTCCCAGCAGGATACATTCCGCCTGCATTGTTGATCAATAGGTGGATCTGATCACAGTGTGTCAGGATTTGATCGGCTCCTTTTTTTACTTCCGACATTATACTCAAATCCATGTCAATCAGCCTGATTTTATTCCCTTGAGAAAGAGATTTTATTATGCTTTCCGCTTTTTTTCTATTTCTTACAGGTAAAAAAACTTGATTACAAGAGGGAAGCAAGGCCCTCAACGTTTCCCTGCCTATCCCTGATGTGCCTCCTGTTAACACTAGATTCATAAGTAGATTTCAAATTAGCCCAAATCAAAATCTCTGGTTTTCAGGTCAATGATTTGGTAAAAGTGGAAGATTGCTAGAATACTCTAATTTTTTCTATTTTTGAAATAATCACAAAATTCGGAAAAAGTTTTATACTTCAAATAAAAATAGTTCCCAAATCCTTCAATGAATCAAAAATTTATAGACATAGAGAAAGCAATTGCGTTAAAAAATCCGGCTATATTAAAATGGATGCCGAAATTTTTGCTAAATTATATCAAAGCTGTAACCCACGAGGCTTGGTTGAATAAGGTTTTAGGGAAACACTTGGGCAAAAAAGGCCTGGACTTTGCCGAGGCCCTAATAAAAGAATTTGAATTAGATGTTAGGCTATTCGGCCAAGAGAAAATTCCATCCTCAGGAGGGGTAATTTTAGCAGCCAATCATCCACTTGGTGGATTGGATGGAATCGCCTTCATGTATGCGATTGGGAAAATCAGATCCGACATTCGTATTTTGGTCAATGACCTAATGATGACCTTCGATAATTTTGAGCCTATTTTTGTTCCTGTAAATAAACATGGAAGAAACTCTAAAGAGACAATCCTACGAATAGAAGAGGCTTATTCCAAAGGCTTTGCAGTTTTGATCTTTCCTGCAGGTTTAGTTTCCAGAAGGCAAGAGGGGATAATAAAAGACTTAACATGGAAGAAAAGCTTTATTTCAAAAGCCAGAAAATATCAACTTCCAGTAATTCCCTGCTTTATTAGTGGAAGAAATTCTGAGTTTTTTTACAAACTTTCCAACCTGAGAAAAAATATTGGTATTAGAGCTAATATTGAAATGTTTTGGTTGGTCGATGAAATGTATCGGCAAAGAGGTAAAAAAATCGAAATCAGAATAGGAAATACTTTCCTACCCAAAATCTTTGGACAAGATAAAAGTGACGAATATTGGGCTGATTTTATGAAAGCAGAGGTGTATAAATTGGGGAACTCGAATGAATAAGATATTGGAAATTATCGCTCCTGTCGATAGAAATTTAATCAAGGCAGAGTTGAATCAGGAAAGGTTTCTGCGTTACACCAATAATGGGGATAATTTGGTCTATTTGGTTAATTACCACAATTCGCCAAACGTGGTTCGGGAAATTGGAAGGCTCAGGGAGTTGACATTCCGAGCCGCCGGTGGTGGTACCGGAAATGAGGTTGATCTGGATGAAAACGATACTTGTGAAGATTGCTATGAACAGCTGATTACCTGGAATCCAGAAGATGAACAAATTGTAGCAGGTTACCGACTGATTATGTGCAAAAAGGCAATCAGGCCGGATGGATCAATCAATCTATCTACAACCCATCTATTTGATTTTTCCCAAAAATTCATATCTGATTTTATCCCTTTTACTTTGGAATTAGGCAGATCGTTTGTTCAGCCACAATATCAACCTAGTTTGGACAACCGGAAGGGGATTTTCAGCCTTGATAACCTTTGGGACGGTCTAGGAGCTGTAGTTTTGATGCATCCCGAAGTTAAATACCTTTTTGGAAAAGTGACTATGTATCCCCATTACAACAGGGAGGCTCGGGATCTTCTCCTGTTCTTTATGGAACATTACTTTCCTGATCCAGATCATTTGGTATTACCAAAAGAGAAATTAAAATTAAGTTACGAAACAAAAATTACTGGCTTGCAAAATCCATTTGAAGGCTTGGATTACAAAGAAGGATACAAAGTTCTTAATGGGAAAATCAGATCTCTTGGGGAAAACATTCCTCCGCTGATTAATACCTATATGAATCTCTCACCCAGCATGAGGACCTTTGGAACGGCCTTGAATGATGAATTTGGTGAGGTGGAAGAAACAGGAATAATGATTACCCTTGCGGATATTTATGAAAGCAAAAAGCATAGGCACATGGATACATTTGAGCGAGACAGGCAGTATGGAAGTCCCCGAATCAAATCCTAAAAAAACGCTTTTGGTAGGGGCCACCACCAATCCCGAACGTTACGCATTTATTGCAGCACAGCTTTTTGATGCTAAAGGTTTGGATTTTATTCCTATTGGAATCAAAAATGGCCAAATTTTCGGGAGAGAAATTATACAATTACCAACTAAGCCTCCACTCGAACACATACATACCATTACACTTTATCTTGGTCCGAACAATCAGACGGAGTGGATTGAATATCTTATGGGATTGAAACCTAAACGGATAATTTTCAATCCAGGAACTGAGAATCCTCAATTTTTCAAAAGACTAGCACAAAGCGAAATAGAAGTGGTTCCTGCCTGTACCTTGGTAATGCTCCAAACCAATCAGTATTTATAAACTTTCTTCAAAAAAGCATCCATGTAAAGGATGTGAGGAAATGAAATGAGTGAAATGAGCATAAAAAACAAGAGGAATAATTGGTTTTCTTCTAAATAATTAAGTCCCAAAATCATGAGAATTGTTATTCCCACGAGGCTTAAAAGAGAAAATGGAATCAATTGAATTCCGAATTTTTTGAAGGAATCGAAGGATGGACTTGACTTCAAAAACTTGAACTCTTCCGCCATACTCGGCAGCGCATGCCAAAAACCGAAATAAACGATAAAACTGATCAGTAAAGGGCTGAAATAAAGTATAGGGCCAAGAATTAGGTATTCAAGAAGATTTTCAAGGGTCAACTTTACCCCAGAAATTAGTTGGGTCGAAATAGATCCTAACAGTAGAAATAGTAAGATTCCCAGTTGATTCATCTCAGAAATATGAACATCAACTATGGGTTCGACGATACGCTGGGTCATTTCCCAACTCCCAAACAAAATTACAAACAGGAAAAAGGATCCTTTAAAAAACAGCGTAAGAAAAATCAACTTTTTTGGTGCGGGATTCAAAAGGAAGTGAGACTGTCCAAAATGATAAGCAGACATCACTAAGAAAGCGATCAAGGCTAGCTTTGGAAAAAGCCACCAAATAAGGCCATAAGCGAAAATTAATGCAAGATAAATTAAGATAAATCTGATTAACCCGCGTTTGTCAATTTTTGGATTATGAATAAGATGATCAATGCCTCCGTGAGGGATTCCAACAGTAATCAGAATAGCACCAAATAACCCATACTCAAGGCCAATGGGTAAGTCTGGAAATAAAATAAAAAAAAGGCAAATCAATATCCCAAAAAGCTTTGCTAGTCGTTCAACGAGATTCATAATTAATTAGGCTTCTTATAAAAATGCCAAATTTTAAACCTGATAGCAACCGTAATTCTTCTATGAATGAAGTTTTTTCAGAAAGAAATCTAAAAACAAGATCTGTTGGTGCCGATTGGAAGAGATCGAGAAATACTTTTTTTAATTCGGAAGGCCATCGATGTGCGATATTCAAAAGAATTGCATCATAGAAAACAAACCTGCTTTTTCGGTTAAAGTGGAGATTTTCCAGTTTTCCTTTTTCTAGGTTTTCGACTATTTTTTTACAGTTGTCTTGAATTTGATGGAAGGTATAACCTGTTGATGGTTTGGTCCAACCTGCACGGGTTCCAATCGGAATAATTTTTTTTCCATTGTTCCCAGAATCAGTTTTTGTACTCATTGGGATTACACCCGATTCTCTGAAGGTTACAAGGTAATTTTCATTGTTTGTAATACTCTTTAAATACTTTTGAAGTCTTTCCTGCAGGATGTTTTCTGGTACTTCTTCTGTTGTATACGTTGTATATTCTACCAGAGCCTCAGTGGCAGAAAAGGGTAAAACGTAAAAAAAATCAAATAACTCACCCGTTTGGGTGTTGAAATCCATCATTGTAAAACGATCCGGCTGAAATATTCTTTCCTGAGTTTCAATTTTCCAACCCAGAAATACTTGCTTTAGTTTTTGGCCATAAAGTTCTTTTGAATTGATCCTCGAATCGAAAACGAGATCAGCAGAATAAACGCCACCAGTATTAGTTTCTACCCATATTTCTTGATCCTTTTCTGTCAGATTTACAACTTGGTCCTCTAGGAAAGTAATGCTGGGATGATTTTGGAGAGTAACTTTCAATGAATTAAAGAAATCATGAGAGTTCAGATGAAAATACTTCAAGTTGCCCAATTCCTTTTTGAGCGTTTTTTTTTGGTCTTTGAAGGCTAAGCCGGACCAGGAATGGATTTTATCTTTGGGATGTATAGGGAGTGGCAGATTGTGCCAATAACACCAAGTTTTATTTGGTGTACGATCCAGCGATGGATCAATTATTAAAATTTTCGACTCGTTCAACCTGCTGTTTATCAGGTGGTAAGCTAGGCTTAGGCCTGCACAGCCTCCGCCTGATAGTATGTAGTCGAATTTTTTCATAAAAAAAGCTGTCCGGATTATAATCCGGACAGCAAAGTAAAGTTTTAAGCTGCTTTAGATTTGGCTGTTTCTGAAACTGCTACAGAATAAATTACCAAGCCGAAGCCGATTTTGTTGATTGCATCTGCCAAGTTGTAGAAAAGGTCAATTGAGCTTACTTCAAATGCACCTGAAAGAAGGTTTCCTGGAAGTACCATGTATCCGATAGGATAAATAGACCAGCCCAAAGTGATGAAGATCTTCAATAAGAACATTGCTCTTCCTAGTGCCGGGCTGTTAGAACCTTGAGCAAGTTTGGCAACGTCTCCTGCAAATACCTCATACACAATGTAAAGGTAACCTACAGTAGAAAGAATTCCCCACATAATGTTGCTGTCAATTCCAGATGTCTCTCCGATATAACCGGTTACTAACATTACTAGAGCTGCCACAATCAACTTGAACAGTGTAGAACCTTTAGCACCAAATGGCTTGGTCAATAGGTAAAATTCAACACACATCAAAGGAACGGTCAAAGTCCAGTCCACATATCGGAACGCCGTTGGACTAGAACCTGTCTGTAAGTAAAAATCTCTCATGTAATAGTAATGGACAGCAGCGATCCCAGTGATGAGTCCTGATACCAAAAGAGAGAGTTTCCACTTTCCATCTACTGAGCCTCTTTCGACGAAGAAGAATACAGCAGAGGCAAACATAGCCATATACCCTATGAAAAAGGTAATTGCTACTGGATCGGAATTAGTGATTTTGTCGAGTCCGATAAGATCGGCCATTAAGGTGTAATTCATTGGATTTTGGTTTGGTTGATAAGATTGACTTTTATGACCTTACAAGTGATCCAATGAATATTTTGTTTGAAACAAATTTTACAAAATTTTAAAAAAAGCAATCAACGGTAAAAAAATATGTACATAGTGTTGTTTTTAAGGTATTTTAAAATTTAAAAAGAATATTTTTTTTTAACATTTACAAAATTTTATTTTGTTTCCAAGAACTGAATTAGTGACCCAAAGTGTTTGGATATTACCCATTAAAAACCACTTTTTCTTTTTAACTTGCCACTTGAAAAATCAATGCTAAAACACCTTTTCAGCCCAATTTTTAGGGTTTTCTCCAAAAGTTATGAGTGAAGAAAAAGCGAATAATCCAGCAGAATACGGAGCTGGTAATATCCAAGTATTAGAAGGATTGGAAGCAGTAAGGAAACGTCCTGCCATGTATATCGGTGATGTGGGCATAAAAGGACTTCATCATCTTATTTGGGAAGTGGTTGACAACTCCATTGATGAGGCACTTGCAGGACACTGTGACACCATTCACGTCACTGTTCATGAAGATAACTCCATAACAGTAGAAGATAATGGTAGGGGAATACCCACCGACATGCACCCAAAAGAAAAAAAATCCGCTCTAGAGGTAGTTTTGACTGTACTTCATGCAGGTGGTAAATTTGATAAGGATACCTATAAAGTTTCGGGTGGGCTTCATGGGGTTGGCGTTTCCTGCGTAAATGCACTTTCTACAGATTTGAAAGCTACAGTCCATAGGAATGGAGTAATCACTGAACAGGAATTTAAAATTGGGGTGCCTCAATACCCGGCAAGGGAAATAGGTAAGACAGACAAGCGGGGAACCATCATCCATTTCAAGCCCGATGCCAGTATTTTTACAGTTACAGAATTCAAATATGAAACAGTAGCCAACCGCCTCCGTGAGATGGCATATTTGAATGCAGGAATCCGAATCCATCTTAAAGATTTAAGGGAGTTGGAGGACGGAATACCCAAATCTGACGAGTTTTTTTCTGAAGGCGGTTTGGTTGAATTTGTCCAGTATTTGGATGAAACCAGAGAAAAGATCATAG
Source organism: uncultured Limnohabitans sp. (assembly GCA_964574365.1). Taxonomy (GTDB): domain Bacteria; phylum Bacteroidota; class Bacteroidia; order Cytophagales; family Cyclobacteriaceae; genus Algoriphagus. The sequence continues at coordinate 31,558 of CAZNND010000048.1, forward strand.
AGCAACCTATCTATATTGAGTCTCTCAATCAGGAAGTCCCTGTTCAGGTAGCAATGAATTACAATAGTTCATATACTGAAAATGTGGTTTCCTATGTCAACACCATAAACACCTACGAGGGAGGGAGTCATGTGACCGGTTTCAGGAGGGCCTTGACCCGAACCCTCAAAGCGTATGCAGATAAATCAGGCATGTTAGAAAAACTGAAACTTGAGGTTTCAGGAGACGATTTTAGGGAAGGACTTACCGCTGTGATTTCCATCAAAGTGGCAGAGCCTCAATTCGAGGGTCAGACCAAAACAAAACTAGGTAATTCTGATGTGGTGGGTTTTGTCGATTCGGCGGTTTCAGAAGTGCTCCAAAGCTGGCTCGAAGAACATCCAAGGGAAGCCAAAACCATTGTGGGTAAGGTCATTTTAGCCGCCCAAGCCCGACATGCTGCACGAAAAGCCCGCGAAATGGTGCAGCGTAAAAACGTGCTGGGTGGAGGAGGTCTCCCAGGTAAGCTTGCGGATTGTGCTAATTCCGATCCAACTGTTTGCGAGTTATATCTTGTGGAAGGGGACTCAGCGGGGGGATCTGCAAAGCAGGGGCGAGATCGGGATTTTCAGGCAATTCTACCTCTCAAAGGTAAAATCCTGAACGTGGAAAAAGCCCATGAACATAAGATTTATGACAACGACGAAATCAAAAACATCCTCACCGCATTGGGAGTGAAGTTTGGAACCGTCAATGATGACAAAGAACTTGATGTTTCTCACCTTCGTTATCACAAAATCATCATTATGACGGATGCGGATATTGATGGTTCGCATATTCGAACGTTAATCTTGACACTCTTTTTTAGATACATGAGACCTCTTATCGAAAGAGGGTATGTATATATCGCACTTCCTCCCCTTTATTTACTCAAAAAAGGCAAAGATGAGCGCTACTGCTGGACTGAGGAGGAGCGGAAAAGATTGGTTTCTGAAATGGCAAAAGATGGCAGGGAAGACAGTGTAGGAATCCAACGCTACAAGGGTTTGGGTGAAATGAACCCGGAACAGCTTTGGTCAACCACTATGGATCCGAATACAAGAACTCTTAAGCAGGTAACCATAGATTCCGCAGCAGAAGCCGATCACCTCTTCAGCATGCTGATGGGGGACGAAGTTGCCCCAAGACGAGACTTCATCGAGCGTAATGCCAAATATGCGAAAATAGACACATAATAAATTGGGGCTGATTGCCCCTTTTTTTTGAATAGAATCAAATGTCTGAATTAATTTAGTGCAGAGATTTTTAACAATTCACGTTGGGAAGCTATGAAACCTGCTGTTGTAGACAAATACGAGTCAATCATTCAGAAAAGCGATCTTATCAGTCGCGATTTAAGTTGGGTGAAATTTAATGAGCGGGTGCTGGATCAGTCCAAAAAAGAAATCAGGACAATTTTTGAGAAACTTAAATTTTTGGCCATCACTGCCTCCAATTTGGATGAGTTTTTTATGATCCGAGTAGGTTCTTTGTATAATTACCTGGATTATGACAAGGAACGCGTTGATTATTCAGGTTTGAGAGAAGAACCGTTCAAGGAAAAGTTGATGAAGGACTGTCAGCAGTTCCATCAAGATCAGCATCAGCATTTTACTGAGGTGATTTTACCGGAACTTCACCGAGAAGGTATTTCCTTGGTCAATGTGACAAAACTTAATCTTGAAGAGCAAGAAAAAGTAAGGCAATACTTTATCAAGGCCATTTATCCCATGCTTACACCAATGGTTTATGATGGATATCGAACATTTCCTATTCTGATGAATAAATTGCTGGTCTTTGGCGTGGTGACTACAAGTCCTGGAGAACGGAAGGATATGCGGAAAATGAGTTTTGTCCAGATTCCGGCCAATATTCCCCGATTTTTTGAAATAGAAAGAGAAAATTCGCTCACACTTATCCCTATTGAAGAGGTAATTAGAGAAAATCTTATTTCGCTGTTTAGAAATGTCGAAATTGAGTCGGTAAGTCTATTTCGAATCACACGTAATGGTGATTTCACTTTGGAGGAAAGTGAAGATATGGACGCGAATTTTCTGGAGGAGGTGAAAAGGAAGCTGATGGAGCGAAAGACAGGAAGGGTCGTACGGGTCGAAATTGAGGAGGGATATTCCAAATGGATGCTGAATTCACTTTTGGAACGATGGAACTTACGCCCTGATTCTGTTTTTTTTATTAAGAGGGCGAGTATGATTGATTTTACAGGGCTATGGCAGATTGTGGGCAATAAAAGATTTCGTGAGCGATTACCTCAGATTCCAGAACCTGTAAAGCCCCTTTCTTATCCCGAAGAGGGGAGGGCGGATATTTTTGAGATTTTAAAAGAAAAGGATATTCTACTTCACCATCCCTACAACAATATTGATTCTATTCTTGATCTAATAGAAAAAGCAGCTGAGGATCCCGATGTCATGGCAATTAAAATGACCATTTATCGTCTTGCAAAGGACAGTAGAATCACTCAGGCCTTACTTCGAGCTGCTGAAAATGGAAAGCATGTATCCGTACTCTTTGAAGTTAAAGCGCGATTTGACGAGGAAAATAATATCCGTGAGGCCAAAAAACTTCAAAAAGCCGGCTGTTTTGTGATTTATGGTATTTCCAATCTGAAAACCCACACCAAGCTGCTTTTAATTGTAAAAAAGGATGATCAGGAAATCTCAAGGTATGTGCATTTGGGCTCGGGTAACTACAATGAAGATACTGCCAGACTCTACACGGATATTGGGCTTTTGACGACAAATGAGGTCTTGGCCAATGATGTGTCCGAGTTTTTTAATGTTATTACAGGCCATTCTGTTCCAAGCGATTACCGGAATTTGATCACTGCGCCTAGAGACATGAGAAAGCAGCTGATAGAGTTTATTGAGCAGGAAGCCGAGAATTCCAGAAATGGTTTGCCCAGTGGGATTTTCATTAAAGTAAACTCTCTCGAAGATTCAGAAATCATTTATGCGTTATATAGGGCATCTCAATCAGGGGTGAAAACTAAGTTGGTTGTCAGGGGAATATGTTGCCTTAGACCGGCTAGGAAAGGCTTAAGTGAAAATATTGAGGTGATTTCGATTGTTGGAGACTTTTTGGAGCACAGCAGGATCTATCACTTCCATAATAACGGGAAAACCCGTACGTATTCCGGAAGCGCAGATATGATGGTGAGGAGTTTTGATAAAAGGCTCGAGTCTTTATTTAAGGTAGAATCTCCGCTCTTGGAGAGACAGCTGATGAATATTCTTGCATTTAACCTTAAAGATAATGTTAATGCCTATGTAATGCAGGAGGATGGGACCTATCAACCCAAAATACCTAAATTAGGCGAATCTGATTTCAACGTACATAAAGAGTTTTTTGAAGTTGATGCCAATGAGGTAATGCAGGTAAAATTGGTGGATTAGTTTTTTTGAGGTATGCTTTGTGAAATACTCTGGAAATATGTTAAGCGAAATACAATTGAAATACGCTTTGCGAAATAGGTCAGCCTAATTCCTATCGTCAGCCTATATCTCGGCCGCAGGCCCTATTTCAGCCGCAGGCGATATTTCCACTGTATTTCTTAAAAGATATGCTACGCGAAATACAATTGAAATAGGCTTCGCGAAATACAATAGAAATACGCTATGCGAAATAGGTCAGCCTAATTCCTATCGTCAGCCTATATCTCGGCCGCAGGCCTTATTTCAGCTGCAGGCGATATTTCCACTGTATTTCTTAAAAGATATGCTACGCGAAATACAATTGAAATAGGCTTCGCGAAATACAATAGAAATACGCTATGCGAAATAGGTCAGCCTAATTCCTATCGTCAGCCTATATCTCGGCCGCAGGCCTTATTTCAGCTGCAGGCGATATTTCCACTGTATTTCTTAAAAGATATGCTACGCGAAATACAATTG
>CAZNND010000049.1:0-35387 GCA_964574365.1 uncultured Limnohabitans sp.
ATTGATTATTGACCATTGATTATTGACCATTGATTATTGACCATTGACCATTGATTATTGACCATTGATTATTGATTATTGACCATTGATCATTGTTACGGTAAAAACTGAATGGTAGTCGTTTTTTGCTCCAAAGCCTCATCATCCTTGAAGTTGATGAGGTCTTCCAGCCTTCCTGCAGAATTGTAATACCTCCAAGCGCCTTGTTTTTTACCTTCTTTCATTGCTCCTTCAGAGGCTTTTTTTCCATTTTCATGGTAAAAAATCCATAATCCCTCCGCTTTCCCGGATTTATAACTACCCTCGGATTCCTTTAGCCCATTCACATAGTAAGTAATACGAGTTCCCTCACCATTTTTAAGTGTCCCTTTATCGAGAGACCTTTTGCCGTCATAAGACAGATAGTCCCCAACGTTCAGCAATTTTCCATTATCCCAAAATTCTTCTTGGGTAAGTTGCTTATTGTCATAAAAAAGCCCCCAAATCCCGTTTTCCATTCCCAAGATGTAGGAACCTACAGATTTGAGCTGTCCACCATCGTAGTAATAAAACCACTGACCATTTTCCATCCCAAGTACAAATTCTCCCTCTGCTACGAGAATACCGATCTTGTTGAAAAATTTCCAAAGGCCTGTTTTCTGGTCGTTTCTGTATTCTCCTATGGAATACAACTGACCGTCCGGATAATAATTTTTCCAAATTCCACTTTTTCCCCCTCCAGAATATTGTCCCTGAACCGATAACTGACCAGAGCTATGGTATTCAACATACTCGCCAGCGGGAACGCCTACCTCGTAGAACTTTCTTTTTGAAATGGTTTTATTAGGGAAAAATTCTTCCCAAACACCGACTGCAATATCATTTTCATACCGTTCGGTTCTCGCTATCCTTCCCGTTTGGTAGTAATATTTCCACTCTCCGATTTTTTTCCCAAAATTATCGAAGTACTCCTCTGCCTCCAGGATTTTAGTACCTGGAAAATACCGTTTCCAATCCCCCGTTTTTTTACCGTTTCGGTAGTTTCCCTGTTCTAGAATCAAATTGGGTAATGAATATCTTTTGAAATTCCCCTCAAATTGCCCTTTAAGAGCCATTGCCTCGGTGACAATATTGCCTTCGGGATCATATTCCAAATAAGGACCCTCTCTCAATCCTTTTACAAAAAATTCCCGGATTGCAATTTCTCCAAACTCAAAAAACGTAATCCATTGACCTGTTTTTAAACCATTCTCGTACTGACCTTCCACTTTAACAGTCTTTGGGTCGATGTAGGAAGGATTTCCAGTGGATCCATAATATTCCGTGTATTTCCCAACCAACACGCTGTCCTGAAAAATCATTTCTCGTTTCAAAGCCCCATCCTCATCGTAGTACCTGGCAGGACCAAAAAGCTTACCCGCTCTATAGTCGGTTACTTCTTTTCTTTTCCCATTCGGATAATATATTGTCCAAGTCCCGTCTCTTTCCCCGTTTTTATAGAACCCTTCGCCAAACAGGGTATTTGTTTTTGTGGAATAAAACTTCCAAAGTCCTGTCTGTAATTTTGAATCCATTACCCCTGTTCCCATGAGCGTGGAATCGGAATTGTACACTACCGAGATTCGAGTGCTTTGTGAAAACGATAAGAAATGTACAAAACAAAATATTCCGAAAAGCCAATACTTCATACCTGTTTTTCTTGTTGGTTTAGGGATTGTATCCTTAGTAACGCTCATATTGATCGAATTGACATAAGTACGCAGGAATACTTTTGACAGTTTAAAATTAACTGAAATCTGTCTGTAAACCATCTACTGTCTAGATACCAATTTGAAAACTTTCTCTAGCTCCTCGATTATCTCATGTGAAAATTGATTCTTAATTGGATTAACCTTCAGTTTTTTAATCCAAATCTGGAAATTCCCCACATGACCCAATATTTCCTGGATATTTTGTGTCGCGTTTTTTTCCAAAATCAACTCCCCGAAATCCCAGGGATCGTCCAGTAAACCAAATTGATAATGTTCCCTGATCAAGGCTTCCATTGGGGTGGATTTCTCTTTGCCGAAAAACAAGAGCAAATAACAACCGTGTCCAAACCAGTTCAACACCCTAAAATTCATGCCCATATTTCGATCAAAAACTTTGACCAAGTCAAGAACCAAGTAGGGATATCCTAGTAAATCATTGCCTTTGGAAATTTTTTTACCCTTGGATAATCCATGTAAAGTTTTTAGGAATTCATTAGGAAATGCATTACCTACTTCATCTAAAACCTCAATAAACGTGGATTTTAGCCTGTTTTGCCTTTCAATCAAGGATTTATTCAGCCAAAGATCCAAGTCAATTTCCAAATCTGCCATCTTACCACCTCAACAAAGCAGAGGCCCAAGCAAATCCGGAACCGAAAGCGGCCAGACAAATTAAATCTCCTTGCTTCAACCTACCCTGCTCCCAAGCTTGGGAAAGGGCAATGGGAATGGTTGCCGCTGTGGTATTTCCAAGGTGCATGATGTTGTTAAACACCTTTTCATCCGGGAGCTGTAGTTTTTGCTGGATATATTGACTGATTCTCAAATTTGCCTGATGTGGAACGAGCAGGTCTATCTCTTCTTTTTTTACCCCATTGTGTGTCAGAGCTTCCTGAATAACTTCCATAAATCGTACTACTGCATGCTTGAATACCGCATTTCCATTCATTTTGAGAAAAAAATCGCCCCGTTCGATCAGCTCTTTTGAAATTCTCACCTCTCCGCTGGAGCTTGGCGCGATGCAGTAAAGTTCCTCTGCATAAGCTCCCTCCGAGTGGAGATGGGTACTCAAAATACCGGTTTGACCGACATCGGCCCGACCCAAAATCGCAGCACCTGCTCCGTCAGCGAAAATTACAGCACTAGATCTTCCTTCGTCGCTTTTGTCGAGGGCGGAGGACTGGATTTCAGCACCTACAACGAGAATCTTTTTGTACATGCTAGTTTTGATAAACTGATCCGCAACGGAAAGGGCATAAATAAAGCCTGAACACGCGTTTCTGATATCCAATGCGCCTATGGTTGGCAACTTCAGTTCCCGCTGGAGTAGCACACCATTTCCTGGTAAAAAATAATCTGCGGTTATGGTTGCAAAAATGATGAAATCAATCTCTTCGGGTTTTGTGCCTGATCGCTCCATTGCCATCCGGCTGGCCTTTGCTGCCATATTGTTAACCGTATCTACTCCCGGAGTAAACCACCTTCGCTCCTGAATTCCGGTGCGCTCGACGATCCACTCATTGTTTGTGTTCATGATTTGGGAAAGCTCCTCGTTTGTCACAACACGCTCTGGGACATAATGTCCGACTCCAAGGATTTTGCTTGTATGCATGGGTATTTGGGTAATTCAGTGAAAAGGTGAATGAGAGGCAATATCGCAACTTGAATCCAAACCTACAACGACTAGCTGGAGGGGTGTCACTTACCCAAAAAGGGTATAATTGCCAAACTGATCCATGGGCGAGGTTCTGCGGATAATTGCCGGGGAATCGTTTTGTACGGAATTGACTAGGGGTGAGACCGTATAACTCAGCATTGATTCGGAAGGAAAGGGTTGAAGAAGTTTGGTTAAATCTTCCTCTGAGCTATACTTATCCAGCCATTTTTTTTCCTGGTCTTTGTTTAAAATTGCAGGCATTCGGTCATGTACTTCACCTACTAAATCATTGGGAGCCGTGGTTAAAATTAAAAACGTATGCTGTGTCTCACCTGAGACCGTTTCATATTCTTCCCAAATTCCTGCAAACGAAAACAATTCTTCGGAAACCAGGGTAAATCGATACGGTATTTTGGTCTTTTTTCCGAGTTTTTTCCATTCAAAAAAACCATCAGCAGGGATAATACAGCGCCTTTTCTGGAAAGAGGATTTAAAGGAAATTTTTTCTTGTACGGTCTCAGACCTCGCATTGATCAACTTCTGGGAAACGGGTTTGTTTTGACCAAAATCAGGTGTAATGCCCCAATAAAAAAAAGAAAAACCCTTAGGACTATCGGCAGTGATTACTGGTAGCAGTTGAGTAGGTGCAATGTTATATCTCGGTTTGAAATCGACCAAAAGTTCGGCTTGGTACCGTTCTTCAAGTTCGATTTTACTTTTGCTTAGCGAATATCTTCCGCACATGATCTGATTTTTATGGGTTTCGGATGAAAGTTAGGTATCATGGGCAATAAATTCAACAGCCCTTTGCTCTGAATAATAGGTTTTCTCTTTCAATCCGCTAGTAAATCCAACATGTCCTCCATGATTTGGGAATTCAAAGTACACCTTTTCCAGAAGTGTTGCGAGTTTTTCGGGGTAGCAGGAAACACTCAAAAAGGGATCGTTTTTGGCATTTAAAATCAAGGCTGGGACTTCAATCTGCTCCAGAAACTGAAGAGAGGAATTTACCCTATAATATTCTTCAGCATCCGAAAATCCGTGTAAAGGCCCAGTAATGAGATCATCGAAAGCTCTTAGGGTTTTTATCTGGTCAAGTTTTCTAAGATCAAATTCCTGCGGGAAAATCCCCGCTTTCCTGATCACTTTACTTTTTAAGGTTGTTAAAAACCTGTTGGAGTAAATCAAATTTGTTCCGGAAGAAATTTTGTCACAGGAATTACCCAGGTCCAGGGGTACGGAAATGGCTACCGCACGTTTTATTTGTTTTTTTTTGTTTCCTATTTCTCCTAAATATTTTAGTGTAAGGTTTCCTCCCAGGCTAAACCCAATAAGGGCGATTTCTTCATAAGCTTGTTCTCCATGATTTACCACAACATCCAGGTCGTAGGTTGCACCACTGTGATAAAAAATAGGTTTTAGATTTTGCTCTTCGCTACAGCCACGGAAATTCCAAGTAAGCACATCAAAACCATTTCTAACGAATTCTTTCGCCATTCCTGCCATGTAGGCCCTGCGGCTATTACCCTCCAGTCCATGGCTGATAATGATCAACTTGGCGCTGTCATTTCGGTACCAGTCAAGGTCAAGAAAGTCCCCATCACTTGTATTTATTCGTTCCCTTGTTGGATTAATCCCTTCAACTTTTCGAAATAAGGTGGGATAAATCGTTTCTAAATGTCCGTTAAACAGCCACTTAGGTCTTTGGTAAGGCTTAGATGTAAGTAAAGGCATGGCTAGTAAAGACCCAAATCTGCGATGAAATTACAGGATATAAATTTGAATAAAGCGTTTTTAAAAACTATTTTTGGGCTCTTTAAAAAACGACAAGCTCTAATTTACCTATGGCCGAAATAATCAGAATGCCTAAAATGAGTGACACCATGGAAGAGGGTGTGATTGCATCATGGTTGAAAAAAGTGGGTGATACGGTCAAGCCGGGAGATATTCTGGCAGAGGTCGAAACCGATAAAGCAACCATGGAGCTGGAATCCTACGAGGAAGGTGTTCTTTTATACATCGGAGTAAATGAAAAAGATTCAGTACCTGTAAACGGCATTATTGCTATTATTGGAGAGAAGGGCGAAGATTTTCAGCACCTGCTCAACGGGTCTTCTGCAGCTCCAGCAAAAATACAGGAATCTCCAGTCGCAGTGGATGAACCCAAAAAATCAGAAGCCCCGATTGAAAAAATCGATACCTCATCCATACACGCTACGGTAATTACCATGCCAAAAATGAGTGATACCATGCAGGAAGGCACCATCGCCACATGGCTCAAAAAAGTGGGTGATCCGGTGAAATCAGGAGAAATTATAGCCGAGGTCGAAACCGATAAGGCCACAATGGAATTGGAATCTTACGAAGATGGCGTGCTGCTCTACATCGGTGTGGAAGCTGGGAGTAGTGTCGCAGTGGATGGAGTCATTGCCGTGATCGGTGAGAAGGGTGCTGATTTCCAGACCTTGTTGAAAGCCAACCAGGCAGGATCCAAAATTGTTGCGTCTTCAGAACCCGCCCATGAACCTGCGGTTTCGAAAGTTGAAGCCCAAGTACCTGTTGCATCTCCTGCTCCAGTGACTACTCCTGTTTTGGCACCTTCAGTTTCTTCAGGTGACAGACTTAAAGCTTCACCACTTGCCAAAAAAATCGCTGCCGATAAGGGGCTTGATATTCGTCAGGTGGCAGGTTCAGGTGAAGGAGGTAGGATTGTTAAAAAAGACGTTGAAACCTTTGTTCCTGTCGCTGCTCCAAAATCTGCCGTCGTTACAGTTGATTCAGCTCCTATTCCTGTTCTTGGTCAAGAAAGCTTCAGAGAAGAGAAGGTTTCGCAGATGAGAAAAACCATAGCCAAGCGTTTGGCTGAAAGTAAGTACTCTGCGCCACATTTCTACCTGACTATGGAAATCAACATGGATAAGGCTATTGAGGCAAGAAAGAGTATGAACGAGTTTTCCTCAGTGAAAATTTCTTTCAATGACATGGTCATTAAAGCAGCAGCTGCAGCTTTGCGCAAGCATCCTAAAGTCAACTCCAGCTGGCTCGGTGACAAAATCAGGTATAATGACCACATTCATATCGGTATGGCCGTGGCTGTTGAAGAGGGCTTATTGGTTCCTGTAATTCGTTTTGCAGACAGCCTTTCCCTATCCCAGATTTCTAATCAGGCCAAAACATTAGGTGGAAAAGCAAAAAACAAAGAACTTCAACCCAAAGACTGGGAAGGAAATACCTTCACCATTTCCAACCTCGGAATGTTTGGTATTGATGAATTTACAGCAATCATCAACCCCCCGGATGCCTGTATTTTGGCTGTCGGTGGTATCAAAGAGACGGTTATTGTCAAGGATGGGCAAATGAAAATTGGAAACGTCATGAAAGTGACCCTTTCCTGTGATCATCGCGTAGTGGATGGTGCCGTGGGTTCAGCTTTCCTCCAAACGCTTAAAGGGCTGCTTGAAGATCCCGTGAGAATCTTGATTTAACTAAAATACAAAAGCAAAAAGTCCTGAGGAAACAGGACTTTTTGCTTTTGTGGTTTTTACTTGATCACATAACATTTCCCAAACCCATGATTATGCGAGATTGGATTTAGGAAGCATGCATTTGGATTTACGATATACGATTTTTGATTTACGAGCGGGAACGTTGAGAACACGGACAGCTTGATAACATTTAAAAGTCGAATATCGAATGATGAACATCGAACATCGAACGATGATGAACATCGAAGATTGAAAATTAAGATAACCTGATAACCCAGAGATTGGATTTACGATATACGATTTTTGATTTGCGGGCGGGAACGTTGAGAACACGGACGGCTTGATAACATTTAAAAGTCGAATATCGAATGATAAACATCGAACAATAACGAACATCGAACATTGAAAATTTAGACAACCTGATAACCCAGAGATTGGATTTACGATATACGATTTTTGATTTACGGGCGGGAACGTTGAGAACACGGACAGCTTGATAACATTTAAAAGTCGAATATCGAATGATGAACATCGAACATCTAAAATTGAACATCGAACATCGAACGATGACGAACATCGAATGATGAATATCGAAGATTGACAACCTGAGAACCAAGATTACTCAATAACCAACAAGCAATCAACCAACGAAAAACCACTATGGAAAAAATCAAATCAACCACCGTCGTTGCTATCCGTCACAATGGAGAAGTGGTCATTGGGGCCGATGGACAGGCAACATTGGGCAATACGGTAGCAAAAAGTACAGTTAAAAAAATCCGGGTATTACAAGGTGGAAAAATTGTTACCGGCTTCGCTGGATCCACTGCCGATGCGTTTACCCTTTTAGAAAAGTTCGAGGAAAAACTTGCTGCTTTTGGAAATAATATGAAGCGTGCAGCTGTAGAATTGGCCAAAGAGTGGCGAATGGACCGGATGTTGAGCCGACTTGAAGCTATGATGGTAGTGGCGGATAAAGACGATATCCTGATCATCTCCGGCACTGGGGACGTAATTGAACCAGACATGGAAATTGCTACTATTGGTTCGGGAAGTATGTTTGCCCAGTCGGCGGCACGGGCGATGAAGAAATTTGCACCCCATCTTAGTGCGGAAGAAATGGTGCGGGAAAGTCTCCATATCGCAGCTGATGTTTGCATTTATACCAATCATAACCTGGTTATCGAAAAAGTACGTTCTTGATAGTTTGAACTATCCAATTCACCATGCTGGAAAAGAATTCCAGCTTTTTTTGTTTCCAAGTAAACCTGAAAGCCAAGTCAGGTGTTATCTAGGTGTACGTTCATATTACCATGGAAACACCCACTGTTAAGAAAACCGCAAAAAAAGATCACCAAAAACTGATTCTGGAAGAGTTTGTATCTTATGTATTGGAGCATGGTTCGGCCCCAAAATCCGTATTCAAATTTGCCAAAGACCTGAAAATGAAGGAGGAAGAGTTTTATAGGTATTTCACTTCCTTCAAGGCCATTAAATCAGCCATCTGGTTATCGATTCATGAATCAACCCTGGCTGGGATCGAAGCACAGGAAGTTTTTAAGGAGTATAGCGCAAGAGAAAAATTCCTCAGCTTCCTGTTTACCTGGATCGAGGAATTGAAGAAAAACCGATCCTACCTTTTGAGCCTGTATTCAGATAAAACCAAATCATTAAAAGCTCTCACTGAAGACACCAAAGAATTCAAGGAAAAGTTTAAGGATTTTGCGGCAGACATTATCCTTGAGGGAAAAGAGACTCAGGAGATAGCGTCCAGGCCCTTTATTACTGAAAAGTACGATGAAGCACTATGGCTTCAACTAGCCTTTGTTTTTCGATATTGGCTTGATGATCGGAGTCCAAGATTTGAGAAAACTGATGCAGCAATCGAAAAATCCGTCAATTTGGCGTTTGACTTGATGGGAAAAAGTGCCCTTGATTCTTTTCTTGATTTCGCCAAATTCATCTATCATAATAAATAATCCATGTCCGGCAAAGTGAAAGAGCAGGAGGCCATACCGGTTTCCAAAGTGCAGCGTGCTGCCAAATTTATTTCTACCGGAGCAAAGGTGGGCGGAAACTATGTAAAGCATTATGCGAAGAAGATGGTCAATCCCGCTCTTGATAAAGAGCAACTTCACCAAAATAACGCTACAGATATTTACAATTCCCTCAGTGAGCTAAAGGGATCGGCGCTAAAGGTAGCCCAGATGATGTCGATGGATAAAAACTTGTTGCCCAGGGCCTATCAAGACAAGTTTACCATGGCGCAGTATTCTGCACCACCCTTGTCCTATCCCTTGGTAGTGAAGACATTTCAGAAATACTTCGAAAAAACTCCTGAGCAACTGTTTGATACCTTTACGCGTTCGGCGGTCAATGCAGCATCCATCGGCCAGGTGCATCAGGCCACTAAAGACGGAAACACTCTTGCAGTAAAAATCCAGTATCCTGGCGTAGCCGATTCGGTCAGTTCAGACCTGAAGCTCGTGCGCCCTTTTGCCTTGAGGTTGCTCAATATGAATGAGAAGGAGCTTGACCACTACATGGAAGAAGTGGAGGAGCGACTAGTCGAAGAAACCGATTATCATTTGGAGGTGGAGCGATCCAGAGAAATTTCGAGTGCCTGTTTGCATATTCCTAATTTGAAATTTCCCAGGTATTACGATCAATGGAGTTCCGAGCGGATAATTACGATGGACTGGATAGCTGGAAAGCACATCAAGGAATGGATGGAGACCAACCCAAGTCAAAAAATAAAAAATCAAGTTGGTCAAGCGCTATGGGATTTTTATCATCACCAAGTTCATAACCTAAAGCAGGTGCATGCAGATCCCCATCCCGGCAATTTTATTATTGAGCCGGACGGAAATTTGGGCATCATTGATTTTGGCTGTGTGAAAGTGATACCGGAAGATTTTTATCAGGGATATTTTGCTTTGATAAAGCGAGATTTGGTGATGAAAGAGGAGGAGTTGAATCAGATATTTTATTCTCTGGACTTTATCTCGGACAAAGACACCGAAGTAGAAAAAGCCTATTTTAAGGGGATTTTCAAGGAAATGATTTCATTATTGGGCAAGCCTTTTCATGCGGACAAGTTTGACTTTGCCGACGATAGTTATTTTGAGCAGATATTCAAGTTGGGGGATCGGATTTCCAATGATAAAATGTTCAGAAATTCCCGTCAGGCTCGGGGTTCCCGGCATGGGTTGTATATTAACCGCACCTACTTTGGTCTTTACAATTTATTGAATCAGTTGCAGGCGGAGGTGGAAACTACGAAGCCGGATTGGTTGAGGTAATTGGTTAAATGAATAAGTAAGTCCCCGATCGCATCGGGGATTTTTTTTGGCTGGAAGTTTGATTTGATTTAGGATTGAATTTTGTTTTATGTTTATCCAGTTGATTGCACCTCGCCATTAATTACAGGTTTTGGATTTAGAAATGACAATTGCTAAAGTAGCGTTGAAAAGACTGGGAATATTTAAAAGCATTGAACCCAGTAAGTTCGACTCTACGCTTTTGGCTAATTTATTAGGTCAAGGCAATATTTTGCCTTAAAGACACGAAGACGAAAAGATAGGGTTTAGCCATGAGTGTAATTCTACTTTCTCTTACTGCCTTAGCGCCTGCGTGGCTAAAAAAATCTTTTGTCGCAGGCTCTCCAGAAGAATTCGGGAAAGACACGAAGGTTGAAAAGCTAAAGCTTTGAATGCTATTGGTTTAAAAATTAAAGTTAAAGACCTGAATTAATTTCAAAAAATTTCCTAAGCAATTGGTGAGTTTTTTCATCCCCGATACCAAGGGTCATACAAATTTAGGTTTAGGCCTCTCTTGAAGATATGGATGAGCATTTTTCCCAGAGTTTATTTGGTGATAAATGACATACGTGCAATTATCCGGATACACATAAAAAGAAATGGGAAAATACTGAATATTGTAGGTAGTCAAATTACTTTTGGTTATTGCTTCATTTAATGGTAGTGCTAAAAACAAAATATGAATATATGGAATCCTGCCAGTAGCCAAATTGGATGTTGAAAGGACATAAAAAATGAAAAGAAATAACTTCTGAGGGCTGTTTGGTGGACGATCCATAATTATTGTCGAATTCTCCTTCGGCGGACAAATATCGAAGGCTGAATATCGTATATCGAACCAAATAACTTGTAATGGTTGAAGTTCCACAGCCCATGAAGCGGATAATTATATAAAATACAAAATGTTTTCGATATGCTGAAAGCTAAAATTATTGAATACTTTTAATGAACTAATTAAATTGATTTAAGTATTTGTGAGTTGATTTGCCTTTAAACGGATCATCCTATTAAAGTTTAAAAGAAAGAATGGTATCAAAAAACCTGGTGGCCTTTATGGTTCAAATTTTATTGAGTTTATTTTTACCGGCAAAGAAGCATATGTAATTAAATTGAAAAGTCACACACCTTTCCACAGTCCGATTAATTCATTTTTTTGATTTTCCGAATTCAGTACATTTCTTATTTGTACAAACTCGACCAATCCTTTTCTTTCGAAAATCATCAAATTACCTTCAATTTTTCGCTGAAATAATATTTCTGTTGATTAGACCAATGGAAAAATTTATTGCTTAGTAAGCAAATTTTAAATTGCTTACTAAGCAACACCTTTTGTTCCACCCAAAATTTATAACTACAGGATATCTCTAAAGTAGTTTAAGTTTATTTTCAGAAGTTGAAAAATCAAGAATGGTGAAATTTTATCTTAAAATCTTTACCAGTAGGCGTTCACAAACCTTTTCGCTTAGTGTTTCAGTTGGATGATTTGCATAGCTGATGACCATACTTTGATCGTAGGATTCTTTAGACAGGATCGTGAGTTCTAACCCGAGTGAAAGATTTCTGCTATTGAGGTATTCCAAAAATTCTGAGGAGGAGTTAGTTAATGCTGCAAGTTGAACTTTTTGTCCGGGACTACTGCTGGAAAGAGGGGAGTAGGATTGGGATGCCATTTTTCCTTGAATGTCTGGGATAGGTGATCCATGAGGATCAACCGTGGGAAAGCCGAGCATGGAATCCATTCGCTCAAAAAATTTGGGAGCATGAATGTGCTCAATCTGTTCAGCAACTTCGTGCACTTCTTCCCATCCGAAATCCATAACCTTGACCAAAAACATTTCTGTTAGCCGATGCTTCCGGATGATCAATGCCGCTGTTTTTCGGCCTTCATTGGTGAGGAGTACTGGTTTGTATTTTTCATAAATCACCCAACCACTTTTCTGAAGTGATTTGACCATGCTATTGGCAGTAGGAAGACTTACCTGTAGGCTCGCGGCTAATTCAGAGAGATTGACTTCTCCTTTCGCATTTGCCAAGTTATAAAGGGACTTGAGGTAATTCTCTTCAGTGCTTGATGCCATATTTTTAAAATAATTCCAAAATAAAATGTCTTTATTGTAAAAAACAAATTTGTTAGTATAGTCTAACTTTGTATTTTTGTCTGTCAAACAAAAGAATTATTTACAGGTGAAGGTCTGAATCTATTGGACTCTTATTAAAAAAATAAATAATTCTTTTCAAATCAGACTTATTTGCAATATTGTTGCAATTATGAAAACTGGAACTATATTATTTACTCTAATGCTACTTTCTTGGGGGAACTCAATTGGGCAATCGATTTTAAATGGACAGGTAAAAACATCCAAGGGTGAATGTCTTGAATTGGCACAGGTTTTTGTCAAAGAAACTGGGAATGGAACTATCACGGATAGCTTGGGAAGATTTTCCATCGAAATTCCACCAAATGAAAAAATCAGTATCCAATTTTCCAGATTGGGCTTTCAAATCCTGATTAAGGAAGTCAATCCGGGAATTAATGAGATTGAAGTTTCCCTAGTCGCACTAGATACGCAATTGGATGAAGTGGTAGTAAGCGGAACTCTACAGGAAATATCGAGATTGGATAGTCCTGTTCCGGTGGAGGTGTATAAAAGTAGTTTTTTCAGATCAAATCCGGCTCCCTCTCTTTTTGAGTCCTTTCAAAATATCAATGGGGTTCGATCACAAGTAAATTGTAACATCTGTAATACCGGAGATATTCAGATCAACGGTCTGGCAGGTCCATACACTATGGTGCTTATCGATGGGATGCCGATTGTCAGTGGATTGGCCACTGTTTATGGACTTTCAGGAATTCCTCAGGCCTTGATTGATCGGGTAGAAGTGGTCAAGGGACCTGCGTCCACGCTGTATGGGTCGGAAGCAGTAGCCGGCCTTATTAATATTATAACCAAAAGACCTGAAAAAGCCCCCTTGGTTTCCTTTGAGTCCTTTGGTTCTACCTGGAGTGAACTGAATTTAGACGTAGGAATCAGGTCCAGAATTGGAAAAAGTATCCAATCCCTCACTGGAGTCAATACATTTTTGTACGATAACCCTATTGACAAAAACCAGGACGGAATGACTGATTTGACGCTTCAAAAGCGCCTTTCTATTTTCCAAAAAGTGGAAATCGCCCAAAAAAGAGGCAATGTACTCTCTCTGGCAGGTCGATTTATAGTGGAAGATCGCTGGGGGGGAGAGATGATTTGGAATCCAACCTTTCGCGGAGGAAATGAGATTTATGGAGAAAGTATTCTAACCAAACGATGGGAGCTTTTTGGAAATTACAGGCTCCCGGTTGAAGAAAATATCAATGTTCAGTTTTCTGCCAATGGCCATAAGCAGGATTCTTTTTATGGAAACGTGTTTTATGGTGCTGATCAACGGATTGGTTTTGGACAAGTGACCTGGAACAAGCTTCTGGGAAAAAATCAATTGCTTGCCGGTGCGGCCTATCGCTTCACCTATTACGATGACAGTACACCTGCAACGTCTGAAAATAATGGTCTGAATAATTCAGCTTTTGTAACACATCTGCCAGGATTGTTTTTTCAAAATGAGTTCATTTTGACTCCAAGACAAAGCCTTTTAGGAGGGATCCGATATGATTACAATTCAGTGCACGGATCGATCTGGTCACCCAGAATTAATTACAAGCTAAACTCCGCGGACAAATCCCTGATTTGGAGGACTTCTATTGGCAATGGGTTTCGGGTTGTGAATGTATTTACCGAAGATCATGCCGCCTTGACTGGGGCACGACAGGTCGTCTTTCAAGAAAAGCTGGATCCGGAAAGAAGCTGGAATATCAACACCAACTTGATCAAGAAGATTTACAGTGAGAAGGGCAATTATTTTGGACTGGAGGGAAGTCTCTTTTACACCACATTTACCAATCAGATCATTCCAGACTACGATACTAATCCCAATCAAATCATCTATTCAAATCTGGACGGTACTTCCAAAAGTCGGGGATTGAGTCTCAACTTTGATGGAATATGGGCCAATGGATTCAAATTTTTGGCGGGAGTAACCCTGATGGATGTTTCATTGGAGGAAAATGAACGCAAAGTACGGCAATTGTTTACCGAACGCTTCTCAGGCGTATGGACTTTAGGCTATCATTTCCATCCTCTGGAATTGACAATAGACTACACCGGTAATGTGTATAGCCCGATGCGACTTCCTCTATTGGGGGAGTTGGACAATCGCCCGGAATATTCTCCTTGGTGGAGTCTTCAGAATATTCAGATTACCAAAGGGTTAGGTGAAAAGTGGGAGATTTATGGAGGGATAAAAAATATTCTGAATTATACTCCTCCTGGAAATAGCATCGCAAGGGCATTTGATCCTTTTGATCGGGGTGTACTTTTTGATGAATCAGGAATTGTTGTTCCTACTGAAGGAAATCCAAACGGATTATCTTTTGATCCCAGTTACTTGTTTGCCCCAAACCAGGGAATCCGAGGGTTTTTGGGTATCCGTTTTACCTTAGATTAGATTTTTATAGGTTTTAATTGATGAAAATCCGGAATTCTGTCAAAAGCCAAATTTGAAGTTGAAAGGAGTGAAAAAAATAAAAGCATGAAAGAAATCAGGGAAACCGCTTTTAAAACTTACCATTTTTCCGTCCGACTGAAAAAACAAATCAGTTTCATGTAGTTAACCACGAGAAAATTAAGAGATACTCTACTGTTAAATCGAATAAAAGTGGGATTTCTCCAAAAAAGACTAAGTCATAATTCTTAATTTTCTCAATGACCTTAATGGTTATAACCCACAAGTCTTAAAAAGGAAGGTTCTGGATCCCTTCCTTCCATGTTTTATTTACCAAATGTTAAAAGCGATTTCCCTGAGAAAGAAATGACTGCTGAGGGTTGTTTAGTGGACGATCAATAATTCATGTCGAATCCTCCTTCGGCCGACAAGTATCGAACGCTGAATTTCGAATATCGAACCAAATATCTTGTACTGGTTGATGTTCCACTGGCAAAGAAGCGTATATACATTTTTTAATTTACAGCCTAAAAACATAAAACCCCGAAAAAGAAAGATTTTTCGGGGTTTTAACTGATCCATTTGGATATTTTATTTCTTTTCTTCTTCTGGTTTTTTGGCTTCAGCCTTTTTTACCTTGTCGCCTTCTTTTAGCTGTTTACTGACTACGAAATAAGGCCCCGAAATTACTTCATCCCCTTCTTTCAATCCCTCAAGTATCTCTATGTTTTCGTAATCGGAAATACCTGTTTTTACATTCCTGATTTTTGCTTCTCCGTTTTCACTGACGAATACCAGTTCTTTAGGCTTTGCAGCTGCCCCAGAGAGGGAGTCCTCTGCAGTTTGGCGAGTGGTAACAGCAGAGAGCGGAACGGACAAGGCATCATTCTTGGAATTGGTCATGATCTCAACCGATGCTGTCATTCCCGGTCTGAAGGGGTATTTATTGCCCGCCTTAACCAATTCTTCATAAGATTCATTGAGGATTCTGATTTTCACTTTGAACTCGGTAACTGCGTCCAAAGAAGCTTTGGTATTAGCTGTATTTGCGATACTGGTTACAATTCCCATAAATTTTTTACCGATTGCCGAATAGGCATCTACGTCTATCAGGGTGGTATCTCCCAATGATAGTCGAACAATATCGTTTTCATTGACATCTACCCGAACTTCCATTTTTGATAAGTCTGCAATGGTCATCATTTCAGTTCCTGCCATCTGCTGCGTACCTACTACACGTTCCCCTTTTTCTATTTTTAAGCTGGAAACAATACCAGATACCGGTGAATTCACATTAGTTAATCTCAGGTTTTCGGATGCTTCGTTGACTGAGGCTTGGGAACTTTTCACGATAAACTCAGAAGCTATTACGTTCTGTTTTGCAGCTTCAAGATCCTTTTGTGCAGTAATGTAATTGGCTTGAGCTTGTTCGAAATCTGCATCTGAGATAGCTTTTTGAACGTAAAGGCTGCGCTGTCTCTTGAATTCCAATTCGGATCTGGTAAACTGGGCTTCTGCCCGCTGCAAGCTGGCTCTTGTCTGAGCCAAATTTGCCATTTGCTGATTAAGGTTTGCTCTTGTCCGATCCAAGGCTGAGATAAAGTTGTCAGGTCTGATTTTCACCAGCAGTTTGCCCAATTGCACCGAATCACCCTCTTGAACATTCAATTCGATGATTTCCCCTGCAACATCAGGAGAAAGCTTAACTTCCACCTCAGGTTGAATTTCTCCGGACGCACTTACTTTTTCAACGATAGCAGTTTTTTTCACGGTTGAAAATTCCACTTCGGTTTCTTTTGCTCCACCGAACCATCCGGCAGACCTGCCGATAATTGCAAAAACTATAATTACACATACAAGACCCAGTAGGTAAAAGAGCACTTTGTTAGACTTTTTAGTAGCCATGGTTTAGTTTAAATTGATTTGGTTTCCAAGGTAGAAATCAAGGACTTTGATTCTGAAAATATACGTGTACTTTGCATTGAGTAAATCAGCCTGAGCATTGAAGAGATTGTTTTGGGCAACCTGAAAATCCACAGAATTGATTGCGCCTAAGTCAAAACGCTGCTGAGCAATACGGAAAGTTTCCTCAAGGCTTTTTACTCGGATTAATGAAGCCTGATAGGATTGTTCTGCTGCAAAGGCAGAATTGTAGGCTGTTTCAATATCTTGTCTCAACTTATTTTTTGCTTCTAATTCAGATACTTCTGCCAGACTTCTTTGTACCCTTGCCCGTTGTAGATTTGCTTTGTTGCTGAATCGAGTGAACAAAGGTACGGTGAGGTTGAGCGTTCCGGATTGAGAAAAATTGTTGTCAACTTGTGTTTTGAAAGCAATAATTTCAGAAGATCCAGGAATAAATGCCTGATCTACATAGTTCGAAAAAGCAGATAAGCCAGCATCTAAAGTCGGTAAAAATGCACCTTTTGCAATTTTAACGCCATAATCTGCACTTTTAACACTGGCTTGGGCTGCCTTGATTTGAGGCATGAGTTGTACTGCAATTTCAAAAATTTCAGAAGGTGTTTCACCCGTCATTGCAGCTTGGCTGACTTCATATTCAGGCTCAATCACATCGAAACTCTCAGTAAACGGAATTTGTAAAGCTTGGGCCAAAGAAAGTTTTGATAATCTAAGACCATTTTTAGCGTTGATGAGGTTCAGTTCGTTGGTAGCATTTTGAGATTGAAGATCTAGCTGATCAGATAGAGGAAGCGAACCCGCTTCTACTAGTTTTTTTGTTCTGATTAACTGTTCTGAGGTGGTTTTAAGCTGGTTGCTGGCGATTTTCACCTGTTCTCGGTTAAAGACCACATCGATAAACAAGTTGATAACGTTTAGCGTGATATCATTTTTGGTAGCTTCTAAGGTGTACATTCCGGACTCCAAATTGGCTTTTGCCTGAGCTACGGTGTTATTTATTCGCATGCCCTGAAAAATCGGTGCACCTGTATTTCCGAAGAAATTGATATTTCCGATTCTCCGGGTTTCAAACAAGTTGGTTACTGGATTGATTGATCTACCCCACCGGTAACCTGAGCTCGCGCCTGCAGTCAAATTTGGAAGTCTTCTGCCTTGACTTTCCAATAAATTGGCCTCGGTAATTAATTGATTGAGTTCTGTTCTTTTTAGTGTGAGGTTGTTTTCAATGGCGATTGCAACGCAAGTTTCAAGATCCAAAGCCGATTTGTGGACTTCCGTCTGCGCTTTTGCCGGATGAAAAAACAACAAGATCACTAAAAACAAGGGAAAAAGTTTTTTCATTTTTGAGTTGGTTTGTTTGAATTGTTAAAGGTCTATGTAAGGAATATAAATTAGCTCCTTTATCCAAGGCAATGAATTAAGATATTGCCTCGTGATTTCTCTGATTTCTGAATCCATTTCGATTACATGGCAGGCAAGATCATTTTTTCCTTTTCTGGAGACGGACATGGTGGCAATGTTGGATTTTTCTTGAGCTATTACGCTTGATATAAATGCAATGGCTCCGGAAATATCATCCGCTTTGATGATAAGGGTATGAGACTGGGCGGAGAAATTAGCCACGAAACCATCAATTTCGGCTATATTGATTACCCCGCCACCAAGGCTTTCCCCTACAATTTCTATTGTTCTTCCTTCTTTTCTTAAGTTAAGTTTGATAGTATTGGGATGATGCACCGAAGAATTGGCAATGGACTTAAAATTAAATTTGATGGGTTGAAGCCGGGCCAATTCCAGAGAATTTTTTATTCTAGGGTCGTCAGTGGTAAAATCCAACAATCCTCCCAAAATTGCACGGTCACTGCCATGTCCTTCATAGGTTCGGGCAAATGAATTGTAAAAAGTAATATTTGCTTCCTCAGGTATCCCACCCAAAACCTGGATAGCTGTTTTTGCTATTCTTACTACCCCGGCAGTGTGTGATGAAGACGGCCCGATCATTACAGGACCAATCATATCAAAAACACTGCTTTTATTTGTCATGGCTTTATCGTGTTCAATTATAATGCTAATTCAATTCAGGCCTCAAGATTACTTCATTTTTTACAATCAAACTCCATAATCCCAATTCTTACTTAAGCCAATTTTCATTTTTTAACACAATCCAACTGAGAAGCAGTATCTAACGGACGATATCGAACACACAAGTGAACGGTTATGGAACAATTTTGAACAAACTAAAATTTAAGGAAAAAATTATTCTTCCTCGATAAAGGAAGTTTTCCACAGTAAAACGAATGATTTTTCTTATTGTTTTTGCTCATTAAAAATATGGATGGATACTTTTTTAACAATAGAGGATAAACCCAACAAAACTTTGAACCACAAAGTAAATCAAGGACACGAAGTTTCTTCAAATCGGTTTTTTTATTTTTTTTCCTTTTAAACCTATAGGGGTTGCTTAACCATTTTTCTCGGAAATTAGGATTAAGGGATTACAGTATTTAAAAGCTAAAGGTATGCATTCGAAGATTGACCATTCATTATTGGAAGTTTGGCTGTACCTTGAATTTTTCAACTAGGTCATTATGTAAACCAGGCTTGATCCCTCGATGTAAAAATCTTACCTCGTACTTATAAATGTTGTCTATTGGAAGAATTCCGTTTTTGCTGAGCTGAAAAAAAATGGAAGTAAAATCACTTTACTTAATCAGGTTAATTTGAGGTTATTTAACTAGTTGGTCAGCGATTACTTTTCAAAATTTTGAAGAGAGATTATAGGATGTTTCCGACTTCGTATCATTTTCAGGAAAATTTCCCAAATATAGGCCAATTCAAACTAAAGGATAATCGCAGGTTTAATTCAATCCATTATCTTTAACGGCCTTGAAAATTTAGTATTGACAAATCATTACCCAAAAAACCTTAACCCAACTTAGCGCATGCTCTTAGAACCCATTGACCTAATTGTCTTCTTTGGCTATTGTTTTCTGATTATTGGAATGGGAATCTTCGTTTCCCGGGAAAAGAAAGGCCATATCAAAAACTCCTCAGATTATTTTCTTGCCAGTAAAGCCCTTCCTTGGTGGGCGGTAGGAGCATCATTGATTGCTTCCAATATCTCTGCCGAGCAATTCATTGGGATGTCGGGTTCAGGGTTTGCACTGGGACTTGCCATTTCCACTTACGAATGGATGGCTGCAGCGACATTGTTAGTCGTTGCTATATTTTTCTTACCGGTTTACATCAAAAAGGGCATTTACACCATGCCGGGTTTTCTTTTGGATCGATACGATACCCGCGTGAGAACGACCATGGCGGTTTTTTGGCTGCTACTTTATGTGTTTGTTAACCTGACCTCCGTCCTTTATTTGGGAGCACTCAGCTTGAACACCATATTAAATGTGCCTTTGACGTATGGTATCGTTGGATTGGCGCTTTTTGCGATGATTTATTCCATTTATGGAGGATTGAAAGCAGTAGCATGGACAGACGTGATTCAAGTAGTCTTCCTTATTGCTGGTGGATTGGGTACAACCTACATAGCCCTTGGGATGGTGGGTAATGGTGATGCTTGGGAAGGGCTCAATTTGCTAAGAAAAGAAGTTCCGGGCCATTTTTCTATGATTCTCTCCAAAGGTGAAATGATGATTCCTGATGGAAAAGGAGGAACTCGGGATGCCTACTTAGATTTACCGGGACTTTCTGTTTTGGTGGGAGGGATGTGGATTACCAATCTAAGCTATTGGGGTTTTAACCAATACATTACACAAAGGGCTTTGGCTGCAAAAAGTATCGATGAGGCTCAAAAAGGGGTGATTTTTGCCGGATTTTTGAAATTGCTCATGCCTTTGATTGTAGTTATACCTGGAATCGCCGCTTTGGTGATCGTCAATAAAGGATTGGATGCTTCATTCATTGAATCCATGAAGGATCCAGTGACAGGTATCATCAAATCTGACCGTGCATATCCTACTCTCCTTCAAGTGCTTCCAACCGGTTTGAAGGGGCTTGCATTTGCGGCATTAACAGCCGCTATTGTGTCGTCTTTGGCTTCTATGGCCAATAGTACTTCCACCATTTTCACCATGGACATCTACAGTAAGTATTTTGGTAAAAATTCTTCCGAAGCAAATCAGGTGAAAGTGGGAAGAATAACCGCAGTCGTGGCTTTTTTAATTGCTTCGATTGTAGCTCCAGCTTTAGGACAGCTTGACCAGGCCTTCCAGTTTATTCAGGAATACACCGGTTTTATTAGCCCTGGCGTATTTGCTATATTCTTCTTTGGTGTATTCTGGAAAAAGACCACTTCTAATGCCGCTTTGGTTGGGGCTTCTTTAAGTATCCCGCTGTCAGTCGTCCTAAAAATTGTATTTCCTGCTTTGCCTTTCATCGATAGGATGGGCTATGTGTTCTTGATCTTGGCAGCTTTGATGATTGGTATTTCTCTCCTAGAAGGAAAAGGAAAAGATCATCCAAACAGCATCGAGGTCAATGCGGATTTATTCAAAACTAGCACAGGTTTCAAGATTGGGGCAATCATGATCGCAGGTATAATCGCCGCGCTCTACACTATTTTCTGGTAAAATGAGAAATTTATTATTGGGATTAGATATTGGGAGTTCTTCTGTAAAAGCCTCCATTTTGAATGCCGATACGGGCAAATCCATTGTTTCTAAGGCATTTCCGGAAGAGGAAATGCCTATCAATTCACCTGAAACCGGATGGGCTGAACAAGACCCTGAGTTGTGGTGGAGGTATGTTAAGGCGTGTATTTCCTTTGTTCAACAAAAAGCTGAAGTCAAGAAAGGTGAACTCAAAGCCATTGGTATTGCCTATCAGATGCATGGCTTGGTCTGTGTGGACAAAGACCAAAATGTACTTCGTCCTTCCATTATCTGGTGTGATAGTCGTGCTGTTTCGATTGGAGAAAAAGCCTTTTCTAAGCTTGGCGCTGACTATTGCCTCCCTAATTTGCTTAATTCCCCAGGGAATTTTACTGCATCAAAGCTTCGTTGGGTAATCGAGAATCAGCCGGATATCGCTGCGAAAATCCATAAAATCATGCTTCCAGGAGACTTTATTGCTATGAAATTAACCGGTGAAATTCTCACGTCCGAAACAGGACTATCTGAGGGGATTTTCTGGGATTTCAAGAAGAATGCACTCAGCGATAACCTGATTTCTGCTATGGGAATTACCAAAGATTGGATACCTGCTATATTTCCTTCCTTTTCTGTTCAGGGAAAAGTTTCTGATGCGGCTTCAAAGGAAACAGGTTTGGAACCTGGGATTCCAATCGCCTACAGAGCAGGAGATCAACCCAACAATGCGTTTTCCTTACAGGTACTCAAGCCAGGTGAGCTGGCCACTACAGCAGGAACCTCCGGTACCGTTTATGGAGTCTGTGATACGCCACTTTATGATCCTGATTCTAGGGTCAATACGTTTGTGCATGTCAACCATTCACAAAAAAAGCCTTCCTATGGTGTTTTACTTTGTGTAAATGGCACTGGAATTCTGAATTCTTGGTTGAAAAAAGTAATGGGAGGCTCAAGGATCACCTATGAGGAAATGAATACGCTTGGCTCTGGTGCTCCAATTGGAGCAGAAGGTTTGGTATTTATTCCCTTTGGTAACGGTGTAGAACGAATTATGAAAAATAAACCGGTGGGAGCCCACTTGCTTGGACTTGATTTGCTCAAGCATGACACAAGGCACGTTGTTCGTTCCGCTCAGGAAGGCATCGTTTCGGCATTGACCTATGGATTTCGAATCATGAAAGGTATGGGGATGAATCTTCAGACCGTTAAAGCAGGTCAAGCTAATATGTTCCTCAGTCCGCTTTTCCGTAAGACTTTTGTTCACATGAACAAGGTAAATCTGGAACTTTACAATACCGACGGGGCACAAGGTGCGGCTAGAGGCGCGGGTATCGGTGCTGGAATATTTCACAATGAAGAACAAGCATTTCATGGATTGGAGTTGTTGGAAACCTTGGAACCCAACACAAATTTCTATGAGGTGTATGAAGAGGTCTATTTCAATTGGGAGCGAAAGCTTTCGAGCTTGATCAAGGAGTAGATGTTGATCAAGGTTAGCTCCTCAACAGAGATAAAAGTTTAACCTATATTCCTATTTTATATTAAAACCCAAAGAGACTATGTCAAAGATTTATTTCCCCAACATCGGAAAAATCCAGTTTGAAGGCAAGGAGAGCGACAATCTGCTAGCATTCCGTTTTTATGATGAAAACCGGGTGATTGCAGGAAAAACGATGAAAGAGCACTTCAAGTTTGCGATCGCCTACTGGCATTCCTTCTGTGGCACTGGTGGGGATCCATTCGGCCCCGGCACTATTGTACATCCTTGGGATCTAGCAGGCGATCCGATTCAGCGTGCCAAGGATAAAATGGACGCTGCTTTTGAATTTATCACCAAAATTGGGGTGGATTACTATTGTTTCCACGATGTGGATTTGATTGAAGAAGGGCCCAACTTGACTGAATACGAAACCCGCATGCAGATCATTACCGACTATGCTGCACAACATCAACAAGCTTCCGGAGTGAAGCTGCTTTGGGGTACTGCCAATGTTTTCAGCAATCCCCGCTACATGAACGGAGCCTCAACCAATCCAAATTTTGACGTGTTGGCTTTTGCCGGTACTCAGGTGAAAAACGCTTTGGATGCGACTATCAAGCTTGGTGGGGAGAATTACGTGTTTTGGGGAGGTAGAGAAGGATACATGTCCTTGCTAAATACCGATATGAAGCGCGAAAAAGAACATTTGGCAAGGTTCCTCACCATGGCGAAAGATTATGCTAGAAAGAATGGTTTTAAAGGAACCTTCTTTATTGAGCCAAAACCCATGGAACCTACCAAGCATCAGTACGATTATGACTCCGAGACGGTCATAGGGTTCCTTCGTCATTTCGGTTTGGACAAAGATTTCAAACTAAATATCGAAGTAAACCATGCCACCTTGGCTGGACATACCTTTCAGCATGAACTTCAGGCGGCAGCGGATGCAGGTATGTTGGGATCTATAGATGCTAACCGAGGTGATTACCAGAATGGCTGGGATACGGATCAATTTGCTTTGAATCTTCAGGAATTGGCCGAATCCATGCTTGTAATTTTGGCTGCTGGAGGACTACAGGGTGGTGGTGTTAACTTTGATGCGAAGGTTAGAAGAAACTCCACTGATCCTGAAGACTTGTTTTTGGCGCATATCGGCAGTATGGATGCTTTTGCCAGGGGATTGATCATCGCGGCGGACATTATGGAAAAATCCGATTACCTCGAGCGCAGAAAGAGCCGTTATTCTAGTTTTGATTCTGGAAAGGGAAAAGCCTTCGAAGAAGGAACGTTGACTTTGGAGGATTTGAGATCCTATGCATTTGAAGTTGGAGAGCCAACTCAATTTAGCGGTAAGCAAGAGTATTTTGAAAACTTGATTAATCGATTCATTTAATCGAACTTGGAGGGAGGCAAAAAGGCCTCCCTTTTTCATTTAATCCTTTTACTATGAAAAAAGCACTTAGCATTCTTGGTTTTCTGGCCATTCTATGGAGTTGTGAAGTTCCGATACCACAATCAGAGGTTACTTTTCCCAAATTGATATCTGATGGGATGGTTTTGCAAAGAGATCAGCCGATTCAGATTTGGGGAAAAGGAATACCCAATGAAAAAATAAGAGTATCCTTAGCTGGGGCGGTAGGAAGTACTAAAGTGTTAGAGGACAGTACTTGGAAGGTTCAACTTCCTTCATTGCCGGCAGGAGGACCCTATGAATTAGCGGTCAATTTGCAAAAAGTAAAAGATGTATTCCTTGGAGATGTATGGGTGGCGGGTGGACAGTCCAATATGGAGTGGGCACTGAAAGCGGGTGTACTTGGTAGAGAGGAGGAATTTGCCAATCCGGACTATCCTAAAATTCGATTTTTCAAAGTTCCTCAAGACTACAGTGCCGAGGAAAAATCCGATGTCAAAGGAGGAAGCTGGAAGGTAGCCAATGCGGAAAATTTACCTAATTTTTCAGCTGTAGCCTGGTTTTTTGCCAAGAAAAATCACCTTGAAAAAAATGTCCCCGTGGGCATCATCGAGTCCAATTGGGGTGGAACTCCAGCTGAAGGCTGGACTGAAGCCAAAATTCTTGCAGGAATTGCAGAGCGATCCTATACCGAGGAATCAAAAGAAATCGTGGCAAACCTTTCCAAATGGAAAGAAATCCTTGCAGAAAACGAAAGACGAAGAGAAATGCGAGACTTACTTGTACGGCGTCCGGATTCCCTGATGGCAGGAGAAGTTGCTTCACTCGGCTACGTGGAATATGGTTGGAATAAGATCTCGTTGCCAAGCGATAAACCTCTGGAGCATATTGCTTGGGTGAGAAAAAAGTTTAATCTGCCTGTAAAAGCGCCTGCGGTACTTACGCTTTCCTATATTGAGCAAATGGCTTTTGTTTATGTCAATGGTGTTCAAGTCCATTACAAGGACTGGGGTGCTCCTATGCCTGAAATCAAAATAGCTGCGGATAACCTTCAAGCAGGCCAAAATGTAATTACCGTAAGGGCTATCAATACTTGGAATAACTTGCCTGCAATTGGGCGAAAGGGGCAGATGTATTTGACCCAAAATGGTAGAAAAATCAATCTGGAAGGAACGTGGAGTTATTCCAATTCTATTGTCGAGCCTCAGTTGCCTAAGGTAGAATACTTCAACTGGAAGCCTGGATTCATGTTTAACGCCATGATTGCACCGATAACTAACTTTGCTGTCAAAGGAGTCATCTGGTATCAGGGAGAAAGCAATGCCAGCCGTCCAAATGAGTATAAGGAGCTTTTTGGCACCATGATTACCAATTGGAGAACAAGGTGGGGGCAGGAAGATATGCCGATCCTATTTGTCCAGTTGGCAAATTACATGGAGAGAAAAATCATTCAGCCAGAAAGTAACTGGGCGCTGTTGAGAGAAGCTCAAACCAAAACCCTCGAGCTGCCCGATACCGGAATGGCTACTATTATCGATATAGGAGAAGAAAATGATATTCATCCTCGGAATAAAAAAGATGTGGGTGAGCGGCTGTGGCTTCAAGCCCGAAAAGTAGCATTTAAGGAGGATGTGTTGGCTTCCGGTCCCGTATTTAAAGAAATTAAACGGGAGGGGGATCAATTGATTTTGACCTTTACCGAAGTTGGCGATGGACTCAAGCTAAGTCGTGGAGAAAATGTGCTTGGCTTTATTTTAGAAGATGCCGAAGGACAGTTTGAACTTGCCACAGGGAAACTAGCGGGATTAGATCAAGTTACACTTTCCATTCCTGCGGGTATCACTCCTGTCGGAGTACGATATGCTTGGGCGGATAATCCAGAGGTTAACCTAGTCAATTCCATCTCCTTGCCAGCCATACCGTTCAGAACTTCTTTTTGAGAGAAGTGGTTGGGTAAAAAAAGCCGGAGTTGATACCAGCTCCTGCTTTTTTACTCCTTGGAAGACTCGCCCGATAAGATTTTTTATGGGAAAGAATCCTAAAACTCTTACATTGGATTTCTTTTGGACAAAATTCCTGAAAAAGTCACTCCAATTGCATTTGCAGCATAGGAATCTCCAAATTCATCATCATAGGTGAGAATCGTGTAGGACAATCCAATACCCTTGTAAGCCACTTCAATCATGGGGCCTGCAGGGCTGGATAGCGAAAAGTCTCTTCCAATTCCTCCGGCATTGAATCGAATCGCTTGATGGCTCACGATACCTGCCCCGATTCTCCAATCGTCTTTAATCACCCAATTGGCAGTCAGGATCATCGGAATTCGAGTCAGGCGAATGTGTACGTTATCAGCGGCTGTGGTCACATATTTTATACCTAAGCTACCTCTGATCCGTAATTGATGGTTTTTCAATAGGCTAAGTTCACCGCCAACACCAACTGTAATTCCCTGGCCCGCATTTACTTCTTGGGAATCACCATTGGTAAAACTAACTGTGGCTACGGCATCACCGCCGAATTCGAGAGCTCCATTGATTAGAAAGCCAAGTTTGGCTCCTTGTTTTTCTTCTTGCGCATGAGATGCGTGTATAAATGCTGTTGAAAAAAGAAGAGCGATAAGTGAGAATTGGAGTAATCTTTTTTTCATTGATTTAATTTGTTTAATAGTAATTGATTGGTTTTGAATAAATTAATAAGTTGACTTTCAGAAAAGTGAAATTTTTATCCATGCGTAGAACGTACTTTCTTTATTTCGTCAGGTCATTGGCTTCTTTTATCTCCTTGACCCGCTCGGAATATGCCTCTCTGGGAGGAACTTTTGCTATATTTTCAAGAAAAGCAATCGTTTCAAAAAGTACGGTTTGCCAGTCTTGGGAGGTGATGGATGAGGCGATGACATGGTCGCCAGTTTTGGGGAAAGCCATTTCCTTTTTTAAACTAGAAGGTGTGCCTAGTTGACTGTACATTTCCAACATTTTGGGTACAGATACCACAAAATCCTGCTCTTGTTGATTTTTGTAATAATATCCCATAAACACCGGCTGGGTCACTTTCTGAAAAGTTTCTTGATTCATATTGCAATACATGAGGACAGCCAAGCTTTCATAGGCATTAACATGCTGCACCTCGGACCAAAACTGACCTTTTTCTCCGGTTCGCTTCATGTCCATTGCTCCGTTTTCAGTCATAGTTTTTTCCATAATTAACTTAGTCCATGGCTTAAAAAAAGATTCCAGTCTGCCTGCTGCGTCCCTAATTGCTGGTGAATACAAAACAAGCGCTTTAATATCAGGTTGCTGACTAGCCAATAATAGGCTTAATGCTCCACCCATAGATGTTCCTACCACGATTACAGAATCTCCAATGCTTTTTCCGATTTGGTAAGCTTCTCCAGCAGCATTGGCTAATGATTTTGCAGTCAGATAAGCCATACCATCGGGTCTTCGGATACCGTGCTCAGGCAGTCTTGTGACAAAGACATTTACGCCGAAATGCTCACCTAAAAAGCGATGGACAGGATCTCCTTCCATAGATCCGGCACCAAAGCCGTGAATGTACACGATAGAATAAGGAGTTTTAGTTTTTAACGTCGAGTCAGCCCATTGGATGTAGGCCTCGTTTCCTGGCTTTAAACCTTTTACAGTATCCTCCCGAAGTTCTAGATAAGCCTCGAGTTCATTAGTTTGTGTGGGAATAGTCGGAAAGTCAATGGTTAGTTTTTCTTCGTTTACTTTAGGACCAACCATATATAGGACGGCCAAAATCATTGCTGAAGCAAATAGCCCCAAGAAAATTTTTCTAAGCATGGATTCAATCTGTAGTCAAATAGGGAGAGGTAGCGTCAAGATGGGCTTGCGAACCGTCTTTAAAGAATACAAATATTCTGCTTTTTAATTGAGAAACAGCAATAGGCTTTAAAGTTAATTTTGTGCCAAAATAAATACTGACTTCGTCAAAGGTCTTGAGTTGGGAAATGCTTTTGCTCTCTGGTGTTAGGAGCGCATAAGAAAAATCAGTACCCATGGGTAATCCCGCAAATGGGGCTGTTAGAATTACTGAAATGTTGGAGATATTCCTGATTTGGAAGGTTTCCTCGCAGACTAAGGGATAAGCTGGTATTGATTCTGTAGAGGAATTTTCGATAAGTTTAATATCCAATTGGAAGTTATAACCGAATTTGGAAACAGGGACCGTGTCTGAGGCCGTGGAGTATCGTTGATTTTTGTAAGGACTGAAAAAGACCTCCTTAATGCCAACCGCAGTAGCAGGCTTTGGGGCTGGACATTGGTTGTATGGATCTTCTTTTACCTGAATACAAGAATGCAAAAACAGGTAGTTAAAAAAAGCCAAAATCGGTAAACTTCCCCTTACAAAGTTCCGTCCCATTCCTTCACAAGTTTTCTAATTCTTAAAGTTAAAAAAGCTTCTGAAATTCCTGCAAACTGGTTCTACCTTTCCTGAAGAATTATACATTCAGTTATCTTGAAAATAATAGCGTGATGCTTGATATCTGGAATTATTTGGTGTAGGAATGGGTTTTTTTCACCTTCAAGATCTAATTTTTTTCTCCGACATACTTATTTATATGTGTATCCGGTTGATTGCACGTCGCCATTAATAACCGGTTTTGGATTTAGAAATGAATATTGCTAAAGGAGCGTTGAAAAAACTGATAATATTTAAAAGTATTAATCCCAGTAAGTTCGACTCTACACTATTGGATAATTTATTAGTTCAAGAGAATATTTTGCCACTAAGACACGAAGACGAAAAGATAGGGTTTAGCCATGAGTGTAATTCTCATTTCTCTTACTGCTTCAGCGCATTCGTGGCTAAAAAAAAATTGCCGCAGGCTCTCCAGAAGAATTCGGGAAAGACATGAAGGTTGAAAAGCTAAAGCTTTGAATGCTATAGGTTTACAAATTAAAGTTAAAGACCTGAATTAATTTCAAAAATTTTCCTAAGCAATATGCAAGCTATTCAGTCCAAATACCAAGGGTTATACAAATTTAAGTTTAGGCCTCTCTTGAAGATATGGATGAACATTTTTTCCCAGAGTTAATTCGGTGATAAATGACATACGTAAAATTATCTGGATACACATATTAAAAAAAGTATGGATTTAAGAATCTTACCAGTAGCCAAATTTCCTTTTGTTTGTGTTTCAGGTTATAATTCGATCAATAAGAAAAGCATAAAGTTTGGAGAGGGACGGGAAATTCAAGGCACATCCAAAATCCAATTTTGATTTGGCACGATATCGAATTCAAAGCATTAGCTTTTCCAAGTAGTGTCCTGAAATATACTATTCTTGAAAATATGTAGAATTAATAGCTTTTAGCCCGAGTACCAAACCAAGAATGAACAGGTTCAAAAAAACTTAGTGACCTTGGTGTCCTTAGTTGTTTAATATTTTATTGGTTTTATTTTCTACTGGCAAAATAGCGAATATGCATAAAAAAAGATTCTTTAACCTTCTTGATTTAATCAATGGTTAAAAAATAAGAAGGGTGAATTTTTTCGGTTCAACTTAGAATTGTTTGGTTTTACTGAACACGTTTTTATTATTTTCGGTATTGAGCTTAATTGAGGCATTGAAAAACAAGTTATTAGTCCAATAAGTCCACTTCAAATAAAATTTGGGTATTTGGATTTAGGCGGATAATCATAAAAAGATAGTACAAGTATCGAGTTTAGAGTAAACCCTCGTTTTGGATGATTTTGGATGTTAGTTTTTTGGCTAATTCCTCTAGTTCGATACCTAATAATTCAGAGTTTACGGTAAGAACTGTATTTTTTTCTTTTTCAGGTAATTTAGAAAACCCATACCAAGCGCCCAAAATCCCTCCTGCCAAAGCAGCGGTGGTATCATTATCCCGACCATAGTTGGTCAAGAAAATCAAGGTATTCATAAAATGAAAATCGGAATATAGCATCGCAGTGAGTGTCTGGAGGTAAATTTCCCCTGCATGGAAAGGCATGTCTTGTTGTTTGGCATCCAATTGCTGGTATGCAAATACCAACGCTGGGCTGTTTTTATAGAGAGGCAAAGGAAGGCTGTCCAACTGATCAGATCCGGCTTTGATGGTCAAAGCATCCCTCAACAACTTGTAGGACGTGCGTCCCACCAGCCTGCTTGGAAAAAATCCTGCAGGATCCAACCTGAGAGAAGCGAGTAAATCTTCTTTTGAAGCACCAGGCTTCATGCCTGCTGAGGTCATTGCAGCAGCCAAACCCGTAAGGTCTCTTGCATATCCCAGGTCAAAAATGGAAAGTCTGTAGGCTTCTCGATAGGCTTTATTAGGGTTTCCGGGGAAAAACGAACCTAGGGTAGGTGCATAAAGCAATCCAGCACAGACCATTTCACCGCCATAAAATTTGGATAATGAATCAGCATATCCTTGCAAGTCATCTTTGAGGTACGGCTCGCTCACTTTTGCCCATTCCGAAAGCCAGTTGACTTGCAACATGGCATTTTCGAAGGGCTCTGAATCGTTACTTTGTATTTTTTTGATTCCTTCCAAACTTTGTTTGTACGTAACTAAGAGGTGCTTTGCAAAATCCTTAGGATCGAGCTGTCCGCCCGATTGGGTGAGTAGATATTCGGCAGTTAGTTTTTTCCAGCGGGTATCATCGGTGGTACCTCCGGCAGGAAGGTTTGTTTTCCAAGTACCCTCAGGAGAAACTTCCCGGATCATTGAGTCCAAACTATCAACGAAACCATACTCTAAATCAATGCTTTGTCTAGACCACATTTCCGTTGGAGCACCCATTGCATCTCCGATCGCCGCTCCTACCAGCATGCCCAGTACCTTATCATAAAGATCAGCTTCTGAGAGACCTGATTTGGTTAGCACATTTTCCGAAAAGATGATTTTTTCTGCAGTATTCAATTCACTGGTACAAGCAGTTACCAATAAAATTAAAAGAAAGCTTAAGTATTTTTTCATGAGAATAGAATCAGATTTTTGGCTTTTTCCAAAAGCATAGCTTTTTGTGTCAAAGAAAGTTTTAAGGGAAGTTGGGCAATCCCGATCAACCTTCTTTGGATTTCCATGCCCCTGTATTGGTTGGCTAAATGGAGATCAAAGGTATGCCTATAACTTTTTATCATGTGTAAGACTTGATCTTCATCCACCAAGGAAAGATCCAAATGGGCCATTAGTATTCCTAAGTCAAATTCCCGATCTCCCATAAAACCGAATTCAGGATCGATTACCTTGACACCATCTGCTACTTTCAGCCAACTTCCGGGATAAAAATCTCCATGGATAAGTGTATTTCCTTCGCTTAGGTATCTTTCCCCTAATTTTTTCAATTCGGCTTTAAGTTTAGAGTCTGTTTTATACTTCATGCTTAAGGTTTGAAGTCCATTTTGAATCGTGTCAAGATTAAAGTCATTTTCTTCCATAAATGGAAAATGAAAAAGATGTTCGTGATTTAGCTTGCGCATCTCATGATTATCAGGGAAGTATTCTGGTTTTAATTCGTGAAGCCTAGTCAAAAAAGACATCAGCTCGATTAAATCCGACTTTTTCAATATGCTTGAATTGGAATATATTTCTGAAAAATCACTTCCTTTTCCCAAATCAGAAGAAAGGAAAAGATGGTTTTGGAAATCAATATGGAGGATATTGGGAGTCATCTTTGCCAATTCCCCATCCTTTGAGAGAAGGGATAAAAATGCTGCCTCTACCTCAATCCGCTCAATTGGCGCTGGAATGTGGGGGTATTTTCTCACATAAGGTTTGGATTGCTTTAGGATTACCGTTCGTTCCGACGTGTGAATTCGTAAGACCAAATTCATATTACTTTCGCCTGCAGGTTCAACGAAGGTTACCCGCTCTTCTTCATACCAATAGGGTAAAGCCTGAAAATCTTCAAGGGTAGAGTTTTCGGATAAGTTGATCATAAAGCATTAGAATTCAGGTTTAGAGGTCAATTAAGGAAATTAGGCCCTTATACTGTCCCAGAGAAGATATTTTTCAGCTAGACAAATAACGTTATGTTTTCAACTTCTCTTTATTTTTTTCTTTGGATGGATGACATAAGCGGTGCAAAATTTGGTCTTTTATTATTCGATTCAATGGAAAAATAGTTTGTTTATGAGTTTCTTTCCAACAGAAATTATCCCTCTAAATCGGATCAAAATGGCTATTTTTGATTTATTAAACTAAAACCAACTATGTTCGGACTACACCGATCGCTCTTCGCCGAGGAGCATGAACTTTTCAGGCAAAGTATTCGCGATTTCATTGCAAAAGAAATAACTCCCAACAATGCTACATGGGAAAAGCAGAAGATGGTTAGCCGTGAATCTTGGCTAAAATTGGGTGAAAATGGATTTTTGGGAATGCAGGTGCCCGAGAGTTTGGGAGGCTTAAATATCCGGGATTTTCGATACAATGCCATCTTGATAGAAGAGTTGGGACTAAGTGGTTGTTCGGGTCCTGCAATTGGCTACCCGCTACATAGCGATATTGTAATGCCCTATATACTGCACTACGCTACCTCAGTAGCGAAGGAGAAATACATCCCCAAAATGGTAAGTGGCGAATACATCGGAGCAGTAGCCATGACCGAACCTGGTGCCGGTTCGGATCTTCAAGGCATGCTTACCGCTGCGGTAGATCAGGGAGGTTTTTTTCTGTTGAATGGATCAAAAACCTTTATAACCAATGGATATCTTTCGGATGTAGTGGTAGTGGCCGCTAAAACTGACCCAAGCAAAGGAGCTAAAGGGATTTCACTTTTCATTATCGACAAGGATATGCCGGGATTTTCTAAAGGCGTACCTTTTGAAAAAGTCGGTTTGCATGCTCAAGATACCTGTGAATTGTTTTTTGAGGATGTGAAGGTTCCAAAGGAAAATCTTCTTGGAAAGGCAGGTGAAGGTTTTAAGTATTTAATGACTGAACTTGCCCAAGAACGATTAGTAGTCGCATTGGCGGCTGTGGCATTGGCTGAATTTGCGCTATCAGCTACCATCGATTACGTTAAACAGCGGAAAGCATTTGGAAAAAGCCTTTCTGAATTTCAAAATACTCGGTTCAAGCTTGCCGAGATGGCTGCCCAAGTAGAGCAAGGAAGAATTTATTGCGATTACCTGGTGACGCTCCACAACGAGGGCAAACTAGACTCGGCGATGGCTTCGGCTGCTAAATACAACATGACTGAGCTTCAGTGTAAAGTGGCTGATGAATGCGTTCAGCTGCATGGCGGTTATGGATACATGTGGGAGTATGGAGTGGCAAGGGCTTGGGCAGATGCACGGGTACAGCGGATCTATGCAGGAACAAATGAGATTATGAAAGAGCTAATTGCCAGAAAAATTTTGAAGTAAAAAAAACTTTTGGTAGTGAATCGAAATTTTAGGTAATTGGAAGTATAGTAAACACCCAAAATATCCATTGTATGAGCGATTTCCCATGGTTTAAATTTTATCCCGCTTCAGTTGAAAAAGAAGTGGATTGCATAGCTTACTCGAGCGTTTCAGAGCTATTTGAAGAAAGTGTTAATAAATTCAGTTCATCGGTAGCCTATGAATGCATGGGTAAAACCTTGACATTTAATGATTTGGATAAGTTGAGTGGGCAATTTGCCAATTATCTCAGCAAAGAGTTGAAACTATCCAAAGGCTCAAGGGTGGCTATTCAAATGCCTAACGTGCTGCAATATCCGGTAGTAATGTTTGGTGCCCTTCGTGCGGGAATGGTAGTAGTCAATACCAACCCCCTATATACCCCCTCGGAGATGAAGCATCAGTTCAATGACTCTGGTGCAGATGTAATTGTCATTGTAGCAAATTTTGCGTCCAATTTGGAAAAAATTAGATCAGAAATACAGGCCAAGCACATCATTATTACAGGGTTAGGGGACTTATTGGGTGGACTGAAAGGCACGATTGTCAATTTGGTGGTGAAGCATGTCAAAAAAATGGTTCCTCCCTTTTCCTTACCAGGAGCGGTTTCACTTAAAACAGCACTGTCAAAGGGTTCTGCTCATTCCTTCAAGTCAGTAAAATGCAATCTCGAAGATCCGGCATTCCTTCAATACACCGGAGGTACCACCGGAGTGTCCAAAGGTGCCGAGTTGACCCACGGCAATATCGTGGCCAATATGCAGCAAATCTCAGCTTGGATGAAGCCTAAACTAAAGGAAAAGGAGGAGATTGTCATTACCGCATTACCTCTCTACCATATTTTTGCTTTGACTGTCAACTGTCTTGCCATGCTCAAGATTGGAGCCCATAATGTATTGATTACCAATCCGAGGGATATGAAGGCATTCATAGGGGACTTGGCAAAAAAACGATTTACTGTAATCACAGGTGTCAATACCCTGTTTAATGGATTGCTCAATCAAGAGGCTTTCAAGTCTTTGGATTTTTCAGGACTTAAAATCGCAGTAGGTGGAGGAATGGCTGTGCAGAAAGCTACTGCAGAAAAATGGAAATCTGTGACTGGTGTTCCCTTAGCAGAGGGTTATGGATTGACTGAAACTGCGCCAGTCGCAACTTGTAATCCGATTGACGGGACTGAGCGGATTGGAACTATCGGGATGCCATTACCCAATACGGAAGTGATGATTGCCGACGATCAAGGAAATCCCTTGGCAATTGGTGAACGGGGAGAGATTTTAATTAAAGGTCCTCAAGTGATGAAAGGTTATTGGAAAAGACCAGAAGAGACGGCTAATGTGATGCATGGAGATTGGTTTAAATCGGGTGATATTGGGGTAATGGATGAAGATGGGTTTATTAAGATTGTGGACCGCAAAAAAGAAATGATCCTGGTTTCCGGATTTAATGTGTACCCAAATGAGGTTGAAGATGCGGTTGCTTCCTGTGTTGGAGTTTTGGAGGTAGGGGTCATTGGCATGCCTGACCCGAAATCCACAGAAAAAGTAGTTGCCTATGTGGTGAAAAAAGATGCATCTCTTACTTCCGAGAAAGTGATCGAACACTGTAAAGCGTACTTAACCAATTATAAGGTTCCCAAAGAAGTGTATTTTACAGAAGAACTCCCAAAAACTAATGTGGGGAAAATTCTAAGAAGAAAAATCAAAGAAATGCACGTTGAAACGATTGGTTCGTGAGCGGTCAAATAGCTTGCGGTTTAAGAATCAAGATGAAATAAGCGTTAATAAGGATGGTATTCAAGGTTGTGCCATCCTTTTTGATTTAAGGGAACCTCTAATAACCCATTTTAGAAACCTCATCTTTTCCTCTTTTTTGAAGAA
>CAZNND010000050.1:0-18956 GCA_964574365.1 uncultured Limnohabitans sp.
CCAAAAACACGATCAAGTCCCCGGAAATCTCCACCCAAAATGACCTTCTGGACTGGATCGATCGAAGATGCCCGAAGACAATCTTCATCACCTCGATTCTTGTCTTGCCCTCCACGGGCAGGTTGTTGTCCTTCCCTTACGCCTGCAAACCAGCAAAGGGGTGAAGTTTTCCATAGGTCTTTGAAGGATTCATTCAGGTGGTCAGAGAACAATCGGCATCACCTAAAACAAGCAAAAAAGCATTCTAATCCCCATTGCCAACCCAAACCTCACCTTGTTGATCCTAGTTCCTAGCCCAAGACAAGCGATGATCCTTCCATACTTGGGTGTGTTGGCCAATAATTATTGCCATCCATTTGTGTAACCCAGTTCTGTTTGCCAAAATTCCGAATGAAATCCCTATAGCTACATTGGTTTTCTGCCAAGATTTGCCAGTTTTACCAAGCGCTTCTAATTTTAAATTATTTAAAATCAAATAGATATGGGATTTGACTTTCTTTTTTTTCTTAGTACATTCAAGTTGCTATGAAAATGCAAGAGGGTTTTTCAATAGACTTTTATAAAAAAATTATGTATTAATTATTCTTTTATTCAAAAAAAACAGGTTACTTGGTTCGATAATTAAATTTAAAATGAAAGAGGGGCTGCTATGTAACTATCCAAGATTGGAGACGCGCTGGAGTCCTTGTCTTGGAGTGGTAAATGAAATTAATAACAAAAGAAATAGATAGTGGAGAGGGATTATCCATTCCATATATCAAAAAACATCCGGATTTCCGGATAAACCAATCAACTTTATTATTCACCTTTTAATGCCAGTTATGAGAAAGTTTCTTTCATGTGCTTTCGCCTTGGTATTGTCGTTTGGGATGGTTGTCTCAGCGCAAAGCCAGCAGAAAGTGTTGAGGGGGAAGGTCACTGCATCCTCAGATGGTCTTCCCATGCCGGGGGTCACGATCCTCGACAAAAGTAATCAGAGAGGCACCACCACAGATGTGGATGGTCTATACTCTATTTCGGTAACGGATCAGTCCGTTTTGGTTTTTTCCTTCATTGGTTTTACTACCAAGGAAATTACTGTTGGTAACATGTCAGAACTCAATGTAGTTTTGGATGAAGACTTGAGTGAGTTACAAGAAGTGGTGGTCACCTCTTTCGGTATGCAGCGCGACCAAAAATCTCTGGGTTATTCTGTCACCCAGCTTGGTGGAGATAAGTTTACCGAATCCAGAGCAATCAATTTGGGTAACGCGCTTACCGGTAAGGTAGCGGGTGTCAATGTCACCCCTCCTGCCACTGGTGCTGCGGGATCAACCCGAGTGGTCATACGAGGTGGTTCGTCCCTTACCGGGAATGACCAACCGCTATACATTGTAAACGGTGTACCAATTGAATCAGGCAATTTGGGTTCTGCTGGATTATGGGGTGGGAATGACGCAGGTGACGGTCTTTCAGCCATCAACCCGGATGATATTGAATCCCTTACTGTTTTGAAAGGAAACACGGCAGCGGCGCTATATGGCGCACGTGCAGCCAATGGGGTAATCATCATCACGACCAAAGGTGGTGCGGCAAGAAAGGGTGTTGGTGTATCCATCAACTCTAACCTCACTGCTGAAACCGTTGTGGACAGAACGGATTTCCAGAGAATCTACGGTGCTGGACAAGATGGCCGAAAGTCCCTCACTCAGGATGAGGAAATCGGCAATTCCATCAATGGTTGGGGAGCAAAATATGATGGTGCACCATCGATTCAGTTTGACGGTCAGCAAAGACCTTATTCCTACTTGGGTGAAGGGTTTTCTGATTTCTATAAGCCGGGTTATACATTAAACAATTCCGTAGCCCTTTTTGGTGGAAATGAAAGTACTACCTACCGTTTTTCATTCTCCAATCTGATGAATGAGGATGTAGTTCCCAATGCAGGATTCAACAGAAATGTGGCCAACATCAATGTAAACAGCAAGCAGGGGAAATTCACTCTGGCAGTTTCTGCACAATATTCCAAGCAGGAAGCTAATAACAGACCAAGACTTTCCGACTCTCCCGGTAACGCGAATTTTTCTATGGTAGTGAAGCCCGGTCACGTTCCCTTGGATGTGATCAAAGGCGATCCAAACAAACTGGGGGCCTTGCCTGATGGAAACGAGCTTCGATACCAATCCAACGTCTTCCAGACTAATCCGTACTGGGCAGCTTATCAGTGGGGAAGAACCGATGTGACGGACAGACTTTTGGGTAATATGTCCCTCAGATATGATTTTTCCGATTGGTTGTATGCAATGGGAAGATTTGGGACTGATTATCAAGTAAGAAACGACGATTCATTTGAGGCCTATGGTACAGCATTCAAGCCAAGAGGAAGCTTCAACACTTCTACTCGCACTATCAGGGAAAACAATGCTGATTTTATGCTTGGTTTCCAAAAAACCTTTGGTGATTTTGATGTGGATGGATTTGTTGGATCTAATATTATGAGGAGAACGATCGAGTCCAAAAATGGTGGAGGAAATGATTTAGTTGTTCCGTTCTTCCATTCTGTTACCAATGTGGCAGCTCCAACTTTTGGCTATGGTTTCTCTGAATTTGGAATTAATTCCTATTTCGCAGCAGCCAACTTAGGATATAAAAACATGATTTTCCTGAATTTGACAGGAAGACAAGATCAATTTTCCACATTGGCACCTGAGAACAGCAAGTTATTTTACCCTTCAGTAGGTGTATCTGCGGCTATTTCAGATATGTTGAAATTGCCTGAGTTTTTCACTTTTGCTAAGATCCGAGCCAACTGGGGTCAGGTAGGTGGAGGTGCACCAAATCCTTATGCCCTTAACCTTACTTATGGGTTGGTTGGTGCTGGTCACTTAGGGGCAAATCTAGGTCAAATCAACAATGGAGCCATTCCAAATGCTACATTGTCTCCATACATCTCTACTGAATACGAATTTGGTGGTGATTTCAGATTCTTTGATAACCGACTTGGTATAGATGTTGCCTATTACAACAGAACTACTTCAGACGACATTCTAAATACCAGTATTTCGGCAACTTCAGGCTTTGGTGCAACAACCATCAATATTGGAGAACTCAGAAACAAGGGTATTGAATTGTTGGTGAATTATACCCCCATTGCAAGAGAATTCAGATGGGATGTCTCCTTTAATATTGCCAACAATATTTCTGAGGTACTAAGTTTGGGTACTAATGCTGCTGGTGATCCAATCCAGTTTATCAACTTGGACGAAGCAAGAACCCGAAGGGAAAGAATCCGTCACATCGTGGGTCAGCCTCTTGGAATGATTGCAGGATTTAAGCATAGAGAAATCAACGGTCAAAAAGTATATGATGCCAATGGATTTCCAGTGACGACAGCAGGATATGAGACCATAGCAGAGGGCCGTCACCCAATTTCTGGTGGTTTGACCAATACCTTCACGTATAAAGGGTTCCGATTAATGGCCTTGATTGACTTTAGATCTGGAGGCTCGGTAATGTCAGGTACGGATTATTTTGCGTATCAGTACGGCTTGCACAAGAATACCCTCAACGGTCGTGATGGTTCTTTAAAAGTAAGTGGAGTAACCCCAGAGGGGACTGCAAATACTTGGACTATTCCAGCCGATCCGAGCGACCCGACGAAGTACCTGATCGATAACTACTGGCAGCGATATTCTTTGGTGACTGAAAACATCGTTTATGATGCTTCATTTGCCAAACTGAGAGAATTCTCCTTTGGCTATACTTTCCCGAATAGCCTAATTTCAAAAACTCCATTCCAGTCCTTGTCTCTCTCCCTTGTAGGAAGAAATTTGGCCATACTTTGGGCAAATACGCCCAATATCGATCCAGAAGCTTCCTATACTACTTCGGGCAACTCCCAAGGCTTGGAATTCTTCTCGGTACCGGCTAATAGAAGCTTTGGTTTCAACCTGTCTGCAAATTTCTAAGGAGGTCTAACCTAAAAATTAAGAAAATGAGAATAGCTAATAAAACAAAAGGGTTGATGCTTGCAGCGCTGCTGATGGCGACGTCCTGCAGCGAGCAAGATTTGCTGGACCTAAATGTGAACAGAAACGCCGTTGAAAATATCGATATGCAGTACCTGTTTTCTTTGGGTACATTGAGAATCGGCGGTGAATATGAAAATACCCGTGCCAATATGCTGTATGCGGCTACGATGATCCAGCATACCGCCTCCACTGCGTCTTACTTCAGTGGTGACAAATACTTCTACTCCGCCCAATATTCCGGGGCTTATATGGAGCGTCACTTTACCGATGTGATTCGATTGTTTTCTGAAGTGATCCGAAAAACCAAGGACGATCCAAAGGAAGCCAATGTTAATGCGGCAGCGACAATCCTTCGGGTGTTTGATTTACACAGAATGACTGATTTGTATGGAGATATTCCCTACACTCAGGCAGGGTATGGTTTGGAAGGCGAAGAAAATTGGTTTCCAACTTATGAGCCCCAAAAGGAGGTTTACTACAAAATGATAGATGATCTGAAAGCAGCGAGAGATAAGTTTTCCGCTTCTGCGAGGTCATTGGGTGCGCAGGATTTTGTGTATGGAGGTGACATTACCAAATGGAAAAAGTTTGCCAATGCGCTTCTCATGCGTATAGCGATGAGAATGTCCAATGTGGATCAAGCTAAAGCAAGGGAAGTATTTACCGAAGCATTCAACAGTGGTACGTTCACTTCCAATTCGGACATCGCCTTCATCAAATATGCTCCGGGACCTCAGGGTGTGAACAGAAACGGTCTTAATGACGGGTATTGGAACACCTATAAGTATTCTAGAGACTGCAAAATCTCCAAGACTTTCATGGATTGGATGAACGCTACCAATGATCCTAGGAAAATGATAATTACCGGAGGTGTAGGAAATCCTGACAATTCCTCTACTTGGATTAAAGATCCTAATAAGCAAATAGGCATGCCAAACGGATATAATTCTACAAATATCCGCGGAGTCGTTCCAGCTGGTACATTGGACGGTTTTACTGTGGTGCAACAGAATTTCTCCATGCTTAACTTAAAGTATTTGGATTGGGAAGATCCGTACTACCTGATTTCTTATGCGGAGGTTGAATTGATGAAGTCAGAGGCCGTATTGAAAGGCTGGATTTCGGGGAATGCTGAGGATTTCTTCAAGGCCGGTGTGACTGCTGCTATTAATTCCTGGACTGCTTTTGATCCTTCTTTTGCAGTAGCTGCTTCTGACATCTCTGCATACCTTGCCGGAAGAGGCTTTGCTGCTGCTTCCGCACAGGATAAGTTGCGCTTGATCGGTGAAGAATACTGGGCTGCAACGTATCTGAACGACATGGAGTCTTGGGCCAACTGGAGAAGAACAGGCTATCCTGCGCTCACTCCTACACAAGAT
The DNA here is from genome assembly GCA_964574365.1 of uncultured Limnohabitans sp. Lineage (GTDB taxonomy): Bacteria > Bacteroidota > Bacteroidia > Cytophagales > Cyclobacteriaceae > Algoriphagus. Next base: position 5,390 of record CAZNND010000050.1, read on the forward strand.
CCAAACGCGTTTGAAGGCAATTTTATACCTAGAAGACTGAGGTATTGGGAATCTGAGATCGGTTCCAACCCAGCTAACTACGAGGCAGCCATTTCCAGAATGGGAGGAGATTTGTTCGCTACCAAAGTATGGTGGGACGGTGGCAAATAAATTGCCGAAATATCTACACTAATTTCAGAGGTTTTGGCTAGTCCAGAACCTCTGTTTTTTTTAAACGCTCCACTATTAAATACAGATTAAATTGAGCATGACTACAATCGACACACAGTCAGGTGATTAAAATACTTTCTCGATTCCATGTGGCCTTAGAAAAACAATAATAAACATATGAAATACCTCATTCCTATCACCTTTTTTCTATTACTGGCTTGTTCTAAGAAAAGTGAGCTACCAACTCCATCTTCCAAAATCATCGTTGCGTATGTGGCAGGGTGGAAGGTTTTCGATGAGGGAAAGTTTCCTGCCCATCAGGTAACCCACATCAATTACGCCTTTGCACATATTGATTCTACTGGGGTGATCGTTCCCATGGAGCCAAGGTATGGAGAACGCGATAGCTTGAATTTCATCAAACTCCATAGCCTTAAGCAAAAAAACAAGGATCTGAAAATCCTGGTTTCGATTGGTGGTTGGACACACAGCAAGGGATTTTCGAATGCAGTACTAACAGAAGCGGGTCGAAAAAACCTTACCCAATCGGGAATTGCGTATTTGATCAAGCATCAATTGGATGGTTTGGATTTCGATTGGGAATATCCGGCGCTACAAGGTGACAACAATCCTGTACGTCCCGAAGACCGTGAAAATTTCGTCTTGATGCTGAAAAGCTTTCGGGAGGCATTGGACTCCTTAGGCCAATTAAATCATACCCATTATCTCTCTACCATCGCCTCGGGTGGATTTAGAAAATATCTTGAAGTTAACAACTTGGCAGAGGCCCAACAGTATCTTGATTTTATCAACATTATGGCCTATGACTTTTATACCGCAGGAGATAGAGAGACAGGCCACCACGCCAACTTATTCCAACATGGCAAAAAACAAGTATCCGCTGCCCTTACCGTGGAAGAACATATCGAATTTGGAGTTCCTTCAGAAAAATTGGTGTTGGGAATACCTTTTTATGGAAAAATGTGGAAAAATGTTCTTCCCGATTCCAACGGACTTTTTCAAGGCGGTACCTATAAAAAAGGCATTCCTTACCATCAAATCGATGGGCTGATGAAGGTATCAGATTACACCAGGTTTTGGGATGAAAAGGCCCAGGCTCCTTACCTATATTCGCTCTCGGATTCGACTTGGATTACCTACGAAGATCCGGAATCCATTCAAAAGAAAGTTGAATTTATATTTGGGAAAGGCCTAAAAGGTGGGATGTTTTGGGAAATGTCAGAGGATACAACGGGGATTTTGCTGACTTCATTGTACAAAGGGCTTCTTCCTAAAGAAGAATGAAAGGATTAGGTTTTTACCCAATTTTTACAAATGATTATTTCTTTTTTTCAAGGAGATAGGAGGGTGTTTTACAAACTACACCTAGATGGCAGTTATCAAAATCAGCTTCCTGAACCTTGCTTTATTTGCTGAAGGATAAATCCTGCAATTTCTTCTCCCTGCTCGATTCCGTTGTCAATGGCGTCACGAAAATGTATGCCTCCATAAAGCCGGGAAATGGCCGCTTCTAAGGCCGCCTGTTTGAAGGAAGAAAAAGCTCGTTCAGGCAACCCGAAATAAATTTCAGAGGTATCGACAAAACTAAAATTTTCTCCGAAATAATCCGTTAAAATCAAAGCAGAGGCCGCTGAAATTACCGAATGTCCTGACGTATATTCCGGAAAGGGAGGGGTTTGAAGTAATGGACGCCAGGTTTGGTCCACATACTGATTGATGGCAGTTTCGGGACGAATACGGTTGGTTTCATACTTAGCTTTCCAACAGGAGACAAATGCATCATGTAAAGTCATCCCCACCAATGTGTGAATGTAGGCTGTTTCGGCAAAGTTCAAGTTAGAATTTTGGGCGGCAATACCTGTTATACCTATCCAGTGACCACCAGGAGAAATTTTTTTCACCCCTATGGACATGTGCCCGGAAAATTCCACCTTAAAGGGATTGCAATCCCAAAAATTCGCAATCAATTTTTCTTCCTCGGTCAAGTGTTGAGTTCGTGTATAGACTTCCTCAAGTTGTTCGCGAAATGTAGTTCCTTTTTCAAGATTGAAGGGCGCCATAGGCTTTGGTTCAAAGACTTTCAAATCATGTATGAAAAAGGTTTTCATTGTTCTCCACTCGGGTTCTACCGGCGCCATGTAGGCAGGAGGTGTAGGGTACCAAAATCCCTCTCCTTCTTTAGGGGTGTACCTTGGGAACGCGGTCAATTGGATATATCCATCCTTTTTGGCTAATGAGATTACAAAGCCGGCAATTTCTTTGGCATAGTTCAGATGCTGCGCCTGGTTTTTTGAGCTGATCAATCGTTGCTTTAACCCAAAGGAAAGCCATTCTGATTGTGACTTTTGGAGCAGATAGCCCGAGGGCATGAGTTTTTCTCCTACCAAAAGCATGGCATAGATGGCCGAAAACTCAATACTTGACAGTTCTGATGGTTTTGAAGGTAATTCAGCTTTTTCAATTGATGTTGCTATCAAAAAATCTGATTTTGAAAATTCCATTCCTGATTCTTTAATTGCAAAATAGCTTGCCAGTGTGGAATAGGCATATATTCTCGCAGCCACGGGAGGGCTTGCCACATCCGTCACCATCACTTCCGTAAGCTTGAACAGTTGGTCTGCATAGATTTTAGACCAATTTGGTACTTTTTTTTGTGCCAAAGCGGGAGCGGTTGCGCCTAAAAGAATCAATAAAAACCAGTGTAGAATTTTCATTTGAGTTGGAATAATGTGGGGATGCTTTGGTTGATTCCAAATAGTAGGTAGGACTTCTGTTGAAGGTTGAATTTCAAAATGGATTTGATATCTCCTCCGATGTTCAATCCACTTTCTTCCGGTGTGAGCGGCATGTAATCGCTATCTATTGTGCCTAAAAGCACTAGGCCCCTGCCAGAATCCATCCTTCCTATTTTTATTCGAGCGAAGGCCTGGTTTCCTCCCAAAATCAAATCCGGTATCCCGTCACTATTCAAATCCGCCGAAGAAATGGCATAAATTGGGAAACTTTGGGTTATTCTTGGAAGTGGCTTGGGGATAAACCCTTTTTCAGTTTGGATCAAAACCAGTGATTCCAAAGTCTGGATGCTCAACTTCTCGGCTTTTTCCAGCTCTTCTTCGGAGAATAAATCGCTCATTGTGGCGGTAGAATAACTGGCGTAATCGGTGAATCTACTTCGCATTGATACTAGTTGGTCTAAAAGCTCATCCCTGCTCGGAAATGGATAAAGCCTGTCACCAATCACGCATTCCAAGATAGGGTCTATACTGCCGTTTTCATCAAAATCAGCCGAATATAGGGTCAATGGATACTGCCCGCTAGCTTTTAGTTGTGAGTTCAGTCCAAAATTTCCCAAAATCAAATCCAAGTCTCCGTCTTGATCCAAGTCCGCTTGATGTATGGCATTCCACCAGCCCGAAAGGTTGCTGGGAAAATAGTCCCCGCTGCGGTCAACCAACCTCCCGTCTTCCAATAGCAATGCTTTGGGAGCCATCCATTCTCCAACGAGGATTAGGTCATCGTTCTGGTCTCCATTGAGATCTTGCACCACGGATCCTGTAAGCATCCCGAGTTTGGGATTGGATAAAAAGGCTATTGTTTGATCTGAAAAATTGCCATTTCCATCGTTGATCAAGATTTTTGACGATGGGGTTTGTGGATATTTTCCAGGAATTAGTTTTGCTCCGATGAATAAATCCGGATATCCATCCTGATTCAGATCTAATACTGAGGCGGTTCCTGTACTGATGGTATAGCTGGGGAAATTTGCCTGGGGTACCAATACTCCCGAGCCGTCATTCATAAATAGTCGGTCTCGTAATGACTCGTCTTCACTGAGGTAATCGTGGTAACCTCCGCTTCCCAAAAACAGGTCTGGGTATCCGTCCTTGTTGAAATCTTCGAAAATTGCGACTCCATCCGTGAATTCCGACGCAGATCTGAAGCCTCTGTAGATCTCCCAATTTGGAGCTTTGTAGGAATAGATGCGGCCAGGCTTGCCCTTTGATCCTCCAATAAAAATTTCGGGAATTCCATCCTGATTGAGGTCGGAGCTAGCCAGGACTGGTCCCAAATGACTGGGCATTGTCACCATTAAGGGTTGCCGTTTGAAATCATTGATCGTCGAAACCGTGGAGTTGAAGTCCGGTGCTGGAAGGCTGACAAGAAGGCTTTCATTAGGGTTGATTGCTTCCTTGGTACCTGAAAAAAATTCGTATTGGAGGGTAAGGGTTTGATTAGTGGGAACCTGAAGAAGTACTTCCTTTTTCTGGTCGGGCCAGATGATTTCCAGACTGTCGATAGTGGTGATTTTCCCAAAACCCAGGTGCAATACAGGACTTATGGAGCTTTGGAAGCCTCGGACGGGTTGTTGTTCAATAGAAAAAATGCTGTTCCCTGAATATGCCTTTATTTTGGCTCCAATCCCAAATGTATTCTTTTGGGATCCTTTTAATTGGAATTTTAGCCAATTTCCACCATTGGATTTGTTTTCAAAGATACCCGCTTCCTGGTTGATCATGTTGACAATCAGGTCTAAGTCGCCATCTTGGTCAAGGTCGGAAAAAGCGGCTCCTGAGGAAAAATTTTTGTCGGAAAATCCTGCAAGCGAGGACATGTTTTGGAAAGTCAAATCCCCCTTGTTTTCAAAGTAATAATTAGAAATGGGTGTGGAAGTCATTGAAGTGACAAGATGGAGGGTGTCTGCTCTTTCTTTGGCTACAGCTTGCTTGAAATAATAATCTCCTTTGTATTTGAGAAAATCCCGGTTGGTATAATCCCGATAATATCCATTGGTGACGAACAAGTCTTTATTACCATCGTTGTTTCCATCAAAAAATAGTGCAGACCAACTCCAGTCGGTATTCGATACGCCCGCCATCTGGCCAATTTCAGAGAAATTTCCTCCTCCCAAATTGAGATGCAGCATGTTACGCATCAACTGGTGATGAAATCCCCTTCGGATCATCAAATTGTATTGTTCATAATTTTCCGGTCCATAGAGGAGTTTTTGGCGCTTGTTGTCTTCCGGCAACATATCCAGGGTAAAGATTTCCTGAAGCCCATCATTGGTGATGTCGGCGATATCTACTCCCATCGAAAAGTGGGAAATGTGGGGAAGAAGCGCGGTAAGCTGTTCTCGAAATGTCCCGTCTTGCTGGTTGATATAGAGGTAATCTTGTTCGATGTAATCGTTGGTCACCAAAATATCAGGCCAACCGTCCTGATTGATGTCAGAGGAAGTCACCGAAAGCCCAAATCCCAAGGCATTACCCTTTATCCCTGACTGCTCACTCACATCCACGAATCTTGTACCTTCATTCCTGTAAAGCTTGTCCCCCGCAAAAGGATGCCGCATGCTTCTTGCTTGATCAAATTCCAATTCGTTGATCACACTGGTGTTGTGATTTAAAAGGAACAGATCCAGGTCTCCATCCCGGTCATAGTCCAGGAAAAGCCCTTGTGTACTGTGGGATGCATCGTCCAAGCCCCAGCTTGCTGCCTGATTTTCAAATTTGAAGTTGCCCAAATTAATCCAGAGCTCGTTTTTTCTTGAGTCCGGGGTCCCTTTTCCGGAATAGCTTACATAGATGTCAAGAAGCCCATTGCCATCGACGTCGGCCATGCTCACACCGGTTGTCCAGGAAGTTTTACCCTGAACACCGGAAGATTTGGTCACATCTTCAAATTTCAGGTTTCCAAGATTTCGGTAAAGTTTGTTTGGAACCATATTTCCGGTAAAAAAGATGTCGTCCAGGCCATCGTTGTTTAAGTCTCCCACAGCCACTCCTCCGCCATTATAAAAATATTCATAGCGGAGAATATTGTGTTCCCGGTCTTCCCTTAATTGGTTGGAGAATGTGATTCCGGTAGATTTTGGATTTAGCTTTTTAAAGCTTGACGTCTGCGCATGACTAGTGTTGAGAAAACACTGTAAGACTCCCCAAAACGCTAGGATAAAACTATGGAGTAGAAAAGGATAACGCATAAGTTGGAGCCAAAGGTCAAGGCATTAAAGCACAAAGTATCTTTAATTGGGGTACTTTGGGACAGACAAAGGTTTAACTAAAGCTTGTCTTTATTTTTCTCGGAAATGCAAACGATGGATCATAGTCTAGGTTCAACATTTCCTTGATTTAGGTTCATGGTTTGTATTCGTCACAAATTTAGATTTAATAGTATTGAATTAGAATTCAGCTTGAGCTTTAAGTTAGAAATTACTAATTCCAAATCCAAACACAGTGATTCTCTGACTCCTGAACTCTATCGAAACCTGAGGCTTCAAACATTAGAAACTCTAAGTTAAAATAAATATCATGATAGTTGCACGTAAGTCAATTAACACTGAATACGCTCTGGGTAAAAAAATAATCCTTCAACCCTACAAAGTATTTCTAGTTTGTGTATTCGGATAATTTCACGTATTTATTGTTTCTCAGAATTTCCCTTAATCCTAAGTCAGGTTATCCTATTCCAATAACTAGTTCTTCATCTCGGAGCCAATAGATCAAAAAATGGTAGTGAAACCGGTGGATATACCTATTTTATTAGGCGTCTGTAAACGGGATTATCAAAGATTTTTATTTCACCAACTAGAAAATATTTAAAAACTACATAACAATATAGAAGACATAGTGTGAGGCCATATTTTTGGTAACTAGCATACTATTTGTCACTTAAAATCATTAATATGAACCATAGCTTTTCGAAACGTTACCGAGTTTTTCTATTTGAGGGATGTGTCTATTGTGGTTAATCCTTTTTTCTGTTCATGTTCATTAAATTGGATAGCTCAATTCATTCAACGTCATCCCATTAGTGAACACAGTAGCATTCACAAGAAAGACCCTTTTCCCTGAATCATAACCTAACTAGAATAATACAACCTTAAGTGAAATTAAGCGGATACACATATAAATTTTTCCAAAACTTAGCTATTCCTTTCAACGCTACCTAGGCAAATGTCATTCTTAAATACAAAACCCAATAAATAAAAGCATCGTGCTATCAAGCGAAGGTACATACTGAAAAAACAGCCATTAAAGCCTGATTTCAACAAATTTTGACCATTTTTCTAATAAGTTATGAATTTTATGTCGTGATTGGATTAGGCTTTACCGAAATAATAATTATTGGTTATGGGAAAATTAGTTGGATTTTGTTTGTCTTTACTGCTACTTTTTGGCTGTCAGGAGTTTGTCCATGATAGTTTCGATACTTTCACGGGCCGGGTCATTGATGCATCTGGGCAGCCAATTTCTGGAGTCGAGTTGGTTTTGACCCAGGATATTGATTTTACTGATTTTCATAAACCTGTTTCCAATTTCTCCATTTATACCATGAAGACAGATTTATCCGGAAGGTTTAAGTTTGTTGTTCCCTCAAGATATTTTAACGACTTCTACTATTTGCAAGTCAAACCACCCTATTGGTTCGAGGTTGATTTTGGTGCGGAAAAGTACTTTATAAATTTTACCGTGGCTTCTGTTTCCGAGCAAGATGCTTTTGGTGTGGTGGCTTTGGGTGATTTAAAAGTTGTTACAAAATGAGAAATTTGTTTTGGTGCTTTGCGCTCTTGTTTTGTACAGTGCTTCAGGTTGCTTTTTCCCAAGAATTGGATTCTACCAAGAAACCAGAGAAAGGTAAATTTATAGTAGAATCAAGTGTGGAATTGATTTATCGAGATTTTGGAAAGCAGACATTTTTAGGGGATGTTTACCAATTAGATTTAGGGTATCATTTGAGAATGAACGCCCGGGTCAGTGGTTATCCGGGAATTGGACTATTCACCATCAGACAAGGTGCCGCGGTCATGGAAAACGGCTTTTTGGGAGGCTTTTTCGAAGATGCTCGATTAAAGGAAAGTGGGGTTTTCATTTTCCATACTTTCCAGCTTCATAGAAGATTGACGGTAAGTCCGGAAGTTGGATTTGGACTATTTCGAATGATTCATGGAGTGAGCCCTTCGAGATTTATCCTGAATTACAATCGTTTTTTTGGCGGTCTGGGACTAGCCTATGTTCTTATCAAGGATAAATATGGGGTTTATGATGTGAAGCTTACGCTAAGAGGAGGACATGGAGGATTGAATGGCCATAAAATCATAATTAATCAGTCAGACAGAAGTTATGTAAGGAGGTCCACAGATCTTCAGGGAGGTTTGGGGATTCAAATCAGTTTTCAATAATCTCTTTCAAGGTTTTTTCGAGAATCCTGTCAGAGCAAAATCAAACTGTTTTTGGTCATCAACAAGTTCCACTCCGGTTTGCCTTGGTGAAAAGTGATCTTATTCCAAGCCAAAATACACTTTTGCAGACTCCATCATCCATTTCCACACCGGCATCACCGCTATCCCATCGAATAAGTCTTCCTGATTCCAAGTCAATAAGACGCCTTTGGGTGCCTTGGTCTCTTCCAAGGCCACTTTTAATCCTTTCAGCCCGCGTTGAAGATTGTCCAGGTTCAAGTCCCAACAAACCTGCACTGCGCCAATGATTTCCTCGTTCCATTTGACCACAAAATCGCATTCTGATTCCTTGCTCTGGAAGAAATAGATTTCTTTATACGATCGCCTGAGATGGATATAGACAAAGTTTTCCAGTTTTCTTCCCAGATCCTTGCTGAGTGAAAGGGAATTGGCAGAGGCTAGGGCGGGGTCAATGCAAAAGGCCTTTTTTGGATTTGCAACTTGCTTGCGGATGGAAGTTGAATACATTGGGATCAAGTCAAAAAGGTAGCTTTCTCCCAAGTAATCACAGTAATCGATGACGGTTCGCACAGATTTGATCTCCAACAGATTGCCCATTCGAGAATAGCTGAAAGGTTTGCCTACATTGGAACACAAAAAAACACCCAGCCGGATAAGTGATGTCTCATTGCTGATGTTCCTTCGTACAGCCACATCACGGGTAAGTATGTCTCGGAAAAGTGTGCGGAGGTAGTCTTGATCTTGGTTTTGTAAGAATTCCGGAAATCCACCAGATAAGAAATAGCTTTCGAAACTTTCTTCCCCTGGCGATAAGTTTTTGAAAAGCAAAAACTCAGTATAGCTGAAAGGAAACAGTTCGATTTGTTTGTATTTTCCCGTTATGCGTGTCCCCAATTCCCGACTGAGCATGCTGGCATTTGAACCCGTGATGTAGAGCTTTTGGCCTTTTTCATGCAGTGATCGGGCAAAGATTTCCCAGCCGGGCACATTCTTAACCTCGTCCAGGAGAATGGAGGTTCTGTCTAAATTGTCTCTAAGCTGCTCTAATTTTTGAAAGTCAGAAGCCCCAAAATCGATTAGTCTCGGATCCTCAAAATTTAGATAAAGACCAGGTTCAGATAGACTTTGGCGGCGGATCAGCGTACTTTTCCCACAGCGCCTTATCCCACTCACCAATAGGATTTGATAGGATTGAAGAGGGAGCTTCTGCTCTCGTTTGATCAGTTGCTTTTGAAGAAAATTTTGGTTTTGTTCCTCAATTACCTGCGCCAGGAGGTCTATTTGTATCATTTAAATCACTGTAAATCAATATAAATATAAAAGCTTGTGTTCACAATACAAGATATCGTGTATTGTGAATACAAGCTTTTTAAACGTACTGGTTTTTTAAGCATTGGCGAAAAAAACTCGGATTAGGCTCTTTTCCTTCTCAACTCCAATACCGTGATCTCCGGCCAAATCCCCACTCGCCCTGGAAAAGCCAAGAACCCAAATCCACGGTTGACATGCAGGTATCGGCCCATTTCCTCGTATAGTCCTGCCCATTTGGGATAGCGAAGGGAAGAAGGGCTCCATTTGATCCAGCCGGGAATCTCAATGCCAAACTGCATCCCATGGGTGTGTCCGCTCAGAGTCAGGTGGATATGTTGCGCAAATTTCTTTACCTCCTCGTCAAAGTGCGAAGGGTCGTGACTCATCAGGATTTTAAAACTTTCTGCTGAAAGGTTGGCAGCGGCTTTGGCCAAGTCTCCATATTGAGCAAATCCTTTCCCCCAGTTTTCTACGCCAATCAGATCGATGCTTGCCCCATCTTTCTCAATTTTGATATGTTCGTTTCGTAAGAGTTTAAATCCCACCTTCTCCTGAACTTTAAACAGGCGCTTTAGATTTTCGGCTTTTGCTTCCTGGCTTGGCCAAGACATGTAATCTCCGTAGTCGTGGTTACCCAAAATCGAAAATTTACCCAAGGGAGCACGGAGCTTTTTAAACGTTTCCACCCAAGGCTCCATTTCACCGGCATGATTATTTACCAAATCTCCGGTAAATAGAATGACGTCCGAGTTTTGCTGATTGATCAAATCAATGCCGTATTCAAGTTTCTTTTTGTCATCAAAGCTTCCCGAGTGAATGTCTGAAATCTGCGTGATCCTAAATCCATCAAACTCTTCAGGCAAGTCGTCAAACTCCAGGGTATGCTTCATCACCCGATATCGGTATTTGCCAATCAAGACACCATGAAGGATGCCTACAAAAGGAATGGCTGATAAGATAAGAGCCGTTTGGCTGATGAATTTTCTTCGATCCGGTAAAAAATCTCCTTGCCGGCTACCAGAAAAAGACTGAAATATTCCCGTAAAAAAGCGAGAAATATCCTCACCAAACAAGAAAATCAGTATCATCAGTTTGGGAACCAAAGACAAAATCATCAGAGAAACCATAGTTCCAAAATTCGGATTCATGTTTTCTCTACTAAAGGTTAAGAAACCATAGATGATATACGCATATACCAAAATTGAAAAGAGCCAGTAGCCGATTTTAACCCAAGTCTGACTTGGGAAAGTTGTTTTAAAAGCTTGATACGTGTAAAAATCAATAAAATAAAGGAAGATTAGGAAGAGTAGAATGCGTAGTAGAACCACTTGAAGAAATGTTTTTTAAAGAAACTATTATGAAACCTATAAGCTGGCTGAATAGGATATAGGCTTACCAAAACGATTGAGCAAAAGGAAAGTTTTAAAGGAAAGGATTTTTAAGGTCTGCCGATGATTTGGTTTTTGGCCAATTCCTAAAATAGGATGATCCGTTTACATGAAGTCAATATCTGGAGACTTAATTTTATTTGTTCTGTAAATGCTACCTATTCAACTGGTTGATTTTTCAGCAGGATCAATACCATCTTTTTACACTTCTTCTACCATCAAGGAATTAAGGAAATTAAGAAGGGTGGAACTGTAAAAAGTGCTTTTTGGTCCTGATTTTTCATTAAAAAAAGGTTTCATAACTTTCTTCATTTCCTCAATGGTAAAAAAAATTCAAGGGTAAACTTTTGTAGTGAAAATTGAAATTGTCCATCCTTGGTTTTACTAAACATATTTTTCTTTGCGCCTCTTCGTCTTGGCAAGAAAAGATTATTTTTTGAGATGGAATTCGATCTTCAATTCACAAATCAGTCCTTCGCAAAGACTGCGCAGTGGGAAATTCTCTTTCCTTTTCATTGAAAATCTTCTTCAAAGGAAGTTTTTGGCTTTTTTTCACGCAAACAATTCCTTTTTGAAACAAAGGTGAAAAAAATGCCTACTGGTATGTAAGTGTATATTCATATCCTGAAATTTCAACTTGGTTTTCCCTTACTTTGTACCGGAATTTTTTCCAAAACCAGCCTACAAACCTATGAGACAGCTACTCCTCAGGCCCGGAGCAGAAGAACTGAACTACGAAATTCGTGGCATCGTCAAAAAAGCCCGGCAAATCCAAGCCCTTGGATATCCCATGACCTGGGAAAATATTGGTGATCCCATCCAAAAGCATAACCACGTGCCCGATTGGATGAAAGCCATCATTGCCGACCTACTCAAAGAAGACAAAACCTATGGATATGCGGATTCCAAAGGGGTACTGGAAACGCGAAAGTTTCTCGCCAACCTAAACAATGACAAGGGTGGTTCCCAAATTTCTGCGGAAGACATCCTGTTTTTCAATGGACTGGGAGATGCCATAGCGAAGCTCTATCAGTTTCTAATTCCTACAGCACGGATCATCGGGCCTTCTCCGGCATATTCCACCCACAGCTCGGCCGAGGCTGCTCACGCCAACACGGCTCCGATCACCTACAAGTTGGATCCTAAAAACCAATGGCTTCCTGATATGGAAGACTTATACCTAAAGGTCAAATACAATCCGTCCATCGTCGGTATCCTGATCATCAATCCCGACAATCCGACAGGAATGGTTTATCCCAAGGAAGTTTTGGAAGGATTTGTGAAGATTGCGGAGGAGTTTAGTCTATTGTTAATTGCGGATGAGATTTATCAGAATATCACCTACAATGGCATCAAGGCGGTAGCGCTCTCGGAAGTCATCGGAACTCGTCCTGCGATCTCACTCAAGGGGATTTCCAAAGAATTTCCCTGGCCAGGAGCACGCTGTGGCTGGATGGAGTTTTACAATCGCGAGGCTTCAAAGGAATTTTCCAAGCTTTGCCAAACCCTCGAGAACGCCAAGATGATCGAGGTGTGTTCGACGATTTTACCACAGTTGGCGATTCCGAGAATCATGAGCCATCCTGAGTATCAAGCGTATCGAGAGCAAGCAAATGCACAAATCGGACAGCGAAGCGAATGGATGAGGGAAATCCTGGGAGATATTGAAGGAATCAAGTTTAATCCAACCCAAGGTGCCTTCTACAATACCATCGTTTTTGATGAAACCTTGCTCACGCCGAATCAACGACTTCCGATAGCAGACGAGCGCCTGCAACAATTATTAGATGATTGGTTTACAGATACCGATATGCCTCTGGATAAGCGCTTTGTGTATTACCTGTTGGCCTCCGAACGTATCTGCGTGGTACCCATTTCTTCCTTTTGTTCAGACCTTAGGGGATTCCGGGTGACCTTATTGGAGGAAAATGAGGAGGTGTTCAAGGATACCTTCCGTCGCTTGGGCAAGGCTATAGTAAGTTATCTTGACTCAGATAAGTAAAATTAATTGGTGGGGGTTGTTGAAGGGAATTCGCTTTAAAAACCCAACTTTTTTCTCCCTATTGAAAAAACAAACCAGATCCATATCGTCTAATCAAGAAGAAAACTAAGGATATTAAGAGTTGCATATAAAGCTAATCTTAGTGGAATGCCCCTATAAAAGTCCTAACCCTAATTCTTAATTTCCTCAATGACCTTAATGGTTTAAACACAAAAGTTTTGGAAATAAATATGCTCGATCCCTTCGTTGAATGATTTAAAAAACCAAATGTAAAAAGCGACTTCCCCGGGGGTTGCCGCAGGGAAATAGCTTCTATAACTCACCTTTTTTTCTCTGTATTGAAAAAAGAAAGCAGGTTCATATAGGTCAAATCATGAAGGGAACTAAGGACATTAAGAGTTGGATGTAAAGCTAATAAATGTGGAATGACCCTAAAGAAGTCCTAACCCTAATTCTTAATTTCCTCAATGACCTTAATGGTTTAAACACAAA
>CAZNND010000050.1:19056-35368 GCA_964574365.1 uncultured Limnohabitans sp.
AATAAATATGCTCGATCCCTTCGTTGAATGATTTAAAAAACCAAATGTAAAAAGCAATTTTCCCAGTCGTTACCGAGCTGAAAATATCACCTTAGAAACTCGTTTCCTTTGCAAAATTACTTGAGATCGGATGGTCACGAAATGATTTTGCCCTTCAGTTTAAAACATCTCGCTTCATTTTAGAATTATAAAGCCATGAAGAATACCTACCTATTTGTTTTCTTGTCGATTTTCGTCTGGGCATGCACCTCCGGCCCTGAAAATCCAGCCGATCAAGTCTTTATCAACGGAATCATCTACACGGTGGACGAAGCCAATCCAAAAGCCCAAGCCGTAGCTGTTAAGGATGGATTGATTTTGGCTGTGGGATCGACCGAAGAAATCCAAGCCTTTGTGGGCCAGTCCACCGAAGTGATCGACTTGCAGGGTAAAACTATGACGCCTGGCATTATCGAGTCCCACGCCCACCTGATGGGTATCGGGTACAACAAACTGGAGATCGACCTGATGGGCGTCAAAACATACGAAGAATTGATCCAAAAAGTGGCCGAAGCCGCTGCCACTGCCAAGCCGGGGGACTGGATCACAGGCCGAGGCTGGCATCAGGACAAGTGGCTCAAAATGCCCGAGAAAACCGTCAAAGGCTTTCAAACCCACGATGCCCTCAGCGCCGTGACCCTCAATAATCCAGTCTATCTCGCTCATGCTTCAGGCCATGCTTCGTTTGTCAATCAAAAAGCCATGGAACTCGCCGGCATTACGCCTTTGCGCAACGAAAAACCCACTCAGGAGGTCCAAGGTGGTGAGGTACTCCGCGACGAACTCGGCAACCCTTCCGGAGTATTGGTGGAGCGGGCATCTACTTTAGTCAGCAAGCTGATTCCGGAGACTACTCCTGAGAAAAATGAGGAAGCCTTGACATTGGCGCTTCAAGAACTCGCAGAAAAAGGGATTACTTCATTCCACGACGCTGGTTCGGGTCAGGACGTGATTGACCTGGTGACTAAGTTCAAAAACGAAGGCAAACTCACTTCCCGCATGTACATCATGCTCACCGGCCGTCAGCCTGACTTGCTGGAAACTTGGTACAAAAAAGGACCGATGATCGACCCGGATCATTTCGTGACGGTTCGTTCGATCAAGTTGAATTGCGATGGAGCACTTGGTCCATGGGGGGCTTGGTTGCTGGAGGATTATTCCGACAAGCCTGGGCATCGTGGTCACGAGACGCTTCCTATGTCAGTGGTAAGCGAAGTGTCAGAAAAGGCTCTTCCTCTTGGATTTCAGGTTTGTGCCCATGCCATTGGGGATCGGGCCAATCAGGAGATTTTGGATCGTTTTGAGGCAGCTTTTGTCAAAAATCCGGAAGCAAAAGACCACCGCTTCCGCATCGAGCATGCCCAACATTTGCATCCGGATGATATTCCCAGATTTGGTCAGTTGGGTGTGATAGCAGCGATGCAGGCCATTCATTTGAGTTCGGATCGACCTTGGGCTATTGACCGCTTGGGTGAAAAGCGCATCATCGACGGGGCATACGTGTGGCAGAGTTTGTTTAAGACTGGTGCTCGGATCGCCAACGGAACTGACGCACCTGTTGAACCCGTAGATCCGATTCCTTCTTTCTATGCTTCCGTGACCCGTAAAACCCTTCAGGGACTACCTGAAGGAGGTTACGAAGCCGATCAAAAAATGACTCGTGAGCAGGCCTTGAAATCTTACACCCTAGATGGCGCCTATGCCGAGTTTGAGGAAAATTTCAAGGGATCCATCCAAGTAGGAAAAGCGGCAGATTTCACCGTTTTCGACAAAAACATCATGGAAATCCCCGAGGATGAGATCCTGCAAACCAAAGTGCAGATGACCGTAGTGGGGGGTAAAGTGGTTTTTAACCGATAATAAACAGATGTATTCAATTTGAATGAATATGGCTTAAATTTATTTTAGGAAATTATCATAATTATTTCGGGTTACGACATCCGTTTGATGATTGGAATAAGTGTTCAGGAATGAAGAAGGAAATATAACCTTTTGCTCTTTCCACTTAATTTCAAAAGCGTGGAGGATACCGTCATATTCCTCGATGTAATCAATCTCTGCTTGATCTTGGGTTCTCCAGAAATAACTGTTGACAAATCTTCCTGAGTAAGAATTGGATTTTATTCGCTCGGATATCAAGAAATTTTCCCACAAAGCTCCTTTATCAATTCTTAGTTCTGGAGTGGTGAAATTATTGATCAACACATTGCGAATGCCGTTGTCGTAGAAGTAATATTTTTTTCCTTTTTTGATTTCATTTCTCAAGTTTCGATTGAAAGCAGGGAGTTTAAATATCACATAGGCTTTTTCCAATAGATCCAAATATTTCTCAACTGTGCTGGTATCGATGTTTCCGATGGTTTGTGCCAATTCATGATAACTTACCTCACTTCCCACCTGTAAGGCCAAGGCCTTCAAAAGTTTATCTAGATGGCTAGGTTTACGGATTCCATCCATTTTTAGAATGTCTTTGTATAGATAGCTTTGAGCAATTTCAATTAATAGTCCTTTCTCATGCCCTGGATTATTGACAACCTCCGGATAGAGTCCAAAGATCAGGCGGTTGTCCAGAAGACGCTTGGCTTCCAGAGGAGAAGTATGATTTTCAGTCTCCCGATAACTTATAGGGTAAAGGTGAAAAGTTCTTTTTCTTCCTGTCAGTGGTTCTGAGGTTTGATCCTGTAGATCAAAAGCAGATGATCCAGTGATGATCAACTGGATGTCACTTCGGTTATCATGGATCAATTTTAGTTTCCGTCCAATATCAGGGATCTGTTGGGCTCCGTCAATGATGACTAATTGCGAGTCTTGACCTATTAGTTTGATGAGTTGTGTACTTGTAACCGCAGAAGTAAATGCCTCCAAAATATCCGCCTCGTCTGCATTCAACCAAGTGAAAGGCTTATTGATTTGCTTTACCAATTCCTTAAGAAGAGTTGTTTTTCCTACTTGCCTTGCTCCCAGCAGTAGAATTACCTTGTTCTTAAAGCAACTTTGGATTAGCTTTTCTGAAAGTTCCCTTTTTACCATCTTTGCTCACTTTAGATAGTAAAATTAGCCGAATTTTTAGAATATAATCTAAAAAACAGGCGTGATTTTTTGATTACAATCTAAATATTCGGTCTAAAAGGTTATTGATGAAGGGTTAAACCTAAATTTACCTACTCCAAAAGATTCACTGGGATTGAATATTCGTCGATTTTTTCACCCAAATCCACATTTTCATTCCTGATCCGTACTGGTATCAACTATCCGGATTAAAATTTTCCTATCCCCACAAAATACAAATCGAATCCGCCCATACGACTAAATTCACCGCCGAGGCGCAAAGACCGCTAAGAAAATTTTAGGAATTAGGCTTCAATGGTTTGATTCCTTTAATTCTTCTGAAAAGGCTCGATAAATTTTCTCTGTCAGAATGAGTTTAAACTACTTCGGTTTTCCTTTGTGTCTTCCGCGACCCTGCGGTGAAAAAACTCAGAAATAGTTTCAGGAATTGTTGCCCTTGAAACACCCTTATTTTTTTATTTATCTGAATTTATTTAAGGTAATTCCCAGTTATTGATAAACAAGAGGAAATTCAAGAATCAGAATTTTGAAGTAAGAAAAAATCACAGTCTTGTTAGGAGTAAAATCTTTACAGCTCTTCTTTGTCTCAAAAATTCCCTAACCCCACAAAATACAAATCGAAACCTCCTATTCCACCGGAGGAATAACTGATCGGAATTCAAAAAAACATCTATGTGGAAGACTTTGAAATTGTACCCCTAATTCCCATCGTGCCTTCAAAAATTCAGCTGTGGCAAAGTAGAATGATCTATTACGAAATGAACCATTCAAGGTATTCCTGAATTTTAGTACCCAAATAATAGGGTAGGTTCAAAAGCCGATAATTTTTCCCGTTTGGAGTCTTTGATTCTTCAAGTTTTAGACTTCCGCCATAAATCCGAATGGCAAACCCATGGTCACAGGCATCCACAAACTGATGCAAGGATTTCAAAGTCCCTGTAGATCCTGATTTAATTTCAATTGGGATTACCATACCTTTGAAAGACACGATTAAATCAACTTCTGCTGTGGACTGGTTTTTTTCTCGAACCCAGAAGTTTGGTTTTTGGTCGGTCAGGTTATTGATTGAAATTAGTTCCTGAGTCAATAGATGGGGAATAAGGGCTCCTTTAAATGCTTGACTTAGATCCTCCATTGCCAGCAGCTGACTTTGTATTCCCAAACTGTGACTGACTAATCCCGTGTCAAGAAGTTGAATTCGTGGGGACTTTTTTAGATCAGGTCTTATTGGAGGAATCATATCAGTAGATGGAAAAATCATACGAAGTACCCTGGCATCTTCAAGAATACGGAAACATTTCCCAACTTCCCTTGATCGGTAATTTGAATTACCAAATCCTTGAAATTTAATTCGCTCATCAAGATATAAAGGAGCAGAATTGAAGATGTGTCGAATGATTTTTCGATCGGTATCATTACTTGTGTATTTTTCAATATCCGCCTTGTAGGTTCCCCAGATACTCTCATAAACAGCAGGTAAATCTGACAAGTTTTTCTTTTCAATTTCCTTTTGGATAACCTCCGGCATACCTCCTACAATAGCATACCGATGAAAATGCTTCATTAATATAGTGTGGGCAAGGGGATTGATGGGTACATCCAGCAACTGTTTCAAAGCCACCTTTTGACCAATTGCTTCCAGGTACTCTGGAAAATTCATTGGATGGAGATATAAAAAATCAACCCTTCCAACGGGAAAACTAGGTATATGCCGAAGGGAAAATTCTAACAGTGACCCAGCAGCAATAACACTCAATTCTGGCAGCTCCTCGAAAAAATACCGAAGAAGATGAATTGCTTTTGGAGATTCTTGTATTTCATCTAAAAAAAGTAAAGTTTTCCCAATTTTAGAGGAGTCCAAATTGTTTTCTAGAAAGAGAACTTCAATTATGCTTTTGACATCTTCATGGCTTTCAAAGTATTTTCGGCTAGACTCCTTTTCCAGATTGATCAAAATAAAATGGTCATAGCGCTCTCCGAAATTTTTGATGAGAGTTGTCTTTCCCACTTGTCGAGCACCTCTAATAATTAGAGGTTTTCTTAATGGGTCAGACTTCCATTTTTCCAAATAGCTGATTACCTGTCTATTAAATCTCATTTTTTTGAAAATGTAATGGAATAAAGATAATTAATTAATTTTTATGTAACAAAATAAGGGTAAAATGAACCGTTTTTTGTAACAAAATATGGGTGAAAAATTCCATTTTTTGTAACAAAATAAGGGCAACTCAATCCCTAACTGGATCAAATTTCCAAAAAATAGGCTTTGATCAAAGCCAAATTCCTTCCATAAACCCTAGCTTCCCAAGACTTCCATTTGGCATTTTCAGGATAGTTAATCCTTTCCATAGCCCAAGTTGCTAGCGATTTTCCCGTAGGTAAACATTTTCATGAACAGCTTAGAAAAATCCCCTATTTTCCCCTCCTAATCAGAACCTAATATGAGAAATCACCTACTCATTCTTTGGCTTTTTGCCTTGACGATTCAGGTCGCTTTTGCCCAAGATACACCCAAACCCATGTCCTGGAAGGATGTGGCCACCTGGAAGTCCATGCCTGGCGGTGGATACAAGCTTTCACCCGATGGACAATGGATGGCTTATGTCCTTACCGGAATCGAAGCCGACGGAGAATTGATCCTCCAAAAAGCCGCTGACCCAAGCACTAAAAAGTCCTTTCCAATCGGAAATACCAGCTTTGCCAGCTTTGAATTCAGCGACAACAGCCAATGGATCGCCTTCAGGGAATATGCTAAGTTTTCTGAAAAACAAGCTAACGAAAAAGCCAAAGGCAAGCCGCTAAAAGAAAAACTACACCTGATCAAACTCGGAACGGATGACAAAAAGACATTCGAAGGAGTCGGCGGTTTTTCCTTCAATGGAGAGGCTGCCTCTCATCTGATCATCAATCTGCCCAAAGAAGGTAACGGCGACGCCAAAGGCTCCGATATTTTGATCTACAATCTTGCCACCGGCAAATCCCAAAACCTGGGGAATGTTCGCGAGTTTGCCGCAAACAAAGCAGGAACCTACCTTGCGTACTCCGTCCATGCCGCTAATTCCCAGGGAAATGGACTCTATCTATTGACCATGGCGACAAACTCCATTCAAGTCCTTGACTCGGATGAGGCCGGCTACCAAAGCATCAACTGGACGGAAAAAGGGGAGGCTTTTGCAGCCCTGAAAATGAAAAAAGATAAAAAGTACAAGCAGGATAAGGGTTCGGTTCTGGGCGTGAAAAACCTTTCCAATCCTCAGTTGACGCTCTACGAACCTGCGAAAGATTCCCTCGGTTTTGATCAGCAATACACCATCAGTTCCAATCGTCGCCCGATGTGGTCGGACGATCTGACCCGACTTTTCTACGGCATACATCCCTTGGTGTTGGCAGAAAAAGAAAAGCCAAAAAAAGAAGTGAATGAAGATTCTGTGAAGACGGCAGAATCCGAAAATCTGGCCAAAATCATGGCCGACACCACCATCAAGTCAATCGCTGATTTGCAAAAAGCCATCGGCAAACTCAACGCAATAAAGTCAGACGACAAGAAGGCTAACGATGCCAAAAAGCCGGAAATGACCATCTGGCACTGGCAGGATGAGCGACTACAAAGCCGTCAGCAAATAATGGAAAGCATGGATAAATCCTACAGCTTCTGGGCCATGTATGATGTCACAAGCAAAAAGCATCTCGCCCTGCAAGACAGCAGCATGAAGGATCTCAGCATGTTGCCTTTTCAGCAGTTTGCTTTGGGTTCGGATCAACAAACCTACGAACTTGACATCAACCTCAACGGACAAGCTTACCGCGATTATTTTATTGTGGATTTGAAATCAGGGGCAAAAACCCCACTTTTTGAGAAATTTTACCAGCCTTCCTACGCTTCTATGCCAAGGCCATCTACTGATGGCAAAAAGCTCCTTTACGGAAAAGATGGACATTTCTACGTGTATGACATTGTTGCCAAAACCCATACCAACATCACCGAAAAGCTGCCCGTTAGCGTAGTGGACGTAGAAGACGATCATAACGTGGTCAAACCACTCTACAACCCGCTTGGCTGGAGTAGCGACAGTCGCTATGTGCTCGTTCGTGATGGTTGGGACATCTGGCAAATCCCCATGTCTGCCAAAGAAACTCCGATCAACCTCACCCAAAACGGTAAAAAGGATAAAATTCGTTACCAATACCGAATCAGCTTAGATCCAGAAGAAAAAGGAATTGATCTGACAAAAACGGTTTACGTTCGAACCTATGGCGAAAACACCAAGAAAAGTGGTATTGCTAGCCTCAGTCCAGCCAAGATGGGACTGACCGCCGGTGCCAAAACGCTGCTATGGGAAGACGCCAACATCCAAGGTTTGACCAAAGCCAAAAAAGCAGCGATCTACACCTTCACCAAAGAAAAATTCAACCAACCCACTGAGGTATTTTTGGCTGATGGGACTTTGTCCAACGCCAAGCAAGTCACTTTAAATGCTCCCGATGCAGGCAAATATGCCTGGTCTGCCGGTGTAAAATTGATCGACTATGTGACTACCAAAGGGGATGCGCTTCAGGCGGCACTTTTCCTTCCTTCGGGATATGTGGAAGGTCAGAAGTATCCAACCGTTGTGTATTACTACGAGAAACTATCCCAAACCCTGCACAACTGGTCCAACCCGGGCTATAGCGGCACAGGATGGAGTCCATCTCTTTACACCAGCAACGGCTATGCGGTATTGATCCCTGACATTGTCTATAAAATGGATGATCCGGGTATGTCTGCCGTTTGGGCAGTACTTCCTGCAGTAGATGCAGCCATCAAAACTGGCGTAATCGACGAAAGTAAAATGGGTCTTCACGGACACAGTTGGGGTGGATACCAAACCTCCTTCCTGATTACTCAAACCACCCGCTTCAAGGCAGCAGCAGCCGGTGCTCCACTGACCAATATGATTTCAATGTACGATTTGATTTACTGGAATACGGGCGGGGGGAATATGTCCATTTTTGAAGCATCACAAGGAAGATTCCTAGGAGGTCCTTGGGAAAACTGGGACGCTTATGAGCGAAACAGCCCGATTTACCACGTAAAAAATGTACAAACTCCGCTTCTGATGCTACACAACGACAAGGATGGTGCGGTGGACTTTACCCAAGGCGTAGAATACTACAATGCCCTTCGTCGCTTGAAAAAGCCTGTGATCATGGTACAATACCTCGGTGAAAATCACGGCCTCGGCAAACTCGAAAACCGAAAAGACTATGCAGTACGAATGATGGAATTCTTTGATCATCACTTAAAAGGACTCCCTGCGCCGGACTGGATGAGCAAAGGAGTTCCGAGACTGAAATTGGGAGAACACTTGGAGGAACGGGCGTTTTGATTTCAGATTTCAGATTTGGGATTTCCGATTTGGGATTTCCGATTTGGATTGAAAAATCCCCTGGCTGATGCTGGGGGATTTTTTTTGAAAGATAAAAATTAAATTATTGTCTTTATTAAAAAGACAATTTTATAATTATTGCCTTTTTTTTATTCATTTTTTTACATTTGCAGAATGAAAGAGGTCTTGAAAGATATCCTTACCGAAAATTCTACCCGTCATTTTCGGGAAGATTTGGTAATACGGGATACCATGCTGCACGTGGACTTACCAAAGATGCAAGCTGTTCTTGGACCTCGTAGGGTGGGAAAAACATCGGCCATGAACCTGTGCATGCAGGAGCTTTCAACATCCAAAAGCGTGAGTCCTTCCCAACTGATCTACTTCAACTTTGAGGATGAACGGGTTCACTTCCTACCCGAGCAGCTCGATTTGATCCTTCAATCTTGGAGAGAATTACATCCTGAGGTCAATTTGGGCGATTGTTACTTTTTCTTTGATGAGGTACAGGCAGTTCAGGGATGGGAAAAATTCCTAAACCGGATCAGCGAGACGTACACCAAGAAAATCTGCTTCACGGGGAACAATAGCAGACTACTTCATACCGAAGTCAACACACTACTGAGAGGTAGAAGTATTGCCATGGAACTCTTGCCACTTTCTTTTCAGGAATTTTGCAGGTTTTACAAGCATCAGCCGGTAGTCTATGGTCCGGAAAAAAGTACAACAGAAACCTACTTCAAAAAGTACCTTTTCCAGGGAGGCTATCCTGAGCTCACGCACTTAACTAACCCAAGCCTGCAAATCGCATACCTTCAGGAGTACTACAATACCATGCTGCTTAGGGACATCATCGAGTACCATCAGCTTTCCAATTTCCATTATTTGAGGTCACTTTTTCGGTTGGTAGCGGGAAGTGTGGGGCAGGCGGTTTCGGTCAGGAGGTATTTCAACCAACTTAAATCTATGGGCTATTCTGTGGGATTAAATTCGCTTTATGAAGTACTCAATCATGCGAAGGATGCCTATTTGTTCAAACGAATAGGTCGATTTGACCACTCCCCGGCCAAATCAGAAAAGTCGGATAAAAAAGCTTATTTCCTGGACAATGGACTCTTAAACGCACTGGTAGGAATACAGCCTGAGCGAAATGGAACCCTTTTGGAAAATCTGGTGTATCTCCAACTCTACAGGCTTTATGGATCCATCTATCAGCAACATATTTTTTATTACTCTGACCAGTCTCATGAATGTGATTTTGTAGTGGTGAGGGATGGGGAGGAACCTTTGCCAATCCAGGTAGCTTGGTCATTGGAACACTTGCATACCCGTGACCGGGAAATAAAAGGATTGCTGAAAACCTGTGCCTACGCCAAGGTTACCCGTGGACTAATTCTGACTCTGGAAGAATCAGAAAAATTGGAGGTCAGTGGAATCCAAATCGATGTGATTCCCGTTTGGAAATGGCTACTTCAATACGGTTCATAAGGCTTTTATTTTGTAAAGATTTAGTGAAATTTTTAAGAATCGCCTTTCCAGGATTTTGATTATTGTAAAAATTGAAGATATTAAGAAATCTAAAAAAGATCTAAGATCACACACCCCTAGACCTATGGAATTTTTAGCCGAAATGGAGCCTTCGCTCCGCGCACTTTGGTACATCGCCTTGCCAACCTCCATGATTTTCTTACTTCAGACTATCCTGACCTTCATTGGTTCGGACTCAGGAGAAGGCGTAAATGCGGATTTTGACGGGAATCTGGAGGGAGCGGAGGCGCCTTTTCAACTGTTTACGCTTCGAAATCTCATTAACTTTCTTCTGGGATTTAGCTGGACCGGCATCACATTTTATGAATCCATCCCCAATTACACGGTTTTGCTCATTCTTTCCGCTTCCGTTGGATTGGGCTTTGTTTGGCTCTTTTTCATCATAATCAAGCAGATTACCAAACTCGCGGAGGACAATACCTTCAAACTAGAGCAGGCCATTCACAAAACCGGCTCGGTTTATCTTTCCATTCCCGCTCATAAATCCGGAACCGGCAAAATTTCCATCAGCGTCAAGGGTTCCCAAAAAGAACTCAGCGCCATCACCTCGGGTGACCGTATCGAAACCGGCGCTGCCATCAAGGTAGTCGGAGTGGAAGGCGGGAATTTCTTAATAGTCGAAAAAATCTAAACCCTAATTCTTTTATGGATCCTTTAATTCTAATCCTAGCCGGTGCTTTTGTCATTTTTGTGACCATCATCGCCCTGGTTTCACGTTACAAACGCTGTCCCTCAGACAAAATCCTGGTGGTCTATGGAAAGACAGGAGGAAGTTCGGCCAAATGTATTCACGGGGGTGGTGCCTTTATCTGGCCCGTAATTCAAGATTATGCTTACCTCGATTTAAAGCCGATTTCCATCGAAGCCAACCTGACCAATGCCCTTTCCCGACAGAATATTCGTGTGGATGTACCCTGCCGGTTTACCATTGCTATCTCTACCGAACCTGATAGCATGAATACCGCTGCGGAACGTTTGTTGGGCTTGGCTCATGAGCAGATCCAGGAGTTGGCTAAGGATATTCTTTTTGGTCAGTTGCGTTTGGTAATTGCTACCATGACCATCGAAGAGATCAATTCCGACCGAGATAAGTTTTTGGATAACATTTCCAAAAATGTGGACACCGAGCTCAAAAAAATCGGCCTGAAATTGATCAACGTCAACGTCACTGACATCAAGGATGAATCAGGCTATATCGAAGCTTTAGGTAAAGAAGCTGCCGCCAAAGCCATCAACGAAGCGAAAATCTCCGTAGCAGAGCAAGAAAAAATCGGGGAAACTGGTAAGGCCCTCGCCGATAGGGAAAAAGACGTACAAATTGCCGATACCCAGCGAGATCGAGACGTAAAAATCGCCGTCACACTCAAAGACCGAGAAGTGAGCATCGCTGAAGCGCAAAAAGAAGAAAGCATTGGAAAAGCGGAGGCGCAACGGGATACTCGAGTTAAGACATCTGAAGCTAATGCAATTGCAATCAAAGGTGAAAATGAAGCTAAAATTGCCATCGCCCAATCCGATGCAATCAGAAGGGAAAAAGAAGCAGAAGCCTTGAGACTTGCCCTTGCCTCAGAAAAAGTGCAACAGGCCAAAGCATTGGAAGAAGCCTACCTGGCAGAACAGAAAGCGGAAACCGCCCGAGCCGAAAGGGAAAGATCAACCCAAAACGCTAACGTGGTCATCCCTGCTGAAATTGCTAAGCAACGTGCAATTATTGAAGCGCAAGCAGAAGCCGAACGAATCCGGGTTCAAGCCAAGGGAGAGGCGGATGCCATCTTTGCAAAAATGGAAGCCGAAGCAAAAGGACTTTATGAAATTCTGACCAAGCAAGCCGAAGGTTATCGAGATGTGGTCAACGCTGCAGGTGGAGATCCGACAAAAGCATTCCAGCTGCTCCTTATCGAGAAGTTGCCTGAGTTGGTTAAAACCCAAGTGGAGGCGGTCAAAAATATCAAAATCGATAAAATCACCGTTTGGGATTCAGGTCAAAATGAAAGCGGAGCCAATTCCACAGCTAATTTTGTCTCTGGCATGATGAAAACCGTTCCCCCACTCAATGATCTGTTCAATATGGCAGGACTAAATTTACCTACCTATTTGAAAGGAGAAACTCCTCCTAAAGAGGGCGAGCCTAGGTCTGAAGGAAAATAAATTCAGAGGCCTCCTGCCAGTCCGGAGGCCCTTTTTTTCTAGACAATACCTATTGGATTTCTATCTGACTATGGAAGTAAAATAGCTGTGCTTTATATTTTTATCTCTCTTGATCATTTCCTAATATGTGTATCCGCTTAATTGCACGTAAGGTTATATTATTTTGGCTACGATATGAATCAGGGAAAAGGGTCTTTCTTGTAAATGCTACTAGGTTCATAAATGGGATGACATTGAAAGAATTGGGCTATTCAAATAAATGAACAATCTCAAAAGAATAAAAAAAAGATTAACCACATTAGACACATTGTTCACATAGGAGCTCACATAGAAAAAATCCAGTAACGTTCCGAAAAACTATGTTACATCTTATTGAAAATAAGTGACATACAATCTGCTGGTTACAAATAATATGGCTTCCTACTAGGGTTTCTATGTGACTATGTGGTTTTTTATTATTTCCCTCGTTGGTGAAATAAAAGTCTTTGATAATCTTGTTTATAGACACCTACAAAAACAGGTTTATCCAAGGGTTTTTACTACTATTTTTTGATCTATAGACTCCGAGATGAAAAACTAGTAATTGGGATAGGATACCCTGCTTTAGGACTAAGGTATCCTGCCCCGTAGCATTATGGGGAATTCTAAGAAACAATACATACGTGCAATTATCTGGATACACATATTTCCCAATTCTAGTTTCTATTTACTTCCCCGGCAAAGCAAACGCAACATACGCATCCCCGCTTTTAGTGCCTTTTCCTCCTCCGCAGGCAATGACGAGATATTGTTTTCCATTCTTTTCATAAACTGCCGGTGTGGCATGCCCCGCTGCTGGAAGCTGGGCTTCCCAAAGTAATTTGCCTGTTTCCTTATCGAAAGCACGGATTTTTTCATCCTTGGTGGCAGCGATGAAAAGCACTCCCCCCTCAGTCGCTACCGGGCCGCCGTAATTTTCGATGCCGGTATGTTCAAATCCCATCGTTTTCAATGAATCTATCGAACCCAATGGAATTTGCCATTTTTTTAGGCCGGAATTCATATCTATCGCCGTCAACAGGCCCCAGGGAGGATTGGAACCATAAAGCCCATCCTTGGTCGTAAGGCGTTTGTAGCCCTTCATGTAGTAACGCGGATAAAGTTTGGAATCCTCGGCCTCTAACTCTTTTTTGTCACCGGCATCTGCTTTTCCCAGCAAGTAATCCACTAAAACCCCGCGTTCTTCTGCTGAAATATGAGAAAATGAAGGCATGGCTCCTCGACCTTTTACAAGTAATTGAGCGAGTGAATCTGCTGAATACTTGCCTTTCAATCCAACCAAACTTGGCATGGAGGGGGGATTTCCCTTTCGATCCATTCCATGGCAGTT
This sequence comes from uncultured Limnohabitans sp., assembly GCA_964574365.1. Lineage (GTDB taxonomy): Bacteria > Bacteroidota > Bacteroidia > Cytophagales > Cyclobacteriaceae > Algoriphagus. The sequence goes on from CAZNND010000050.1 coordinate 32,596, forward strand.
TCCGCAGTAATTGGTGTAGATAGATTGCCCTACATTGCCAAAACTGGCATTTGGAGTCATATCTATCAGCCAAGGGATTTGGTTGGCATTGACGTAAAGTGTCTGCGTTTGTGGATCAAACGAAGCACCACCCCATTCACCACCTCCGTCCATTCCGGGGAAGAGCACGATGGGCTTTTCCGGATGGGGAGGAACCCAGGTATCTCCATAAAGGGCATTTGAAAGTTGGTTTCGAATGTCTTTTTCCCATTCCGGTTTAAGATTTAGAATGTCCTTCTCCTCAAAAACCATGTTCATGAAAGGTTCTGGCAAGGAGGGAATGGGCTGGGTTTTGGAACTGATTTCACCAGGCATGACTGTTTGGGTAACCGGAGTCTCATTTATGGGCCAGATCGGTTTCCCTGTTTCCCGCTCAAAAACGTAGGTATGCCCTTGCTTGGAAATTTGCGCCACAGCATCGATCCATCTGCCATCTTTTTGGATTCGGATCAGGTTGGGATTGGCAGGAAAGTCTCGGTCCCACACATCATGGTGGACAGCTTGAAAGTGCCAAATCCGCTTACCGGTACTGGCATTAAGGGCCAAAAGAGAGTTTGCATATAGATTGTCACCGTTTCGATAGCCTCCCCAAAAGTCATAAGTAGCCGAACCAGTCGGTACAAAAACAATTCCTCGGGCATAATCCACTGTCATCCCTGCCCAGTTGTTGGCTCCGCCGATTTGACCGACATATTTTGCATCCCAGGTTTCATGTCCAGCCTCTCCTTCATGGGGAATAGTATGGAAGATCCATTCCCGCTTTCCTGTTTTGATATTGTAGGCTCGGATATGTCCAGGTGCGGCATCCAGGCCTTCGGAAAGTCGCATACCGATGATCAATTTGTCTTCGAATACTACTCCGGGGGAATTTGATGTGATTAAAAATTCCTCCAAATCCGTATCCAGATCTTTCCGAAGGTCCACTTTGCCCTGATCCCCAAAGCTCAAAACGGGTTTACCAGTCAGCGCATCTACAGCCATCAACCAGTTGCCTGCCGCAAACAGAATCCGTTTGTCTTCACCTTCTTCCCAATACGAAACTCCACGATTGGTGCCTGCCCAGGAATTTTCACCCCCCAGCACTTGAAAAGGATCAAATCTCCAGATTTCTTCACCCGTCGCCGCATCGAGGGCAAAGACGTTCAGTTTAGGAGTAGTGCCGTAAAGAAGTCCCTTGACCACGATAGGTTGGCATTGGATCTGACTTCGTTCGGTCGCATCGCCGGTATGGTAGGTCCAGGCTACTTCAAGCTGTGCGACATTTTCTTTGTTGATTTGGGTCAAATCGGAATACCTTGATCCATCTTCTGGTCCCCCGTAGTGCGACCAATCGGTGTAGTCGATTTCTGCAGTTTTTTGTGCGCAGGAAAGAGCTAAAAGGCAGATTAGAACGAAAAGAGAATTTTTAAGGGTCATTTGGGTAGAATTGTTGGTAAAAGATCGAAGATTTTTGATTAGCCACAAAGTCGCCAAGGCACTAATTTTTTTGATTAGCCACGAAGGTGCCAAGGCACTAATTTTTTTGCTTAGCCACGAAGGCGCCAAGGCAGAAAAAATTTTGTGTCTTCGTGCCTTAGTGGCCATTATTTTTTGTGTCTTCCCGCATTTGTAGCAAAAAAGTAAAAATGCTTAGCCACGAAGGCACCAAGGCGGAAAGAATTTTGAGTCTTTGTGCCTTAGTGGCCAATAATTTTTTGCGACTTCCCAAACTTCTTGCAAACCTTTTCCATCCAATTTTTACCTTTGAAGCATGTGGAAGGAAATCTCGGTTTTGATCAGAAAGGAAATCACCCTGGAGTGGAGGCAGAAATATGCCCTCAATGGGATTTTGCTATACGTCGTCTCCGCAGTTTTTATAACCTACCTCAGTGTGGGAGCCAAGATGGGCAACCTTTCGATTCCCTCCTGGAACGCATTGTATTGGATCATTATCCTTTTTTCTTCGGTTAATGCCGTAGCCAAAAGCTTTGTTCAAGAGCATCAGGGAAGACAATTGTACTACTACATGATTGCTTCACCGGAGTCTATTATTCTTTCTAAAATGGTGTATAATACTGGGCTGACACTTATTTTGGCCTTGTTGGGCTATGGGGTGTTTTCAGTGGTTTTGGGAAATCCTATCCAAGATCAGGGTCTCTTTTTGCTCAATCTGATCCTGGGCTCGGTTGGCTTTTCTGCCAGCTTAACGATGGTCAGTGGAATTGCTTCCAAAGCTGGAAATAATGCGACCTTGATGGCAATCTTGAGTTTTCCAGTGATTATACCCATCCTGCTATTGGCGATTCGGATTTCCAAAAACGCCCTAGACGGTCTGGATTGGAGTGTCAGTGTAGACAAATTGCTCAGCCTATTGGCGATCAATGCGATCGTTGCCGCTACTTCCTATATCTTGTTTCCCTATCTCTGGAAAAGCTGAGGGGAATTACGAGTTTAGATTTTTGATTTTCGAGGGGCAGAGGAAATTCATCTATTCTTTTTTTAAATTTTTCCTACTCAATGTATTTACTGATTAAAAACAAGTACTAAAAAAGAGCAGGGAAATCGCTTTTAAAACTTACCATTTTTCCGTCCGACTGAAAAAACAAACCAGTTTCATGTAGTTAACCACGAGAAAATTAAGAGATACTCTATTGTTAAATCGAATAAAAGTGGGATTTCTCCAAAAAGGACTAAGTCATAATTCTTAACCCAACTTGCCAATTTCAGAAGTTTTTGTATTGATAATCAGCTTGTT
>CAZNND010000051.1:0-34918 GCA_964574365.1 uncultured Limnohabitans sp.
TATTTCAGCCGCAGGCTATATCTCCATTGTATTTCTTTTTAAATGAGATAAGCTTAGGTTTAACGATTTCCCTAACTATGAAAAAATCCAGTTTAGCTAGGATCAAGCCTTTGGAATTACTTTTAAACGGGACAACTTTCCTGTGAAAAAATAAAAAAATACAAATTTTTATTTGGGATTTTGATTTATTCAGATTTGTATTATTTTTGAATTCATTGTGGTAGTTAAATAATAGTTGGTTTAGTTTTCAAATAAAGGGCAGGGGATTTTCTCCTGCTTTTTTATTTTATTTTAGTGGAATAATGCAATTTTTAGTACTTAATTACAGCGACCTGTGGATGAAATTTATTCTGTTTCATACAGGAAATGCGGAGGAGAAAATTCTATTACACCTAAATTTTCGGTCATTTTGAGTCAGGGTAACCGTATGTAAAAAATGGATATGATTATCCGCCTACATCTAAGTGGAGATGTCTAATCTCCGTAACATTTGGAAAATGAAAAACATGGAGCTTCTTCGTACTTATTTTTAGAGCCAATTAGTTAGCGAAACATGGCCTAAATGAATATCCGGATAAAACAAATAGCCAAATTAAATTTTGTTTGAGTTGAAGGATATAAATCGATCGATGGGAAGAACCTAAACTAAACAAAGGGATGGGAAACTCAACGAATACCTGAATTTTCAATTTTAATTTGTACACCTTCGAAATCAAATCTTTAGCTTTTCCAGGTAGTGCTCTAAGACATAATTTTCTAGAAAAGAGGGGGAATTTATAGCTTTAGGGCCGAGAATAAATCCCATACTAAACACGTAAAAAAAAAAGAACTTTGTGCCCTTCGTGTCCTTTGTGGTTCAAAAATTTATCGGTTTTATTCCCTACTGGAAAAATAGTTTATATGCATGTTCTATAAAATAAATAGAGCATAAAACTAGGAGAACGATGGAAAATTCACCGTCCCCCCAAAGTTCCGGTTTTGAAATGTAATCCAATAGAATTTAAAGCTTTAGCTTTTCAGCCTTCGTTACCTTAAACCATGATTTCTTAGAAAAACGCTTTTCAAATCCAGTTATAGTCAAAGGAAAATTAAAAATCAAGGAAGGACCATTTTCAAAAAAACTTTGTGTCCTTCGTTTCCTTTGTGGTTCAAAAATTTATCGCCTTTATTTTCTACTGGTAAATAAGTGTACATGCATACTATTTATTTTACAAACCAAATCATATTTGGCGACTTGCATACAAGCGGATATTCATAAAAATGAATCATCTAAATCCCGCCACGCATAACTACTTTGGGTTTTCCGAAAAAAAAAATCCCGACTTTAGTCGGGAAACAGTACAGGCGGAAGGATTCGAACCCTCAACCCTCGGAGCCGAAATCCGATATTCTATCCAATTGAACTACGCCTGCGTACTATTTTTATGATCCAAGAGCTGCCTTCACACGCTCCGCTGCTTCTTTAAGCGTAATTGCTGAAAAAACCTTTAGACCTGATTCATCAATAATTTTGGCCCCTTCCTCAGCGTTTGTACCCTGTAATCTTACAATGATGGGAACTCTAATGTCACCGATAGTCTTGTAAGCTTCCACTACTCCGTTCGCAATTCTATCGCATCTCACGATTCCGCCAAAAACATTGATCAAAATCGCTTTTACGTTAGGATCCTGCAAAATAATTCTAAATCCAGCTTCTACGGTAGTTGCATTTGCACCTCCTCCAACGTCAAGAAAGTTGGCTGGCTCACCTCCGGACAATTTGATCATATCCATCGTAGCCATAGCCAATCCGGCACCATTTACCATGCAACCCACATTTCCATCTAACTTGACATAGTTGAGGCCCGATTTACCAGCTTCAACTTCCAAGGGATCCTCTTCCGCCAAGTCTCGTAAGTCGGCAAGTTTTGGTTGACGATAAAGTGCATTGTCATCCAAATTAACTTTAGCGTCCACTGCTAGGATTTTATCATCGGAAGTCTTTAACACTGGGTTGATCTCAAATTGAGAAGAGTCAGTGGCAACATACGCGTGGTAAAGGGAAGTCATAAACTTCACCATTTCCTTATGAGCATTTCCTGAAAGACCGAGTTTGAAGGCTACTTTTCTAGCCTGAAAACCCTGAAGACCAACCTTAGGGTCTATCCATTCCTTAATGATTTTTTCGGGATGTTTTTCGGCCACTTCCTCGATGTCCATTCCACCTTCAGTAGATGCCATGATGACATTGGAACCAGTTGCCCTGTCCAGCAAAATGGACATGTAATATTCTTTGGGTTCTGAAGCTCCAGGATAATAGACGTCCTCAGCAATCAAAACTTTATTCACTTTTTTTCCTTCCGCTCCAGTTTGAATAGTTACCAAGGTACCCCCGAGAATCGCTGCGGCTTTTTCTTTAACATCTTCAAGTTTCTTCGCAAGCACTACACCTCTGGATCCAGTCTCTTTAACTTCACCTTTTCCACGACCACCAGCATGAATCTGGGCTTTAATCACGTACCAGGAAGTGCCTGTTTGAGCATTCAGTCTTATCGCTGCTTCATGTGCGGACTCCGGAGTATTCGCAACAATACCTTCCTGAATCCTTACACCATAGCTTTTCAATACTTCTTTTGCCTGATATTCGTGAATGTTCATTTCTCCAAATTTTTGCCCGAAGATAAGCGGATACCATGGATAAATCAAACCCGCATTTTTCATTTTTTATCAAAAAACCTTCTTAATTCCTGAAATTAAGGGATTTGTCTTATTTTTGAAGACCAAAAAAAACTATTATGCTGATTGCCAAAGGGATTCATAAATCGTATGGAGCCTTACATGTTTTGAAAGGAGTAGATTTGGAAATTTCTATTTCTGAAATTGTTTCCATTGTTGGATCCTCAGGTGCCGGTAAAAGTACCTTGCTGCATATATTAGGAACGCTTGACCAGCCGGATAAAGGCCTACTTACCATGAACGGGACTGATCTGATTCAACTCAAGGGAGATCGACTTGCAGCATTTAGAAATGATTCCATAGGATTTATTTTTCAGTTCCATAATCTCCTACCGGAGTTTACTGCTGAAGAGAACATTTTCATCCCTGGTTTTATTCAAGGGAAATCGGAATCTGAGCTTTCAAAACGAGCAGGTGAATTGGCAGAAATCTTGGGAATCAGCCATCGTCTCAGCCACAAGCCATCCGAACTTTCAGGAGGAGAACAACAGCGGGTGGCAGTGGCTCGGGCGCTAATCAATAATCCCCAAGTAGTATTTGCCGACGAACCCAGTGGTAATCTAGATACGGCAAATGCCCGTGGACTTCATGAATTGTTTTTTAGGCTTAGGGATGAATTGAAGCTTTCTTTTGTGATTGTCACCCATAATGAAGAACTCGCTGGAATGGCTGACCGAAAAGTGGTCATGAAAGATGGAGTGATAATCTCGTATTGATCATTTTTTAAGTTTCCTCAGCATAGCGTCTACGTGGGATTTGTTTTCAAAAAGCCCCTCATAGATCCCCGCGATTTTGTGTTCCTGGTCCAAAAGGTATGTTACTCTTTTGGACATTTTGATCAGTGGAATGAGGGAATCGTAGGAATCACAAACCTTTCCGGAAACATCAGAAAGCAAGTCAAACGGCAACTTATAGGTTTTCTTGAATTTTTCGTGTGTGAGGATATCATCCTTGCTAATTCCAAGTACCGGAATTTCAAGATTTCTAAATTCAGCAAATTGATCTCTGAATTCACAAGCCTCTGCGGTACATCCCCTTGTAAAATCCTTGGGATAAAAAAAGAGAATAAGAGATTTTCCCCGGAAGTCTTTGGAAAGGGTGATTGTCTTTTCGGAGGTGGAAGGAAGGGTAAAATCAGGGGCTTTAGAACCTAATTTGAGTGCCATGTGGTTTTTTCAATCAAACTCTGCTTTACGAGTTATGGTTCGATTAAAATATATTTTTCTTTCTTATAACTATCCTCCCTTGAAGTAGCTTTGTATCCCAAATTACCTTTTAATCCTATTTAACCTTGAAAATCGATCCAGTTCAGTCCATGCTTTTGGCAGGCATCTTCTTTGCTATGATGAATGTGTCTGTTAAATACATCCCGCATATCCCGGCAATAGAGATTGTATGGTTTCGATCGGTTTTTAGCCTTTTTTTTACGGCTGTTGTCTTGATAAAAAAGGGTATTACCATTTTCGGAAACAATAAACCCAACCTCATCACTAGAGGAATCGTCGGTTCGATCAGCTTGATTCTGTTTTTTTACACACTTCAGCGCATTCCCTTGGCGAGTGCAGTGACAATGCAATATTTGTCGCCGATTTTTACTACGATTTTGGGTATTTTCATTTTAAAAGAAAAAGTCAGACCCATCCAGTTTCTCTATTTTGGTATGGCCTTTGCCGGCGTCTTAATTATTCAGGGATTTGATCCACGGGTGGATATCCTGAGTGCAGGAATGGGGCTCATTTCTGCTTTGGCAGCAGGAATAGCCTACAATATGATCCGCAAACTCAAGACTTCCGAGCACCCCTTAGTGATCGTATTTTATTTTCCACTTGTGACTTTGCCAGTGGCTTCCTTGATCATGTATTTTGAATGGGTAATGCCCATAGGTTTGGATTGGCTGATTCTGCTTTGGATAGGTGTTTGTACGCAAAGTGCCCAATACTTTATGACGGTAGCCTATCAAACAGGAAATCTTTCTCGGGTATCAAGTTTGAGTTATATGGGTGTTTTGTATGCCTTGATCTTTGGTTTTTTCCTTTTTGGAGAGACTTTTCCATTGGTGTCTTATATGGGAATGGCCCTGGTTCTGATCGGGATTTTTCTGAATTTAAAGATGAAATAGTTTGTAATTTTGCCAAACAATAACCTCTTCAATTCAGAAATGAAAATCACAAAAGATCTATATCGAAGTTCACTTTCACTTTTGACAGATTTCTACCAGCTTACCATGGCGTATGGGTATTGGAAATCGGGGAAAGCGGATCAAGAAGCGGTTTTCAATTTATTTTTCAGGAAACATCCCTTCCAAGGTGGGTTCACCATGGCGGCTGGACTGGCTTACCTGATTGATTTTTGTGAAAGTTTTAGATTTGAGCCAGAGGATTTGGCCTATTTGGGCGGAATGAAGCGCAAGGATGGGAGTCCCATGTTTGAGGATGAATTTTTGGACTATTTGGCCGAAATGAAATTTACCTGTGACATCGATGCAGTGGAAGAAGGTACTTTGGTTTTTCCTAATACGCCGTTGGTACGGGTAAAAGGTCCTTTGTTTCAGTGTCAATTGCTTGAAACTCCTCTGCTTAACCTGATTAATTTTCAGACATTAATAGCTACAAAAGCAGCAAGGATCAGCTTAGCTGCTCAAGGTGATCCCATTATGGAATTTGGATTGAGGAGGGCACAGGGAATTGATGGTGCGCTTGCCGCTTCCCGTGCTGCTTATATCGGCGGATGTACTTCCACTAGTAATGTGCTTGCAGGAAAGTTGTTTGGAATACCAGTCTCAGGTACGCACGCCCATAGCTGGATCATGTCTTTTGAGACGGAACTGGAGGCATTTGAAGCCTACGCTGAATCTTTTCCTGATAACTGTATTTTCTTGGTGGATACCTATGATACACTCCACGGTGTCAAAAATGCGATAAAAGTTGGGGAAATTTTACGAAGCAAGGGGAAGGAAATGATCGGGATCCGAATTGATTCCGGTGATTTGGCCTATTTCAGTAACAAAGCGAGGGAAATGCTGGATGAAGCTGGATTCCTTGAAGCCAAAATTGTTGGTTCAAATGACTTGGACGAGCATATCATCAGCTCGTTGAAATCTCAGGAAGCTTCTATCAATGTGTGGGGGGTAGGAACAAAGCTGGTGACCGCCTTCGATCAGCCTGCTTTGGGTGCGGTCTATAAACTTTCAGCAATCAAATCTGAATCTGGGGTATGGATACCGAAAATCAAACTTTCGCAGCAGTCAATAAAAATCAATATTCCCGGAGTCCACAACGTAAAAAGATATTATTCCAATGGTAAGGCTGTTGCGGATATGATTTATCTTGAAGATCAAAAAATTGATCCCAAAAGTGCCATGATCATTGACCCGATGGATCCTACCCATAGGAAGCGCCTTATGCCTCTGTATTATCAGGAGCAGGTGCTACTTCAGTCTGTTTTTAAGGAAGGAAAACTGGTGTATAAGGTTCCTTCCTTGGATCAAATCCGAAATCGGGGCATTGAGCAATTGGCTTCTTTTGACAAAACCCACAAAAGATTGGTGAATCCCCATGTGTACCCCGTTGGATTAGAGGAAAACTTACATCAATTACGAATGGATTTGGTATTTAAAGCAAAGAATTTTGAAAATGAAGTGGAATAAAGAAAAGGCTGCACTTATCATTGTTGACATACAGAATGATTTTCTGCCAGGAGGTGCGCTTGCAGTTTGGGAAGGTGATCAGGTAATTCCGGTAATCAATCAACTTCAGGAAAAATTTGTCCATATCTTGGTTACCCAGGATTTTCATCCTGCTGACCATGGAAGCTTTGCGGTAAATCATCTAGGGAAAGTTCCTGGAGATTTAATTGAGTTGGCAGGTCTTTCCCAAATATTATGGCCTGTGCACTGCGTTCAAGGCACTGATGGCGCAGATTTTCATAAGGCGTTGGATCATGAAAAGTGGGAAGCTATTTTTCAAAAGGGAAAAAATCCTGGAGTGGACTCGTATTCTGGATTTTTTGATAATGCGCGAAGAGGAGATACCGGTTTGGGGGAATATTTGAAAAATAAAGGGATTGAACAGGTGTTCATAAGTGGACTTGCTTTGGATTATTGCGTCAAGTTCACGGCTTTAGATGCGCAGAATCTTGGATTTGAGACTTTACTGATCTCTGATGCCACAAAGGCAGTCAATTTAAAACCGGAAGATGGGGATCTGGCAATAAAAGAAATGGAAGAAGCAGGTGTTCAAATTTTAACCAGTAAACAGATATTAGATGTTTGAATACGATCCGGAAAAGCACTATGCTAAGGAGACAGAGAGTCGTGTAGTGATCCGATTTCAGGATTGTGATCCCTTGCGCCATCTCAATAATGCTAAATACTTCGATTATTTTTTCAATGCCCGGGAAGATCAGGTTCCGAAACTCTACGGGCTTGAAATCATCGATTTAATCCGGGTTTACAAAGCTGCTTGGGTGGTTTACAACCATAATATCAGTTATGTTAAACCTGCCATGGTAGGGGAATGGGTACGGATAATGAGTCGTATTCTTTGGTACAACCACAATACAATCCTCGTGGAATATAACATGACCGATGATTCCAAGACACAGTTAAAAACAGTGCTGTGGTCCACGATGCGGTATGTAACGCTAGCGGAAGGAAAGTCCACGGATCACTCGGGAGCAGTACTCGATTTTCTAAAAGCCAGCTCCCTGGACCTCGAAATGTCCGCTTTGAATATGGCAGATCGAGTAAAACAGCTTAAATCGGATATCTATCTCTCAAACCAGTAGTCTCTTTCCACGAGTGCTATTCTGGTTTTGTAGGACGAATACCAGGCTTCTCTGCCAAATCTTTGTGCGATTAAATGATCGGAATTTGCTTTCCAGTTTTTAATTGCTTCCAGATTTTCCCAGTAAGAAATAGTAATCCCCAATCCGTTTCGTACACTTTCATGGCCAAGGTATCCAGGTTGCTCTTTGGCTAACTTGACCATAAGCTCTGCCATTTCTTCATAACCCTGGTCAAAATCAGTTCTGATGTTGGAGAAAATAACTGCATAGTAAGGAGGTGCTGGTGTGTTGGCAATCATTGCGCGTCAAGGTAGGGGTGATATTCCATGTACTTTGCCACCTGTAGGGCAAGGTCTTTTCCAAAAGTGATACGGGTCAGGTGCAAGGCTAAGTCTATTCCTGCCGAAATTCCGGCTGCTGTCCATATTTTTTTATCACTTTGAACAAAACGAAGTTCCGGTTGGGGCATTCCTCCAGATACAAGTTCATGCATATCTTCATAGACCTGATGATGGGTGCAAAACGGTTTTTCATCTAAAACCCCTGCCTTTCCAAGTATTCTGCTACCTGAACAAACACTCATGTTCCAAGTAGCCTGGACAAGGATTGAGGTTAAAATGTTCATTGTAGTTGGATTTTTAATAACCCTCTTAGTGCCGTCGCCACCTGGAAGTACCAGAAAGTCAAGTTTGGAAATATCTTCCAAATTGAAATCCGCGCGAATTTTGAGGCCATTTTTTGCCGTAATTGATTTTTTTCCGGATGCAATCGTTTTGATTTTCAAAAGTTTGTATCCGGAAAGTTGATTTGCGACTGAAAACACCTCAAAGGGTCCAGCAAAATCCAAAACCTCTACCTCGTCAAAAATGAAAATACCCAACTCGTTCATTCAATTTTCCTTTACACAAAATTTTGTTCCCACAAAACTACCTAATAGTAAATCAAGAGATCACCCCAAACTACAATTTCGATCAAAAATCACCTTGCTTTTAGAAAATAATGAACTGTATAGCATTCCAATTTCCAGCTTCGTATTTATAAAAAAAGTATAAAGTGGCTTGTTTTATTAATTTTTGTCAAAAAACATAAGGATTATTTACTAATATTAAAAATAGATTTTATATTTCAGTCTTTATTCCTTTTATGTTTTCTTTTCTGAGTTTAATAACGCTATTTCTCCGGCTAACCTTGGCAATTCAGGGTCAAGTCGGTGCTGTTGTTAATCAGACTTTTTCCGAAGATAAACTAATATGCGAGTCATCTGCATCAGCAGAAGCGACTGTTCATATAGATCCTAGGTATTGGAACGGAAATATTAGCTTGAGCCGAAAGCTTGAAAACGAGGAGCGGATTGAAGTTCAAGGAGAAAGCAACACAGGGATTTGCACTTCCTTCCCTTTCAGTCAGTTTCAAAATAAAGCTGAACTGTTTTATAATCCCTCCTTCGGGAATAAACCCATTCGGGGTAGTCTTCTTCCGTTATATGATTTTTTTCATTCCTGGAAAATCTTCCTGAGTTAATTTTTGACCTTAAGGTCTAAAATCCCATTACCTCACGTATTGGGGTTTGGTCTATTTATTAGTCCAATTCAATCACTCAGATTTTAATTTCTATGAAATATCACACCAAAGCAGGAGCTTTTGGAGTGGAAGAAATTTTGCATGAACTAAAGCATTTTCTTCCTGCCCAAGCTCCACTAAAGGACTTTGTCCATCACAATACATTACACGCATTCCAAAATTTATCTTTTTTTCAGGCATTAAAGCAGGCCAACACACAACTTGGCTATGTGGGTTTTCTCCGTTTGGAGGAGTACAGACAGCTCTATCGAGATGGAAAAATAAAGGGTGAAATCCTTAAGAAAGTTTTGGATGACCAATTTGGTCCCGAGGCTAACCATTGGCTTATTAAGATGCTGGATGAATCGGTTTCTCACTATTCTGATCCAAGGATAGGCCGGTTTCGGGCACATTGGAGGAGCGATTATCACTTCAATCTGGACAAGGTTACACATCCATTTTTGTTTCGCATGATTGCGGCTTATTTGGATCAGGGGATTTCCATATGGTCTTTCCCGGTGGAAGCGAAAGGCTTTTTGAATGCCATTAGAACGCTTCAAAGCGAAAGTTTTTCTCCGATTCTAAGAACCAAAAGAGCTCAGAATCTACTTCAAAATCCTGAACTTAAGCTCTATGATTTATTGGAAATCCTGGTAGGTAATCCACTTTCCTATGGTTGGTACCTTTTCGATCAGCAATTTGCCCATCCGGGATGGTCTGGTATGGTTTCTGTTTTGGAAAATCAGCCAGAATCTCTCTTGGACGGTAAAACCATTTCCTTGGAAGATGTAATCCTGTTTGAATGCTTGCTAGAAATCGATTCATTGGACCAAAAGTTTGGAGAAAACTGGAGTCCTCTGGGGGTAAGGTTCCCCTATGCTACTCAGGAATTGTTTGATACGGCTCTTTTTGAAGAATCAGACCTCGTGTTGCAATGCTGGCAGGAGGCCTTTGAATGGAGTTACTACGATGAGGTACTAGCAGGAATTTCGGCAGTTTCCCCTTTGCCATTAACCCCTGAAGCTTCGAGTTTTCAGGCTATTTTCTGCATTGATGACAGGGAGTGCAGTACCCGAAGACATCTTGAATTTATTGATCCAAAGTGTGCAACCTTCGGCACTCCCGGATTTTTCAATGTGGAATTTTATTTTCAGCCTGAGTTTGGAAAGTTTTATACTAAATCCTGTCCCGCACCAGTCACACCCAAATATCTGATAAAGGAGACCGCTAACCACAAAAAATTGGCCAAGGATGTGCATTTTCATCAGAATAGCCACTCTTTGGTAAGGGGTTGGTTAAGTGCACAGACCCTGGGTTTTTGGTCTGCCATAAAATTGATTGGCAATGTGTTGCGTCCAAGTTCCTCTGCGTTGGAAGTCTCCAGTTTCAAGCACATGGATCCCAATGGAACCTTGACTATTGAATACCAAGGATTGGAAGAAAATGGCCTTCAGGTTGGATTCAAAGTGGAGGAAATGGCGGATCGAGTTGAAGGCTTATTGCGAAGTATCGGTTTGTTGGAAAATTTTTCTCCGCTTGTTTACTTGGTAGGGCATGGCGCTTCCAGTATTAACAATACCCACTATGCCGGATACGACTGCGGGGCATGTTGCGGAAGACCAGGTTCGGTTAATGCCAGGGTAGCTGCACACATGGCAAATCATGCTGAGGTAAGAAAAGTGTTGAACTCTAGAGGAATTGTTATTCCTGAAAGCACTCAGTTTTTGGGAGGCCTTCACGATACGACCAAGGATGAGTTGATTTACTTTGACTTGGAAATCCTCACTGAAGAAAACAAAAAGCTTCATTTCGAGACAATTGAAAAATTTGCCAAGGCTTTGGACATCAACTCGCTAGAACGTGCCAGGCGCTTTGACACCTTGAAAAAGGACAAGCCACTTTCCGGACTTCATGAGGCGGTAAAGAAGCGCGCATTTTCCTTGTTTGAACCACGTCCGGAATACAACCATGCGACCAATGCGCTTTGTATAGTCTCCAGAAAATCGACCATCAAAGGATTGTTTTTTGACCGCCGTGCTTTTCTGAATTCATACGACTACAGAAAGGATGCCGAAGGAAAGGCGCTTGCTAAAATCCTGGGAGCTGCAGCTCCTGTTTGTGGGGGTATCAACCTGGAATACTATTTCTCCAGAATGGATCCCGATAAATTGGGTGCAGGCACCAAGCTTCCTCACAATGTCATGGGGCTTATTGGGGTGGCAAATGGTGCCGATGGTGATCTCCGTACCGGACTGCCTTATCAGATGGTGGAAATCCACGATCCAATCCGACTGTTGATGATCGTGGAACAGTATCCCAAATTGGTCATGGAGGTATTGAAATCCAATCCTGCAACCTACGAGTGGGTGAAAAATTACTGGGTCCACCTGGTGGTGATCGATCCGGAGTCAAGACAAATGCTTCGATTTAGGGATGAATCCTTTGTGGTATATACACCGGAGTCCAAAATTGACCATCTGGATCATCTAAAAAATAAGCTTTTGAGTACTAAAGAAAATCTTCCAGTTTACTTAATCGACTCATTATAATGGAATTAGCTAGCTGGATTCAATTGATGATTGGGATTCCCTTTGCGGGTTTTTTGATCAGTTTGGTAATTCCGGAGCGCAATGAAAAGGCGCTTTCCCGAGTTGCTTTCTATACTGCAGGCATCAATCTCGCAAGTGTTTTGGTGTTTCTTGGCTTTTGGGCCGCGATAGGCTTTCAGGCACTCAATTTGAAAGAACTGGTGTTGTTTAAAACCGATCATTTCGAGTTTCTCCTGGACTTCTTCTTTGATCGGGTAGGCGCGGTCTATGTGGTTGTAGGTGCGATATTGACCTTTCTGATTACCTTTTATAGCCGCTACTACCTTCATCGGGAGAGTGGTTACAAAAGGTTTTTCAATACGGTTCTTTTTTTCTACCTGGGCTTCAATACTACCGTTTTGGCTGGAAATTTTGAGACGCTCTTTGTTGGCTGGGAAATTTTGGGGCTGTCATCGTTTTTGTTGGTTGCGTTTTACAGGGAAAACTTGCTACCAACCCGAAACTCCATCAAGGTTTTTTCCATCTATCGAATTGGCGATGTGGGATTGATTTTGGCGATGTGGGCTAGCCATCATCTTTGGCAAGAAAATATTACCTTCTTAAAACTGGGTAACGCTGAATTGGTGTCCGAACACCTCGTTGGACATACCGGAATAGGTATGTTTATTGCCTTGATGCTTTTGCTTGCATCAGCGGCAAAGTCGGCTCAGTTTCCTTTTTCTTCATGGCTTCCAAGAGCTATGGAAGGCCCTACGCCGTCCTCTGCTATTTTCTATGGCTCACTTTCAGTGCATTTGGGTGTTTTTCTTTTGCTCAGGACATTTCCTTTTTGGGAAAATCAAATCACGGTTAGGGTGCTTATCGCCTTGATAGGATTGATTACGGCTATTGTGTCAACGATGATTGCAAGGGTTCAGACTTCTGTCAAAACGCAGATCGGCTATGCCTCCCTGACCCAAATTGGAATCATGTTTATCGAGGTCGCCGCTGGTTTTGAAGTTTTGGCATTGATCCATTTTGTTGGAAATGCCTTCCTTAGAACCTATCAATTGTTGGTTTCCCCTTCCGTAGTTGCTTATCTAATTCGGGAACAGTTTTATGGTTTTGAACCAAAGCCCAAGAAGACAGAGCGAACATTGCGCAACCGACTTGGAATCTCCTTTTATGTATGGAGCCTAAAAGAATGGAACCTGGATCGCTTCATCAATAAGGTGATATTCAATCCGCTCAAAAGACTCGGCCATAAATTGGATTTCCTGAGTTACCGATCTGTCATGTTCTATTTTATTCCAAGTTACCTTCTTGGATTATATCTCTTGCTGACAGGATATCAACTTCCCGATTTTGTTCATAAACTTCTGCCTGTTGTATTTGCATTTATTGCATTGCTGATGGTATTGAAGTCATTCAATGAGCGGAGATCTGCAAGACTTTCTTGGATAATGCTGTTAATGAATCACTTCTGGATGGTATTGGCAATTGCCGAGAATGAAAATTTCTCAATCCAGGAAATTGGAATGTACCTCAGTGGAGTGGTAGTCTTTGGTATTTTCGGATTGTTGATAATTTCTTGGATGAAGATAAACCTGGGACAATCGGGTCTTTACGAATATCAAGGCTATGTAAAAAATTACCCTGTTTTGGCATTTCTTTTTCTTCTTAGCGTTTTGGGTTTGATGGGCTTTCCGATCTCCCCCACCTTTATTGGCGAGGACCTTCTCTTCAGTCACATTCATGAAGATCAGTACCTTCTTGCGTTTTTGGCGGCCTTGGCATTTGTAATGGAGGGTATTGCAGCAGTTAGGATTTTTGCCCGACTGTTTCTTGGGTCAAAGCGGAGAATATTTCTGCCAAATTCCCCTAATTCTCCTGAAATCAAGCTGTCAACAGCAATTTCAGAAAAAACAACACTCAAACATTCTTGATCGATCATTTGGGAAGAATCCCATCAAAAATAGTATAATTATGAAAACAACATCAAAAATCCAATTGCCCAAAGACGGATTGGCAGGATTAAAAGAAAATTTCTCTTCAGACGCTATTGCCGGATTTGTGGTGTTTTTGTTGGCGATGCCCTTGAGTTTGGGTATTGCAAAAGCATCTGATTTTCCTCCTATCATGGGGCTAATCACAGCCATTATAGGTGGAATGTTGGTAAGCTTGATTTCCGGCTCCAAGTTGACCATCAAAGGACCAGCAGCAGGCTTAATTGTCGTAGTTGCAGGGTCTGTCACAGATTTTGGGGGAGGCGAAACAGGATGGAAATTGGCCTTGGGTGCCATGGTGGTCGCCGGCTTGGTTCAGATTGGCTTCGGCTTCCTCAAATTGGGTAAATTGGCGGATATTTTTCCCTTGTCAGCTATTCACGGGATGCTGGCAGCGATTGGAATAATCATTATTGCTAAACAAATTCCCGTACTTCTGGATGTGAATCCAGAACTCTATAAAGGGTTGAGTATAGTCTCCATGATTACTTCCATTCCTACGTTTTTGGCCAATTTTGATCCAAGAGCCACACTAATCGGTGTTTACAGCCTTGCCATCATGTTGGGCTGGCCGTATTTGAAGGATTTCAAGTTGGGAAAAATCCCCGCACCCTTGATGGTGTTGATTGTGGCAATCCCTTCCGAACTTGCCATGGATTTTGCCCACACAGAGCCTCCTTATGCCTTGTTGCATATAGGAAGCTTGACGGACAACTTGAATATCAATGCGGATTTTTCAGGGATTTCTTTACCAGGAGTTTTTATTAAGTATGTAATCATGTTTGCTTTAGTAGGTTCATTGGAATCTCTTTTGACTGTGAAAGCAATTGATTTGGCAGATCCTTTCAGAAGAAAGTCAGACAACAATAAAGACCTGGTAGCCATAGGAATAGGAAATACTTTCAGCGCCTTATTCGGTGGCTTGCCAATGATCTCAGAGGTCGCTAGAAGTTCTGCAAACGTCAACCAGGGTGCAAAAACGCGATGGGCAAACTTCTTCCATGGTTTTTTCATCCTAATGTTCGTATTAGTTGCAACTCCGGTGATTGAGATGATCCCAAATTCCGCACTTGCAGCGATGTTGATTACTGTAGGAATCAAATTGGCACATCCCAAAGAGTTTGTGAGTACCTTCCGTATTGGAAAAGAGCAGTTGGCGATCTTTTTGGTGACTATCGTTTTTACCCTTGTGGAGGATTTGCTTGTCGGTATTGCAGCAGGTATTTTACTCAAAGTTATTTTACATTTGATCAATGGAGCTTCGCTTAAAACTCTTCTTAAAGCACCTGTTTTGGTGTCATCCAATGGAAATGATTATTTGGTAGAAATTGAGCAGGCTGCTGTATTTTCCAATTTTCTTACTATCAAAAAGAAATTGGAAGAAATCCCCGCGGGATTTAACCTTACAATTGATCTTAAAAATACCAAGCTTGTGGACCACTCCGTCATGGAAAATCTGCACCGGTTCCAGCATGATTATGAAGAACAGGGAGGCCAGGTGAGTATCATCGGACTAGAAAATCACAAGCCTGTATCGGATCATCATTTAGCAGCCAGAAAACTGGTTCAAAACTAAATTAATAATCTTTCTCAAACCTAGCAAATCGAACCTTCAGGCATCGCATCAGCGATGCCCTGAAGTTCTATCCTTCTAATCATGAAAAAGATAGTCTTTTTAGCCATCTTAACCTTCCTCATCTTTTTTGTTATTGTATTTATAGTCAAAGGTCAAGGAGATAAAGATGTAAAACTGTTTCTCAATGAATCACAGACTCATTGGGTAAAGGGAACCGGGCTTGGTCAGATTTGGGTTCGCTACACAGATCTCAATCCGGGTTCAACGATCTATGGTACTCCCAAAAAGGAGGTTTTTGATGTGGGTCTTCGACGGGTGAGATACCAAGTGATGGGCAAGATCACCGATCAGATATTCGTTTATACCCAGTTTGGAATCAATAGTTTTGGCTCGCTGTCAGGCAGAAAGCCAGGTCTTTTCCTGCATGATGTTACTGCTGACTATGTCGCCATTCAAGGAAAACTTAGCCTTGGAGCAGGATTACACGGATGGAATGGAACTGTCCGTTACTCCTCCTCATCTGTCGGTTCAATCATGGGGTTGGATTTGCCCTACATTGAGGAGTCCACCAATGATATTACCGATCAATTTGTTAGGAAAATGGGGGTCTATGCCAAGGGGCAAATTGGGCGTTTGGACTACAGGATTTCGGTATCCAATCCTTTTCCGATTCAGACAGCCCTTAGTCCTGTGCCCACCTTGCCGGAAAATGTGACCAATATTTCCTATTACGCTGCTTCCGCTCCGGCTGTCAATTATCAAGGGTATTTCTTTTGGCAGTTTTTGGATAAAGAATCCAACCAAATTCCCTACATGATTGGTACTTACTTGGGTAAAAAGAAGGTATTTAATGTTGGAGCTGGTTTCTCTACCCAAGATCATGCAGTAGAATACAGAGAATCTGTATCCGGACCTGTGATTCAGAAACCCAGTCGCCAATATGGGATAGATTTATTCTATGATGCTCCCATAAATTCCTCTACAGGATCAGCCCTCACGTTTTATGCTGCCTTTATAAATTATTATTTTGGATCGAATTACCTGAGAAATGCCAGCGCTATGAACCCTGCAAACGGTACAGGTGCAAAGGCATCCATGAATGGCCCTGGTAATTCTATCCCACTCATTGGAACCGGTAATGTGTATTATACCCAGTTTGGTTACTTGATGAAAAAAGACCTGCTTGGGCGTTTGGGTACCCTTCAGCCTTATGGACAGTTTACTGTTTCTGATTACCAGCGTGTTGAAACACCCATAACTACCTACGATTTAGGTGTAAACTGGCTCCAAGCCAGCCACCGTTCTAAACTTTCCCTCGATTATCAAAGCCGTCCAATCTTGGCAAAAGGGTCAGAGGAAAAATTGATCAAGCACCAGACTGACCCGAGAAAAGGAATGCTCGTGCTCCAATATCAATTTGCCTTTTGATTAGAACTAGCCCCGGAGGAGGTCTTTCGGGGATATTTCGTTTCCTAAAAGAGCTAATTATCATTTAAAATCTTAAAAATAAATCACAAAAAAATATCAAAAATGCTGTGAAATTAGTTTAACAACTGCTTTCCGAGGGTTTAATTTCTATCTAATCTTCGATTTAAGTTATTCTTAAGAAATCACTAAGAAAACCCAAAGCAGACCCCCGGTATCTTTAACTAGTACTCTAAATCCAATGTATATGAATGATAAAATGAATCGAATGGAGTTTTTGAAATCCCTGGGATTCAAAGGAGCTTCACTTTTGGCGGTGTATTGTGCTGCCTCAGGGCTAAGCGGTTGTGTGAATGAAAGCATGAATCCATCTACCTCTGATGGAACAGAAGGGAATACATCCAATGAACTTTCCCTTGATTTGACAAGTTCTCCCTACTCAAAATTGAACACAGTTGGGAATTATGTGATTGTCAGCAGTATTGTTATTGCAAGAGTCTCCGATTCTTCATTCGCAGCCGTTACACAGGTTTGTTCACATGAAGGTAAAAGGGCAGTTTATTATCTGAACGGAGAGTTTTATTGTCCTGAACATGGAGCCAAGTTTTCGCCTTCAGGCAGCGGATTGAATTCTAAAGGATCAAGAGGGCTAAAAACTTACCGGACAGAATTGATTGGAACTACGCTCAAAGTTTATTATTGAAATGATGGAGTGGATTAAGGGAAATTTCACAAAGGCATTCCTGCTTCTTTCGATTTTCATCGGATTAGGAGGAATTAATAGATTAATGGCGCAGGATGATTTGCTGAAGATGTTGGATGAGGAGCAGTCAAAGGAACCTACTTATACGTTGGCGACTTTTAAAGCGTCCCGTTTGATCAACGGGCAAACGATAGAGACTATTTCCAGGAAGCACCTGAACTTCTGGATTTCCCATCGGTTTGGTGCTGTCAACAGCGGATTTATTGCCAATTTTTTTGGACTTGATGAAGCAAGAATACGACTGGGATTGGAATATGGAATAACCGATAGATGGCTGGTGGGTGCTGGTAGAAGTTCCTTGGATAAAACCTATGACTTTTATACCAAATATAAGTTATTAAAACAGTCAGACCGCTTTCCTGTCACAGTGACTGGATTGGCAGGCTGGGCTATCAATACCATGCCGAGCGGTTTCGTAATGCAGTCGGGTTCGGATATGACCTTTAATTCCAATGTCGAGCGGTATTCGTTTTGGGGACAAGCATTGATTGCGAGAAAAATCAATGAGAATTTTTCCCTTCAATTAATGCCCACCCTTCTTCATTACAACAAAGTGGAGAATTCTTCGATTTCCAATAGTCTTTACGCTTTGGGCATAGGGGGAAGATACAAACTAACTAAACGGTTTGCATTGGCAGGAGAATACTATTATACATTTGCTGACCCTAAAGCCTACGAAGCCAAAACCGGAAAAGTTTATCCTTATCATAATGCACTATCTATTGGAGTGGATATAGAGACAGGAGGACATGTCTTTCAATTACATTTCACCAATTCAAGGGGAATGATTGAAAACCAGTTTATCGGACAGAACGTAGGGACTTGGGAAAAGGGGGATATTTTCTATGGTTTTAACATCGCGCGTACGTTCAGTTTTGAAAAGGGCGCTAAATACAAGGACAAATGACAACTAAACTGATTCTTGCTTGCTGCTTTTATTTCCTTGAAGTAGGAGCTGTTTTTTCCCAGAGTCTTTATGGAACAACATCTGGAGAAGTTTCTTTTTATTCAGATACACCTTTGGAAACTATCGAGGCGGTGAATAAAAAAACCGGTGCACTGATCAATTTATCTACCAGAGAATTAGCCGTGCAAATGAGGATTACGGACTTTGTTTTCCCAAATAAATTGATGCAAGAGCATTTCAACGAAAACTACATGGAAAGCGAAAAGTATCCTACGGCAGTCTTCAAGGGGAAAATCAAAGAAAATGTGGATTTGAGTAAAAATGGAACCTATCCAGTGACAGCGGAGGGAACGCTAACCATTCATGGGGTGAATAAGCCGGTGGAAATAAAAGGAAACATCCAATCTAACTCAAATGAACTGAAGCTTGACTTCAAATTTCAGGTAAAGCCCGAAGACCATAAGGTGAAGGTTCCCAATTTGGTAATTACGAAAATTGCTGAAGTAATTGATGTTTCAGGAAAAATGACATTGATAAAAAAATAAAGGTTGATGAATTATCCAGAAAGGGGAAGACTTTGATGGTTTTCCCTTTTTTATTTTACAATTTAATTTAAACTAAGGAAAATAGGATTGGAATTTAAAAAATGCTTATTTCTGAGGCGAGGATTTTTCTCATTTAACCAGAAAATGAAAATTGACTTGAGCAACGTTTTTTATCTATAACCTATTAATTTGTTTTCATGAGATATCTATTTGAACGTAAAAATCAAGCGGTATTGTCCTCCTCAGCTTTTTTGCTAAGGCAAGGCAGGTACACCTTATTTGCTTTTTCCTTGGTGGTTTTTTCGGTTGGAATTGGAGTTTTGGGATACCGATTCATGGGAGGTTTGTCCTGGTTGGACAGTTTTTATAAGGCATGCATGATCCTTACAGGAATGGGCCCCGTTTCGGAGATGCCTTCGGATTTAGCCAAAGTATTTTCATCATTTTACGCCTTATACTGGGGCTTGGCTTTTTTGACGATAACCGCCATTTTCCTTACGCCGATTTTCCATCGCTTGCTTCATATTCTTCACGTAGAAGATCCAAATGCTAAAATTTTATTTATGAATCTCAAAAATATACAAACCGAAATTGATGCTTCCTTTCTGTATCAGCTTCTGGCTGAGCATGAGGAAGATAAAAATGTCGCTGCCATATTTCGACAAATGAGTGAAATCGAACACGAGCATGCATTGGCATTTGCCAAAAAATTCAATCTGGATCCATCCCACTTGCCAAAGCCCTCATCCAGAGCAAAAACACTTGCTTTTATTGGGAAAATTTTGGGTTACGATTATGTCCTCGGTGTTTTGTTGGAAACAGAAAAAAGTATCTCTTCAGCTATCGCGGGTGCCCGTCAACACTCAAAAACAAATGCCTCGATTTCAGATACGGCACATGTCACTATACTCAAGAATATCCTGAACACATCCAAAACAGTTTCAGGATCCAACTTGGTTCGATTTGAAAAACGGCACCGATCTGTGGGAGGGAATGCCTTAAGAGCCGCGGTTTTGGGAGGTAATGATGGATTGGTTTCCAATTTTAGTTTGGTCATGGGTATCGCAGGAGCTACAAGCGGGCAAGAACAGGTGTTGTTGACCGGTTTGGCAGGCTTGATGGCGGGTGCTTTGTCTATGGCGCTGGGGGAGTGGATTTCCGTCAGAAGTTCTCAGGAACTTTATGAAAATCAAATGAGTCTGGAAATGGAAGAGTTGGAAAACAATCCGGCGGGTGAGGAAAAAGAACTTGTGCTGATCTATCTTTCAAAAGGGATTCCAGAAGTACAGGCTAATCAAATGGCAAGGAAAGTCATTGAAAATAAGGGTCATGCGCATGAGATTTTGATCAAAGAAGAACTTGGGATCAATGCGGAAGACCTGAAAGGTTCTGCAATGGAAGCGGCCATAACTTCATTTGTTCTCTTTGCGGTCGGTGCAATCATTCCCGTTATTCCATTTTTCTTTTTCGGTGGCTTACAAGGAGCCTTGGTAAGTTCACTTCTTAGTGCGATGGGGTTGTTTGGAATTGGTTCAGCCATAACCCTTTTTACGGGAAAGTCTGTTTGGTATTCAGGTTTCAGACAGGTGTTGTTTGGTTTGGCTGCTGCGGCGATCACCTTTGGAATAGGGAAATGGATAGGTGTATCTATTGCGGGCTAAGAACTTAATCCACCAGAATCTATCCCTGAATAAAATTGTCTCTGATTGTTAGCATCAATTAGTTTATTTCGGGTGTCTTAGGGGATAGTTCTGCACCTTAGCATGGTTGAAAGAGAAATGAATCAATTCGCAAAAATGCATGATTATTCTTCGCCTTGTTTTTCTATAATCTTTGGCTCCGTTACGGAAATTTTAAAGGAATCCGATAGTCAATTTGTTAAATTTACCTTCTTAGCCAATCACCGCATTTGAACCATTAGCTGAAACCATTTCATCAATTCAACCTTCCATTTTGAACCCTATTCCCCACTTGAAAAAAATCTATATCATTTCCGGCGAACGTTCGGGGGATCTCCATGCTTCTAATCTCGTTTTAGCGATGAAAAAGCTTCAACCTTCTCTTGAATTTCGGGGAATGGGAGGGGGTTATTCTCAAAATGCCGGGGTGAAATTGGCCGTTGATTATGCAGAGGTGGCACTGATGGGTTTTTTGGAGGTTGTCTTGGGCTTTCGAAAGGTAATCCGATACCTGAATTTTGTGAAAAAAGACCTTCTCGATTTTCGTCCGGATGCCTTGGTTCTGGTGGATTATGGTGGATTCAATATGAAAATCGCTGCTTTTGCAAAAAGTAAAGAAATTCCAGTCCACTACTACATTCCTCCCAAAGTTTGGGCTTGGAATCAAAAACGTGCGCTTAAGCTGAAGGAAATTACGGATCAGGTTTACTCCATCCTTCCCTTTGAACAGGGATTTTTTGGAAAATTTGGAATGAAGGTTAATTACGTGGGAAATCCACTTTTAGATGAAATCCGAAAGTTTAAACCCCATGATTTTTTCTTCCAAAAGAATGAATTGAGTTATCAACCCATCATAGCCTTGCTTCCTGGAAGTCGAAAGCAAGAGTTAAGAATGATGATGGACAAGATGGCTTCTCTGGTCAAATCCTTTCCTAATGCACAATTTGTGGTAGCAGGAGTCGATAGTTTACCTATAGAAGAATATGAACCGGTTAAAAAAGCTGGGATCAAGCTAGTTTTTAATCAAACCTATGATTTGCTTTCCCATGCCACTGCGGCGGTAGTTACTTCCGGGACAGCTACGTTGGAGACTGCTTTGTTTCGAGTTCCTCAGATTGTGGTGTATCGCACATCTTCCATTTCCTATCAGATTGCCAAACGATTGATTAGAGTTCCGTTTATTTCCCTTCCCAATCTGATTGTGGGAAAAGAAGTGGTTAAAGAATTGATTCAGGACGCTTTTTCGGTAGAAAACCTTCAATCGGAGTTGCAGCGGATTTTCACGAATGTGGTTTACAAAGGTGAGATGCTTCAGGGCTATGACCTGATTCGTGAGAAAATCGGAGAGGAGTCAGCTTCAGAAATGGTAGCAAGTTTGATTTTAGATTATAAAAGATAAGATTTACCAATGCCATTAGTTTCTTGGAAGAAAATAAGGTGAAGGACGATGAATAGAATAGTGTTCGTCCTGATGCTACTTTTGCTATTGATAGTTTTATTCTACAGATAGAAAAACAAAACCCCAACTTTTGCTGGGGTTTTGTTTTTTATGCCACTTGAAGTCGCTTGAATTTTGATTTGTCAAACTGTGACTTGGCGTATTCCTCATCAATAATCAATTCCTTTATTTTGTCATCAGAAGGAACCTCATACATGGCATCGGTGATTATAGCCTCACAAATTGACCGTAATCCCCGTGCTCCAAGATTGAATTCCACAGCTTTGTTGACGATGAAATCCAGGGCGCTTTCCTCAAATTTGAGATTTACGCCTTCCATGGCAAGCAATTTGGCGTATTGTTTGACTAATGCATTTTTGGGTTCAGTCAATATTCGCTTCAGCGCTTCTTTGTGTAACGGATTGAGATAAGTCAATACTGGCAATCTTCCGATAAGCTCGGGAATTAATCCAAAAGCTTTCAGATCTTGGGCTGTAACATACTGCAACAGGTTTTCACGATCCGCTTCCTGAGAAATGGAAGATTTATTAAATCCCATCGGTTGGGAATTTAATCTTTTGCCAATGTGTCTGGCAATACCGTCGAATGCACCTCCACAAATAAATAGAATATTTTCGGTGTTTACGGCAATCATTTTTTGATCAGGGTGCTTTCTACCTCCTTGGGGTGGGACATTCACAACCGTACCTTCCAAGAGCTTCAGCAAAGCTTGTTGAACCCCCTCACCGCTCACATCCCTAGTTATGGAAGGATTGTCTGATTTACGGGCTATTTTATCGATTTCATCGATATAGACAATGCCCCGTTCTGCTGCTTCCACATTGTAATCTGCAGCCTGCAAAAGACGGGTCAAAATGCTTTCCACATCCTCACCGACATACCCTGCTTCAGTCAAAACGGTTGCGTCAGCAATGCAAAAAGGAACTTCCAGGGTTTTTGCGAGGGTTTTTGCGAGGTAGGTTTTGCCTGTACCCGTGTCCCCAACCATGATGATGTTAGACTTTTCAATCTTCACTTCATCATGATCTTCCTTTTGCTGCAGGCGTTTGTAGTGATTATAAACTGCTACAGTCAGTACTTTCTTGGCTTCCTCTTGTCCAATGACAAACTGGTCAAGATAGGCAGAAAGTTCTTTTGGTTTTTTGAGTTTAAACTTGGGCTTTAAGGATGATTTTTTGGTTTTTTCTTCCTCGCCTAAGATTAAATGCGCCTGATCGATACAGAAATTACAGATATGGGCAGAGATGCCCGATACCATCAGATCTACATCTTTTTTATTTCTGCCGCAAAACGAGCAGGTAACTTGAGCCATTATTTTGCTTTTTTAATCAAAACTTCATCTATGAGACCATATTCCTTTGCTTCAGGAGCCCTCAACCAATAGTCTCTGTCGGAATCGCGCTCAATTTCTTCAAATGTCTTTCCCGTGTGGTTGGCTAAAATCTGATATAGCTCTTGCCTCATGGCCAAAATCAGTTTCAGGGAGATTTCCATGTCCTTTGACTGACCTTGCATCCCCCCGGACGGTTGATGGATCATCACTCTGGAATGTTGAAGAGCTGAACGCTTATCCTTTGCGCCACCGGCAAGTAAAACTGCACCCATGGAGGCAGCAATACCCGTGCAAATAGTGGCAACATCAGGGCCGATGTATTGCATGGTATCATAGATTCCAAGACCGGCAGTCACAGATCCACCCGGACTGTTGATATAAAGTAATACGTCTTTCTTGGAGTCTACAGATTCCAAGAATAGGAGTTGGGCAATGATGATGTTGGCGATATGGTCATCGACAGGAGTTCCAAGGAAAATGATCCTATCCATGATCAGTCTGGAGAATACGTCAATCTCCCTGAAATTTGACGGTCTTTCCTCAATTACTGCTCTGGTCATGTTTTCAATATGGGTGGCATACTGATCGAACGCAGTGCCACTTACTCCTTGGTTATGGATGGCGTATTTCCTGAATTCTTCTTTGTTGATCATCAATTAGTTGATTTAGGTGTCAAAAACAAAAAAGTCCTTCACATAAAGGACTTTTAAATATACTACTCAAAATGGAATTACTCGCTTAAAAGTTCCTTGAATTCATCAATGGAAATCACCTTTTCCTCTAAGTTGATATTTTCCATGACGAATTCCAATACCTTTTCTTCAAGGACTGAGGCCAGCATATTGGTGTAATTTTGTCCTTCTTTTCCTCTCAGGTAATTATCGACAAACATGTCCATGCTTGCTTCGAGCTGTGCACCAATTCCTGATGAGGCAAATTGCGACCGTATCATTTCCTTGGTTTTTTCAATTACATCTTCATGCTCTGCTTTTATGGAATGATCTTTTGCAATCTGATTGGTAATCAATGACCAAGTGTAATGTTTGGCATAAAGAGGGTAATTAATTTCCAATTCTTGATCTTTTTCCCCATTCATTCGGATAAGCCATTCTTTTAAGAAAAGTTCCGGAAGTGAAATAGGAAACCTTTCTAAAATAAGATGCTTGATTTTTTCTTCTGAGAAAGTTTTTGATTCCTTATCATAAGAATCTTGAAGCATTTCCCTTACTTTATTTGCAAATTCCTCTACAGAATTGACTTGTTCAGAGCCGAATATTTTGTCAAAAAATTCTTGGTTAAGTTCTGCTGCAGTTGTTCGGTTTATGTTCTTTACAGTGAAAGTAAATGATCCCACTACATCGTTGAGCTCCTCCTGATTAAGTCCAAAGGCATTCAACCATTCCTCTGTGGTAAGTTCATTTGCTTCAAAAGTTATTTCGGACTCCAGATTGGACCCAACGAATTTTGATGATAACGTTTCTGGTAGTTGGGAAGTATCTAGAGAAAGGCTCCTTTGGAAATTTGATGAAGTGAGGTCCCCGTAGATACTGTCACCTAGTTCAACAACCTCAGGATTGGAATGGTCGCCGTATTGATTTTTTAGGTTCTCAATGGTTTCATCAACCAATTTTTCATCAACCTTAATGGAGTATTTTATGCCTTGGATAGATTTATCCAGTTCAATATGAAATGGCTCAATAAATCCTATTTTGTATTCGAATTCAAATTCTTTTTGGGTTTTCCAGTTAAATTCACTGTCGCTTGATTCCACAGGAAGCGGATCTCCTATCGTTTTAAAGGGCTGTTCCTTTAGGTAGGAATTCAGGGTATTATGAAGTAAATTGTTAATTTCATCAACAAGGATTGAAACTCCATACATGCTCTTTACCATTGAAACGGGAGCTTTTCCAGGTCTAAAACCTTTGATTACTGCTTTTTTTGCGTAATCCTTTAGTTTGGATTCAACCTTTTGTTGATAATCTGCCTCGTTTAGCTTAATTTTAACTGAAGCTTGATTTGCTGTGTGCTTGTCTAATGTAATTTCCAAGGTGTGAAGTATTAAACAGATGTTGAATTAAAAACCCTCAACCAACTATCTGTTTTGTTAACAGTCCAGTGATTGAGGGCAGGCAATGTGCGGATAGAGGGACTCGAACCCCCATGCCTCGCGGCGCTAGATCCTAAGTCTAGTGCGTCTACCAATTTCGCCACATCCGCATATTCACAAACGAAAAGATTTTTGTTGTCTCCTCTATTGTGGATGCAAAGGTAAGTACATAATCTGATTTTCTACAAATCAATAAAAAAATATTTCAGTAATAATTGGTGATAAGTCCTGTACTCTCCCAAATTTGAACCAAAAATTATCCTTACATGATCCACTCGGATATAGAAGAAGAACGTAAAGAAATTCTCAAACGCTATCGAAGGTTGCTTAAACAGGCCAAACCTGTACTTAAGTCCGGCGATACTAAGTTGATAAAGAAGGCATTTAATATTTCATTGGAGGCCCATAAAGATATGAGGAGAAAATCGGGGGAGCCTTACATTTATCATCCCCTTGAAGTAGCCTTGATTTGCGTGGAAGAAATAGGCTTGGGCACTACTTCCATAATATCCGCCTTGTTGCATGACGTGGTAGAGGATACTGACATGGAGTTGGAAGATATTGAACGGGAATTTGGTCATAAAGTCATGACCATTATTGACGGGCTTACTAAGATTTCAGGCGTCTTTGAATATGGGAGTTCACAGCAAGCTGAGAATTTCCGAAAAATGCTTTTGACACTTTCTGAAGATGTCCGGGTAATTTTGATCAAACTAGCGGACCGATTGAACAATATGAGGACGCTGTCAAGCATGCCAAGGCATAAGCAACTTAAAATTGCTTCTGAAACCATGTATTTGTATGCCCCTTTGGCTCATAGATTGGGCTTATATTCAATCAAATCTGAACTGGAAGATTTGTATTTGAAATATACCGATACTGAGACGTATAAGGACATCGTCAAGAAAATCAACGAATCCAAAAGCTACCGAAACAAATTCATCAAAAGCTTTATTCAGCCTATAGAAGAGGAATTATCCAAGCAGAAGTTCAAATTTACCATCAAAGGAAGGCCCAAATCAGTCTTTTCGATTTTCAATAAAATGAAAAAACAAGGAATTCCTTTCGAAGAGGTTTTTGACCTCTTTGCTATCCGAATTATTCTTGACAGTGAATTGGAAAGCGAAAAAGCAGATTGTTGGCAGGTTTACTCCATTGTTACTGATTTTTATCGACCGAATCCTGACCGATTGCGGGATTGGATCAGTACGCCTAGATCCAATGGTTATGAATCCTTGCACACTACGGTAATGAGTAATACAGGACAATGGGTTGAGGTTCAAATCCGTACCAGTAGGATGGACGAAATTGCCGAAAGAGGCTATGCTGCCCATTGGAAATATAAAGAAAAGGACTCTACCGGAAAATCTGGGCCTGGATTGGATGAATGGATCAATCAAGTCCGAAGCATGCTGGAGACCAATGATGGAAGTGCGATTGAGTTTATGGATGACTTCAGAGGAAATTTATTTCAGGACGAGGTGTTCGTATTTACCCCTAAAGGCGACTTGAAAGTACTACCTCATGGCGCTACTGCACTTGATTTTGCCTTCGAAATCCATTCTGAAATTGGCGCTAAATGTATCGGCGCAAAAGTTAATCAGCGCTTGGTACCTATCACACACCGACTAAAAAACGGGGATCAAGTAGAAATACTAACTTCCAACAAACAAAAACCTACGGAAGATTGGCTTAACCATGTAGAAACTTCCCGTGCTAGAGCCAAAATAAAAGATGCGCTCAGGGAGGAAAAGAAATCTTCCGTGGCAGACGGAAAGGAAATTGTCCAGAGAAAGCTCAAATCAATGAAACTTGATTTTAGCTCAGAGGTAATTGAGCAGCTGAGGGCGTTTTTTGAACTCAAAACTGCCCACGAATTTTATTTCCGTGTAGGTAAGGGAATCATTGATCCAACCTCAATCAAATCATTCAAGGAGTTTAAAGAAAATCAAAAACTAAAAGCAAAAGTTACAGAAAAAGTCAAGGATGAGTCCAGCTTTACTAAAGAAATAAAAAATCTCAAAGGTCCAGACCATGATCAGCTGCTGATCGGTGAGGACATGGATGTAGTAGATTATAATCTTGCAAAGTGTTGTAACCCTATCCCAGGGGACGAAGTGTTTGGCTTCGTAACCGTTAATGAAGGAATAAAAATCCATAGGACTTCTTGCCCGAATGCATTGGAACTTCTTTCCAATCATGGGAATCGTGTGATTAAAGCCAGGTGGACAAGTCAAAAAGAAATCGCCTTTTTAGCGGGTCTTCGGATCATAGGTACAGACCGGGTGGGACTGATCAATGATGTCACTAAAGTAATTTCCAACGAACTCAAAGTTAATATGCGCTCTATTACTGTGGATTCAGACGCGGGGATTTTTGAGGGAACTATCAAGCTCTATGTCAATAGCACCGAACATCTTGATCACCTCATCAAAAACCTGCAGTTAGTTGAAGGTATTATCAAGGTGGCACGATTTGATTGATGCTGAATCATTTCTAGGCCTATTGAGTTATATTTGGAAAAAAATGAAAAGATGTCTTTGAATACCTCACATTTCGAAGAAGTAAGAAAAATTTTTACGGCATATCTTGAGACACAAAAGCTCCGAAAAACTCCGGAACGTTATGCTATTTTGGAGGAAATCTACAGCAGATCCGGACACTTTGACGTAGAAGAGCTGTATATCAGTATGAAAAATAAAAACTACAGGGTCAGCAGGGCAACAGTGTACAATACATTGGATTTATTGGTGGAGTGTGACCTCGTAACCAAGCACCAGTTTGGTAAAAACTTAGCTCAGTTTGAAAAATCTTATGGATACAAACAACACGACCACTTAATTTGCGTGGATTGCAATCAGGTTTTGGAATTTTGTGATCCACGTATCCAAAATATTCAAAATACCGTTGCAGAGATTCTGAACTTTCGCGTATTACACCATTCCTTGATTCTTTATGGAAATTGTACCAAGGAAAAATGCCAACACAAAAACGTAACTGCATGAAAATTACCTACCACATTGATCGAGACGAAAAAGCCCACTATCTGCACATCCAAGGGGATCTAATTGGTGACGAAGTCGGACCAAAACTTGTAGAGGTAGTGTCAGATGCTATACAAGAGGGCGTTAAATCCATCGTGATTGACCTAAAAGGGGTGAGATACATCAGTTCTAGTGGTATTGGTCTTTTGATTACGATGCTTACTAAAATGCGAAATGTGGGAGGAGAAGTATATCTGACCTCTCCCTCAGAACATGTCAAAAAGTTGTTGATAATCACCAAGCTTAATTCTATTTTTACCGTGTTCGATTCGGTTGAAGATTTTAAAGCAAATCATTAACTAATTACTCTTCGTTTTTACAGTTCGGCACCTAGGGCGTAATAAACATAAATAGTTTACGGGATTATCGGAAAGAAAGAAAATCGGTCTCATTTTTCTTTAGTTCTAACTTCTACTATTTTAGTAATTGTACTTGTTAAATTAGGATAAAGGCCTAGTGTATGATTGAAGTAAATAATAGGCTTCATTCCTTGTTTCTGGGAAAGCATTCGTGTTGTTATCCCATGATTTTTGAAAGTACTGATGCGCTGATAAGGCACTTTTCCTAATATTCCATAAAAGACTCACCTCTAATTATTAGTGGAAAGGAATTGATCGTGTTTTTAAAATAATAAACCCTCCCATTTTTTCTTGGAGAGCCATAATTAAAAATAGGAAGGGAATTTGACCAATTTTAAAATTCAGGATTAAAAACTAAGTATCTAAGTGGAGATGATGGTTTGTGAAATAAACTCCGAAAAGTATCATTTCTTTTGGATCACGCGTTAATTTACTGATTACACCAGCTCAGTAATTATCTAGATGGACAGTTTTTTCATTAGAAATTGTAATTGATCAGGATCAGTTTATTATCTCCTTTCCTTTCAATTTAAGGGCTGATTTTTCCTTTAAGATCTAGTGATAAGTGAAGCAAGATTTGTTTAAAAAACTATTTGTTTAAATAGTTAAAAAAAATAGGTTTCCTTTTCATTTTCAGGGAAGGAGACTT
This sequence comes from uncultured Limnohabitans sp., assembly GCA_964574365.1. Classification (GTDB taxonomy): domain Bacteria; phylum Bacteroidota; class Bacteroidia; order Cytophagales; family Cyclobacteriaceae; genus Algoriphagus. Next base: position 29,441 of record CAZNND010000051.1, read on the forward strand.
TTGTGAAGTCAGTAAATCTTAATAAAAGGCGAAAATATGTAGTTGAGAATGGTTTTTATTTCTATTCTTGAAAGCGATGGAATAAATTTTAGAATAGGCAAAGGCGTTTCCTTAGCCCACTTAAAAGCGGGTATCTATTTTTACAAATTTTTCGATTCCAGTATTTATATAATCAGAAAACACTACCACTAATGGAAAACAGGGGTTTAGGTAATTGATTTTTTTAACTAAAAACAGAATTACAATTGTTGGAAAAAGATCAAGCTATTGAAGTTTTAAAGTGTTTCTATCACGTCAATATTTCTATGTCTAAATAATTACTTCGATTCCCTTGGTTTTCTTTGCCCTAATCGCAAATTTCGGCCTTTAAAAAACGCACTTTAAGCTTAGATCACGCATCAAATGAAGATGGATGTATTGTTGGGTCTCCAGTGGGGAGATGAAGGAAAAGGAAAAATTGTCGATGTACTTGCTCCTCAATACGAGGTGGTTGCTCGCTTTCAAGGAGGTCCTAACGCTGGTCATACCTTAGAATTTGACGGGATAAAGCACGTACTTCATCAAATTCCCTCCGGAATTTTCCGATCACAGATCTTGAATATAATCGGCAATGGCGTCGTTTTGGACCCAATTATTCTCAAAAAAGAAATTGAAGGTCTAGGTAGATTTTCCATAGATTATAGGGAAAACTTAGTTATTTCAAAAAAAGCTACAATCATCATACCAACACATAAGTTGCTTGACGCGGCGTATGAACTATCTAAGGGTGATAAAAAAATTGGCTCTACGCTTAAAGGCATTGGGCCAACTTACCAAGATAAAATTGGCAGATCTGCTTTGCGAATTGGAGATATCCTGAGCGCTGATTTTAAAGAGAAATACGAAACCCTCCTACATAAGCACAAAACGACGCTTTCATTTTATAATTATCCTTTGGATCAATTAGAAGAAATGGAATCCAACTTTTTTGAGGCAGTTGAATTCGTCAAAACGCTCCATCTTATAGACAGTGAATATGTAGTGAATGAGGCTTTAGCCTCTGATAAAAGGATTCTGGCAGAAGGCGCACAAGGGTCGTTGTTGGATGTTGATTTTGGAAGTTATCCATTTGTTACAAGTTCGACTACCATGGCAGCGGGGGCCTGTACCGGTTTAGGCGTTGCCCCTTCAAAAATCGGGGAAGTTTTTGGGATCTTTAAGGCATACTGTACTCGTGTAGGTAGTGGACCTTTTCCTACAGAACTTTTTGATAAGACAGGTGAGGCCATGAGAAAGGAAGGGAATGAATTTGGAAGTACCACAGGGAGACCCCGCCGTTGTGGATGGTTGGATCTTCCTGCATTGAAATATTCCATTATGATTAACGGTGTAACTCAGCTTTTTATGATGAAGGCTGACGTACTTAATATCTTCGAAGAGATCAAAGTTTGTACGAATTACGAATTGCCTTCAGGTGAAATGATCGATCGGCTAAATTTTGAAATAACAGATATTGAGGTAAACCCAATATATAAATCAATGAAAGGATGGCATTGTTCCTTGGCTGATGTTAGATCCTATGAAGATTTTCCTGTTGAGCTAAAAGATTATGTCTCCTACCTTGAAGAAGAATTGAAAGTTCCAATCAAATTAGTTTCAGTTGGGCCTGACAGAGTTCAGACTATCTTGAGGTAAATTTTATTTAAGATCATAATATAGAATCTTTTGAAAATCATCCAGGCAAGAGCTTTTGTTTTTTATTTCCCTTCTCCCTTTATTAGAGTCAATTTTGTAAGAAGTGAAAGCATTAAGGTTAATTTATGTACTTATTTTTTGTCTTGGCGGGATTGCTCCCACACTTGGTCAAATAGGGTTTCCATATTGTGAAACATTTCAAACGCCAGGAACACAGGCAAAGACGATTTTTGGAGGTGATGCTCGTCTTACTGAAGGCGTATTAAGGTTGACTTCCAATCAAAATGACCAACGAGGCTTTGTGTATATTGACGTGCCTTTTCCTTCCAGTTATGGTTTGAAGGTAGAGTTTGAGTTTTTTATTTACGGAGGCATAGGACAATTTCAGGCTGATGGGCTTTCGATGTATCTTTTTGATGGAGATACCCCAAATTTTTCTGCTGGCGGTTTTGGAGGATCTTTGGGTTATGCTCAAAGAGGAAATGAACCGGGATTGTCCAGAGCTTATTTGGGAGTTGGTTTTGACGTCTTTGGAAACTTTGGAAACACCACAGAAGGACGGATAGGAGGATTTTCTTCCTTGGATCAAAGTGGAAGAGCTCCCAATTCTATTGTGCTTCGAGGCCCTGGAAGTGGTTTCACAGGTTACCCGTTTGTGGTAGGAAGAAAGACCATGGAGACAGGTACAGATGGAGACGGATTGAATCCTGGTGCTCAGTTTCCTATCAGCTCAGGTGGCTCAGGAACTATCAGAGTGACTGATCCTATGAAGCCGGGTTACCGTAGGGTCAACGTGGAGCTTCAGCCAAATCCTGACGGGAACGGATTTTTTATCACCCTAACGATGCTGGTTACTACTCAGGACAATTTACCAAGACAGGTTACGATTTTTGATAGACCGTATAATTTTCCCGCTCCAAAGAACCTGAAAATCGGATTTGCTGCTTCCACAGGAGGCTTTAATAATTTTCATGAAATTAGAAATCTACAAGTGGAGGTTTCGGCGGATGATAAACTTCGGAATCCAGAGGGGGTTGATTTCTCAGAGGTTGCCACCTGTGCCGGTCAGGAAAATCAGTTTTTCATCACTGATGAGGAAGTTATTTTGCCAAATGAAAACAGCGTCATACGATGTTTGCAGTTTTATGCTTCTTTGGCGGATATTGAGGAAGAATCCAATGATGTATGCTCCCAAGCAAGATGTCTGGAACAAAATAGAGTGTTGATTGTCCCTCAAGGAGTATTTCAAGCTAGCGATCAAGCTGGAGGGTTTACTTTTTTCCCAAAGGAAGAATTTATTGATCAGGACGTTACAGTCTATTATACCATAACGGATAGTTATGGAAAAACTTCCAATCCCAATGCGATGACACTTAAGATCCAAGAGTCCCCCGATCCAATTAAATTAATGAGAGTTGGAGAACTAATTACTGAAAATGAAATTGAGATTTGTGAAGGAGATGCTTTAAATTTAGGTGGGTTTGGAGAAGAGATTTATGAGCGATTTGAATGGAAAAAAGATGGGACATTGATTTCAGGAGCCAATCAAAGTACTCTGGTTGTCGGCGAAGTGGGAGAATATGAAATCATAGGTTACAATAGGAAAAACTGCCCTGCAATCAGCAATAAGGTAAAAGTCAAATTCCCGAATTACCCGAAATTCAATTTTAACACCCCTTTGGTACAATGTGAGGTTGGAAAAACCGCAGATTTGATTTCGACCCTGGCCGATTATGACCCTGACAAGTATGATTACAAGCTAACTGGCAATGGTAAGACCTATGTTAATGAGGAAATGAAGGCAGTTACTGCTTCTGGGGTATATGATTTTCAAGTCAAGCCAAAGCTTCTTTCTTGCTATTCCGATCCGGTGACCCTTGAGGTATTTGTCCAAGAAAATGAGTTGAGTGCAGATTTTGATTTTGAAGTGGAGGGAACGGGGATAAAAGACGATACTGGAGGAGGTATATTTCCTGATGATGTAATTCAGTTTTCAGACCTTTCCGATAGTCGTGCGGTAAAGTGGCAATGGGATTTTGGAGATGGAAAAAGTTCCACAGAATCAAATCCCAAACACGTGTTTGGTACCAAAGGGGTTTTCCAAATCCTGTTAACCATATCGGATGCCTATGGATGTCAAAAAACAACTTCCAGAGAGTTGTCAATAACAAAAAGTTATCGAATTATGATACCTACTGGATTTACACCTAATGGCACTGTTAATAAGACTTTTGTACCAAAATTTAAGGGGCTAGTTTCAATAGAGCTTTATGTATTTAACTCTTGGGGGAATTTTATTTTTTCCACTAGTGAGCTCAATACTTCGGGGTGGGATGGTATCTATAAGGGTGAAATTCAAGACGCAGGAGTGTATTTCTATAGATTTAAAGGGGTTTCCACCGATGGTGAATTGGTGGATGAGAGTGGAAAGTTTAGATTGATCCGATGAAATTTTTTGTTTTTCTGTTTTTGTCTCTTTGTATAATCTCGGGTACTGTCTTCTCGCAAGACATTCAATACAGTCAGTATTATGCAAATCCCCTTTACCTCAACCCGGCGATTACCGGAAACACCGACCAAAGTCGATTTGGGGTGAATTTCCGCAATCAGTGGCCAGGATTGGATCAGACTTTTGTTGCCTACACCGCTTTTTTTGACGTATATGTAGATCAAATAAACTCTGGATTTGGGTTTATTGTCCAAGGTGCAAATGAATCCTTTACGCAAACCAGTACCCGTGAAATTGGCCTTGTGTATAGTTATAGATTGAAGATTTCAGAAACTGATTTTATTCAAGCGGGATTTCAAGGTACATTTACAGCTAGAGATGCTTTTTTTGATCGAGTGATTTTGGGATCCCAATTGGATATTGACAAAGGTATTATTATTGGTCAACCGGGAGAGGCCTTTGAGGGTGATAGCAGAATTCGGGCAGGTGATGCTAATGCAGGTTTGATTTATTACGGTAAAAAGCTGTGGATTGGCACTTCAGTTTCGCATTTGCTTAGACCTGAAATTAGCTATTTGGCTAGAGGTGATAATCAGCTTGCGATGAAAACATCAATTCATGGTGGATATCGATTTAATCTTGCCCCAGGCGACATCAACGATTATTTTAACAATACTGATCAGGAGCGCTCAATGGCACTAGGATTTAACTATAAGGAGCAAGGAGCATTTTCTCAGGTGGATCTTGGGGCAGAATTTTTCTTTGAACCCATGGTACTTGGCCTTTGGTATCGTGGTATTCCCACCAAAAATGAGTTGCCCAATAATGAATCATTGATCGCCTTGTTGGGAATAAGTTTGGATTCTGGTTTGGATGTGGGATATAGTTTTGATTTTCCTATTTCAAAATTTGGCTTTGCCGGAACCAGTGGTGCGCATGAAATTTCGGTCAGATTAATTTTCTCCAATAAATCTCCACGTAAAAGATATTTTGCACCCTTACCTTCTTTCAGGTATTAAATTTTATGGATACACGGAATCTTGCCAGTAGGCAAATTTTGTTTTGTTTGATTTCATGTTTATAGGTCTGGAAAATAAAAAGAGCATAAAATTATGAAAGGGATGGAAAATTCAACTTACACCCAAACTTCCAATTTTGATTTTTAAACCTTCGAATTCAAAGCTTTAGCTTTACCAGGTTGTGCCCTTAACCGTTGATATCCTCGAAAAACGATTAATCAAGTTGATTGGAGTCAAAAAATGAAAAACTCAAAAAAAGAAGGTTCGAAAAAACTTTGTGACCTTCGTGTCCTCCTATGTTGAAAAACAAGGGGAACCGCTAAATTTTTTCATAGA
>CAZNND010000052.1:0-32558 GCA_964574365.1 uncultured Limnohabitans sp.
CCTCCCACTGCTGCTTTTGAGGATCAATAAATGCCACACTTCACGAAAGACGGGTCGATCCCGAAACCTCAGACAGACGGCACAAACGGATGGGTTCTAGTCCCCGATCCTCCGACAGATATTCCCGACGGTAAGGAACTCGTCTGGCTAAACTGGGAGTGGATTATTCGTGATCCAAAACCTGCAGACATAGACGGACATCAGGCAAACTGGGATCACGCTTCACGCTCATGGGTGCAGTGTGAGTGTGCGATGCATGGGCAAGTAATAGAAACGACTGAACCTGAAATCACCATTGGCGGCTCGTCCGCTGGGCCTGTCTGATGTTTGGCTTTTACCCATTCTCAGCGTTTCCATTTGCTGATGCTGGGCGCAAAGATGCCACGGCATCTGCTTCTCTACCGACCGTCACAATTACATCTCCCGCTGCCTCTGCGGTAGGTTCCGCAGTCGCTTCTGCGGCATCTAATACAGTCACAGTAAGTTCGCCTGCGGCAACGGCTATAGGCTCCGCAGTCGCCAGCGCAGCATCTAACACCGTCACCGTCTCTAGCCCTGCTGCGACTGCTACTGGGGCGGCTAATGCCTCCGGTGCGCTAATCACTGTCACGGTCTCCAGTCCTGCCGCATCTGCAACGGTCTCCGATCTAGCGCAGGCATCTCTGCCAACCATCACAGTCACGCCTCCCGCGGCAACGGGTGGTGCTGCGGTCACTGCGTCTGCATCTCTACCAACAGTCCCGGTATCTGCTCCAGCAGCGACCGGAACTGGTGCGGCAACGGCCTCGGCAGATCTGGTTACGGTCACGGTCTCTGCACCTGCTCCGACGCTTGTCGTCAGTTCTACGGCATCGGCTGCGTCTAATACTGTCACAGTTTCTGCACCTACCGCCTCTGCTCAGGTCATTGCGCTGGCGCAAGCATCTTTGCCGACCGTCACGATCTCTGCCCCAGCCTCTACCGCAACGGGTGGTGCAGTGGCCTCCGCTGCCTCCAACACGGTCACCATCGTCTCGCCAGTGGCCTCTGCGAGTGGTGTTGGAAATGCCTCTGCGGTCGTCGGTCAGGTGGTCATCTCCGCACCGACTGCGGATTATGCTGCGAATGCGAATGCCTTTGCGACCGTTCCGACCGTCACTGTCAGTGCGCCAGAAGCAGAGGCAATTTCCCCGGGAACGGCATCAGCGTCTTTGCCGACGGTCACTGTATCGGCTCCGGTGGTGGTGGTATCCGTTTCCGTGGTCGCTTCGGCCTCTGTCGGGACGGTCACTGTATCGGCTCCGAGTGCGACTGCGAGTCAGGTGTATATCTCTCTGGATCGCACAGTTTTCGTGGCGGCAGAGGTTAGAATTCAAGAGGTCGATGCTGAGTCGAGAGCTTGGCAGATCGAGGCCGAAAATAGGACGCTGGAGGCAGCATGACGACATTCATTAAAGACCCAGACGCTCAACTAGACTTTTCCGTCGACTGGTCAGACTGGTTTACTGGAGAGGAAGAGATTGCCTCGGTCACTTGGACGGTGGAAACGGGTCTGACGAATGTCACGACTTCTTACACTGCGACGACTGCGACCATCTGGCTCTCAGGCGGCAAAGCAGGCGTTTCTTATAAGGTCGCCTGTCGCATCACCACAGACTCATCTCCCGCTAGGACGGACGAGCGAACCTTTGTGGTTTCTGTCGAAAACCGTTGAAGTGTCATTAAATTCTTCAGAAAATTCTGACATGGAAGACATTGAGCGTTTAGCCAGATTGGAGGCCCAGCATGAAGAAGTTATGCGCATGCTGCGGGAAATCAAAGCAGAGAACCATGCCGTCCGTCAGGATGTCGAGGTTCTCAAAAAGTCTCTCACGCAGTGGAGAGGTGTTGGCGCAGGGATCGCCATTGCGGTCTCTATGCTCTGGACTGCTGGTCTCGCAATTTATTCCCTTTTCTCCAGTCGGGGGTAAGTCGTGATTGATCCGGTCTCAGCCCTTGCACTGGCGACCGGAATCTGGAACGGAATCAAGAAGGCCGTCGAGGTCGGTCGTGAGGTTCAGGATGTCTATTCGCAGCTCTCGCAGTGGGCTGGCGCAGTCTCAGACCTAAACGAATACATTGCGCAGTCGGAGAAGGCAGAGGAAAAGCCCTCTATCTTCAAAAAACTGACTTTCAAGTCAGACACGGCAGCAGCGTTTGACACGCTGATCGCAAAGCAGAAGCTCAAAGAGATGGAGGAAGAGCTGCGGCATGAATTCCTCTATGGTGGCCTCTCTCACCTCGGGATGGACGGTCTGCGAGAGTTTTACCAGATGCGTCGGGAGATTAAAGAAAGGCGTGAGCGAGCGATCTATGCGCAGGCGAGGGCCAGAAAAGAGTTTGTGGATGCCGTGACTTCTTGGTCTCTCGGTCTCTTGGTTCTCTTTGTCGGAGGCGTAGCGATCTGGTTCATGGTCTCAATCATTATCAATAGGGGTTTGTGATGCTCAGTCTTATCTCGTCAATCTTCGGTTTTCTCGTCTCCGGTCTGCCAAAGGCGCTGGAGTTTATGCAAGATCGTGCGGACAAGGCTCACGAACTCAAGCTCGCACAGATGCAATCTGAGCGTGAGCTGGCTTTGGCTGCGCAAGGTTTTGCGGCACAGGCTCGCATCGAGGAAATCAAGACTGAGCAGATTGCGATGGAGACCGACGCTCAGAGGCAAGGAAATGCGCTGGATCACGACAAGGCAGTTATGTCCCGGGCATCCACTTGGGTCGTCAACCTCAACGGGATTGTGCGACCGACTGTCACCTTTATCTTCGTGCTGGAACTGGTTGCGATCAACATGGGGCTCGCCTATTTCCTGATCTTTAAGGAAGGGCTCGGAGCGCTGACGGTCGAGCAGTTCATCATGGCCTCAGACATCATCTTCTCTGACGACGAGATGGCGCTGCTCTCTGGAATCATTTCGTTTTGGTTCGGATCGAGGCAGTGGAGTAAGAAGTGAGGGTCTCCGACAAGGCAAAGAAGATGATTATTCATCATGAGGGTCTGAAGCTCAGACCCTATCTTTGCCCTGCCCATGTCTGGACGATTGGCGTAGGTTCAGTGCTATACCATGACCAGATCAAACTCCCAATGGTTCGCAAAGATGGATACACCGGACTCTTGCGCAGAGAATTTCCACTCTCACCAGAGCATAATCGCAAGTGGGAGACGGAGGAGGTTTTGGCGCTCCTTGAGAAAGATTTGGTTCGCTTTGAGCGTGGTGCTCTTCGACTTAGCCCTAATCTGGTGGGCCGTCAAAACGCTTTCGACGCAATCGTCTCTTTTTGCTTTAATGTCGGACTGGGGTCTTATCAGCGATCAACCATCAGACAGAAGCACAATAGAGGCGATTTTGAGGGCGCTGCTGATGCCTTTCTGATGTGGACTAAGGCTGGCGGGAAAGTCTTACCGGGACTCGTCAAGAGGCGTAATGACGAGCGCAAACTTTATCTGGAGGACTTATGATCCAACTGCTCGACTCTGCATCTTCCCGCCATGTCTTTTTAGACGCTGCGCGAGGCATTCACCCTGATTGCCAGACTGTCCATCTATTCGGGTTCAATCGAACGGTGGGAACCTCTTATGAGACCATTGCGAACGACGGAGGTGGCATCTACGCATTCCCGGCCTCTGCGGTGCAGATGAGTCTGGTGTCTGCCTCTGCTGCTGACACCATGTCGGTCATGCTGACGGGGCTAGACACGAACCGGGACATCATCACCGAGACAATCGAGCTGGACGGTCAGACCCCGGTGACGACCACAAATAGTTTCTTGCGTATAAACGACGCTCGCATCACTTCGGGGAATAACGCAGGCAACATCACCATCTCCAACGGAGGGACGACTTATGCGTTTATTGAGGCAACTTATGGTGTCCATCAGGCTGCGATCTATTCGGTTCCGAGAAACTATGCGCTCTACATTACGCAGGTTTCGGTCACCTCGGGGACGATCAACTCCAACAAATATGGGTTCCTGAGAGCTTGCCTGCGCAACTCGTCTGGTGTCATACACTTCTTCGAGTCGACCTTCGTGACCTCGCAGCTCACCTACTCTCTGCAGGTTCCATTCACGATCCCTGCCTCGCACGACTTTACGATGGAGGCAAAATCGTCCTCTTCAGAGAACGAATTCACTGCCTACATTGGCGGTCTGTTGGTGGCTGACCCAGCATGATTTGTGTTTAATCACCCGAATCTCGGGACGCTGGGCCAGCCATGACCTCAAAACGGTGGTTCGTCTAGGTCGTCAAAACCGACCTTCGGGCTTACTTTGGCAGGCATACCCTGCGAAGGTTCCGTCGCAACCTGAACCTCGCCAGAGATATATTTCCCGTTCTCGTTTTCCCGTAACCATCCGCTGATGCGGTAGGTTTCTCCGTTTATGGTCACCTTCCCGGTATGGGTCGGTTGCTTCTCAGTCTTGCGAAACTTATTCGCTCCGAGTGTGAACTTCCCAACGCTCTCAAATGTCATTTTCTACCATCTCCGTTCGGCTGATGATCTCAAAAAGGCCGTCAATCTCAGCCAAAAACTGACGGGCCTCGTTCTCAATTTCCTCTTTCTGCGCCTCGGTCGGGTAGAACCTGCGCACAAATAATTGCAGGTGATCGGGAACCCGGGGGTCAAAGCTCACAAAGTCGCACCATTCCCTACCTGCACAGAGTAGCTGGAGAGTCATCTGCGGCACATACTCTGCCGGGATGCCTCCGTCGAGGATGTATTCCAGATGCGTCGCAGTGGTCGGACACTTCACCTCGATCAGCCCATCCTCTACAAACCCATCTGGAGAGGCTCCAAGGTTCTCTATCGTCGGGTGATCTATGAACCCCACATCAGAGACTTTGCGCCCTGTCCTGATCTCATATTCGGCCTTTGCGAGTGGTTCGTGTTCTATGCCCCACTCCATCGCTCCGTTCCGATACTTCTGGACGATCTCTCCGGTCAAGCGCTCGGAGAGAATCTCGATCTTGAGGTTTTTGCGCTCTGCTTTATCTTCCCGCTGACCGTCTTTCTTGGCTTTTAGGTAGGCCATTGCAGCTCGCATGCGACTTCCGGTCAGTTTCCCGGTTCGGGCAGAAAACCATGCGCCAGTTCCCTGTTGGGGGTTTATCTCTCTCATTTTGGCCTCACCAGACGGTAACGAGCAAAGCTCTTGTCGAACATCTCGACTTTCTCCGTGATGATGTTATGCCCTCGCTGTCGCAATTCATTTATCCGGGCGGCTAGTCGGAAGCATCCGCAACCCTCAAGAGCATCTAGTGCGGTAATCGGACGCTTTTGCAGGCGATCCAGAATCCATTCGTTTTGGCTCAAGTGTTTTTCTCCTTTACTTTGGCTTCGATGGCTTTCGCAAAATCCATTACATTCTGATGTGCAGAGCAAATGTGAAACTCAACAACACTGCCAGTCTTGGCTTTGTTGCATTTCCAGATTTCATCTGTAGTCAGTCCAACCCATTCCTTCTCAGGTTTTTCTAGAGCGCTTGCAAGTCTGAGAGTTTGAAGAAAAGGATCGCAACCTAAATTAACTTTCCAAGCTCCGGATTGAATAGCGAAATCAACAACATTTAATAGATCGCTTGCTGCTTCTCTCAATGAAATCATGTGCTCTTCTCCTTTATCCTAAATAAAAAGCCAGATCATATAAACAATGACCAAGACTGCTAGAGGGCGAATTATTGCTTTGCCGCCCATAAACCTAGACAAACTGCTTCTAGTTTTTCACTCGGTGGATTTGTCTTCAATGCCTCTTTCTGGCCTCGTTCATAAGCATTGATGACATCGTTCGAGGTGATGCCGGGGGTCATATACATGATTGCTACAGAGACCCCGACACCAGTCACGACTCCCCACACAAACTTAACGCTTGTCGCCAAAAACGATCTTGCGAAGATCATGGAATAACCCCTCATTTTTTTTGAGTTCAGCATCAGCAGAGTTTTGCGTAGCCCATGCGTGGATTTCCCAGCAGGCATCTTGCGCTCTGAGAGCGATGCGGTTCACTGCGTCGAGATCGACACCTTTCATGTTGGCGAGGTGGGATCGGAGCTGACGCGCAGCGTTCTCCAGCTCGACGAGGTTTGCGGCAGGGTCGTCGTGAATCATTTGGAAATCCTCTCTTTAGTCTGGGTGGCGAGATTGCGGTATGCGAGTTTCTGGTCTTTATCCAAGCTGGCCCAGAGGGTCTTCAGCTCATCTTCAGTGGTGACGGCCTCGAACTGCTTGCTGAGGTCTGCGACCTTGCGGCTGGCAGAGTTTCCATCATCGTCCTCCGGGGCGATGCCGCAGCAGGCCATCAAGGAATAACGACGAGCGTATGTCAGCGCTGAACCGTATCCCTGAGCATCGTTTTTTGCGGCAGGCACATGCAGTTTCCCTCCAGACAGGGTCTGACCTGATTCGTGCAGCAGGACGGTCTCGACCATGACTCCAGTCTCACACTCATGGCAGGTCTGCATGAGGGCGATGCCATTGGCGTTTAGAGCGTCTAGAACGGCCTCGACGCAGGCTGAGAGGTCAGCGTAGCGTGAGCGAAAATGCGGGTTTGTGGCGGTCTTGAGCGCTGGCGAGAATTGCTTCTGCGCAGCGACAAAGGCTTTTGCGATCTTATCCATTAGCGTCTCCATTGTGTGTAGGCTTTTTTGATTGCAAGGGTGATGCGGAAACCGCATCGTCTATAGAAACGGTAGAGGTTCCAGAAAGGCATTGCTCTACTCGTTTTATAAAGTCATCAGTAATGTGAACAGGGTCGCAAAGAAAAAACATGCGCCAATCTTTTGCGCAAGTGTCTCTCCACGGTGCAACCTCCTGCTTCCACTCGTCAATCCAATCCGACTCTTCATGTCGTGATTCACCATCTCTGTCTCCTAAAAAATGATCGTGTTCCATGTGAGTGAGGGGCCGAAGCCCCCGGTTTTTATTTGTTGGTATTTTCTGCGGTAACTGTCTCGGTCGGCATGGTGGCGGCCTTCCATTCACGCTTAAGAGCTTGAATGCGGGTGTTTAGATCACATTGCTTATTCATGTATTGACGGCTGATGTATGCGCTACCGACATTAAAGGTCAGCCCCAAGTCCTGAGCCTCTGTTAACAGATCAAGCAACTCGGTGATAATTTTTTCGTGTGAGTTCATTTCGTCTTCTCCTTTAAAAAACGGTCTGGAGTGTCGACCGTGAAGAAAGTATCTCTCCAAGAAACCCTCTCGTCAAGCACTTTCTACTAGGGGAAACCCTAAGACACAGATCAGAGGTTCGTGGTATCTTTATCTTGCGCCGTGGAAAGCGCATAGCAGGTTAGAGTGACAGTCTCTATCGGGCTGGTCTATCTGACCGTTTTTTACCCCTCTTGGGGCTGACCTGCCGGAATTTCCACCGGATAGGCCAGCACCGATGGAGATTGTTATGCATTACTACCCGTTTCATGTTGGTGACTATCGACGAGACACGATGCATCTCACATTCGTCGAACATGGAATATACCGCCTGCTGCTGGATTCCTACTACCTAAACGAAGGCCCTTTTACTCAGTCTAGAGACGAGCTTATGCGTCTGGTTCGAGTTCGGACGAAGGATGAAAAAGAGGCATTTCGTCGAGTGCTTGAGGAATTTTTTGAAGAAATTGATGGCGCGTTCGTAAACAAAAAATGCGAGATGGTACTTGCCAAACTCTTCTCAAAGTCAGGCACGGCAAGGGATGCGGCTAATGCTAGATGGGCAAAGAGGGATGCAGACGCAATGCGAACGCAATGCGAACGCAATGCTACCCAAAACCCAAAACCCAATACCCAAGACCCAGATATAAAACAAAGCGACGCTACTGCGTCTTCGTCGGGACGGGTTCCCGACTGTCCCCATCAGGCGGTCATTGATCTCTGGCATGAAATGCTTCCAGAGCTGCCACAGGTCGTGAAGTGGACAGACCTGAGAGCGAAACTCCTAAAGGCCAGATGGCGAGAGATCATGACTGACGAGAAGCTCACGACCGTGGATGAGGGTTTGGCATGGTTTCGCAAACTCTTTCGGTTCGTGAAAGCATCTCCCTTTCTCATGGGTAAAACCGCAAGCAGGGATGGAAGGCCATTCGAGTGCGAGCTGGAATGGGTATTGAGGCCAAATAATTTTGTGAAGATTATCGAGGGGAAATATCATGCGCAAAAAAATTGACGACTTACTGGATGCAAAACCGTTTAGCAATCACGATTGCGCAGCAGGTGGGTGCGTTTTTCCGGGGTCTTTGTCTCACGCTGCTGGCGACAATTCGAGTTACTACTGCCGATACCACTACGGCAAGGGGGCCGACATGAACGGCAAGATCACCCGCTACACCGAAAAACTGAAACCTCTACACGACGCTCTACATGCCCTTCACGACGAGTCTGGCTGGGGTAGGGTTACCAAAGCTCTGCAAGAGGCACAGAGACCCGATCTGATGCCTTCCCGGGCGGTTAACAAGGCAGGTAAGGAGGTGGACGAGAGGGTGAGCATCGGGTTCTACAAGTATCGGGTCTTTCAGACGCTCGCCAGAGAGGTGTCGGAGTTTGCTGAGAAGAGGGTAGAAGAAGTTCCTATTCCAAAACCCAAGGGTGGCTGGATCGATTTTTCAAATATTGCGGGGGAATATTAATGATATTAGAGGGCAAAACAAAAATCGTTTATCACTTAATGCGTGAGGGAACGACGATTGAAGAAATTTGCAAAGAGGCAAAATGCACTCATAAAGAGGCGACTAATATGGTGAAAGAGATTGCGCAGTTCTATCACATAGAAAAACGCTTCAGGCACACAAAACCGACGCTTATTAGAACGGATGGCAAGTGGAAATCGCAAAGGCAGCCGATCACTGGTATCGCTGCTCACGATCCATTCAGACTGGCGCAGCGCAGTCGTGTCGTGCGCTGAGTGTTCTAAGGTCTTCACCTTCAACACCAACTGCCCTGCCTGCCGATTGCGCATCCTAATGAGTGAGGATTGCAAGGTTTTGCGCAAAGAGCTGGCTGAGTCGCTAGAGTATGAGGGTGATGATTGGAAGGTCGAACCTAATTGCGGGTGTGAAAGATACTGCAAACGGAGGGCAAATGTATCGCAACAAAACGCTTCTTGAGGTCGTGCGCAACTCACCTTGCCAACATTGCGGAGTGTCGGATGGCACAGTGGTGGCAGCGCACAGTAACCAACTCAGAGACGGCAAGGGGAAGGGCATAAAGGCCCACGACTACCGGATCGCAGCACTCTGTCATGCCTGTCACTATGAACTAGACCAAGGTGCGGCACTGGCTAAGTTCCAGAGGCTAGAGATGTGGGAAGAGTCGCATCGCAAAACGATTGCGTGGCTATTCGAGAACGATCATCTGAGAATTGCGCCATGAGAAACCCTTTTCTAATTGACGAGCCTACCGTCATCTCTTTCTCCGGAGGCAGGACATCTGCTTACATGCTCTGGAGGGTCTTACAGGCTAACCAAGGGCTTCCAGAGGATGCGATAGTCTGCTTTGCTAACACAGGCAAAGAAGAAGAAGCGACCCTAGAGTTTGTCCGTGATTGTGAGAAAAACTGGGGTGTTGAGATTCACTGGCTTGAATTTAGAGATGCTGACCCATCTTTTAAGCAAGTAACTTTTGAAACAGCCAGCAGAAATGGGGAGCCATTTGAGGCTTTGATTAGAAAAAAACAATATTTACCCAATCCAGTAACTAGATTTTGCACTGTTGAGTTAAAAATAAGAACGATCCACAAGTATTTAAAAAGTCTTGGGTGGAAACATAATGAAAATATGGATTGGGTTGGAATTAGAGCAGATGAGCAAAGAAGGGCCGCAAAAATTGCACGAGATCGGACTCCGCTGGTAGCCGCTGGAGTCACAAAAAAAGATGTTGGCGATTTTTGGTCTAAACAGTCGTTTGACCTAAAACTACCAAACATGAACGGTGTCACGATGCATGGAAATTGTGATCTGTGTTTTTTGAAAGGGGGGGGGCAAATTTTGAGCCTAATTCACGAAAAACCTGAAAGGGCAGTATGGTGGGCAAAAATGGAGGCCTTGGCCTTGGCCTTGGCCTCTCGGCCTGATGGCGCAAAGTTTAGGAAAGACCGACCTAGTTATGCGGAAATGGTAACTTTTTCTCAAAATCAAACACAACTATTCCACGATGAAACCATACCCTGCTTCTGCGGTGACTAAAACACTGAATATATTTTTTTGTTAATTTGAGAATTGCGCCATGAAGATCAAGAAATATAGATGGATGGCCTGCTCACGCTGCGCTGCCAACATCCGGTGGAAACCATTCAGGAAATACTGTCGTGGCTGCCAGCCCTACTGAGCTCACTCTAAAACTCTTGCGAGCAGAGGGGTGGACTGTCGCAGTCGTGGAGAAGTGGAACCCTCACGCCAGAATCAGGCAAGACCTGTTCGGGTTTATAGACCTGCTTGCGATCAGAGACGGGGAAACCCTTGCGGTGCAGGCAACCAGTTACACCAACATCTCAGCCCGGGTGAAAAAGATTGCGGAGATAGAAACCATTGACGCAGTCAGGAAGGCAGGCTGGACGGTCTGGGTCATCGGGTGGAGGAAGGTAGCGAATAGGTGGACGCATAAAATAGTAGATGTATCTTAGGAAACTCTTGCGATATACTCATCTCGGGCATACTGTGGTGTCTTCTCCTGTGTAGGGACTTCTCCCCTCCCTTTATGCCCGACTTGTTCTCGGGCATTTTTTTTTGGAGGAATCATGAGCATTCGTCAGCAGATACTGGACACCATTGCGATCAATCAACCGTTGACTGCGAGGGACATCACCAACAAACTGAACACCAAGCATGAGACGGTCAAGATGACGCTCTCGAAACTCTTTGCGGACGATAAGGTCTTGCGGGAGGAGATTGAGAGACCAGTCGGGACTAAAGGCAAGGTGAAGGTCTATCAGTACAGGATCAAATGAGAATCTCAGTCAAAGACGATCTGGATCAGCTCTCACGCAAGCTCACTTACTTGCAGCGTGACCAGATACCCTTTGCGGTCAGTAAGACTCTCAACCAGATTGCGTTCAACCTGTCTCGTCAGATCATGCCGCAAGAAACTGACAAGACTTTCGAGGGTGGAGCAACACGCTTCACTCAGCGAGGATTCAAATATAAGAAGTCAGACAAGCGACATCTCTGGGTCGACATCTTCATTGACAAGGCTCAGGCTAAATATATGAAGTTCATGATCGCTGGTGGCACACGCTTCCCTGAGAAGCGAGCGCTGCTGGTGTCGACTCAGTATGCAAGACTCAACCGATACGGGAACATGCGCAAAGGGTTTGTCAAAAAAATCCTTGCGGACAATGAGAAATACTTCAGCGGAACTCCAAACGGGAGAGACGGCCCTGCTGGTATCTGGGAGCGATACGGTCGCACTAAAGACAATAACGCCAGACCAACCAGCAAACCTCGGTCACAGAAGATCAGACTGGTTGCGCTCTACTCAGACGACGCTCAATACACGCCACTGTTCCCATTCGCTGAGATCGGCAGGCGAGCAGTCTTCTCTCGCAATGACGGGTTCGCTAAGAAGTTCCGAGAGAATCTGGCAAATGCGCTCGCTACCGCACGATAACCCCCCCCATTTGGGTCCTTTTAGAGCATTCCAAGATGAGGGTAATTCGCGACCCCGATTCTCTCCTAGGCACAGGCTATTAGATACTGTCTTTGCATAAAGAAAAACTATGATCGTCAACAAAACACAATTAGCGCAGATACTCGGAAAGTCTGAGGAGTGGCTGACTCAGGCGCAGAAAGACCCGAGTTTCCCGGTCATGACGAGGCGCAGAGGAGCGAAGGGGAATGAGTATGAGTCGGCAGATGTCATCACCTACCTGCAAAAAAAGCAGGTCAACAGTTTATTGGGCGACGCAGGGGCAATCGACATAGAGGAAGCAAAGAGGCGCAAGATTGTGGCTGAAGCTGGGATTGCAGAGACGGAGCTGGCGCAGGCGCAGGGTGTTTTAGTGGAGGCAAACCAGATCGAGAGGGAGTGGTCTGAGCTGGTTGCAAACTGTAGAGCGAAACTGCTCGCAATCCCTGCCAAAGTCGGGCCGGAAATCTTTGCGGCAGATTCTCTGGTCGAGGTCAAGGTTCTATTGAAAAAATCCATAAACGAGGCGCTCCATGAGTTATCAGTCAGCAGCGGGGATTCTGAGGAAAGTTCGGAGGGGGTTTCTACCGCCTCCTGACCTAAAGGTTTCCGACTGGGCAGACCAAGAGCGCAAGTTATCCCCAGAGGCATCTGCCGAACCCGGGCAGTGGCTTACTTCTCGGGCTGAGTATCAGAGGGGCATCATGGATGCTTTTGCCGACCCTGCAATAGAGACGGTGGTGGTGATGTCGTCCGCACAGATTGGCAAGACGGAGATTCTGAACAACATCATCGGCTATCACATTGCTCAAGACCCGTCTCCAATGTTGGTCGTGCAACCGACGCTGGACATGGCGCAGACTTGGTCTAAAGACCGGCTGGCCCCGATGCTCAGAGATACCCCTACCCTCCAAGGTTTAGTGCAAGACCCGAGAGCGAGGGACTCAGGCAACACGACCCTGCATAAAATCTTCCCGGGTGGGCATGTCACGGCCTGCGGAGCGAACTCACCTTCGTCGCTGGCCTCTCGTCCGGTGCGTCTGGTTCTCTGCGACGAGGTGGATCGTTACCCTATCAGCGCAGGCTCAGAGGGTGATCCAGTTTCTCTCGCCAGAAAACGGGCGACGACCTTCTGGAACCGCAAGATCGGTCTGGTCTCCACGCCTACGGTGAAGGGGGTTTCTCGCATTGAGATGGCCTTCGAGGAGTCGGACAAGCGTTTTTACTTCGTCCCTTGCCCTCATTGTGGGCATGAGCAAACGCTGAAATGGGCGCAGGTGCGCTGGACGCAACCGGAAGATGCGCAATACACATGCGAGGATTGCGGGGCATTGTGGACGGATGCGGAGCGTGTCCGGGCGATCAGGCAGGGGAAGTGGATTGCGACTGCGGAAACCAAAAAGGTCGCAGGGTTTCACATCTCCGGCCTTTACTCTCCGTGGGTTCCGATGGAGGCTGCGGTGCGAGACTTCCTAGAGGCCAAAAAGCAACCCGCCACTCTCCGGGTATTCGTCAACACCTTTCTGGGTGAAACATGGGAAGAGCAGGGCGAGGCCGTGGACGATTATCAGGTCGCAGAGAGGCGAGAAGACTTTGGGCCAGCGCTGGAGATTGGGGTTCTCATGCTAACGGCTGGGGTCGATGTGCAAGACGACCGTCTCGAAGTGGAGATTGTTGGCTGGGGCCGAGATGAGGAATCATGGTCGCTAGACTATCGGACGGTATACGGAGACCCATCCTCGCCTGCGGTCTGGTCAGATTTGGACTCGATTCTCGCGCAAGAGTTTGAGAGGGAAGACGGCAAAAGTCTGCATGTCCGGGCGGTCTGCATCGACTCTGGAGGCCATCACACAAACTCTGTTTATAACTATGTGCGGCCTAGAGAGGGCAAGCGCATTTTCGCCATTAAGGGTGTCGGTGGCGAGGGAAAACCGATGGTCGGGAAACCATCTCGGAATAACATCGGGAAAATTAAGCTCTTCCCGATTGGCGTGGATTCAGCCAAGGAACTGCTCTATTCCAGACTCAAGATTAACGAACCCGGGCCGGGATATTGCCACTTTCCGACCACTAGGTCTGATGAATACTTCCGGCAGCTCACTGCTGAAAAACTCGTCGTGCGGTATCACAAAGGTTTTGCAAGGCGGGAGTGGGTCAAGGCTCGACCACGGAACGAGGCGCTCGACTGTCGGGTCTATGCGATGGCAGCGTTCGGCATTTTGAACCTCAACATTAACTCTCTTGCGGATCGTCAACTGATGGTCAAAGAGAACCCTCCTGAACCGCCTCCGACAGTATCTCGCAGACAACCAGTAAGAAACTCTGGTTTTGTCAATGGTTGGAGGTAAAATCGGGACAAACTGCCCGGAGCGAATATGGCGAACCTATACGATGCCTCGCAATCTCCACAGGTCGAACCCCAGCAAATGGTTGTGGGCGACTTTGTGCAATGGCGACGAACTGATCTTTCATCTGATTACCCGAACGACGCTTATTCGCTGACTTATGTCGCAAGGTCGAAGGGTGGCGCTCACGAAATACAGATTTCCAGCACTGCTTACCAATCAGATTTCCTTTTCACGGTCGCCAGCGCAAGCTCGGCAGATTGGATTGCGGCAGACTACTTCTGGCAACTGGAGGTGATCCGAACCTCGGACTCTAGTCGGATTGTCCTAGAGCGTGGGCAGTGGAAGATCATTGCCGATCTGGACGCATATAACACGGACACCCGCACCTTTGCAGAGGTCATGGTCGACAAGATCGAGAGCATCTTGAGGGGCAAGGCCGATTCTGATGTGGCGAACTACTCGGTCGCAGGGCGCTCTCTGACGAAACTCTCTTTCGACGAGCTGATTCGGGCGAGGGATGAATTCCGCAGGGAGGTCGCCAAAGAGCAGGCAGAATTGCGGATTGCCCGGAAGCAGGACACGGGCGCAACGATCAAAGTGAGGTTTCTATGAATTTGCTCAACCTGTTTAAGCGACAGAAACCGCCAGCTCGAAAGCGAAACTATCAGGGGGCCATGATGGGTCGCCTGTTCGGGGACTTCGTCACCTCCCAGCGTTCGCCTGACTCGGAAATCCGCTATGCCATCCAGACTTTGCGAAACCGCAGTCGGGACTTATCTCGCAACAACGAATACATGCGTCGTTATCTCAACCTCCTGAAGACCAATGTGATCGGGGAGAAGGGCATCACGATGCAGTGCAAGGCCCGGAACGACGACGGCACTTTCGATGCGGTCGGGAATTCCATCGTCGAGAGCGCATGGGCGAACTGGTGTCGGATGGGAAACTGCACTGTCGACGGGAAAATGAGTTTTGTGGATGCGCAGCAGCTCGCCATGGAGTCGCTGGCCCGGGACGGTGAAGTCATTGTGCGCATGGTCAACTATGACAACCCAGACCGTTTTGCGATTGAATTCATCGAACCCGATCTGCTAGACGAACTTAAAAACGAGGCACTGAGAGACGGGCATCAGATTCGGATGGGCGTGGAACTGAATGCCTACCGCAAACCTCTGGCCTACTGGATGCTCACGCAGCACCCGGGCGATGACCAATATTCCAGCACCTACACTCGCAAGCATGTCCGGGTTCCGGCAGAGAAGATTCTGCACATTTACATGCCAGATCGGGCGCAACAGACTCGGGGTGTCCCTTGGGTTTCCACTGCAATCGAGTCGCTCAAGATGCTCCACGGATACCGTGAGGCCGAACTGGTCGCAGCTCGAACCGGGGCGGCAAAGATGGGATTTTTCACCTCCCCGGCTGGCGATGGGTTCGTTCCTGACGACACAGAGGACACATTCACGCCTATCATGAATGCCGAACCCGGGACTTTCCATCAGCTCCCGGCTGGGGTGGACTTTAAGGCATTCGACCCGAATCACCCGACCTCTGCATTCGGAGACTTTGAGCGAGCAATTTTGCGTGGCATCGCTTCTGGCCTCGGGGTGTCTTACTACGCACTCGCCAACGATCTGACGGCAGTCTCATATTCAAGCATTAGGGCGGGAGAACTTGCGGATCGGGATCACTATCGCAGTCTTCAGCGATTCATGATCCAGCATTTCGTCGAACCAATCTTCCGGGCATGGCTGACGCAGGTCATGACTGCGAACCGAGTTTCGCTGCCGATCACTAAATACTGGAAATTCTCGGACGGCACACAGTTCCGGGGCCGGGGTTTCTCTTGGGTCGATCCGCAGCGAGAGATCGCAGCGTCGATCATGGGCATCCAGAATGGCATTCTCAGTCTTCAGGATGTCGCCAATAATTACGGGCGAGATGTCGAGGAAACCTTCGAGCAGATTGCGCTGGAGAAGGAAATTGCTGCCCGTTACGGGGTGACGATGGCCTTTGAACCGTTCGGGCAGAAGATGCAAGCACCTCCGACCATCTCTGGAGCGACAAATGGCGATGTATAAGGGTGAGGAACTGGACACCAAACCCACAGAGGCGATGGCAAAAGAGGCGCAGCGTGGGCTCGATTGGCGAGCAGAGTTTGGTCGGGGCGGCACAGAAGTCGGCGTCGCAAGGGCTCGACAGTTAGTAAACCGTCAGGAAGTTTCGCCAGATACCGTCAGGCGCATGCACTCTTATTTCTCCCGACATGAGGTCGACAAAGAGGGTGAGGGTTTCAGCCCGGGTGGGGAAGGTTATCCATCGGCAGGGCGTATCGCTTGGGCATTGTGGGGTGGCGATCCCGGGCAATCTTGGGCCAGAGAAAGGGCAGCACGAATGGACTCTATTGATAATCGTCAGGAAGAGGCCAGACCTTATCCGAACGAACATGCTGCACGACTGACCGACCCCAGCCAATATGAGGAATTTCGCAGAGAGACCGATGCTGGTGGGCCGGGGGTGGATTTTATCTTCGGCATTAAGGGCGATGAATCTGAATTGCAGGCGATTAGATTCGATGAAAGTCGATATACCGTCGAGCAGGCAAAAGAATGGCTAGACGATCATGATTTTGATCCTATAGAATTCGAGGCAGCATTGGAGGATCGTATGGACAAGCGACATATTCAAGGTGTGATTGAAACCGAGGAGTCGGTGACTATCGTTTTCTCCAAGCAACATAACGAGGAAGAGATGGAACCAGAGATGGAAGTCGAGATTGGCGAAGCACCTGAAGAGGGCGAACTTGCGGAAATGACCGAGATGCGCAAAGCGGAAAAGGTCATGACCCGGGCCGACTCTATGGACGCAGTCGTCGGTGATGATCGTCGTGTGCGGATGTCTATCAGCTCTGAGACCCCAGTGGAACGATATAACGGGATGGAAATTCTCGACCATTCCGCAGACTCTATTGATCTGAGTTTCCTAAACTCAGGTCGTGCGCCTTTGCTCTTGGATCACGATCCAACGCAGCAGATTGGCGTGATCGAAAGCGTAGAACTCGACGCATCGGCCCGAAAGTTACGGGCTCAAGTTCGCTTTGGAAAAAGTGGACGGGCGAGCGAGATTTACGATGATGTGAAAGACGGTATTCGCGGCAATGTGAGCATCGGCTATCACATCAAACGGGTTCAGAAGGTCGACGGTGGTTATCGTGCGGTCTCTTGGACTCCAGTAGAAGCATCAATCGTTTCCATCCCTGCCGATAGTCAAGTCGGAGTGGGGCGGTCTGCGGTGGATGCCAAACCCGAAGTTTCCCCATCATTTACGGAGGTAGTTATGTCTGACAATCAAACGGGTGCGGTTACCGCAGAGGCCGCAGTTGCCAAGCGCAACAAAGAAGTTCAGGAAATCATTTCCCTTGCCACTCGTCACAATAAGCGTGACCTCGCTCACGAGGCCATTGCTTCTGGCGCTTCCATCGAGCAATTCCGTGGCATGCTGCTCGACAAAATCGCTGACAAACCTCTCGACGCTCCTGAAATCGAGATGACTTCCAAGGAAGTCCGTCAGTATTCGCTGCTCAGTGCTATCCGCAGCGCTTCCGCAGGCCGTCTCTCTGGCTTCGAGGCAGAGGTTTCGCAAGAGATTGCGCATCGCTCTGGCAAAGAGGCTCGTGGCTTCTATGTTCCTTATACCGTTTTCGCAAAGCGTGACATCCTCACGACCTCGCCTGCTAACGGTTCTAACCTGATCGCAACCGATCACCTCGCTGCCGAATTCATCGACGCTCTGCGTCCGATGCTCACCATCGGCTCGCTTGGCGCTCGCATGATGCAGGGTCTCAAGGGCGATGTGTCCATTCCCAAACTTGGAACCAAGACCTCGGTCGGTTTCGTGGCTGAGAACACTGCTCCCTCGCCTGAAGGCGCTCCCATCTTCACGCAAGTGACGATGTCGCCTAAGACGCTGGCTCAGTTCGTGGACATCTCTCGCAAGCTGATGATGCAGTCTGATCCCAGCGTTGAGCAGATCGTCCGTGATGACATGCTGCGCCAGTTCGCTGCCAAGATCGACGAAGTGGCGATCGAGGGTGGCGGTGCTAACGAACCCACGGGTATCCTCGGCACGAACGGCATCGGTTCAGTGGCAATCGGAACCAACGGTGGCGCTATCACTTACGCCTCGCTGGTGAATCTGGAGCGTGAGGTGTCTATCGACAACGCTCTGACGGGCTCGCTCGCATACCTGACTAACCCCAAGGTGGTCGGTGCTATGCGCCAAACGGCTCGCCAGTCGTCCGGTGTTGAGGGCAACTTCATCCTGAACGATACCAACACGATCCTCGGCTACCGTGTCGCTTCGACGACTCTGGTTCCGTCCGATCTGACCAAAGGAACCAGTTCGGGCGTTTGCTCTGCGGTCGTCTTCGGCAACTTCAGCGACCTCATGATCGGCATGTGGGGCAGTCTGGATGTGCTGGTCGATCCCTACACGGGCTCCGCAGCAGGCAGCACTCGCGTCGCCATGTATCAAGATGTCGATGTGAAGGTTCGTCACGCTGAGTCTTTCGCAGCAATCAAGGATGTGACCACTGCCTAAGTGGTAGCAACCTGAACGGAGGGAGGGTGGCAACACTCTCCCTTTTTTTATGCGCACAATCAATCAATACAGAGATATTCACAGGAACGAGACTTGCGCAGTTCTAGGTGGCGGGGTGATGCTGCCTGCTGACTTGCGCAGCATTCCAGAGGTCGACATCCTCATCGGCATAAACCAGCACAGTCTCATCTTGCCTTTGGACTATGTCTGCTTTGTGGATCGGCATATGTGGCCCTTCGTCGAGGGCTATCGGGACATCAAGAAGGTGACACCTCTCAATAAATGGGCAGACCGTGACGATGTGATTCATGCAGGTGAGTGGCCCCAGCTCGGATTCTCTGGATGCCTAGCGGTCTGGGCGGCAGACCAGATGGGTTTTAAAGAGATCATCTGTTGCGGCATGGATCAATATCAAGACCACGGTGGGAGAGAGTATTGGTGGGAAGGCCCACAGACGCAGCTCTCCAGTTCTCATCATGGAGCAAAATCAGACCTTTCTCGGTGGACTGACTTCTTAAAATCACTGAGAAACCCTTCTGCGGTAAGATTTGCATCAGGACGACTAAAGGAGGCATGGAAATGATGAAAGTGGAACTTCTTGCGGGTGTTCATTGGGATGGCGAGCATCGTGAAGTGGGCGATGTCATCGAGGTGAAAGAGGCCGACGCAAACTGGCTGATTGGCAGACGCAAGGCTAAGGTTTACACGGGCGACGAGGCTCCGGTGCTGAATCGTGCGGTCGCCATTGAGACATCCGATCAACCTCCGCTGACTAAACGGACATGGAAGCGACGGTCTGCTGCGTCTTAAAAGGGGGCGGGGATTATGCTCCGACCCATGTTTATGCGCTCTGGGAAATGGTTAAGAGGTTTCTCCCAGACAGTCCATTCGTCTGCTTTGCGGACAGAGAACTCAACTGCGACACAATCCCTCTTAATCACAGATGGCCCGGGTGGTGGTCGAAGATGGAGATTTTCCAGCTTCGGGGGCCAGTTCTATATTTCGATCTGGACACCATCCTCGTCGGTGATTGCAGTGATCTCCTACAGGCCGCAAAAGGGCATGACTTCGTTATCCTCCGAGATGTCTACCGAGGGCAGACTAACCCTCTTGCGATGCAATCCTCTGTGATGTACTGGGAAGACGACATGCGCTGGGTCTATGAGGCTTATAAGGAAGAGCAACTCTTACTCCCCGGTGGCGATCAGGAATATTTGGAGTCGACTATTCAGAAGGCGACCTACTGGCAGGACATCACGCCAGCGATCATCTCTTACAAGGCCGACTATCTCAAAAACGGTATAAAACCAGAAAACAAGGTGGTGATTTTTCATGGCAAACCTAGACCGTGGCAGCAAAACGATCTCCCTTACTCAACGCTCCGGGTGGTGGGTTCCTGAAGCAGACGAGGTCTGTCTGGACGTTGTTTTGAGGGAGGTTCACGATCTCAACATCATTCTTCCCTACTGCAAGCAGTTCCGCAGGGCGGTTCAGGCGGGTGGGAATGTCGGCATCTGGCCTAAAGCTCTTGCGGACAAGTTCGACATGGTTCACACCTTTGAACCAGACGAGGCCAATTTCGCAGCGCTCCAGCGCAATGTCTCGAACCGAATGAACATTGTTTATACCAATGCGGGTCTAGGCGAGATTCACTACACGGGCAGCATGGATCACATTGACCCAAAAAACATTGGCGCTCACCAGATCAAAGAGGGCAATGATTTCGAGATACTCCCTTTAGACCAATATGTCTATGAGGATGTGGATTTACTTCAGCTCGATGTCGAGGGTTTCGAGCATATGGCACTGATGGGGGCAAGGCATACCATTGAACTCTGCTCTCCGGTGATTTGTCTGGAACTCAAGGGTCTGGGCAAAAGATATGGTGTAGATGACTCGGAAACGCTAGAATTGTTATCAGCGCTCGGGTATAAGGAAAAAACCCGAATTCACCGGGATGTGATTTTTGCGAGGTGGTAAATGCCAGTCGAAACCGCAGCAGATCGTGCCATTTTCGTCTCCGCTAACGATTGGGGAGTCGAGGCAACCTATACGAAAAGCGGATTTCGCAAGACCATTTCGGGCATTTTTGACAATGATTTTGTCGAGGTAGAGGCTGGCGGGGTTCCGTTTGCCATGCAGCAACCCCGATTCTTGGCCCCGACTGCCGATGTCGCAACGATTGCGGAGGGTGACACGCTGGTCATCACTGGAACGACCTATGTGGTCAGAGTGGTTCAGGCAGACGGCACAGGCATGACCAATCTGGTCTTGGAGAAGCAATAGTGGCCCATGTCCGCAAGCAGATTCGAGATGCGGTGGTGACACGGGTCACCTCGCTGACCACGACCGGGGCGAATGTGTATCGCTCAAGGTTTTACCCTATCGCTGCGCCAAAGCTCCCCGGCCTGCTGGTTTATACGCTCAATGAGGGCGTGGAAACGACGACCATCACCAAACCTCGCACGAAGATGCGTTCGCTGGATGTGGTCATCGAAGGTTATGCGATTGCGAACTCAAACCTAGACAACACGCTCGACCAGATTTCGCTAGAGGTCGAGGAGGCAATGGCGACCGACACGACATTCGGTGGTCTTGCGAAAGATTCCACTCTGGTTTCGGTGGAGGTGGAAATGAATGCAGGCGAGGGTGAGCAGGTCTCAGGATATGTGCGACTGACCTTCACTGTCGTTTATGCAACATCAGAAACCGATGCTGAAGTCGCAGTCTAATTGTAGAATTTAGGTAGCCAAACCAACGGAGGTCATTATGGCAACTCATGCAGGTTCCGAGGGAACCGTCAAAGTCTCGGCAAATGCGATTGCTGAGATTCGCTCTTACACCATCACCGAAACTGGGGACACCATCGAAAACAGTTCGATGGGCGATTCTTCTCGCACCTATCTGGCGGGTCTGAAGACCTTCTCAGGTTCGATCGACTGCTGGTGGGACGAGACCGACACGAATGGTCAGCTCGCGCTGGATGTTGGTTCGACTGTGACGATTAACATCTACCCAGAGGGCAGCACTTCCGGGGATACTTATTACACGGGCAGCGTGATCGTGACGGGCAAGACCATTACCGCATCTTTCGATGGCATGGTCGAAGCATCGTTCACTTTCCAAGGCACAGGCGCTCTCTCTGAGACGACGGTCTAATGGGTCTTGGTGAGCGCATCGCTGCGAGACGGCAGCGCAACCGCAAGGTGGTTCTCGTCCCCGAGTGGGGCGATGATGCCACTCTGTCGATTCATGTCTCCGTCCTGACCTGCCATGAGGTAGACCGTATCCAGAAAAAGCACAAAGACTTCTTGTCCGGGTCTATGAGCATGGAGGCGATGGTCGATCTCATTATTCTCAAGTCTGAGAATGCAGATGGCGACAAGCTCTTCACGCTTGAGGACAAACCGCACCTGATGCGGGAACCTGTTGCGGTGGTGAGTCGGGTGGCGGCTGAGATGATGAACTCGGCTCTCACGGTGGAGGATGCCGAAAAAAACTAAAATCCGATCCGTTCAGGCTTAATCTCATTGCCTTAGCGGATCGGTTAGGTCGGACAATCGAAGAGGTGGAGGACATCTCTCTCGACGAGTTTAATGAGTGGGTCGCATACTTTAGGATTAAGGATGGCAAACGAAACTAATATCCGACTCACTGCGACGGACGCAACCAGAGAAGCGTTCAGGTCAGTTCAAGACAATATTGGGCGGCTGCAAGGGTCGATTAAAAGCATCGCTGGCCCTCTTGCTGCTGCCTTCTCTGCCGCTGCGGTCGTTTCGTTCACGAAGTCTTTAGTCGACGCTGCCAACGAGCTGCAAGACATCTCGGAGCGCACCGGGATTGCGGCTGAAAAACTCTCAGCGCTCGGCAATGCGGCAACACTGAATGCCTCATCTCAGGAAGAGATGAACGATGCGATCATCAAACTCTCAAAGAGTATCGCAGAGGCGAGTCGTGGGACGGGAGCGCAGGCAGACGCATTCGCAGCTCTCGGAATCTCCGTCAAAGACGCAAACGGGAACATCAAAGACACGACGGATATTCTCAGCGAGATTTCCAATGCTTTCTCTCGGGCAGAGGATGGCG
The DNA here is from genome assembly GCA_964574365.1 of uncultured Limnohabitans sp. Taxonomy (GTDB): domain Bacteria; phylum Bacteroidota; class Bacteroidia; order Cytophagales; family Cyclobacteriaceae; genus Algoriphagus. The sequence goes on from CAZNND010000052.1 coordinate 22,660, forward strand.
CAGTCAAGGTCAAGATTGCGCAAGACTTGCTGGGCCGATCTGGGTCAAACCTCATTCCTCTGTTGAATCAGGGTGCGAATGCGATCAACTCTTACGCTTCAACTTTCAGCCCTGAGTTTATTAAGCAGGCAGCAGACTTCAACAACAATCTCGACAAGCTCACGATCAGTTTCAAGACATTCGGGGCAACGCTTGCAGAATTGGTGCTGCCAAAACTGAATGCGTTTTTCGATCTCTTCTTCGGGAAAAAACAAGAGAAAAATGCAACGCAGTTTCTCGAAGGGAATGATCGCCTAACAAAAAGTCTGAAAGACTTAAAAGGCACGATCTCAACATTCTCTGCGGCAGATGTGGCGCTGCTTGGGCAAGTCACTGGAGGCATGGGGCCGAAAAAGCAGTTACAACTGCGAGACCCTAAAGCAGAAGCAGATGCAGAGAAAAAGATGACTGATGCGCTGAAAGAGCGCAACGCTGCACTGGTCGAGCAATACAAAGCGCTAGGAATCATTGACACGCCTTTCGACCGTTATCGCAATCAGGTGATGGCGCTGGACGAAGGTCTCAAGAGTGGTCTGCTCACGCAAGATCAGTATCTCGACAAACTCTTTGCGGCAGAGAATGCTTATCAGGACGGACTGCCTGCCATTGCGCAATATCGGGAGCAGGTGAAAGAGTTAGAGGCTCAGATTGGCGTGGCGAATATCTCTTTCCGTGAATTCTCCGAGGGTGCGGTGATGACTCTGGAGGATTCGCTGGTTGATCTCGTCTCAGGCACGAAGAGTGCGACCGAGGCGTTCAGGAACATGGCGAACTCGATCATCTCCGACCTGATTCGGATGTATATCCGCTACACCATCACAAAACCTCTCTTTGACTTCCTCTTCCCGTCTCTGCTGCCTGCTGGACAGGGTGCGCCAATCGTCGACCGTAGTTTTGCCTCTCCCGGCCCCAAGGCTATCGGTGGATCGGTGCAGGCAGGTGGTTCCTACATGGTCGGGGAGCGTGGGCCTGAGTTATTCGTCCCGGCTCGATCTGGTTCTATCGTTCCGAATGACCAGATGGGCGGTGGAACTGTCGTGATTAACCAGTCTTTGAATTTCTCGACCGGGGTGGCGCAGACTGTCCGGGCCGAGGTTATGAATATGCTCCCGATGATCTCCAACGCAGCAAAGGCGGCAGTCGCAGATGCCAAGCTGCGGGGCGGGTCGTTTGCTAACGCAATGAGATAAACATGGCGATCAGTTATCCAGTCACCTTCCCTTCCATCGGCATCCGCAGCATGACCATTCGTGCGAGATCGGTCGTCGGCATCTCGCAAAGTCCATTCACAGGTCAGCAGCAGGTCTATCAGCATCAGGGCCAGTGGTGGGAGGCAGAGGTCACCATGCCTCCGATGAAGCGAGCAGACGCAGAGCAGATTGCAGCGTTCCTCCTGAAGATGAATGGGGTCTATGGCACTTTTCTGCTTGGGGACACGCTCAATATTGCTCCCCGTGGTGTGGGAACTGGGACACCTTTGGTTAAGGGTGGAAGTCAGACTGGAAACTCTCTGGTTACCGACGGATGGACGGCAGGTCAGACTGGCATTCTGAAGGCTGGCGACTGGCTTCAGATCGGGACTGGCTCAAATACTCGCCTATATAAAGTGCTGAACGACGCAAACTCGGACGGGTCTGGGAATGCGACTTTCGACATCTGGCCCAACTTGCGAACTTCCCCGGCTGATAATGCGGCAATCTATGTGAACTCCACGAAGGGCCAGTGGAGGCTTGCGAGCAATCAGGTGGAATACAACATCGACGAGGCCAGCATCTACGGGTTCACCTTTGCCTGCGTGGAGGCATTGTGAGTCGGGACATTACCGCAAGCGTCTCTAATGCGATCTCAGCGACTCAAGTTCGGCCTGCGCTGCTTTGGTATGGGCAATTCACCTCTGGCAATGCGTATCTCTGGACAGGTCAGGGCAATCTCTCATGGAACTCGATCACATGGTCTGGGGCGGGGACTCTGCTGGGAATCTCGAACATTGAGGAATCTTCGGAGATTAAGGCAGCAGGCATCTCCGTCTCCCTGTCCGGGGTTCCGTCGTCTCTGATCTCTCTTGCGCTCTCGGATGTGCGGCAAGGTTATGAGACTGATGTCTACATGGCATTTTTCGATGAAAACAACGCAATCATCTCCGACCCTGTTCTCATTTTCGAGGGTAGGTTAGATACGGCCTCGATCGTTGAGGATGGCGAGACATCTACCGTTTCTCTGACTTATGAGTCACGCCTAATTGACCTCCAGAGGGCTAGAGAGATTCGGTATACAGACGAAGAGCAGCAAAGGCTTTTCTCGGGTGATGTTGGGTTGCAGTATGTGGCGAGCTTGCAAGATTCGCAGGTGACATGGGGCAAGGGGCAAAACTCCAACGCTCAAAACCAATCGCCATCTACAAATAATCAAAACGAACAAGTAAATATAACGACCGACTAAATATGAGCTTTTTTAAAAGACTTTTGAAATTAGCAGTAGTCGCGGCAGCGGTTGCTACTGGGGTTGGTTGGATCACTGGAACTCTTGCCGCTGCTGGAACCGTGTTGGGCGTTTCAGTTTCTGCAATTCAGATGACCTTTATCCGGGCATTTGTCACGAACCTGATTCTCGGTGGCCTGTCGTCAGCTCTTGGCAAGCAGGGCAGTTCATCTCTGACTCAGCAGGGGACGACAGTCACGACCCGGGAGGCCATTGCGCCTCGTCGGGTGGTCTACGGCCTGACCCGTATCGGTGGGAACATCGTCTTCATGGAGGCGACCGATAACAATAAATATCTGCACATCATCATCGCTTTGGCGGGGCATGAGATCAACTCTGTCGAGAAAGTCTTTTTCAACGATGAGGAAGTCGTCTGGAATGTCTCGACGGGTATCGTCTCCTCCGGCACTTATCAGGATGTGGCTCGCATCCGATACGCTCTCGGCACTGACTCGCAGACTGCCTACTCAGAGCTGGTTTCAGAGTCTGATGGCAAGTGGACAACCGACCATCGCTTGCGCGGGATCGCCTCTCTTTATGTCCGTCTGGAATACAACGCAGATAAATACCCGCAGGGTGTCCCGAACATCACTGCGCTGGTGAAGGGCAAGAAAGTTTATGACCCACGCACGACCACGACTGTCTGGTCTGCAAACCCTGCCCTCTGCATCTCTGATTACCTGACGGACACTCGTTTCGGCATGTCGGCAACATACGCAAGCGAGGTAGACGAAACTGCGCTCACTGCTGCCGCAAACATTTGCGATCAGGATGTCAATCTCGCAGCAGGCGGGACGGAAAACCGCTATGAACTCCACGGAGTCTTTGATAGTTCCGCTACACCTGAGACCGTCCTAAACGGGATGCTCTCCGCAATGGCTGGAAGGCTGACTTATGTCGGAGGCCAGTGGAAGATTTATGCGGGTGCGTATCAGTCTCCGACACTGACTTTTGACGAAGACGATCTGCGTTCAGGCATCAAGATTCAGACGATCCTCTCTCGTCGGGAACTCTTCAACGGTGTCAAAGGCACTTTTCAGAGCGCTGCAAACAATTACATCAGCTCGGACTTCCCTCCGGTCATCTCCAGCACCTATGCCTCTCAAGACAATGGGCAGGCACTGCGCAACATCTCGCTTCCCTTCACCACTAGCCCCAGCATGGCGCAGCGTCTCGCCAAGATCGAGCTACTACGGGCGAGGCAGCAGATTACCGTTCAACTGCCTCTCAAACTTAACGGCCTGAAGGCAGAAGTCGGTGATGTGATTCAGGTCACCAACGCTCGCATGGGATGGTCGTCTAAACCATTCGAGGTGGTCGGCTCGCAGATTGCCTTTGAGGGTGAGGTGATCGGAGTCAACCTAGATTTGCGTGAGACTGATTCGAGCGTCTTCGACTGGTCGACGGATGAAGAGTCTCCCTTCGACCCAGCTCCGAACACAAACCTTCCGAATGCTTTCTCAGTGGTTGCTCCGACGGGGCTTTCTCTGTCTCAGGCAACCGTGATTCTCAAAGACGGAACTGCACAAAATAATGTGCGAGCAACATGGACGGCCTCGTCAGACTCGTTCGTCGATTTTTATGAGCTGCAATGGAAGTTATCGACAGACTCAGAATATAACGAGGCTGCGACCACTGAGGTGATCTTCGATGTCTTGGACTTGAGGCCGACGCTCACCTACAACTTCCGAGTGAGGGCCGTGAATGTGGTCGGAGTGCGGTCGACATTCGACACGGAAAACATCACTTTGACCGGGGATGGAACGGCTCCCTCTGCGCCAACATCTCTCTCAGCAACTGGTGCGTATCGAACAATTCAACTTGCGTGGACAAATCCGACGGTAACAGACTGGTTTCAAACAGAGGTTTGGCGAAACACCTCGAACAACTCAGGAACTGCAACCAAAATTGGTTCGGTTTCAGCGTCGACTTATGCTGACTCTGGTCTTGCGTCTGGCACGACTTACTACTACTGGCTAAAGGCAACCGACTTCTCTGGCAATACTTCTGGCTTCTCAACCGGGTCAAATGCCACTACAGACACCGAGTCAGTGACGGCAGCGACAACTCCGAGGTCTGCGAACGGGTATATTTTCTACAATCTATCCAGTGCGAGTGCGCCATCTGCACCTTCAGCATCGAGTTTTGATTTCTCCACAGGGTCATTTGGTTCTCTTACCGCAAACTGGTCAACATCGTTCTCGCCTCCTGATCCGTCTACAAATCCATCGACTGAGGCAGGTTCTAAATTCTGGGCGGTTTCGTTCCGGGTGCAAGAGTCTACTTTTGGTGGCGCACAGACGGTCACGCTTTCAGCGGTATTCAACTGGCAGAATTTTGATGGTTTAGTCACTTACACAAACATTACGACCGATTCAGGCACGACCTTTATCGACGGGGCTAACATCAAGACCGGAACGATTGAGGCTGACCGGATTACAACGACCACGCTCTCTGCAATCACTGCAACTGTCGGAACTCTTTACACGCAATCTTCTGGTGGGCGGGTTCTAATTGACGGCCCGAATAATGCGATCAAGGCTTATGACTCTTCGGGGAACGAAGCTGCCTATTTTGGAACGAGTGGAGCTGGGTCTGGGACGGCAGTTCGTGGTTTTACTTATGTCTCTGGGTATACGGCAGTTCAAGGCACGAACTATGTCAACTCCACATCTGGGGGCAACTATGGGATGGTCGGTGAGGCAACCAATGGGAGAGGTGGTGTGCGGGGTGCTGGTGGACTCTATGGGGGCGACTTTGCGGCAAACACATCCATCAGCAATAGTTTCGATGTCTATCTAGGCGGGACTGGCACAATTGGCCCATTTACCGGATGTCACCCGGGACTGCTGCCCAAAGACGCACAAATAAATTTAGGCGACATCGTTTGTGATGTTGAGGTGATTGCCCGAAAAGGAATTGAAAATACCGTCACGACCGTCTCTCCCGGCCCGGGCGCTCCTGTCGGTGTTCTAGTTTCTCGCGGTGATTTAACAGAAGACAATGCTCCTCTTGCTATGCGTGGGGAAGATGGTCATATAAGATCAGACTTGACACACTTCATGACAACGCATGATCTAGTGACTTTTGCTTCTGTTGGTGAGGGACAGATCAATGTGTGCGCAGAAAACGGAAACATCCAGATTGGTGATCTTTTGGTTTTGGCTGCAAACTCAACCGGAAAAAAACAAGAGGATTCCATAGTTCGTTCATACACGGTCGCAAGGGCTAGGGAATCGGTATCTTTCGCTGGAAACGAAGTTCAACTCATTGCTTGCATTTATCTCTGCGGGTAAAATTGGCTCACCTTTGCAAAGGAGCAAAAAATGGCCTCTCTCGTTTACAACTCAGCCCTCGACGAAGCGGTCACGGGCGGCATTGATTTCGACACCGACACCTTCAAAATTATGTTGGTGACCTCTTCCTACACGCCAGACAAAGACACACACACTGTTCGCACAGATGTGACGAACGAGGTCTCTGGAACTGGTTACACCTCCGGTGGCGACACCACTGCGGTGACTGTGACCAAAGACACGACGAACGACCGGATCGACATCGCTTTCGGTAATGTGTCTTGGGCATCTTCGACGATCACTGCTGCGGCTGGCGTGATCTACAAGAGCACCGGAACGGCTGGAACTGACCTGCTAGTTGCTTATCTCGACTTTGGCGGCAATGTCAGTTCAACCTCGGGAACCTTCCAAGTCACTGTTACCTCGCCTCTGCGCTTGCAAAACTAAGGGGGGCTAAATGGCTCTCGTCCTAAAAGATCGGGTCAAAGAGACCACGACGACGACTGGGACGGGGACAGTTACCCTTGCGGGGGCGGTCTCTGGATTCCAGTCGTTCTCCGTTATTGGCAACGGCAACACTACTTATTACGCCATCGTCGATCAGGCCACTGGCGCATGGGAAGTCGGCCTCGGAACCTACACTGCCACAGGCACGACGCTCGCTCGCACGACGATTTTAGAGTCGTCCAATGCTGGGGCTGCGGTCAACTTTGGCGCAGGCTCGAAAGAGGTTTTCGTGACCTATCCGGGCGAGAAGGCACTGGACACGGACACGGCAGCTTCAACCTATCAACCACTAGATGGCGATCTGACGGCAATCGCATCGCTGGCTGGAACTTCCGGGTTTCTCAAGAAAACCGCAGCAAACACATACTCGCTCGACACCAGTACTTATCTAACCGGGAATCAGACAATCACCCTTTCTGGGGATGTCACTGGATCGGGAACGACCTCGATCTCCGTCACAGTGGCAGATGATTCACACAATCACATCATTGCGAATGTGGACGGTCTGCAAACCTCGCTGGACGCAAAGGCTCCGCTGGCCTCTCCATCTCTGACTGGAACACCAACTGCGCCAACGGCAACGACCGGGACGAATACAACCCAGATTGCAACGACGGCCTTTGTAAACGCTGAGATTGCCAACGATGCTCCCGCAAAGGATGGAACCGGGGCAACCGGGACATGGAACATCTCAATCTCAGGCAATGCTGCGACTGCAACCAGCGCAACCAGCGCGACGACGGCAACAAACGCAACGAATGTCACGCTCACGACTTCGGCAACTGCATCGGCATTCAAGGTTCCGTTCGCCAATACGACAGTTTCCACGACTGGCAATTACGGTCTACTGCAAGACTCTGCTGCTGAGTTTACTTACAACCCCAGCACCAATACCCTGACGGCAGGTACATTCTCTGGCGCTCTGTCTGGGAATGCTACGACGGCAACCACATTGCAGACTGCCCGGACTATTAACGGAGTCTCTTTTAACGGCTCGGCAAACATCACGGTCACGGCAAGCACAACCAATGCTCTTACGCTTGGTTCTTACTTGACCGGGACATCGTTCAATGGCTCGTCTGCGGTCACTGCTGCGGTAGATGCGACCTCAACCAATACCGCATCTAAGGTAGTGGCACGGGACGCTTCTGGAAACTTTGCGGCTGGGACTATTACTGCCACTCTGAGTGGAAACGCAACCACTGCGACAACTGCTACAACCGCAACCACGGCAACCAATGCGACGAATGTGGCGGTTACGACATCCACAACCTCGTCTGCATTTAAAGTTCCGTTTGCTAACACGACAAATAGCACCACTGGCAACTATGGTCTGCTTCAAGACTCGACTGCAACCTTCACCTATAACCCAAGCACCAATACTCTGACTGTCGGAACGGTTGCTGCTGCTTTGTCTGGAAACGCAACCACTGCGACCACACTGGCGACAGGCCGCACCATCGGGATGACGGGCGATGTTACCTATACCAGCGGTAGCTTTAACGGGTCTGCGAATGTCACCGGAACGGCAACACTAGCAAACTCTGGGGTTACTGCGGGGTCTTACACTTCGGCAGACATTACCGTCGACTCTAAAGGTCGGATTACTGCTGCCGCAAATGGATCGGGCGGCTCCGGGGTGACTGCCGGGAAATCTATTGCGTTCGCTCTCATCTTCGGAGGTTAAAAAATGGCGGCTCCAAATATCGTCAATGTGACGACTATCACAGGCAAAACGGCAGTGCAGTCTGTCGGCACTTCTGCGACTGCAATCGCAACAAACTCTGCGGCATCTGGGAAGGTTTTTAAGGTGAACTCGCTGCTCGTCTCGAACATCGACGGGTCTGCGGCTGCGACGATCAATGTCGACCTTTACAGAAGCTCCACGGCCTACTACATCGCCTATACCATCACCGTTCCGGCAGATGCGACGCTCGATCTGCTAAACAAACCGATTTACTTGGAAGAGGGCGATGCTCTGCGGCTCACGGCCTCTGCCTCTGGCGATCTGCAAGCAGTGTGCTCTTACGAGGAAATTTCCTGATGAGGCGAGAGAATGGGTCGGTTATCGGTGTAGACAACACGCCAACGACCTCTGTTGCGTCTGGCGTATGGTCACTGTTTGAGCAGGCTAGGTATCAGAAAGAGGGTGTGTGGCCTAGCCCTACTCCTATTGGCGATCAATATTTCCCCTATACCACCCTGCTCCTTCATGGTGACGGAACCAACGGAGCGCAGAACAATACATTTCTGGACTCTTCCACTAACAACTTCACCGTCACAAGGAACGGCAACACCACCCAAGGAACATTCTCACCATTCTCACAGGATGATGGGAAGTGGGGTGCTTATTTTGATGGGAGTGGGGATTACCTGCAACTGGCGGATAGCACTGCATGGGACTTAACTGGAGATTACACAATTGAGATGTGGTTTTACAAAGCCACAGGCACTTCACAAACATTTTTTCAGTTAGGAACATCTAGCAACATTTTGTTGTATCAAAATGCAAGCAATCAAATTATTTTCTATTCTGGAGCAGCAATTATTACTGCTTCAACTAGTGCAAGTTTAAATACATGGAATCATGTTGCACTGGTTCGTAACGGTAGCGGGTCAAATAACACAGTTTTATATCTTAATGGTGTTAATGTTGGTCAAGCTACTAATACAACATCTTTTACAGGGGACGCTTCTAATGGTGTAAGGATTGGTTCTGAGTATCCAACTGGTTTTGAATTTAACGGGTACATTTCAAATCTGCGTCTTGTCAAAGGCACTGCCGTCTACACATCTGCCTTTACACCCAGCACCACACCTCTAACCGCCATCTCTGGCACATCTCTGCTCACCTGCCAGTCCAATCGCTTCAAGGACAACAGTGCTAATGCCTTTGCTATCACAGTAAACGGCAACACCTCTATCCAGCCCTTCTCACCATTCGCACCCAGCGCTGCGTACTCTGCTGCTACTAACGGTGGGTCAGGGTATTGGGATGGGAGTGGGGATTACCTGACGGTTGCTAGTAACGCTGCTTTTGCAACCCCAGCAGACTTTACTTGGGAGGCATGGGTTTACAGGACAACAACTAGTGACGATGTTTTATACTCAGGGAATGTAACCGATGCTTTTGTTTTACAAATAATCAGCAACGCTGCTGTTGTCCGTCAGTTTGGTGTTTCAAATTTAATTACATCGTCGGCAACAGTTCCTACTTACGCATGGACACACATTGCTGTCGCAAGAAGCGGTACAACGCTGTCTTTATGGATAAACGGGTCTAGAACAAGCGGTGGAACAACAACTAACAGCACTAGCTTTGCCCAAAATGGCTTGTTGATTGGTGTTAACGATATAGGCACTAATTATTTAGACGGTTATTTGTCTGGATTGCGCCTAGTCAAAGGCACTGCGGTTTACGATCCTACGCAAACAACTATTACAGTCCCCACAACCCCACCCACCGCAATCACCAACACCTCCCTTCTCCTCAACTTCACCAACGCTGGCATTCTCGACAACACTGGTCGCAATGATTTAGAGACTGTCGGTAACGCACAGATCAGCACCAGTGTGAAG
>CAZNND010000053.1:0-20056 GCA_964574365.1 uncultured Limnohabitans sp.
GTTCGACCACTACCGTGGTCATACAGTTGGACAAAATGTTAACCCCAAATCAAGAACCTTTTAGGAGTCAAGTATTTCCTGTCTTCCGATTTGGGACACCAAAAATCAAAAAAATTATTTTATATATTATTGTTTATCAATTAGTTAATAAAATAACTCGAAGAGACCGCGGAAGTCCGGTGCATATACGCTTTTTTGCTAGTAGAAATTAAAACTGATAAAATTTTGAACCGCAAAGTTCGCGAAGGTCACGGAGTTTTTTCAAACCTTATGTTTTTGAGTTTTTCATTTTGTGAACCCAATCACCTTTGTTAATCGTTTTTCGAGGATATCATAGGTTAAGGATACAAAGGTTGAAAAGGTAAAGCTTTTAATACGAGGGTTTAAAAATCAAAGGTTTGGGCGTACGTTGGATTTTCCATCCCTTTCATTTATTCATGCTCTTTTTATTTTCCATCCCTATAAACATGAAATCAAACAAAACAAAATTTGGCTACTGTCAAGATTCCGTATATGCATAATTGGGAAAGCAAAAGAAAAAATCACAAAAATTAAAGGATAAAAAAAGCCGGACTGTTTTGGTCCGGCTTTCTCTTTTATTCTTTCACTGAAGTGGTCACTTTGGGTACTTCTTTGGTCCACTGACTCACATCGAGTTTCCTCGGTGTAGGCAGGATTTCATCCAGCGTATTTCCGTCATACACTCTCCCATCTTTTACCACATGGGTGATGGAATTGGTATTGCGGATGTTCTCCAGAGGATTTTTGTGCATGATAATTAGGTCGGCAAGTTTCCCGGGCGCTATACTTCCAAGTTCTTGATCCAAACCCAATGCTTCCGCCCCGAGAATTGTTGCCACCTTAAGTGCATCCAAATTGCTCATATCACCACTGGCTATCGACCAAAGCTCCCAGTGGTAACCCAGACCCTGAAGCTGTCCGTGAGAACCAACACCAGCCAAACCTCCCTGTTTGATGATTGAATTTACCCCTTGAGCATGCTTTTGAAATACGTGATCTTCAGGAGCAAACCAGCCTCCAAGGCCACCAACTCTTCTTCGTGCTTTTTCATTCAGCTCATTGTAAGGCGTAAAGCGGTTGAGTTTTGGATCATGAAGCGGGCTTTCGGTGGTGTAATAGAAATTCTCTGCCCAAGGTCCTCCGTAGGCTACAAGCAAGGTTGGCGTGTAGGCCATTTTACTTTCAGCAATGGTTTTGGTCACGTCTCCATACAGTGGGAACACGGGTATGGAGTGCTCATGTCCAGGATATCCATCGAAAAGCTGTGTAATATTCAGCTTATAATCTAGTCCTCCTTCGGTGGTAGGCATTAATTTCTGCTCTTTGGCGGCCATGATCACCCACTGACGATGCTGACGATTACCCACCAAATACATTTTAATGTATTGTGTGTTGTAATACTTGCTGTATTGTTTCAGGATATTTTTGGTCTGCTCAAGAGATTTCAGATTATACATCCAATATCCCACACCAGGCCCTGTAGAATATACTCTCGGTCCTGGAACCATTCCGGCTTCTACCATATCTCCATAGGTCAGCACGTCTGTGGTAGCTGTTTGAGGATCCCGGGTAGTGGTAACTCCATAAGCTAGATTAGCCGCATAAATCCAAACTGAATTTTTGTGCAAGCCCCAAGTCGGCCACATGTGCGCATGGGTATCAATAAAGCCTGGTGTTATGGTTTTTCCAGATACGTCCACGACCTTGGCAGATCCTGCATCGAGCGTACCGGTTTTTCCTACTGCTTTGATTCGGTTGTTTTCGATGAGAATATCGCCATTTTCGATCACTTCAGATCCGTTCATGGTGATGATTCGCGCATTTTTCAAAAGAACACTTCCCTTTGGCAAGTCCTTGGCAAAATATACTTTCACCTGATGTTCTGCGGGTTTGTATGTTTCTTTTTCCTTAAGATTTGCTTTATGGACACTATCAGCCTTGAATTTTACCTTATCTGCTTTGAAAAGTGAATCAATTCGTTTTTTGTCTGCCTTGGCCAAAGAATCTGCAAGTTTTACTGCTGCATCTCCTTTTGCTTTAAGAGCAGATACACTATCGGCGGCTGCAAGGGTCTTGGCTTTTTTCGCTGATTTTACTGAGTCTTCTACAAACTCTGCCCGATCAATATCATACACCCAGTGACCGTTACCCAGCGACCAGTGAACTTTTTTGCCATTAGTTTCCCATGCTGGCCATTCTCCTCCGATTTCTGTGAGCTGTCGGGATGGAAAATTACTTGCAGCAGGTTCGGAAACATTGATTGAAGGAACCTTACCGGCGGTAGGGATAGTCACTATATAAACATTGTTGTTAACCTGCGCCAGGGCTTTGTTTCCCACAGGAGCCATCAAAATGGTACTGGCACTCGCAGGCATCATTTGAGGCTCTTTGGCACTCGCCCCTTCCGGAAGCATGCAATAGTTGACAGCATCTGCGTTGGAATAAGGCTTGCCCATTACATAACGGACATCCGCTGCCATGTGGCCATGTCCTGAATGGTCTGAGCTAGGGTCAGCAGCAGAGCCAAATGGAGTGATTCCCGATATCCTTGCTAACACTTTTTCATCGGTACCATCCCATTTTATGCTTAGCAAAGACCCGCCTGGACCATTTAGGAAGATTCTGCTGGTATCTTGCGTGAAATGCGCATTTCCGTAATTACCGGCATCCATGATTTTTCGGAATACTCCACCTGTGGATGGAATCCAGACCATCTCTGCTTCTGCACCATCCACAAAAGGCCCCTCTGCTTCAAACTGGGCTCTATTTGGAGCCTTGAATACAAGTATTCTGTTTTTTGGACCCCAAACTGGTCCTGAATACAAAGCAGATTCGGAAGAAATTTTGGTAACTGCCCCATTTCCTGTCAAACTGGCTTTAAACAAGCTTCCACCATTTTTTTCCTCCCAGGTAACAAAGGCCAATTGTGTACCATCCGGACTCCAAGTAGGCATCGCTTCTGTAAATTCATTCTTGGTTACTCTCTTAGGGGTTCCATTTGGAAAGTCCATTACATACAGTCTGTTAAGCGCAGTAAATGCAAGCTTTTTACCGTCGGGAGAGGGTACAGCATCCCGGATTTGTGTGGCAAGCTTATGCGTAGTGTCTTGGATTGCATAATTGAAATACAGGCGCGGCCCCATCGCCAATTGGACATCGGCCTCAAAAGGAATTTCTTTCGCAGCAGTACCATCCACCGGAAGTTTCCAGATTTTCCCCCCATAAGAAGCAATCACAAACTTACTATCAGGAGTGAAGGCCATTGCAGGTAGAACTCCCTGCGGAGCAATAGACTCTTGTTCGTCTCGCTGCACTGGATAAGCCAACCATTTTTCATCTCCGGTTTTCATATTTCGAATGACCAGACCTGTTTTTTCCTGCCACCTGGATCCATAGACCATCCAATTGCCATCCTTGCTTAGGGTAGGGGTAAATGCAGAACCATAGCGGGAAGTGATACTGGTGATTTTCCCTTTGTCAAAATCGTAGGTACCGATTTGGTATTGGGGAAGCAATGCATTGTAATTCCACGAACCTGTTCTCCAGGAGAAATAAACCTTTTTGCCGTCAGGACTCACAAACGGATCGATGGTCTTCATCGAAGTTGGATTTTCATTCAGCTGAATACCTCCACCACCATCCACGTGGTACATCCATAGTTTGGCAATTCGACGTCCTTTGGAAACGATGATGTAGTCCCCATCTGGAGTCCAATGTGCACCAGGGACATCTCCGTTTTTATCTTTTGTAACCTGAACCGTGTCTTTTTTCTCAATGTCGATATACCAGAGATTATCGCTACCGGCTCGATCTGAGGTGAACAAAATCTTTTTGCCGTCGGGTGAATATCTTGGATGGGTTTCGTAGGCCATTCCGGAAGTTAGTGGTGCTGCTTTACCCCCCTCCATCGGGATGGTATATATATCGCCCATAAGATCAAAGGCAATGGTCTTGCCGTCTGGACTTACATCCACACTCATCCAGGTTCCTTCCTGAGTGGTAAACTTTACCTCACGCTCAGGTTTTAGGGGTAGATCTTTGAATTTTGGATAGTTGAGTGAGTCTTTTTTTATGCTGTCCGCTGAAATAACTTTTTCCATTTCAGTATTTGGAAAAAACAGATCAGCTGACCTAGGCATGATAGCCGCAGCACTTATGGTAGCTCCAAGAGCCAACAAAAGCGCTGGGTGGGTTAGTTGTTTCATACAAATTTGGGTTTGGCGGGTGAATGTAGCAGGAAGAATTCTCTTTAGAAAAGAAAAATCCAATCTATTGAAAAATAGCTTCTTACTGGTAAGGGAATGCCGGAGGCACTTAATCAAAGATTATTTCTAACTGAATTAAGGAATCCAAACTGGAAATGGAAGGAAGCAAGGCCTCTATCCTAGACTTAGCCACATAGGTGTTGCTTTTGTGAACTTGAAGAAAATGAAGAAACTCGGGTTCGTAGATCACTTTCGGGTTGGTAATAATTCGTTGAATGGTCTGATTCCCATTTCTTTGAATCACAACTCTCTCGGTAAGATTTTCGAGAAGCTCCTCTTCCAAAACATCTGAACCATCCAATTTTTCAATTATTTTTTCTAACCTGGGAAAGTGAAACTCATATAAATCCACAAGTTGGGCGCGAATAGAATCATTTGAAATCTTTTCAATCCCGTTTGATTTTATTGATCCGTAGGGGCCGGAATTGTATTGGAATAAGGTCTCAAACCGGGTCATTTGGAAATACCGACTCACGGTGTCGAGGTTTTCCAAGCTGTTTTCTCGGAGTTCTAGTAGTTTGTCCACTGCTAATCCTTTTTGTTCCAGCCTTTCTACCATCTGTTTGAAATAGCCTTCATCTTTTTTTAGGGTTTGAGATAGTTCGCGAAGCATCTTCAACTCATAGATCCTCAATTTTTTTTCTTCATTCCAATCGTTGATTTGAAGTGCTATCAAAATACCTATCACAACTAATACTATCTCTCCTATCGCATAAAGTAAATAGCGTGAAAATTGATTTTCTGATAAAAGCGATCTTCTGATTTTCCGTAAGAATGAAACCATGAGCTATTGATTAGTTCAGGAATTTAGAAAAAATGAACCAACTTTTCCCTAAAAAGTAAAAAATCAGCTTATACAAGGATTAAACCTCCTTAGATTAAAAAAAAGCAGCATAGCGACTCTTGATAGCCAGGCTGCTTTTAGGTATTAGGATTACTTAACTTTCAATCACTGTCCGGATAAGAACACCGCATTGCTCAAAATCAGCTTGCCACTTTCCCAGAATCCTCTGAAAATCGGATTGTCAACAAAGTAAACGATCTGTCCACGGCCTTGATTTTCCGCTCCTATCACCATGGAATTACCCATCTGGGATTTGATTTTGTAGCCAATGTAGCCTGTACGGTATGCTTCATTAGAAGAGATTATCCCTGCATTCACTCCATCACTTAGAAATGCAAACCTGTTGGAGTTGTTTTTCAGAGTGTAGAATTTACCACCTGTTCCATACCCAAGGGGGTGAGTTTCATCCATTTTGATTTCATAGATCGCACCGGCTGTTCCGCTTGAAATATCCAATCGCTCCCCTTCCGTGTAAGGTTCAAGCCTTTCTTGCTTCGCCAAGTCTTGTGCCGTTTTTTCAGCTGCTTTTTTCTCTTCCTCAGATTCAAAGGTTTTTAACTTGAAACCTTCTTTGTTGGCGAAAATATTGACTGCCGCATCGATCGCAATAAGCTTTCCTCCCGCTTTGACCCAGTCGATCAATTTGGTCTGCGCACCGGAATTCAGTGCAACGCCAAATACAGATGGTAGAATAATGACATCGTAGTGGCTCAAGTCATAACTCCCCATTGCTGCTGCGTCTAGATTGCTGAGTGGGTAATCGAGGTCTTTTTCGAAGAAGTGCCACACTTCCCCATAGTTGAGTGAAGAAGTTCCGCTTCCACCGACTAGGGCTACTTTAGGGGCTTGGATGACCCTGATATTGGGCGAGCCAAAATCCTTTCCTTTATCTACATACCCGGTTTGGGTGGTGGCTAAGGTGACACCAAAGCGGTTTGCTGTTTCCGTTACTTTTTTGTCAAAATCACCCACATATTCATTTCCCCCTTTCGTGATGAG
Organism: uncultured Limnohabitans sp.; assembly: GCA_964574365.1. GTDB lineage: Bacteria > Bacteroidota > Bacteroidia > Cytophagales > Cyclobacteriaceae > Algoriphagus. Next base: position 6,130 of record CAZNND010000053.1, read on the forward strand.
GAGTGTTCCTGCAGGATAGTTTTTCCCTTCCACAGTGAATGGATATTCTGCATAGCGTACCCGAATTTTTTGGTTAAGTAAGGAAGCAAGAAAGGCAGCATCTCGTGTTCCCTGCCAAAGCGCTAAATAGGCAACCGGAGTATTACCCAGTACATTGTATCTGCTTATTGGTTTTGAATAGGACGAAACGGCGTCCAGTCGGCTTTCCAAAGCATAGGCTTTCAGTCCGTAGGCATACGGCATCGCCCAACTCGTGATGTCATAGGTGATGGAGTCATTAAGCTTGGGATTCGGTTCAAAAAGCACTTGAGCCAATACCGATTTAGGCTGATAGGCAGTAATCACGAGGTCTTTGTCTGTAGTAGAAAAAGTAACTCCGGATTTTCCACTTTGGTAGTCAAAACCTTTTAAGCCTGCTTTCGCTCCTGTCCATCCGTAACTGATTCCGTTCTTGTCTAAAAGTTCGAGAAGTTTGGCAACCTGTGCAGGGTTGCTTTCTGACTTGATTACGAAACTCTTATACTTGCCTTTGGGACTTGTGGAATTAGTCTTAAAGTAATTAGAATATTCTTCAAGCAATCTTTTTGCATGTTGGCTTGTCACTTCAGCAGCGGACATGGCAGCCGTATAATGCCCCGCAATTCTTCCACTTAAAGTCACCGTATCCCCTATTGAGTTATAAACGCCAATTCCTGCCCTACCGCTGCCCCCTTGCTCGATAGTCATCCCAATAGCCCCGTTGTACATGGGATAGGTGTCTCCATAGGAAGGGTATAGTAGGTCAAAGCGTTCTTTGGTGAAATAAAATCTACCCATCTGATCAAAATACTTGGCCGTGTTTCTTCCAAATATATCCTGAAATTCATGTTGGAATGGGGTTAACTGTTCATGGAGTGGCTCTGCAGCCGGGGCCATGTAAAAGGGATTGTCGATACCCTGTTCATGAAAGTCTAGGTGCAACTGGGGCATCCACTGCTGATAAATTTTCAAGCGTTGCTGGGACTCTACTTGAACCTGCCAGGCCCAGTCGCGATTCAGGTCAAAAAGATAATGGTTGGCACGACCTCCCGGCCAGGGTTCATTGTGTTCCATGGACTGGGGATCTAGCTGAAGTCGGGTATTCATTTTTTGATTGTACCACATGGCATAGCGGTCACGTCCGTCAGGATTGATACAAGGATCAAGAATAATGACTTGATTTTTGAGCCATTCCTGTGATTTTGGATTTTTTGGATCTGCCAGTGTGTGAAACGTTGAAATAGCTGCTTCCATGCCCACGGACTCATTTCCGTGAACATTGAAGGACATCCAGTTGATCGGGATCTCGGTGGTTGGTGTGCCCTCCATCAAACCGGCACGTTTTAAATTGTCCGTTCGGATTTGTTCCAATCGGGTAATATTCTCTGCACTGGAAATAATGGCGATTAGTAAGGGCCTTTTTTCATTGGTTTCCCCGTATTGGATGAGTTTGATGTTGGGATTTTGCGCTGCGGCGTGCTCAAAGTAGTCAATCATCCGGTGATGTGGGGTGAAGCGGTTTCCGGGCTTATAACCAAGAAACTGTTCGGGCGTCTGCAGCTGGGCAAATGCTATCAGATTTGCAACTAGTGCTAGCAAAAGTGAGAGTAAAATCTTTTTCATGAAGAAATTTATATTCGGGGGTGAAAGTTAACCGCTTTTGTCATCAGGTAGGTAATTATCCATGAAAAAGTAACCCTAATCCGAATCGAAAAGACAAGTGAAAGCTTGTCTTTTCGATTCGGATTAAAGAATTGACAGTTATTCCACCGCCTTCACATTCACCTCAATATTTCCCCTTGTTGCTTTAGAATACGGACATACCTGATGAGCAGCCTCAACCAACTGTTGTGCATGATCCAGAGATTCTGCATGGGGGATTTTGACTTCGATATCCACTGCAAGCCCAAAACTGCCCGGCCCATAGTTACCCAAATGAACTTTGGCCTTTATTTCGGAATCTCTAAGACTGGTCTTCCCCGCTACTGCTCCCAAGGCGCCCCCAAAACAGGCAGCATATCCGGCAGCAAAAAGTTGTTCTGGATTGGTCTTTCCCCCCTCTCCGCCAATTTCCTTCGGAATTGCTACCTCAAAATCCAGCATTCCGTCGTCGGTACGAACATGTCCTTTTCTTCCACCTGTATTTACCGCCACAGCAGTGTAATCGACATTTAGTTTTTCCATTGTGCTATTTTTTTGATTTAAAGTTTTCTAATTAACCTGAGGGATGAGGGAACAACTTTCATCAGTTCTAGAGTCAATTGGCTCGTCAACAAAGGAGCAGAAGAGAAAGTTTTTCCATGACCAAATTCTTTGGCATAAAGAAATAGGAAATTGAGGCATGAAAAACGGTACATGCATTTAAGATCCTTTGCCAGTAGGAAATAAAACCAATAAAATTTTAAACCAGAAAGCACACTTAGGTCGCTAAGTTCTTTTTTCAGATGTTTAGTATGGGATTTATTCTCTTCACTAAAGCGATTAATTTCCCCTCTTTTCTAAAAATTTATGTTTTAGGACACTACCTGTCCTGGAGAATTTCGGGAAGGCTGAAAAGCTAAAGCTTCATTTCCGAAGGTGTACAAATCAATATTTAAAATTTAGGTATGCGTTGAATTTCTCATCCCTTTGTTAATTTTATGTTCTTCCTATAGATCGATTTATAACCATAAACACAAACAAAATTTGGCTACTGCCAAGATTCCGAATATTCATAAAACGAAAACTTCATATTCAATACCAGAATGAAATCAAGCCCAAAAATATTTTAGTTTATCTGAAAGTAAACAGTAATCAGTAATACCTTCCAATCATCGGATGATCTACAATAGCCCGTTTTAAGGCCAATGGATCAATCGTGCCTGGAACCCGGTAGGCTACTTTCCCTCCGGGTTCAATCAGCAGCGTGATAGGAAGGCTTCCGTCCCAATCAGAACCAACTACTTTAATCACCTCGTATTTATCCTCAGTGTCCATCAAGTAATTCGGAACGGCAGAGGCCTTTGATTTAAGAAATTTCAAAGCCTTTTCGAGTTGGTCGGGAGCATCCATGCTGACTGAAACAAACTGAAAATCCCTTGCTCCATACATGCGTTGAAGGGTGACAAATTCGGGGTATTCGATGATGCAGGGGCCACACCAGGTAGCCCAGAAATTAATCAGAAGCAATTTATCCGAGTCATTTTTCAACAAACCGGCCAATCCTGAGGGACTGAGTTTTTCTAAAGCGACTTCACGTTTTTTCCACTCTTCATTAGTTTTGATGGTGTACTCATTTTTCCATGCCCATTTGACCGAACAACCGAAAGCAGGAGTTTGACTATTGCCCTCAGGCAATTTCTCTCCTTTTAAAGTGGCCTCAATCGCAGCCCTTAAATCTTCAGAGTTTCCTGTCCCCGGCTTTTCTTTGGCATCAATACGGCCAGAATAGGTGAGTTTTCGGTTTTTATCAAACACAAACACATGGGGAGTGGCTGTTGGGCCATAGGCAGTTGAAAATTCGTGAGTATCTCCATCATAGAGGTATGGAAAATTATACCCTTTGAAATTGGCCCTGATTTTCATTTCTTCATGAAAATCTCCCAAATCGGTATATCCCAGTTCTTCCGGCAACACTGCAATCGGACTGTTTGGAGAAATTGCAATAAAAGCCACTGATTTTCCCTCAAATTCCTTAACCAACCCAATGAATCTGTCCTCATACGCCTGGGCAGTAGGACAATGATTGCAAGTGAAATTCACTACAAGCACTTCTTTTTCGGCATAGTCTTCCAACTTGTGAAACTTTCCATCCACATCCGGAAGGTTGAAAGGTGGCGCCTGATCTCCAATACTAAGTTTGGCAAGGGGTTTTTCTGCAACGGCTTGGGGATTGGCTACAAATAGTGAAGAAGATTCACCTGTCTCAACCTCTGAATCGGTAGGTTTTCCACAGGTTGAAAAGATCAAAACAGAAACCACTACTGAAAGAACTCGGAAATGAATCGCCTTTGCCATGTGTTTAGGAAAATTTATAGAGAAAGACCCCTTTGGTAGGTGTAATGGAGCTTTTTATTGGCTTCTGAATCGGTGAAAACTTGGGCAATCGGATCCCATTTCAGCGTTTTTCCTAAATCATTGGCAATGTTCCCGATAGTGCAGGCAGAACAAGTGCTGTGCCCCACTTCCACTGGTACAATTGGATCTTTTCTTTTGCGGATACAATCGATAAAGTCCACATGATGGGCTCCAAAAGTGAAATTTTCAGGCTCTTTTCCAAGTTGTAGATCAGCTACCGAGGTGTCGTAATTTCCCCTAGATACTTTGATCCATCCTTTTTCTCCAAGAAATTTAACGCCCTGCCTGCCCTCATCAAACTTCGTGATGAGCATTTCAATGCCGTTGGCATATCTGTAAGTCAAAGGTTTGTCACCTGAGGCCGGAATTACATCAACTGGACCATTTCGATCCATGCTGAGACCCCACTGGGCAATATCGATCATGTGAGCACCCCAGTCTGTCATCAAACCACCGCCGGTTTCTTTATACCAGCGCCAAGCACCCCAAGCTGCTTCATTTTTTTCCGGTTTCAAGGAGATTCCTGGATTGAGTAAGTCGTTGAAGTGGAGGGAAGGGATTGGGCCGAGCCATTTTTCCCAATTCAGCCCTGCAGGAATTTCTTCTTTAGCCAGATCGTAAGGTTTCGGATGTGGATTGTCGCCTACGTGAACCAACACTTGGGAGATTTTTCCAAGCTTGCCTCGCTGTACGTGCATGGCGGCTGTCTGAAAATTGACTGCTGCGCGCTGCATGGATCCCACAGCCAGAACAATGCCGTTTTCGCGGACGGCTTTGACCAGTTCCTGACCTTCCTTGATGGTAAAAGTGAGGGGTTTTTCAAGGTAAATGTCTTTTTTGGCTCGACAAGCATCGATAGCCATGATGGCGTGCCAATGATCGGGAGAAGCAATGACTACAGCATCTACCTCGGAATTGGCCAAAAGTTCACGGTAATCTTCGTAGAGTTTAGGGGCGACGTAAGTTTTACCGGCCTCGGTCATGTTTTTTTGAACCCGAAGCGCAAATCTATCCCGCTTGATCGCATAGACATCTGCACCGCAAATTACTTCCACACCCGGTATTCGCATAAAATTATTTAGCAGCCCCATAGCCTGTCTTCCCAGGCCGATAAAGCCCAGCCGAACCCGTTCATGAGCTGCTTTAAAAAGGGGCGTCGGTGAAGAACCAAAAGAAAGACCCGGGATTAAACTCAGTCCGGCTGATGTCAAGAGACTAGTGCCAAGAAATTTTCTTCTGGAAAACGAATTCGAGCTCATAAGATTAAGTGTTGTAGTTTTTTGATTTTTAAATGGTTGTCAAAAGTTATTCAAATTAATGGAATTGAAAATCCTTTTGAAATTTAAGACTTGCAATTTTATAAATGCGGGATAATCTGAGATGGAAGGAGATATTCTTTTGGAATTTTGAGTGAGAATCATCGCTTTTACTTAATTTTTCCTGAAATTTCATAGATATTATCTATCAAAATGACCATTCAACAGCTGGAGTATTTAATTGCGGTGGATAAGTACAGGCACTTTGGAAATGCAGCAGAATCTTGTTTTGTGACCCAGCCTACGTTGAGTGCACAGCTCAGCAAATTGGAAAAGGAACTTGGAGTCATTCTTTTTGACCGAAGCAAGATGCCGGTAATTCCCACAGAGATCGGTGTCCATCTCATAACCCAAGCAAAAAAAGTAGTTTCAGAAAGTAAGGGAATCCTGGAGCTGGTTGCCCAGTTGAAGGGAGACATTTCTGGCATCGTTAAATTAGGGATCATCCCCACTTTGGCTCCCTATCTATTGCATTTATTTGTCCGAAGATTTTTGGAAAAATATCCCAATGTGAAGTTGGAGGTTCATGAAATGGTAACCGAGGAGGTTGTAAGAAGATTAAAAAATGATGAGCTTGATCTTGGTATTGTAGTTACCCCTTTGGATGAACCCGGAATTTTGGAAAAACCCATGTTTTACGAGAGGTTTTATGTGTATTTCTCAAAGGATCATGAATTATTGAAACAGATGTCCATACAACCCGAACTTTTAAAACGGGAGGAATTATGGGTTTTACAACAGGGCCATTGTTTTAGAGATCAGGTTATTAGCTTTTGTGACCAAAGCCTCTCGGGGCATAAAAATTTTCATTATGAAAGCGGCTCCTTGGAAGGCCTTAAAAATATGGTAAATCGGTACAAGGGTGTCACACTATTGCCAGAGTTGGCTACTCACGAACTGTCGGAATTAGAGAAATCCAGATTGAGACCCTTTGCTGGATTAGCGCCAACGCGGGAGGTAAGTATTATTCTGAACCGTAGCTTTCTCAAACAAAAGTTGGTCGAGTTGCTCTACAAAGAAATAACAGAATCTATCCCCCAATCCATGACTTCCAAGGCTCATGGGAAAATCGTTCGTTTCAATTAATTCCACCATTTTTCCAGAAGGTAGTGTTTGGAGTTTGGTCCTTGGTAAAAGTTTCCATTTTCATCGAGATACCAAAGTTGATTTTCTTCCAGCCTGAATTTTCCTGGATATCCACCAATAAGTCCGTTTAATGAAATTTGGGAGTTTTCTTTCTCCCAAGTGAATTTCCCGGTAAAAATTTCATCCCTGGCATCATTTAATCCGAGGTAACTGGTTTTGAGTTCAAATGTCTCATTAGGATTCAGAGTTAGCCAGATAGTGATTCCTTCGCAATGATCGCAGGGGATAGTCCCTGTATAAGTTCCGCTCCACTTTACTGACTTTTTAGGCTTAACAAGGGTACTTTCAGCTGAAGGTTTTGTTTCTACAAGTGAGGGGTCTGATGCGGAGGAGGGTTGGGTTTGGCAAGAATAAATGATAATCGCTAGCAAAAATAGGGAAGGGATGCTTTTGAAGTGATTCATAGGTCTATAGCGAAGAAATTTAGATTTTATAAAGAAAGAACGCCTGCCAAAAAAATCCATCCTGCACCTAATTTGCTATTTAATTTTTCTTGTACATGTTGCAAGCTACACGCCGAATTGCCTTAAATGATGGTCAAGATGCTTGTAAAACAGATTGTTCCATTCCAGTGCGCTCATTGGGCCAAAGGAAAGGGATTCCTTTCCTTCAAAATATTTTCTTCCCAAAACGACGGTGTGCTCTAAGTAATCGATCAGACGTTTTTTTTCTTCCTCGAAATTTTTTGGGTCAGAAATAATAAATGCAGGAGCCGTGGGGATATTTTTCTTGTAAGGCACCTCATTGACTACTCCTTTTTTAACAAAGGTTTTGAGTAAAAAACGCATTACGGGATTTGGCTTGGGGTACTTGTTGGTAAATGCCATGTCGTAAGCTACGCAGCAATGGGCCAGCATTTGGTCAACAGACATTCTTCCCCAAAGTGCGGGAGTGTTCGGTGTGAGTTGATTGATTCGTGAGATAAGTTCAGCACTGACTTCTGACGAGAAGATACTCTTCATTTTCATTCAAATTTATTCCAAGATAATCCGTTCGCCCTTTGGATATTTCACCTCAAATTGGAAATTCAGTTTTTGTTGTACCCCGGGAGCAAGTTTGATTTCCCATGTGATAATCCCTGTGACTGGATCGAGTTTGCCTCCGTTCAGTTCACCTGGAGTGACCGTGATAGTTGAATTGACCGACACAGGCACTTGATCTTTGACCAAAAGGGTGACTTCTTGGGATTTGTTGTTTTTTAGGCTGATTTCATAGCCTCGACTTTCGGTGATGTTGGCTCCTATGGTTCTTTTTTTGGAAAATTGATCAATTTTTTCTCGTTGGATGACGATCGATCGATCCCTTCCCATGGAGATTTGAAGTGTGTCCTGAAGTGCAGCGGCATTGAGGATAGATCTCCCAACAAACCCTTCCTCAAAATAAAGATTACTTTCTCCTTCCAAGAGGCTATACTGACTCCAATCCGATAGCTCAGCAATTAAAAAGACATCCTTGTCCAACTTGGGGATGGCGGTGTACCGGTATTGGGCAGGAATGTCATACGCCTTTAAATCGACAAGCGTACGCTCCCCGTTTGTTTTGATGGAGTAGGGCTCAGCAACTTCAATTTCAACGGTGGTTTGGTTCTCAATGATCGAGGTTAACAAAGGTGCAGCATCCATAGAAGAAATTCCTCTCACCGAGGTTGAAGCAGGCGCTGCCATTTGGCGTTTTTGGGAACTACTGTAGCCTGTGACGACTACTTCTGAAAGGGCCGTATTATCCTCAAGCAAAGCAATATTTAAGTAAGATTGACCAGAAAGGGTTCTTTCTTCAGTTCGGTAGCCAATGAATGAAAACAGGATACTTTTTGCGTTTTGAGGAAGAACAAGGGAGTATTTTCCTTCCATGTCGGTGGAAGTACCGATCGTGGTTCCTTTGATCAAGACTGAAACTCCAGGGAGAGGCTCTCCTTGTTCGGTCATCACTACACCACTGATCGTTCCTGGCATTTGAGGAAGTGCAAACTTATTTACTGTGGTGAATCGTGCATAGTTCAATTCCCACTTTGGTAAAAATGGGACTTGCCCGCTTTGGTTTGGGTTGGCATTGGAAAAGCGAAGCTTAACATTTTTCCAGTCCACTCCGGTATTTTGGAATACTTCCGCTTTGTAATTGAGCTGGAGGGGTTGAATTACATTTTTTACGCGGACATCGTATTTGGGATACCAACCGGCATTGGCCACGAGGTAATTGATCTGAAAGGTACCTTGGCCTGAGGCTTGGGCTTTTACACGGATGCGTATTTCTGAGGTGGACTTGTTACGGCTTTCCTGCATCGCTTGAATTTGCCTTCGTAAGCGTCCTAGCTCTCTATCCCCTTCACTGATTTTTGATTTAACCTGCAGTTCCTCGGTGGTGATTTTGGTAAGTTCGGAATCAAAGAAATCCAAAGCGGCCCTAAGTTCTGCCATCGTCGGTCCGGTTTGATTGCCTCCAAGGTCTTTATTTGCTGAGAGTAAACTTGCCTTATTCGCAAGGATTTGAAGACGATTTTGAAATAAAGCCTGACCTTTTTGAATTGTTTCTATTTGATTTTCAATTTCTTTGACTTTTTCTCCCATTTCTTTTTCACTCAAGAAATCCATCCGCTTATTGACTGCCTGAATGGTGAAGTTTCCTTGCCCTTTCACCTGAATACTTTTTTCATCCAAAAAAGGGGATAAGCCCTTAATCAAGATTACCGATTCCCCGGAAGGAATTTGGCCAGAGGCTTTTTCAAAAATCTGAGCTCCAGACAGAAACAGCGTTACTTCTTGGATTTGGCTTGGCAAGGAGGTTTCCCGAAGGTCTTGCCCAAGGAGTTGAACCTGAAGGATCAATGATAAAAGGAGAAAAAAGATTTGCTTCATACTAGTTGGGATTTACTGGTAAAAGGACGATTATTTTGACCAAAAGGCAACAGCAATCCAAAATTATTGATAAAATATCGTTGGATTCCGTATGATTCTCTTCAGTTTGTTAGTTTTGTTTGGTCGGAATAGGGAAAGTTGAAGAGTAGTAAAATCAACGCTCTTTATTTCGTAAACTAGCATGAACTGGATTTTCCCAGGGATGTATCTTTTAAACCCACAATACATGACCCTTTTTCAAAGCATCCTAATCGCAATCATCGAAGGCTTAACCGAGTTTTTACCCATTTCCTCCACTGGACATATGATTTTGGCATCTGCAGCGATGGGGATCCACGAGGACGAGTTTGTCAAAACCTTCGAGGTATTTATTCAGCTTGGAGCAATTTTGGCCATTGCGCTGATGTACATCAAGCGGTTTTTCCGAAGTTTGGATATTTATTTCAAGCTGTTTGCAGCCTTTCTACCCACTGCTGTTGTGGGCTTGTTAGCCTATGATTTTATTAAAGGCTACTTATTTAATCCAATCGTGGTGTCCGTTTCCTTAATTCTTGGAGGGATCATTTTGATTTTTATTGACAAGAAAGTGGTAAATCAGCAGACTACTCTTGGAGAGGTGGAAGATATTTCCTACAAAAATGCATTTTTCATCGGCCTTTGTCAGTGTCTCTCCATGGTACCGGGCACTTCCCGGGCTGCGGCCACTATCATCGGCGGGGTTTTTAACGGGTTGGATAAAAAACAGGCGACCGAGTTTTCCTTTCTGCTTGCAGTGCCAACCATGATGGCTGCCGGTGGATATGATTTGATCAAATCTGATCTGGCATTCAATTCTGAGCAACTTTCCATGCTGGCGATCGGATTTGGGATGGCATTTATTTCGGCCTGGTTTGCAGTAAAACTATTCTTAAAATACGTTTCTAGCCATGGGTTCACTGCTTTTGGTTGGTACCGAATTGGGCTGGGAGTGTTGTTTTTGATTTTTATGTGGGGAGCAGATTTGGCTTAAAAGCCTAAAAATTGGAAAATCAAAGTATTAAATTGCTAGGCTAGGCTACTCTAATCAAGTGAATCAGGGAAATCGCTTTTAACATTTGGTAATTAAAACATGGTACGAAGGGCCGATAACCTTCATATTGAAACTTGTGGGTTATAACCATTAAGGTCATTAAGTAAATAAAGAGTTATGGCTGAGTCTTTTTTACAGAAATCTCACTTTTATTCGATTTGATAGTAGCTCTTAATTTTCCCGTGGTTTACTAAATGAAACTGGTTTTTTTTTCAGTAGGAGGGAAAAATGGTAAGTTTTAATAGCGATTTCCCTGTCAAGTGAATGAGGTGTTCTGAAAAAACAGCTAATCACTGAAGAAAAAAATCAAATTTTTGTAAGTTCAAATTATTGTCTTAATAAAATGAAAATTAAGTTATTGTATAATGGTAGTTGATCAGAAAATAGGATTTGGTTCAGATTCATTTGATCAAACCAAGGTGTTGATTAGGGAAATGTGATACCATGTAAATTTTTGAAAATCAATACGATTGAAATAGTCATTAAGGTATTGATTACAAATATTTTTTACTTAAACCTAATCCTCAAGTTTTTCAATGTAAATAAGCCAGATAAGATCAAATACCTATTTAAGGTCGATTATAACTCAAAATAGGTGAATCCTGCGTTTGGAGGATTTATTCCTCAGAGTGAAAGAGATCTATATTTTTTTTGAGGAAGGGTAACTTTGCCTCGTGCTTAGATTTATTCAATTAAAGGAGGATTGGGTCTAATTGAAATTAAATAAAAACGGGAACCAGGAGATCATGAAGCATGCATTGTCAGATTTGTTGAAAACGGAGTAGGGTTTGATTTTGCCATGATGAAGATTATCACAGATCGCCTTATACTTTCCATCTAAATGATTTGTCATCAACTGCCCGCATTGTACATAAAACTCCATCTAGATGATCGAATAAGTGTTGGATGAGTTCGGAGAGTGCCCCCTCCACTGTTCAACTTTGCTTTTCCCAGTTTTCATCGAGGTACTCCAAGGTCAGGCTTTGGTGGCGTTTCACCTTCACTAGCAGATTTGGAAAGCTCATGCAGTCGTCCCATAGCTCAAAAAGCTCATCACTAAGGCCCTCATGGAAGCAAAAGGGGTAAGCAAAAATACCCACAAGTGGGTATTTTTAGGGTGTTTTTAGAAAATTCCAATGAAATTAGGTGGATTTAAATAACAATAATATGTTCGAATTGATCAGTCGAGTGACTGATTATTCTTGGCCAAGTTTCCTTTTATCTAATCAAATCCAATTCAAAAATGAAAAAGGTATTTTTTTTAAGTATCGGGCTTCTTTTAAGCTGGTCCGTTTTTGCAATCGAAGGTTATCAACTAAAGGATGAACCTTGCTCAAATGGCAACACCTATAAAGCTTGTCGTTATGTGCCAGATGCAGACTGTTCAATAATGGAGCAAACATTTTGTGATGATCCTCCTCTGATTGGCATTTAATTTTAATTCAAATTCGGGGAGTTATAAAAGGCTCCCCTTACCTAGGCCTTTATAACTTACTATGGAATACAGATATCTTTTTTTGCTTTTACTCCTAATTTCAGCAGCCTGTCAGGATAATGATTTGCCGAACTCAAAAATTCGAATCAATTTGGAAGATTCTAAAAAGGGAAAATTCTCGGAGGTTTTCTCTGAAATAAATTACCTTTTATTGGATGTTGGCGAAAATGAAGCGTTGATTAGACCATTCCACATTCTATTTGCGAATAATAGAATCATCTTAGAAGACCGTGAATTATCAAATATTAACTTTTTTGATTCACTTGGAAAATATCTGGCCTCTATTAAGTCTAATAATTCAGGAGGGCCAGAAACCTTAAAACAGAGTGAATTTTTACAGGTTTTGGGTAATCAACTTTTGGTCAGTGATGTTCCCTTGGCCAAAACAATTTTCTATGATCTCAATGGAAACTTTGTTAAAGAAAAAAAGGAAAATCTAGTCTTTGATGCATTCTATCAATTTGAAAATCATCGAATATTATTTTCTGGGCTTGATGGTATTCCCCATAGTAAAATTTTTATAAAACAGTCGATTAGTGACCCCACCGATACTACTTTGATGGATGATTTTCCAAAAGATTATTATTGGTTTGGAATTGGAACTAAAGATGGCTTTATGAGAGACGAGGTTGAGGAAAAGGTTTATTTTAACATTCCATATAGTTATGAAATAGCGAAATTTGGTATGGAAGCTACTATTCAAGGGAAAATAGAATTTGATTTTGGAAGCTATGGATTATCACATGACGATAGATTTAGATTGGCTGAAAACAAAAAGCTTGACAAATATTTATCTGAAAATAGTTTGATCAAGGATATCCATTCTTTTTTTCCTATGCCAAATCATTTTTTTATGTATCTCTACCAACAAAGCCCTAGTAGAAAACCAGTACATCACTTTATTGTATTAGACCGAAATTTTAAGGTGTCTCATCAAAGCATTAACCCAGTTAATGATCTAGATCAAATTAATATAGGTGGTGTCCCATGGACTTTTAATAAAGACAATGTTTACTTTATTGTAAATTCTATAGGTTTTTATAACACTTATCTTTCTAAGTTTTCAGGTAAACAAGTAGATATAAAATCAGGCAATGTTCATGATTTTTTTCAAAAAAATAAAGAAAAGCTAAAAAATGATAAGACAGTTTTAGTTTCTCTAAAGTTGAAAAAGCAATTTGAAGGAAGTTTAAATTAGATCAATTCTAAGTTTACAAGCTTTTGGTTTTCTACAGGTCTTGAATAGTTAAGTATTGTGGCTGATTGGAAATTCCAGTCTTATTGCCGTTGCTCCTTCCATCTAAATGATTTTTCATCAATCGCCCGCATGGTACACAACACCCCATCGAGGTGGTCGTACTCGTGCTGTATTAATTCCGAGATTGCCCCGTCCACTGTCCAACTTTGTTTTTCCCAGTTTTCATCCAAGTACTCCAAAGTCAGGCTTTGATGGCGTTTCACCTTCACTAGCAGATTTGGAAAGCTCATGCAGTCGTCCCAAAGCTCAAAAAGCTCCTCGCTAAGTCCTTTCAGTTCTGGATTGAGAATGATGTACGGCCGATCCAGATTAAGGTAAAACATTCGCTTCATGATCCCCAATTGCGGCGCTGCAATTCCCCTTCCAAACCCATACACCCGACGGATATCTTCCATCGCTTCGTGCAGTTGCTGCGTCCACTCAGGAACTAAAGGAAGATCAGATTTCAGGACAGGTTCGCAGACTTCGTAAAGTCTTGGGTCACCGAGTTTGAGGATGTCGTGGATGGTTTTCATGATTTAAAGTTAGCTATGCTTTGCGAAATACATCGTAAATAGAACTCTCTGCGGTAGTTGAAATACATTGAAATACATTGAAATAGGTTGAAATACATTGAAATACATTGAAATACATTGAAATACATTGAAATACATTGAAATACTTTGAAATACTTTGAAATACTTTGAAATACTTTGAAATACTTTGAAATACTTTGAA
>CAZNND010000053.1:20156-32166 GCA_964574365.1 uncultured Limnohabitans sp.
TTGAAATACTTTGAAATACTTTGAAATACTTTGAAATACTTTGAAATACTTTGAAATACTTTTCGATCCTTGAAGGATGTTTTTCTAACTATTACGTCCGACGAAGGAGGACCTATTTCCATTGTATTTCTACCGTGTTTCCATTGTATTTCCCTTACTTTTGTCCCATGAATTACCTTTCAGTTGAGAATCTCAGCAAAGCTTTCGGGGAACGGAAGCTTTTTACCAATATTTCATTCGGCATTTCCCAAGGACAGAAAATCGCCCTTGTTGGTATCAATGGTGCAGGAAAGTCAACCCTGATGAAAATCATCATGGGTCAGGAGATCGCCGATACCGGCCAAGTAGCCATTAACAATTCGGTGAAGATTGCCTATGTGCATCAGAATCCGGTTTTTGATTCTAACCTGACGATTTATCAGACCATTTTTGACCAAAGCAATTCGGAGGTTCTCCGCGTGATTGAGGACTACCACAAGGCCATGCTAGATGCAGAGCGAGGCATCGATAACTCCGATCAGATGTCCAAATTGTTTGAAAAAATGGACGCACTTCAGGCTTGGGATTTTGAATATCAGGTTAAGGAAGTCTTGGGCAAGCTGGGTCTCCATGACACCGAGCTCCCCGTGGGCAATCTTTCCGGAGGTCAGCGGAAGCGGGTAGCCTTGGCAAAAGCCATCTTAGAAAAGCCGGTTTTGCTCCTGCTCGACGAACCCACAAACCACCTCGATCTGGAGACGATCGAGTGGCTGGAAGATTACCTGGCCAAAGCCAACTTGTCCATCTTTATGGTCACACACGACCGCTATTTTCTGGAAAAAGTTACCAATGAAATCCTCGAGCTTGATCAAGGAAAAATCCATCGCTATCAGGGTAATTATGGCTACTTTTTGGATAAAAAGGCCGAACGAATGCTAATTGAAGACATCGAAATCGAAAAGGCCAAAAGCCTCTACAAAAAAGAACTCGACTGGATACGCCGTCAGCCGAAAGCTCGGGGCACCAAGGCCAAGTACCGGGTAGATGCTTTCGAAGAAACTAAAGAAAAAGCCTTCACCAAGCGCGAGGAGCGGGATATTGAGCTTTCAGTTTCTACCCAACGCTTAGGAAACAAGATTCTTGAAATCGACAAGATCAGTAAGTCCTTTGATGAAAAGACGCTCATCAAGGATTTTTCCTACATCTTCAAAAAGAAGGATCGAATCGGCATCATTGGACCAAACGGAGCAGGGAAAACTACTTTCCTCAAAATGATTACGGGTTTACTCGATCCCGATGCCGGAAAAATCACCCCAGGACAAACCACCGCCTTTGGTTATTATCGGCAGGAAGAAGACCGCTTTGATGAGGAGAAGCGATTGATCGATGTGGTCAAGGAAGTAGCCGAAGTCGTAGTGCTGGACAAAGGACAAACTATCACCGTGAGCCAGTTTTTGACTCAGTTTGGATTTCCTCCCAAGCAGCAATTCACCCCGATTGGTAAAATGAGTGGAGGCGAGAGACGTAGATTACAGCTTCTCATGGTCTTGATCAAAAATCCCAACTTCCTGATCCTTGACGAACCTACCAATGATCTCGACTTGATGACACTAAATATTCTGGAAGAGTTTTTGGATAATTTTCCAGGCTGTCTGATCATCGTGTCACACGATCGCTATTTTATGGATCGGCTGGTCGAACATTTGTTTGTATTTGAGGGAGAAGGGAAAATTAAAGACTTCCCGGGGAATTATACCGATTACCGAGAGTATCTAGAATTAAGTATCAAGACTTCAGAAACGAGAAGTGAGATACAAGAGACAAGAAATGAGAAGCAAGAGGCGAAGATTGAGAAATTGCCTGCTGAACCAAAAATCAAGGCGAGCTACAAGCAAAAGCAGGAGTTTAAGAAGATCAACGAGCGCATTGCCCAGTTGGAAGGGGAAAAGGCCACGATCACCAGTCAGATCGCTGCAGGCACTTCCGATGTCAATCAGCTGATGACCTGGACCAACCGACTGCAAGCTATAGATGGAGAATTGGAGGAAATGGAGCTGGCATGGCTGGAACTGAGTGAATTGGGTGGGATAGCCGATTGAGATTTTTCTCTCAAAGGCGCAGGGTCGCAAAGAATAGACTTTGTGTCTTCGCGACTTAGCGAGAAACTATTTTCTTTCTTCAAGCAGAATAACCCTCTTCAATGAATTTTTGATATCCCAAAGTCGCAGAGTCGCAAAGAGAAAAATCTTAGCGCCTTTCCGTCTTTGCGAGATACCTAAAAAAGACTAAAGATTATTCACAACCCGAGTAATTCCGTCTTTGATTAATGCTTTGTTGAAATTGACTAGTAACCCAAGTTTTAGACCAGTTAGCCTCAAATAAGTTAGGGTTTGCTTTTTATGCACTGGTTCTATTTTTGAGACAGATTTAATTTCAATCAAGACAGAATCTTCCACGATTAGATCTGCTTTAAATCCTTTCTCTATCTCCATATTTTGCCAAACAATTGATATGGGATATTGGCGTTTTACGTTAAAGCCTTGTTGGTTTAATTCATAATAGATTAGTTGTTCATAAACTGATTCAAGTAATCCTGGGCCTAGTTCGACATGAATGTGGAAACAGGTGTCAACAATGACTTTAGAATGGTAGTTTTCCATGATTGAAAAAAATAAAGTTGAAAAATATGATTGACCGAAGGATAAGGATTTTTTGGCTCGAAATAGATAAAAACTTTCTGCCTTTGTGGCAAAAAAATTCAAACCCTCCCTTTCAAAAAATCCTGTCGTGGTTCCTGATGAAACTTCTACTTAGAGCTGGCTGGGTAGGGACTGAGTGAAATGGAAGGGATAACCGATTGAAAATAGCCACGGTAAGGCACAAGTGAAATCATAAAGAAATCCCATGTCAAAAAATATTTTGGACAAAATAGGTTATCTTAGTCAAAACAACAGTTGACCCATGGAAACAATAGTGATAGAATCCCTTAACCCTGAAGACACCAAAGCCATTAAAGAGTTTTTGAAATCACTTAAGGTGAATTTTAAGACTTCGACTTCGATTTCCATTAAAGCATTAGAAAGGGCAAACAAGGTTGCTGAGAGTTTTAGAGATGCCAAACTCATTGAATCTGGGAAGAAGGAAGCCAAATCTTATTCATCGTTTAAGGAGATCCTGAATGAGCTTTGAGCTGATCCCAACATCAGTTTTTTTAAAGGAGCTCAAAAAACTTAAAAAGAAATACGTCTCGATTGAGTCAGATCTAGAAATTTTGGGTGAACAGCTCCTTACTAATCCAAAGATAGAAGTCGAAGTTTACAAAAATTGCTACAAAATCCGTTTTGGAATAAAAAGTAAGTCTAAAGGAAAAAGCGGAGGAGGGAGACTCATTACCTGGGTCAAACTTGAAAGTGAGAGAATTTATCTTATTTCTATATATGACAAATCCGAAAAGGAAACCCTTACCGACCAATACATTAAGGCACTTTTGGAATCTTTAGAAGAATAAATTTGTCCGCAGGTTCTTCCCCCTATTGTGGCAATTCAAAACTCAAACCCTTCCCTTCAAAAAGTCCTTCCTCAGGTCCTCTGGAAATTTTTCAATCGCATACCGTAAAGCAGTCCTGGGCATCGTTTGGTAGTGTTTTTTCAGAAAATCCAGTTCCACCTCAAAATTCCTATTCCCCATCTCACGGAGCATCCAGCCTACTGCTTTATGCATCAAGTCATGGGGATGATTTTTGAGCTTCTCGGCCAAAGGCAGCGCATCAGCAAATTCTCTTTTTTTAATCCAAAAATAGCTACTAATTATCGCCACCCGTTGCCGCCAAAGATGATTTGATTCCGCCAATTCGTAAAAAATGGATTTGTCCCTTTTCCAGTAAAAGTTACCCAAAATCTGATGGCATGAGCTGTCCACTAGATCCCAATTGTTGACATAATCCAAATTGGCAAGATAGAAGTCAACCAGTTGCTTTTGCACTGTTTCGGATTTGGTCTTTTCAAAACGGTAAACCAAAGCCAACAAACCCGTCAGTCTGACTTCGTGGTATGGATGTTGAATGAGCTCTGACAATTCTTCCAAACTGATTTCTTTGAAAAATTGCTTGGCGATTTGGCGTTGTTCGGGAACAGTCACTCCCAAAAACTGATCTCCCTCACCGTATTCTCCGGGTCCGGTTTTGAAGAATTTGGTTAAAAACAATGCCTTTTCGGGAATTGCTTTATTGGCTAAGGCTTCGACGATTTGCTTGGTCAGGGTACTCATTTAGTGAAAATTTCCAGTGCTTTACGGATGAGATTATCCACTGTCTTTTCCGGATCGGAGTCAAATTGTTTTAATGGTCGATTTGCGACAATAGCATTTAAACTGAGCATTTCATGGCCCAGTAACTTTCCCAAAGCATAATAGCCTGCCGTCTCCATTTCGAAGTTGGTCAATCTCTTTCCGTCAGCCTGAAGTCCGGACAATCGCTCAATCATCCGATCAAATCTTGGCTTTAGCCGCACTGCTCTTCCCTGTGGCGCATAAAAACCTGGGCAGGTCAAGGTCACCCCTTTGATAATCACTTCATCCAGCTTGTTCAGGAGTAAAGAAGATCCTGGGGCTTGATAGGGTAAAAAAGGTAATTTCAATTCATCCTGAATAACTTTTGCAATAACCTGATCCTCCTCACCTTCTGGATAGTAAGTCATGAGAGTATCCATACCGATTCCAATTTCAGATGCCAGCATGCTGCCCACAGAAAGGTCTGCTTGCATGCTTCCTGATGTTCCGATTCGAATGATTTGGAGGCTGGTTTTTTCTTTCTTTATCAATCGCGTTGCTAAATCGACATTGACCAAGGCATCCAACTCGGTCATTAGAATTTCGATGTTGTCAGTTCCCATTCCAGTGCTCATGACAGTGACCCTTTTCCCGTTTTTCCAGCCGGTATGGGTTACAAATTCCCTCTTTTGGGTTTTGAAATCAATCTGGTCGAAATATCTGGAAACCATTGGTACACGATCCGGATCACCCACCGTGAAAACAGTTGAAGCCAGGTGTTCTGGCTTCAAGTGCAAATGATAAATACTCCCGTCAGGATTGATTATAAGTTCAGACGAAAGAATTGGCTGATTCTCCATGGAGTTTTTGGATTAGGTCTTTGTTTGGCTTACGGTGCAGTCCCTTGTAAGGATTGTATCCGTTGGTATTTTTTTGATAATAGCCCGTGCCATCGTAAGGGCGCTTTTCAGGATGCGATTTGCATTCTACTGAGCAGGCTCCTTCCAATTCCCAGCCGCATTTTTCACAAATGGCTAAGTGCTCATTACAGCTTGGATTTGCACAGTTGACCATTCGATCAGATGCTGTTCCGCATACATGGCATTTGGAAACAATGCTTGGATTTACCTTATTAACTTCTACTGCGATTCGGTTGTCAAAAACGTAGCATTTTCCCTCGAAATCTTCTCCGCCGGCTTCCATGCCGTATTTGATGATTCCTCCGTGTAGCTGATACACGTCTTCGAAACCTTGTTCCAAAAGAAAGGCAGAGGCTTTTTCACATTTAATCCCTCCTGTGCAATAGGTAAGCACCTTCTTGTTTTTGAGATGCTCCAGTTCCTTTACCTTGTCAGGGAAATCCCGGAAGTTGTCGATGTCAAGTGTGACCGCATTTTTAAATCTGCCGAGTTCGTGCTCGTAATTGGAGCGGACGTCCAGGATGACTACATCTTCCTGGTCTTTCATTTTTCTGAATTCTTCCGGTTCCAAGTGTTTCCCGGTTTTCACGTTGGGATCCAAGTGGCGTAGGGAGGAATGCACGATTTCCGGCTTGTAGCGGACGTGAATTTTTGTAAAAGCGTGGGTGTCGTGGTAGTCGATTTTGAACTCGGTTTTAGCAAATCGGGGATCTGCATGAATGTAGGCCATGTATTTTTCACAGTCTTCCACCAAACCTGAAACGGTTCCGTTCAAGCCCTCGTCAGAGATGATTATTCTCCCGCGGATGTTGTTTTCCACGCAAAAAAGGTGGTGTTCCTCCCGGTAATCTTCCGGATTTTCAATTGTGGCGTAGCAGTAGTACAGCAGGATGCTGTAGGGTTTGTTTTGTGTGTTTTCCATAACTAGAGCCCTGTTTCGGCAGGGTGTTAGGTTTGAATTTACGATATTTGAATTACGATTTACGTCGGAAATGGGTTATTTTTCGTTTATCCCAAATCGTGAATTTGTTATTTTCGAATTTCGGCCACCACTTGTCCCCCGGTGGAGTGTTCAAAAATTTTATATTTCAGATTTTTGTCCCTTCCAACTTCATTATTTGATGTTCGATGTTCGGCATTGGATATTATATTTATTTCAGATTTGGAATCTCGGAAATCGGAATTCTCTCATTTTCACTCCAAATTTAATTTATCTCATTTTCGGATTACGGGCCAAAACCTAATTAGGCCTCGTAAATCCCAAATCCCAAACCGTAAATCACTTCACTTTTGTCGCCGGATTGCCAAACACGGTTTCATTTTTCCCGACTGAGGCAATTACAACCGAACCTGCACCTACTCTGGCACCTTTACCAATGCTAACACCTGAGATAATGGTCACGCCGGAACCAATGAAAGCTCCTTCTTCGATAGTCACTTCAGCATTGATAATTGAGCCAGCTCCGATTTGTACATAGTCCTGGATTTTTGCATTGTGATCTATAATTACCCCACTGTGGAAGATGCAGTAGCTTCCGATTTCTGCCGCAGCACCTACGCTTACATTGGCATTGATGAAATTCCCATGTCCCAAGGCTGCATCGGTGGATATATATGCCCGATGATGAATGGCATTGATCGGTTGTGTTTTTCGGTTTTCCAACAGCATATCCACTAGAAACTTCCTGTATTTGCTGTCATCAACCGCCACGAATGCTTCCGTTTTTTTTCCGATGAGTTTTAAAAATCCCTCATCCTCCGTATTTCCTAGTACTGGAATATTGTTAATCTCAGTACCGTGCATGGTAGCATCTTCATCAAGAAATCCATATACAATTACCTGATTGCTATTGAAAATCTCTAGTGCCGGATGGGCGATGCCCTTAGCACCCAGTATGATCACTGGCTTATCCATGAATTTAAAGCGTTTTGAAATACAAAAATAGGCGAATTGCCTAGCTTGCACAATGTTTCATTTGGATTGACCTTTAATCAAGCTTTGTCCAATCTTGCAGCTCAGACATTTTTGAGGCTGACAATACCCTTGAAAAAGTCCAATCATCCCTTGTGAATCAAAAGCATTTTCGGCTTTCCACGTTTGTTCAGCAAACTTACGGGTGATGAAATTATTCTCTGCGGGGATCGATTGCAAGAGGTCAAAGCACCGTTCTTGCCATTGACTTTGTTCAAAATATCTCCCATATGCAAACCATAATGGAATCACAAAATTGATAATCAATAGCTCCAAAGTTTGGCCTGAAATGCCTTTTGAGGCTTTTTTTTCAGTGGGATTGCCAAAATTGTAATGGTGCTGCCAATACTCGGATGGATTTACCTGCAAGAGCTTTTTGAAACTTGAAAACTCCCGACTGTCTTCCATAACCGCCTTCAATAAGTTGGGAGCATGAGAAAGAATGGAAGCCAACTGGGCTATTCTAAGTGTTGGAAAATTTGTCGGCCTTGCTCCCATAAATGACCAGTGTTGGCGACTTAATTTTTGAACCCATTTGAATTTTTTCTGATAAAAATCATACTCCTGAATAAGGTGTTGGACGTATGGCTCTTCGGATTTTTCAGGCAATAACCCTGCCTGACCTAAGAGCATGGCTTCAAGAATCTGGACTTTTGGTCGATGTTTTTTTAAGGTTTTATAAGGAATCAGTTTGGCAAGGTCACTCATAGGAAATGAATTCAACTTGAATCCAAAGCATGTGAATAGCCAACGATAGGCAGTTTCTTCCCAATCCCCTTTGTTTTCATCCAGCAGCAGAAGGATAAGCTTTGATTTTTCAATAAGTCGTTCTACCAATGCTTTCTCCAATGCCGAAAAGCGGATAATTCCAGGAATACTTTTGATTGCATGAGCACAAGGAAGATTTGATTTGAAATCAAGAAGATTTTCGTAGTTCCGCCAAATTTCCAGGAATATTTTTCCCTTGAGTTCCAAAGTAGGCATTGGAGTACCATCGTTTCGAAACGCTTCCCGGTCATTTTCCCATACCACATGAAGAATCACGGAATTGTAGGCAGGGTCTCCTCCATGATCATGTTGTTTCCATTCGGAGGCTAGTCGATGAACTTCCACGTGCCCATGAAATGTCACCCCATCCAGGATTAAGGAAGCGTCTCTGAAGTCTGGACCTTCTCTCTGATTGTGATAACCAATCTGTAAAACCTGCAGGTTCTGCCCATCCGTAGTCTGTAAATTTTTTCGGTCAAAGTATTGGTACTTCCAGACCAGCTGCAAAAAATCTTCTTTGAAGTTCATAAAAGTTAGTAGTGTTAAAAAGTCTCAGAAAATTAAGAACTTCATCCAAAAAATCAAAGGCTTATATCAACTTGAAAATCCCTCTTTCAACCCCAAGGCAAATCGAGCGCTTACAAAAGCTGAATCTTTTGGAGAAAAAAATTAATGCGAAACTCATGGAATGGGATCCGATAGGGGTGGGTACAATTGAAGGATGTGAGCATAACCTTTGGGATGAATACCTGCCCTATGTTCCCCGCTTGAGGGAAGCTCTCGAAAAAAGAGAGCCTGTTAAATCGATTATGGACTGGATTGAAGGAGAGTCAATCGGTTATTTTTATACTGTTGATGCAAGGAGAACCCAACTAGCAAGTGAAATTGAATCGCTGTTTCCTTAGGAGACTAGACCTGATTTTTATCTAGCAGCTGGCTCATTTCTTCCTGAAGTTTTCGCGCCTCTGTTCTAGCAGCATAGGCAAAATCCTTCTCTCCGGAAGCATAAATGATCCCTCGGCTAGAATTAACCAGAAGACCACAGCTGGAATTCATGCCAAACTTTGCTACTTCAGAAAGGCTTCCTCCTTGAGCGCCCACACCGGGCACCAAAAAGAAATGTTCGGGGACAATTTTTCTCACCTCGCCAATCAACTCTCCTCGAGTTGCGCCGACCACATACATCATGTTTTCAGGGCTCCCCCATTCCTGGCTTTTTTCCAATACAGATTGATAAAGTGGCTTTCCCTGCGTATTCTGCATCAGCTGAAAATCAAGAGATCCTGCATTTGAAGTAAGGGCCAACAGAATTACCCATTTTCCTTCAAACTCCAAAAAAGGCGAAACTGAATCTTTGCCCATATAGGGGGCGACCGTCACTGAGTCAAAGTTCATGGATTCAAAAAAGGCCTTGGCATACAATTTAGACGTGTTTCCGATGTCTCCACGTTTGGCATCCGCTATTGTGAACACATCCTTGGGCATGATTTCAGCTATTTTTGCCAAGGTATCCCATCCTTTTCCTCCCAAGGCTTCAAAAAAAGCAATATTCGGTTTGTATGCTACCGCAAAGTCAGCGGTTTCCTCAATGATGGCCTTGCAAAAGCTGAAAATCGGGTCTGGATCGCTTCGCAAAATAGCCGGAATTTTTCCCAGTTCAGGATCCAATCCTACGCAAAGAAAGGATGATTTTTTTTGGATTTGGTAGAAAAGCTCGGCACGTATCATGTTGATGGGATTTTGGGCAAAGGTATGGATTTAAAAAAATTAGACTAGACTTGTTCCCGGCAGATTTAAAGTGTCATTTTAAATCTGCAAGGATCAAGTTTGTTAAAAAGCCTAAAAATCAGGCTATTAACTTTTTGAAGTCAAATCGATTTTTACAAAAATGCCAATTAATGAAACTCCGGCCGAAATCAGAAAAAAGAGCAAACTAAAAGCTACAGCCTCAGTCTCTTGAATCCCCGCATAGGAATGGGCATACACAAACACCAATTCTCTAGCTCCTACACCGCCAATGGTCAGGGGAAGAACAGCAACAATCGAAGAAAGCAAAAAGACCAACTGGTAAGCAAGGATGTTGTCTTTAATACCCAATGCCAACAGGATAAACCAGGCGCATATCAACTGGGCAAACTGTCCGGCAAACGACCAGGAATTCCCCGTCCAGAATGATGGGAGAAAATCTCGAAACAAAAACTTTTGCGTCAGCCAGAATAGGGGAAATGTCAAAACCAAACCCGTAAGCATTAATCCATTCCAAAAGGAGTTTTCAAAAAACGAGAGGGTCACATCCACCACCATAAACAGCCCAAATACTAAAAACACAATAGCTACTAATCCTCCCAGTCGATCCAATAGGACAGCTTGAAGCAGTTTTTTGACGGGAGTTTTAAATTCTTTATTCAGTAGATAAACCTTGTACCCATCTCCTCCAATGCCTCCCGGAAGAAATAAATTATAGAACATTCCAATCAGATAAAGCCCCCAGTTTTGTTTTTCTGACAGCCTAATTCCGATATTTTCAAAATACCGGTTTAGCCGAACAGCGGTGGCGACTTTACTCAATACAAAAAGTAGTGTAGCAGGAATTAACCAACCCCAGCGAATCGATTTGGTAAGTTGAACGAGTTGAGTTGCATCAATCTTCCGAAAAACGAGGTACAAAGCCAAACCTGTCAGCAAAAGCTTCAGGGCTGTTTTGATTTGGCTTTTGAATCGGGACAAGGGCTTGGAAATTTGGTTATTAAGTTATTGGTTATTTGCAACCTACGGTTGTCTAAAATAAGTTGACTTTGATTTATCTGTACCTATTTCTTGCCAACTACCTATACTGATTACTGCTCACTCTTTCCTTCAAAGATTTCCTTGATTCGATAGGTCTTTTTGTTTTGGGACTCAAAATAGGTTCTTACAATAATCTCGGATATGATGCCTGTGGTAATCAGCTGAATACCTCCTAAAATCAGGATAAACCCTAAAATCATAATCGGTCGCCCCCAAATATCTTCTCCGAGAATTTTTAAAATTAGAAGGTAAAAACTGATCAGCGTGCCTAAAATAAATGACAGCAAACCCAGACCGCCGAAGAGGTGAATGGGTCTCTGGAAATACTTCTGGAAAAACAGCATCAAAATCAGGTCTGCCATGACTTTGAAGGTTCTGCTGAGTCCGTACTTAGAAATACCATGGATTCTCGGATGGTGCTTGACATCCACCTCGGTCATCTTTGCACCCTGCTGCTTAGCTAATACAGGGATGAAACGGTGTAACTCTCCATACAAGCCCATATTTTGGGCGATTTCAGCTTTATAGACTCTCAGCGTGCAACCGTAATCATTGAGATAAACCTTGGTGGAGTTGCGAATGATCCAATTGGCGATTTTGGAAGGGATTTTTCGAAGGACAAATCCATCTTTTCGATTGGCACGTCTTCCTGCAACCACGTCCCATTCTTCATCGATGGCTTTGCGAAGCATCAACGGAAGGTCGGTTGGGTCATTTTGCAGGTCGCCGTCCATGGTGGCGATATATTCACCGGTCGCTTGGTCGATTCCCGCGGCGAGGGCGGTTGTTTGCCCATAGTTTCGGTTAAAAATCAGCAGTTTAGTGCGCTCGTTGGCGTGTTTTTTCACCTCAGCTACAGTTTTGTCTGTACTTCCATCTTCGATCAAGATTACCTCGTAGTCTATTTCTGAAAGCGCTGCATAGGTAGCTGTCAGCAAAGGCTGAATATTGTCCTCTTCATTATACACGGTGATGACTACAGACAAAAGTGGCTTGCTCATGGGATAATATTTTGTCGAAATTACTCCAAAATGAAAGGTTAGCCAAAAAGGGTTTATTCTAATCCTACTTTGTCACATTTGAAAAATCAGAAGGCACATCAGCAATTGTGTAGCAATTTTAAAGTTTCCCACATACCTGACTGCCGTCAGGCAAGTTTTTCACTGATATACAGGGAAATCGCTTTTAACTTTTGGTAATTAAAACATGGAAGGAAGGGATCGAGAACCTTCCTTTTGAAAACTTGTGGATTTGAACCATTTAGGTCATTGAGAAAATTAAGAATTATGCCTGAGTCTTTTTTTGCAGAAATCCTAC
>CAZNND010000054.1:0-30816 GCA_964574365.1 uncultured Limnohabitans sp.
TACCGATTTTGTCAACTATTTGAAAAAGAAAGCACAAAAACAGCTTGTTAAACCTAAAAAAAGCTGAGTTTTAAATCGTGCTACAAGTGAGGTTTACGGAAATTCCTGTCATAAGGCGAAATACTTTTCATGACAAGGCGAATTGGCTTACTGTTTTCCAAGAAATCCTTACCGCCTTCGTGGCCAATAAAAAATCTTTGATCTTTTCGCCACAAAAGAGGGAAAACACAATATCCTTATCGCCTTCGCACCTTCGTGGCCAAAAAATTACGCTATCAGGATTCAATTAAGTCACTTAATCAATACCTCGCCGCAAGTAATAACTGCAATTCCTTATGCTTCAGGCCAAACTTTTTCGCCAAAAACGCATTGGTGAGACTACCTCGATAGGTGTACACCCCACGTAAAAACCATTTGTAGGTAAAAATCATCTCTTCGGCTCCCCCTAAATCATTCATTTGTAAAACTATGGGTGTAAAAATATTGCTCAGCGAATAGGAGGCTGTTCTGGCTACCCTGGAAGCAATGTTAGGAACGCAATAATGGATAATATCATGAACCCGATAAACCGGATTTTCATGAGTCGTCATTTTTGAGGTCTCAAAACAGCCACCCTGATCAATCCCCACATCAATGATGATGCTTCCCTGGATCATTTTAGCAACCATTTCTTCACTAACCACGATTTTGTTTTTTCCTTTTTCGGCCCTCAAGGCTCCAATCACCACGTCCGCCTCTGCCAAAGCTTGTGATAAGCTGTAATTATCAATGGTGGATGTATAAATCTGCTGCCCCAAAAGTTGCTTGATACGCCGCAGTTTATAAATATGGTTGTCAAACACTTTGATGCTCGCTCCCAATCCCAATGCGGTTCTTGCGGCATATTCTGCTACTGTTCCAGCTCCGATGATCACTACTTGCGTGGGCGGCACACCGGTAATTCCTCCCATGATAAGTCCTTTTCCCTCACTCACACTGGACAAATATTCCGAAGCAATGAGCATGACTGCACTTCCGGCAATTTCAGCCATTGCCCTCACTACAGGCATTCCCCCTACCTTATCCTCAAGGTATTCAAAAGCCACAGCCGTAATTTTCTTTTCATTCAGGGCCTTAATGAATTCCGGCGTTTGCTTTTCAATTTGCAAAGCGGAAATTAGACAGGCACCGGGAGTCATATCCGCTATTTCGGATTCACTTGGAGCATCCACCTTAAGGACAATATCTGCCGAGAAAACCTCCTTCCTCGAATACGATATTTTTGCTCCCGCATCCGCATAATCCTGATCTTTAAATTTAGCTTCATTCCCAGCTCCAGATTCGAGAATTACTTCAATATCGTTGTTGATAAGCAGTCTGACCGCTTCCGGAGTGAGGACAACCCGCTTTTCCTGAGGAGAGATTTCTACAGGCAAACCAATTTTCAAGGCCTTTCCTCCTTTCATTTGCTTTGCCGGAGATTCTTTTGGAATCATTTCAACAGATACTATTCCGGATATTTCAGAGGGCATCATACGAATGTTGTAGAGAGATCTTTCTTCTTGACTTGGTTTCAGGCTCGATGCTGACTAAGAAAAATTTATCGGGCAAAAATTGAGCAATTTTTTCAGCCCATTCTATCAAACAAATTTTTCCGCTATAAAAATACTCTTCTACACCGATTTCCAAGGCTTCTCTTGGATCATCAATCCGATAAAAATCAAAATGATAAACCACCCCTTCCGTAACAGACTGATATTCATTTACAATACTAAATGTTGGACTACTTACCCCATTCTGTACACCTAGAGATTTTGCAATAGATTTGATCAAGGTAGTCTTTCCGGCACCCATTTCTCCTTTGAAAATCCAAATTTTGCCATCACCAGCATAATTCATAATCCGCTGCACAGCTTGGTCAATCGATTCGAACTCGTAAGAAAAGGTCAACAAATCAGGTTATCGTTTAGCACGCAAATGTACGATTGGCACGATCATTTCCTCCATGGAAATCCCCCCGTGCTGGAAAGTATCCTTGTAGAAATTCACATAATAATTATAGTTGTTGGGGTATGCAAAGAAATAATCTTCCACCGCAAACACATAGGTGCTGGACACATTCAGTCTTGGCAATTTTGCATCTTCGGGCTTACGGATTTCAAAAACTTTTCCAGGTTCAAAATTCAGATTTTTACCTTGCTTATATCGAAGATTCGTAGTCACATGCTTATCACCTATGATACGGTAAGGTTTACTCACTTTTTTTGTTCCATGATCAGTGGTAATGATGATATCTGCACCGGCATGTTGAATCTTTTTCATCAACTCAAAAAGGGAAGAATGTTCAAACCAACTTTTAGTCAAGGAACGGTAGGCGGATTCATCCGGGGCAAGTTCACGGATCATTTTCATATCTGTTCGGGCATGGGAAACCATATCCACGAAATTGTAAACCAGTACATTCAGGTCATTTTTCACCATCATGTGAAACTGATCCAGAACTGATTTACCTTGCTGGGTTTGGATGATTTTATGGTAGGAAAATTTGACTGGCAACCTGTTTTTATTCAGATTTATTTTAAGCCACTCTTCTTCAAAATTATTTTTACCTTCTTCTGAATCTTCATCCTCCCAGAACTTTGGATAAAGTTTGGCCATATCAGAGGGCATCATTCCCGAAAACAAGGCATTCCTTGCGAAGGCTGTGGTTGTGGGAAGAATGCTGAAATAAGTGGACTTATCTTCAATATGAAAATAGGGACTGATCAGCGTCTCTATTTCTTCCCATTGGTCTAAGCGCAGATTATCAATCACAATGAGAAATAGTGGTTTTTTTGACATTAGTACTGGAAAAACCCGCTCTTTTAGCACTTGATGGGAAAGAAGTGGCTTATCAGGATTTTTCTCTGACATCCAATCCATGTAATTTTCTTTTATAAAACGTGCAAATGAAGCATCAGCCTCAACTTTTTGAGTTTCTAGCACCTCATACATACTTTTATTCTCAGTTGAATCGATTTGAAGCTCCCAAAAGGTGAGTTTTTTATATAAATCAACCCAATCCTGATAATCCCTCGCTTCTCCCAGAGCTAAACTGATCTGCATAAATTCCTGCTGATAACTTTGGGCAGTTTTGGAATCTATCAGTTGTTTGTTTTGAAGTATTTTTTTTACCGAAAGCCAAATCTGGCTAGGGTTTAAAGGCTTAATTAGGTAATCAGCTATTTTTCCCCCGATAGCTTCATCCATGATGTGTTCTTCCTCACTTTTGGTAATCATCACCACCGGAATCTGGGGCTTAATTTGCTTGATTTGCTGAAGAGTTTCCAAACCAGTCATTCCGGGCATCATTTCATCCAAAAAAATAACATCGAAATTTTTCTCTTCCACTTTTTCGATAGCATCTACGCCTGAATTGACCGTGGTAATGTCGCAGCCCTTTTCACTTAAAAATAAAATATGGGGTTTGAGGAGATCTATTTCATCATCCGCCCAAAGAATCTGGAATTTTTGAGACATGGTATTTCTCTTTTCTGCTAAAATTATAATTACTTTTGAGTCAATCAAATGTGCGCTGTTTGAAAAGCCAGAAAATACTAAACGATCCTGTTTATGGTTTCATTACCATTCCCAGTGAGCTGATTTTCGCCATCATTGACCATCCTTACTTCCAACGGTTACGCCGAATCAGGCAATTGGGTTTAACGGATTTTGTTTACCCGGGCGCCTTACATACCCGATTTCATCATGCGCTAGGTGCGATGCACCTTATGAGCATCACCTTGGACAACCTCAGAAACAAAGGAACGGAAATTTCGGACGCTGAATACGAAGCTGCCTTGATTGCTATTTTACTCCACGACATCGGGCATGGCCCCTTTTCCCATGCGCTAGAATATGGATTACTAAAGGATATCCCACATGAGGAACTTTCTTTGTTGACCATTGAGATGTTGAACACACAATTTGGAGGGCAACTGGAATTGGCACTAAAAATTTTTAAAAATAATTACGAGAGAAAATTTCTCAACCAACTCGTATCGAGTCAATTGGATATAGATAGACTGGATTACCTGCAAAGAGACTGTTTCTTTACGGGGGTTTCCGAAGGCACAATTGGTGCAGATCGAATCATCAAAATGATGGCAGTAAAAGATGGACAGCTAGTCATTGAAGAAAAAGGAATTTATTCGATAGAAAATTTTTTGAGCGCCAGAAGATTGATGTATTGGCAGGTTTATTTGCATAAAACAACCGTCAGTGCAGAAAAAATGCTAATCAACCTGATTCTCCGGGCAAAAAATTTAGCTCAGTCAGGTGCAACTTTTCCCATCACCGAAGAGTTTGAATTTTTCATGAAAAACAATGTTACACTTGAAGATTTCAAGAAACAACCCGATTACCTCCAAAAATTCCTGCAAATGGACGATTTCGACATTTGGGGAGCAATCAAACTTTGGAAAAAGGACCATGATTACATTCTAAAAAACATTTCGCAAATGTTTTTAACTCGTAACCTATTTAAAATCAATCTTGTAAATGAACCATTTTCACAAACTGAATTGGATCTGATGAAATTTGAAACCTTAAAAAATCTTAATATCCCAACAGAGGATTTAGATTATTTCTTCTCCTCCGGCACCGTAAGCAACTATGGATATCTTGCAAAAGATCGGATTAACATCTTGACTAAAAGTGGAGAGGTGAAGGATGTTGCTACTGCTGCCGATTTACCCAATATCAAAGTAATGAGTAAAATTGTGGAAAAGCATTATGTATGCCAAGCACAAAAACTAGTTGCTCCTCATTAAACCCAATCTAAGTTTTTATGAAATTTTCGCTTGGTCAAATCGCCTCACTTTTGGAAGGCTTAGTGGAAGGGGATCCAACTCAGGAGGTACTCCGGTTAGACAAAATCCAGGAAGGAAAAGCTGGGGGGATCAGTTTTCTAGCCAATGAAAAATATGAACCCTACCTGTACACTACCGATTCAACTGCCGTATTGGTTTCAGAGGGATTTATGCCCTCCAAACCGTTTAAAACAACACTCATTCGGGTTAAAGATGCCTATTTGGGCTTCACAAAGCTTTTGGAAGCTTATGCCCAACTTGCCAAAATATCTCAAGTAGGCGTAGAACAACCCAGCTACATGGACCCTAGCAGTACCATGGGGGCAAATGGATATCGAGGTGCGCTTTCCTATATCGGGAAAAATTGCGAATTGGGAGTTGGCGTCAAAATTCATGCGCAAGCTTACATTGGTGATCGGGTCAAAATCGAAGATGGTACTATCATCCATCCTGGTGCTAAAATTTGCTCTAATACAGTTATTGGAAAAAACTGTGAAATTCATCCGGGAGCAGTCATTGGATCGGATGGGTTTGGATTCGCTCCTCAGCCCGACGGAACGTATAAGACTATCCCTCAACTCGGAAATGTGATTCTTGAGGACCATGTGAGCATAGGTGCAAATGCCACAATAGACTGCGCTACCATGGGTTCAACCATCATAAAAAAAGGGGCAAAAATTGACAATCAGGTACAAATTGCCCACAATGTCATCATTGGAGAAAACACGGTTATTGCTTCTCAAGCAGGAATTTCTGGTTCCACAGAAATTGGGAAAAATTGTGTGATCGCAGGAAAAGCAGGCATAGTCGGACATATTAAAATTGCCGACAACACCACCATTGGTGGCAATACTGGAATCAGCAAATCGATCAAAACTCCCGGTCAGACACTTTTTGGGTTCTTGGCAATGGATTTGAAAGATTTTCTAAAATCTTATGCGGTTTTTAAAAATCTGGATCAGCTGCAGCAACGCGTGCAACAACTGGAAAAAAAGGGTTAATTTTGCAACCAATTTTTCAAGAATATTAAAAAATGAAAGTTAAGCAGCACACCATTCAAAAACAGGTGGAATTATCCGGGGTAGGGCTACATACTGGAGTTGTTTCAAACATGACCTTTTTGCCAGCTCCTTCCAATCACGGGATCAAATTCCAACGGATTGACCTGGAAGGGCGACCAACAGTGGATGCCGATTGTGATTTGGTGGTGGATGTTTCTCGCGGTACGACCTTGGAACAAAATGGCGCAAGAGTCTATACCGTGGAACACGTACTAGCGGCTCTAGTTGGACTGGAAATTGACAATGTATTGATTCAGTTGGACGGTCCTGAACCTCCAATCATGGACGGTTCCTCTATTCAGTTTATTGAAGTACTGGAAAATGCAGGTTTGGAGGAACAAAATGCGCTTAGAAGATTTTTTGAAGTTCAGGAAAGCATTCAATACAAAGATCCAAGCAGGGAAGTGGAAATGGTAGCCCTTCCTACGGATAAGTATAGGGTGACTGTCATGGTAGACTACAACTCCCCTGTTTTGGGTAGTCAACATGCTTCGATTACAGACATTAGCCAGTTTAAGAGTGAAATTGCCTCCTGTAGAACTTTTTGTTTTCTGCACGAATTGGAAATGCTATACAATTCCAATTTGATTAAAGGAGGAGATCTTAATAATGCTATTGTGGTGGTAGATCGAGTAGTGGAAAAGGAAGAATTGGCCAACCTGGCTAAAATGTTCAATAAGCAAACTGTAGAAGTCAAAAAGGAGGGGATCCTTAACAACGTAGATCTTCGCTACCGAAATGAGCCAGCCAGACATAAACTCCTGGATGTAGTAGGGGATTTGGCATTGGTTGGAAGACCATTAAAAGCCCAAATACTGGCTGCCAGACCTGGGCACGCTGCCAATGTAGCTTTTGCAAAAAAATTAAAGCGGGCAATGGAAAAGATGGGTGCATCCCATATCCCTCATTATGACCCGAAGCTTCCTCCAGTAATGGACATTAATCAAATTAGCAACATTCTACCCCATCGTTATCCTTTTCAGCTGATTGATAAAATTATATATCTGGATGAAACGGTCGTAGCAGGAGTCAAGAATGTAACGATGAATGAGCCGTTCTTTATGGGGCATTTTCCCGGAAATCCAGTCATGCCGGGGGTAATGCAAGTAGAGGCAATGGCTCAAACTGGAGGTATTCTCGTGTTAAGTTCCGTAGAAGATCCGGAAAATTATTGGACCTATTTTCTGGGTATTGAAAATTGCAAATTCAGGAAAATGGTACTCCCTGGAGACACACTGATTTTTAAGTGCGAACTATTGGCTCCTATCCGTCGAGGTATCGCTAAAATGAGAGGCGAGGCTTACGTAGGAAATACACTAGTATGTGAGGCAGTCATGACAGCAAGTATCACCCGAAAAGAATTATGATCAGCCCCTTAGCTTTTATTCATCCTGCTGTTCAACTCGCCGAAGGTGTTCATGTTGATCCTTTTACCATGATTCATGAGGAT
Source organism: uncultured Limnohabitans sp. (assembly GCA_964574365.1). Taxonomy (GTDB): domain Bacteria; phylum Bacteroidota; class Bacteroidia; order Cytophagales; family Cyclobacteriaceae; genus Algoriphagus. The sequence goes on from CAZNND010000054.1 coordinate 7,341, forward strand.
GTAGTGATCGGTGAAAATACTTGGATAGGGTCAAACGTCACCATTTATCCTGGAGCAAGAATTGGTAAAAACTGTAAAATTTTCCCAGGCGCAGTTATTGCGGGAATTCCCCAAGATTTAAAATTCCAAGGAGAAGTATCCACAGTCGTGATTGGAGATAACACCTCCATCAGGGAATGTGTGACCATCTCTAGAGGCACTGTGGACAAACAGACCACCGTAGTCGGAAGCAATTGCTTGCTAATGGCTTATGTCCATGTAGCTCATGACTGTATTATAGGAAACCATGTTATCATTGCCAATTCAGTCCAAATTGCCGGGCATGTTGCCATAGATGATTGGGCTATCATCGGAGGATCAAGCGCTGTCCACCAATTTGTTAAAGTGGGAATGCATTCCATGATATCCGGTGGTTCCCTGGTAAGAAAAGACGTCCCCCCCTATACCAAAGCAGCAAGAGAACCTTTGTCCTATGCTGGTGTAAATTCACTAGGTTTGCGAAGAAGAGGATTTTCCAGCGAATCGATTGCGCATATTCAAGAAGTCTATCGCTACCTTTTTCTCAATAGTTTAAATAATAGCAGGGCTCTGGAAGAAATTGAAATCAATCTTCCTGCAACTAAAGAACGGGATGAAATATTGAATTTCATCCGATCTTCCGAGCGAGGTGTAATGAAAGGATACATCAATTGATATGCTGAAAATCCAGGTACAGAAGGCTTCAAAGCGCTTTCACTACGAATGGATTTTCAGAAATCTAAGCCTTGAGCTTTACTCGGGACAAAGCCTAGCCATCACAGGAGGAAATGGCTCGGGTAAATCCACGCTCTTGAAGTGCATCTCCGGGGCCATTCCTTTGTCAAGTGGAAAAATAGACTACCACATAAATTCTCAGACACTTAATGTGTCACTTTGGTACACTGCCTTGTCTTTGGCTACGCCTTACATGGAATTACCGGAAGAATTTACCCTAAAAGAGGCAGTTGAATTTCATTTCAAGTTTAAAAAGCCATTTGCAAATCTGAACCCAAAAGAAATCACCGAAATCCTATACTTGGAGTCCAACCAGAATAAACCTTTGTATCAATTTTCTTCAGGAATGAAACAGCGGTTAAAATTGGGATTGGCTGTTTTTTCAGACGTCCCTCTAATTTTATTGGATGAACCCACCTCAAATTTGGATAAACATGGAGTCAATTGGTACCAAGGTCTGATACAGAATTACACCAAAGATCGGACGGTCATTATCTGTTCCAATGAACCCAGAGAATATGAATTTTGCAATCAAAAAATAGATATGGCAGACTTCAAATAAATAGATTACTTTGATCTTTGTGCGCAATGTTTAATTTTACTCATCAAATTAGAATATTATGAAAACTCGGCTCCTGACTCTCTTTTTAAGCACCTTAATTTTTTCAATCCTGTATTCATGTGATGGGGATAAACCTAAACCTGCACCACAAAAAACACCTGAACAGCTAGCAACAGAAGCATTGTCCGGCACTGGAACTCAAACCTGGGCGGTAACAGGAGGTGGTTCAGTTACCCGGGATGGTAGATCTGTTACTGACCTGTACAATTCCTTCGAGCTAGTTATAAACTCAGGTTCTTCAAAAACTTATTCTTCAAAAAACAATAATGACCTCTTTGATGCAAATGGAAACTGGAGTTTTGCAGGAAGTAATTTTGACAAAATCCAACTTACAGGGATAAAGCCTGCATCGGGAAGGGAAATTTCGTTTACCCAGACAAGCACAACATTACGGCTTGAATTCAGCATTCCCGCCCCTGGAGCAAGAATTAATGGACAACTTGCAGTGGCTGGGAGTTATACGTTTGTTCTTCAGAAAAAATAAGGAAAGGTTTTTGTCCAGGATAAAATAAGGAATACCCGATATTCTTCGGTTTATTTTAGCGTAACTAAAGTAACACCAGCCCCCCCTCTATCTGCGTGTTCATCCTCCATTTTTGCTATGGGCGGCATTGCCCGGAGTAAATTACGGGTGATTTCCCGGAGGATTCCATCTCCCTTTCCGTGAACAATTCGTAGGTTTTTGATACCTAGCATATATCCTTCATCAATAAAAGTCTGAATTAAAGGCAATACCTCTTCCCCTCTTTTTCCTCTCAAATCAAGGTTCGAGGAAAAATCCATCATTTTTTCATTGGTATTGTAATTCCCCCTTCGCTCCACTGCTTTCATTTCTTTCTTGAGCTCAGTTTTAGAAATTTTCTCCAGTCGGGAAAGTTTGATAGTTGATTTAAGATCTCCGATAGAAATTTCTACATCCTTATTTTTGACCGAAATAACCTCTGCAATTGCCCCATTCTCTTTCAACCTGACCCAATCTCCCACCTCTATTGTTCCTCCAACAACTTGGATTTCGGGATCTTTTGATTGCAATTTTTCCGGTTTTATTTCTTCCTTAAATACCTCTAATTCTTTTCTGACCTGCTTGGTAACCTCCTTTTCAGCCTTTCCCTCTTTGATCTCCCGGATTGCAGTTTCAATTTTTTTGTTGGTCTTTTCTAGAAGTGCTTTAGCCTCAAGCTTAGCTTCTTGGATATACCTTTTTTTGGTGAGCTCAAGCGTTTCCTTCAGCTGATTATATTCCTTTAGCCTGGTTTGAAGCAGTTTGTCCTTTTCCTTAACCTCTCCCAGCAATAGCGCATATTGGTTTTTCTCATTTTCCAACTGGGTCAAAAGCCTGTCATAACGAACCCTTTCCTCCCCAATATGTTCTTTTGCATAGTTCAGGATATCTTTGGAAAGTCCGATTTTAGAAGCAATTTCAAGTGCAAAGGAAGATCCGGGTTTTCCGATTTCCAGCTGGTAAATCGGTTCCAACTTTTCCACATCATACCTCATTGCGCCGTTTACCAATCCCTGATTTTTGTTGGCCACCTGCTTTAAATTTCCATAGTGGGTAGTGATCACCCCAAAGGTTCCAAGTTTGTTGAGCGCTAAAAGAATTGACTCTGCGATTGCTCCTCCAAATTGAGGCTCTGTACCGGTTCCAAATTCATCGATAAAAACAATGGTCTTTTTATTGGCAAACTGAGTAAAATGTTTCATACTCATCAGGTGAGAGGAATAGGTACTCAGGTCATTTTCCAAATTTTGTTCATCCCCTATATCGATGAAAAAATGATCAAAAAGTGAACTCTTGGAATCCGGATGAACAGGGATTAATAGCCCGCATTGTAGCATGTATTGAAGCAAAGCCACAGTTTTTAAAGTCACTGACTTTCCGCCTGCATTTGGGCCGGAAATAACCAATAGTCGCTCATGCCCGCCCAACTTTACCGTTAACGGAACTATGCTTTTGCCTTGAGATTTCAAAGCCATTTCCAGAATTGGATGCCTTGCCTGAGTCCAGGCGATTACACGTTCCTTAACTAATTCAGGCCTATGACTATTAGTTTTTTGGGCAAATTTGGCCTTAGCGCGAATAAAATCCATTAGCCCAAGAAAATTAGTTGCTTTGCGAAGTGCCGGAATCGAAGGACGTAGCTGATCAGTTAGCTTGGTCAGAATTCTTACGATCTCCCGCTTTTCCATATATTCCAGATCGCGGATTTCGTTATTGATATCTAGAGCTTCTTCTGGCTCCATGAAAACAGTCTGACCGGTAGCTGATTCGTCATGGATAAATCCACGAAGCTTTCTCTTATTTTCAGCTGCCACGGGAATCACCATTCTACCTCCACGAATAGTCATTGTCGCATCATCAGGAGTCAATCCCTTGGCTCTCGCATCCTTTAAAATCCGCTCCATCACTTTCCTCAGCCTTCCCTCTTCGTACACCAACTGGCTTCGGATCAATTGTAATTCTTTGGATGCATTGTTTCGAATTTTACCTTTTTCATCGATGATTAGGTCAATGGACTTGAGAAGATTTAAGTCCAAGTCAATCAACAAACCCAGTAAAGCACTAAGCGTAGGGTAGCTTTCACCCCATTTTTGAAAAAAAGTAATACAGCCTCTCAGCGTTTGAATGGCTAATTTAAGCTCATAAAATTCATCCTGATCGAGAAAGGCTCCTTCTAGTTTGGCCTTTTCCAAGAATGGAACCAAATTGGTAAAATTTGATGTGGGAAAAACCTCCCCAGAAATCAAAATCTGCCGAAACTCCTCGGTTTGATCCAACAAGCGTTGAACCAGATTGAAGTCGGAAGAAAAGGAAATCTTATTCACAAACTCCTGCCCTAAAGTGGAAGTGCACTCCCCCTTCAGCAGGTCTTTAACTTTTATAAAATTTATCTTTTGTTCAAGATTACTTGGATATACCATCAGAACCTTTCCTCAATACCTGGATTATTCTCTAAAACGACCAGCGAATCAATGACTCTGGCATAAATTCTGTCCATTTTTCCGGCATCCTCCAGGTAATACAACATACTTTTAGTGAAAACAGAATCCGTTACTCCATGTTTCAAAAAAACATCCTGTTCAAGTAAAGTATAAAGTAACTGAGAAGAATCGTATGAGATAGGCAAGGCACTGACTTTTCCTTCCGTTAACTGAATATCAATCAGGACAGTGACCATTTTATTTTCATCCAAAATACCGCCAGGAGTGTCTTGGGGGCTACAGGAGAAAAGCAAAAACAGAATAAAAACAGAAAATAGAATTCGTTTCACAAGCCAAAATTAGTTTTTTTTAACGGATTTAATCCAGACCTTACCCCTAAGTCAAATTTTAATTTTCGGTGTAAGGCTTTAACTTAGCCCATTCAAAACCCATCCATGAACCAGCTGTTTGGCAAAATCAGAAAATACGAGATTATGATCAGGAAGGTGGCCAACAACCACCTCCAGGGAGATTACCAATCCCTATTCAAAGGATCAGGGTTGGAGTTTGATGATCTTAGGCCCTATCAATATGGTGATGACGTACGGACTATTGAATGGAAGGTCTCTGCTAAAGGGCACGGCACCTTTGTTAAAACCTTTAAGGAAGAAAAAGACCAATCCGTTTATTTTTTATTGGACATCTCCGGAAGTCAGGATATCGGGCAGCAAGGACAAAAAAAAATTGATCAAGGCAAACTCATTGCTGGGGTGCTTACTCTTGCAGCAGTCTATGAAGGAAGTCAGGTAGGCTTGATTTCTTATTCTGATCAACAGGAAAAACTCGTGCTTCCGGCCAAGGGAAGCAAACAGGGAATCAAAATTATCCGTGGAATTTTTGACCATTCAAACAAAAGTTTAAAAACAAACCTTAATGGTTTGTTTACTTTTGCTCTAAATCTGATCAAAAAAAGAAGCATTATTATCGTGATTTCGGATTTTATCGATCAGGATTACGAACGTTCTTTAAGGGCCTTGGCCGATAGGCATGATTTAGTAGCCATACAACTCACAGATCCAAGGGAATCTGCGCTTCCTACGTTGGGAATCATACCCATTTTTGACAAGGAAAAAGGAAAAACTACTTGGATTAATACGGCATTTGGAAGTTTTTCAAAAAAAATAGCCGAAACCTTCACCACCGAACGTGAAAATCTTCGCGAAATCTGTAAAAAGAATCAGATTAACTACCTTGCGATCGATTCAAGACAAGATATTGTTGCTCCACTGATTGATCTATTTAAGTACCGAAACAAACGAATGAAGCGTGGGTAAATTTTGGTCTTTCCTCTTTGTTTCGGCTAATTTCAGCCTTTTGGCATTTCCCCAACAGGTAGAGCTGAAAGGCTATTTTACGCAGGATTCTGCAAAGTTGGGCGAGCGTGTAGGATTTGTTCTTAAAGCAACCTATCCTGAATCGTCCCAATTGCTTTTTCCTGATTCCACCTATGATTTTTCGCCTCTGGTGTTTTTAGATAAAAAAACTTTTATTTCCTCCACGACAGACGGAGTCACCCAAGATAGTGCGATCTATTTCTTGTCAAATTTTTCCCTTGAAACATCGGTTTTTCTAGCAGTGCCAATATTTGAGTTAAGGAGGTATGACAGCATTACCTATTTTACCAATGAAGCAGAACTAAAACTCAAGCTGACATTAGATTCAATTCCGGAAGAACTGGTCTTCCAGGAAAATAATGTTTATCAACCCATTAAAAGGCCATTTAACTGGATTCTTTGGGGTTTAATCTTAGGGATCATCATCCTCGTTTTTGGTATTCTAATTTTCTTATTTAAGGATCGGCTTAAGGCTGTTTTTAAGAAGAACCGTGAAAAAATCCGCTGGATTCAGTTTGAAAGAAAATGGATCAAATTATCCCAACTTCTTTCACAAAACCCAGATCAAGCACTCGCCGATGAAGTGGTTGGGCTATGGAAAGGATACATGGAAAGCCTTACTTCCAAGCCTTTCCAGGAATGGACTTCCAGCGAAATTGCTGAGGCCTTGTGGGATAAGGAAGTATTTAAAGCATTGAGAGAAATCGATATGATCATCTATGCAGGAATAGAAGGTAAAACAGACGATGCGACATCTTATCTTTTTGATGTTGCCAAATCCGCTTATCGGGAAAAACTTAACCAAATCAGACATGAAAGAGCAGCTCGCTGAGTTTTTCAGCTGGTCTTGGTTTTTACCAGAGACCTTCAAATCCTATGAATGGGAAAATCCAATCTTGCTCAATTTACTTTGGATCATCCCAGTACTTATTCTAATACGCAAATTTGTCAAGTTTTTAAAAAAACCTGTTCTTGAGCTTTCTCTACCGAAACGAGTTGCACGGGGTAATCCCTGGACGTACCTGAGGCTTATTCCAACAGGTTTCTTTTTTCTTTCTTTGATTCTGATTGTTATAGCCTTAGCGAGGCCTCAGCGAAGCAATGAACGGGTGGAGCAATTTACTGAAGGGATTGACATCCTTTTGGTTGTGGACATTTCTGAGTCCATGGATTTGCAGGATTTTTCCCCTAATAGACTGGAAGTAGCTAAAAAAACAGCGATTGACTTTATTGAAGGTCGATTTGGAGACCGAATCGGAATGGTGGTTTTTTCCGGTGAAGCCTATTCCCTTTCTCCATTGACAAATGATTACAAATTGCTCACGAGTTTGATTAAGGAAATTAATTTCTCCATGATTGAAGCTAAAGGAACTGCAATAGGCTCTGCAATCGCTGCTGGCACCAACCGGATGAAGGAAAGTGAGACCCCATCTAAAGTCATGATTCTTCTTTCCGATGGCGAAAGTAATGCTGGAAACGTAGACCCACTTTTTGCGGCACAATTGGCCTCTGCTTTCAATATTAAAATTTATACAATTGCCGTAGGCAAAGATGGCATGGTACCCTATGGAACAGATTTTTTTGGAAGACCTCAAATGGTAGAAAGCTATTTAGATGAGACCACTTTAAGGGAAATTGCAAGAATCGGGAATGGAACGTTTTTTAGAGCATCTGATGGTAACGCCCTACAGCAGATTTTTGATCAGATTAACACCTTGGAAAAAGCTGAAATTCTGGAAAACCGATACAAAGAAACAGCTGACTTTTACCGAATTTACCTGTTTTGGGCCATGTTGTTTTTCCTGATTTGGCTGGGATTGAAAAGTTCTTTTCTAAATAATTTCTTGTTGGACTGATTCAGAAAGCTGTATTTTTCTCCATTTCTCGAGACGAGGATCCATCACTGCAAACCATAGAGGTGGAAAACAGGCTAAAATAATCATTGCCGAATAACCCGCAGGAAGCTGAGGACTTGTCTCATGATGATCAAGAACCTGATACCGCTTGTGGGCAAAGGCATGATGATCCGAATGCCGCTGAAGCTGAAACAGAAGAAAATTACTGACCAATTGGGAGGCATTCCAAGAATGGATCGGCTTAACTCTTTCATAGCTACCATTTGGCAGCCGCTTTCGCTCCATACCATAATGCTCCAAGTAATTAACCAATTCTAAAAGTGTAAATGCTAAAATGCTTTGAGCAAAAAAGAATACAGGAACCTCCCAAACCAATCGTTGGCTAAAAATGGAAAATAACCCAAAAAAGAATGCTATGAAGGCAAGAGGGAGGATCTGAAACCAAAGCATTTGGTTAGAACTTGACCAAAAAGACAAGCCCATCTTGTTAAGTCTTTCCTTTTCAAGCTCCCAAGCACTCACGTAGCCATCTTTTACCGATCTCCACCAAAAGGCATAAAAGGATTCCCCCTTTCGGCTGGTTGCAGGATCCTCAGGTGTTGCCACACGAACATGGTGTCCCCTATTGTGTTCAATAAAAAAGTGCATATACCCTACGGTCATCAGCAAAACTTTGGAATAAAACTGCTCGATTTTTTCACTACGATGCCCCAATTCATGAGCTACTGTAATTCCTATTCCCCCAGTAACCAAGGCCATACCTGAAGTAAAAGAAAGCCACTGCCCTAAGCTTAGTGAATAATTACTCACCACATAAAATCCCCAACTAAGGATTCCAAGTTGAACATAAACCCAAAAAAAAGTAATGAGTCTGTAAAACTGTTTTTTTGTCAAGTCACTTACTTCACCTGAGGGGATATTTGAAGTATCCCTTTGAATCAAAAAATCCATCGCTGGAACAAACAAAAAAACAAAAACATGAATCAACCATAGAAATGAACTTCCCAAATAAAACCCGATAACCAATAGTGCAGGTAAAATTAAAGCGCTGAAGAATCCTATTTTTTTCATGATTTTTTCAAAAACGAAATGAAAAAGTAAATAAAGAATTCCCGATTAGCAATTTTATTTTCCCTTTCTCTGTGTTTTATCCTGACAAAAATCATCTTTTGGAATATTCCTTTTCACCCAATCCTCCGCTTCTGTAATCCAAATATTAATTCGACACCAATGGCATTATCTCCTAAGCTTATCCGCAAATACAACCAACCTGTTCCCAGATACACTTCTTGTCCAACAGTTCCCCTTTGGGACAATGGTATCGACTTGGGAGGTTGGGGAAAAACTGTTAAAACTGCCTTTGGGATGTATGGAAAAAGGGAAGGAATTAACCTCTATATTCATGTTCCTTTTTGTGAAAATCTTTGTACCTACTTCGGATGTACCAAACGAATCACAAAATCACACAAGGTAAAGGATTCTTACAAAGAGGCGATTTTGACTGCAAAAAAACCTGAGCGAAATCAAGTGGGTAGAGGGGTTTCCTGTCTCAAATCCCAGCATCAAGGTGCCCAGAATCGAAAGAATTTTTAAGAACCTGTAAACGTTGCAGCCATACCGAAAACACTAGTGCCAAAAAGCTTTTTCTTAAAGTTAAATTCGGCAATCCAATAGCATATCACATTTGTTATAAGTTGGCTACTAACACCAAGATTCTCACTATTTTGCAGATAGGAAAAAGGTACTCAATCCACCCTTTTACGGCGCGACTATTCTTACACAAAGTTCGGGAAGCTATGAAGTCGAGTAAAACTCAAATGATTGACGAAAAGGGTACAAGCCTATTGGCCAAGAATATTTCATCACACAAATTCCAAGCTAACCGGGGCTGAACTCCTTCTCTCTTCATAATTTGGTTCACCAAGTTAAATCGTGGATCCGAACCACCTATTCTTGGGTCAGCAAAAACCAAATCAATCGCCGGTTAAACGAATATTCTTACCAGTTAAGCTAATCCCAGATGAAGGAAATCATCTGTCATTACCTAATCAAAAAAATGGTTAGGGGATAAAAATACCTATACAGATGATAATATATCCTTAAATGGTTACCTCAATGGGTTTATTGCCAGCCAGAAGGATTCTATTCGCTTTAGTGATTGAGCTAGCGCGACAAAATTGCGCCTTAGATCTACTTTTTTTTATTTGGATTCCCCGATTGTCTTTTTCTAATTTTGGGATATACTTTGATTTAAAAATTGACACCCTAGAATGAGTATGGGAGACAAACAAGAAGTAAGAGTTTACAATGGCTATAATTTCAGCTACGCCAGCCCGGAAGACAGTTGGTTTAAACGTCTCATTATTTCCAAGGTAGAATACTATACAGGAAAACCGGAATTGCAACGCATCTATAATGAGTTGCACGATAATCACCCCGACCCCTATAAGATTTGGAAAGAGGCCCTTGATAAACTTAAAATCGCAATGGATTTTGATGAAGCCCAACTCCAAAAAATTCCTAAATCAGGGCCTGTTATTTTTGTTGCCAATCATCCCTATGGGATCGTGGATGGAGCGATTTTCCTTCATTTGGTTTCTAGAGTACGCAAAGACTATTTCTTGTTGATTAATGAAGTACTTGCAAAAGAGCCAATTTTGAAGGGGCATTTATTGCCAGTTGATTTCCGGGGCGATGAGGCAGCTTTGCAATGTAATCTAGACACAAAGAAAGAAACCACCAGACGGCTTAACAATGGGGAAGCGCTCATCATTTTCCCTTCTGGTGCGGTTGCTACCCGTCCAAGATGGTCTTGGAACGGGAAAGCTGAGGAATGGCCTTGGCGGCGATTTATTTGTAGCCGTATCCATGAAACCAAATGTCAGGTTGTACCGCTTTACTTTCATGGTGAAAACAGCAATTGGTTTCATTGGGTCAGTAAATTCAGCATGAATCTCCGGCTAGGATTGCTCCTGTATGAAGTGGTTAATAAGCGCGAAAAAACCATTCGCATAGAAATCGGCGATCCCATTTCATATGAAGAAATGGAACAATATAAAGACAGACAGGCACTCATTGAATACCTCAAAAAAAGAACTTTTGACTTAGTAAAATAAAATCATCACCCATGATAAATTCTCTGAACTTACGCGTGTTTTTACCTCCCTTTTTGTTGCTCGTCGTATGTTTAGTATTGAGCATGGCCTATGAAGAATCATTTTTGAGATCTGTAACCCAATTAAACTTATGGATACTCAAGCATTTCGATTGGTTGTTTTCCTGGGCAACTTTTTCATTCTTCCTATTAATAATGATAATCTACTTCACGCCTTTTGCCAATATAAGAATCGGGGGAAAAGATGCCAAACCACTTCTAAGCCAGTGGAAATGGTTTAGCATTTCTTTGTGTACTACCATAGCAACTGGTATTCTTTTTTGGGGAACTGCAGAACCTATTTATCATTTGAATAGTGTTCCCCCTGGTCTAGACATTGAAAATGGCAGTGCGGAGGCTGCTAAGTTTTCAATGAGCACGATGTTTATGCACTGGACACTCACGCCTTACAGTATCTATACAGTCGCCTCCTTACTGTTTGCGTTTTCATTTTATAACCTAAATCGTAAATTCAACTTCGGTGCCTTGATTTTTCCTGCCTTCGGCAAGCCCGTCCACCTCAACTTACTCGGACACATCAACAGCATCGGCCTGTTTGCTTTGGTGGCAGGCATGTCTGCCTCTTTGGGAACGGGTATTCTCACGATTTCGGGCGGCTTGAATGCCTTGTTTGATTTTCCGCAATCTGGCTGGCTAAATTTCGGAATCATGACGTTCATAGTAGGGGCATTTACCATTTCCGCTTCCTCGGGACTGCAAAATGGCATCCAACTCCTATCTGATTACAACATCAAAGCCTTTATGGCGATCGCTGCTTTTATGCTTGTTTTCGGGCCAATGACCCAATCTTTCTCCCTGGGTTTTGAAGGTCTCGTCGAATATCTTTCCCAGTTCTTCCAACGAAGCACGGATGTCAAATCCAATATCGATACCAATTGGCAACAAAACTGGACCGTATTTTACTTGGCAAATTGGTTGGCTTGGACACCTGTCACGGCGCTGTTCCTCGGACGGATAGCGCGAGGCTACACCGTACGGCAATTCATTCGCTTTAATCTTTTCTTCCCTGCGCTGTTTAGTGGGCTTTGGATGATTATTTTTAGTGGTACCGCCATCACCTTCGACCAAAGTATGTTCCCAGGGCTGCTTCAGGAAACGCTAGAAAACGATGGGGCTCAAAGTGTCATTTATGCCATCTTTGGCAAACTCCCTTGGTCTGTTGTCGTCAGCACCTTTTTTCTCTTAATTGTCATTATTTCTTTCATAACAGCAGCTGACTCCAACACCTCTGCTCTTGGAAGTATTAGTTCAACTAATATCAATCAGGAAAATACCGAAGGAAGTACACTGGTGAAAGTACTTTGGGGGCTTATCATAGGTTTGGTATCTTTTACCATGATTACTTACTCGGGTATAGAGGGGATAAAAATCCTTTCAACGATCGGTGGATTCCCTATCCTTTTCATCATGATTATCGTGGCTTTTGGCTTGGGTCGCATCGCTTTTTTCAAGGCATATAGAGATCGACTTACAAAAACCGCACAGTCAGGTTAGGTCAATCCCGATAGCAAGCCACGGAGAAAATACTAAGCCATATAATGAAGCGATCTTTTATGCAATTTCTTCCTTGGATCAAAAATCAAAGGCTTGGTGATCAATTACTTTGGCGTCTATTTTGTTGATATAACCGGCAATTTGATGGAATAATTATGATAGCTTTTCCTATTTTCGGGGCTGAATATCCTACTTGATCCCCAGTTAAAGATTGTTTTAATTCCTATTGATACCGAAGATTACCCTTTCTTGTACCAACTGATGAATGAAGTGTACAGGTATGCTTATCGAACGGAAGTTCCAGAGAACTAATTTTGGATTTGATTTGCAAAGTAAAAGCCAGAATTCCTTTTTTGATCTGGGAAAAAATCCCTGAAACCAACTGAAAAGCAATCTGGAAATTTGAAAAGGAATGCTTACCGAAATGAATGACTTGAAACTTACAATCCATCTCAAAGTAATGGCTGTGGACCGTAACAGCTGTTCCCAATTCGACGCGAGAATGATTGAGCAACTGGAAAAATAAAACAATCTTCAGCAAAACGATCTGATCAATGGCACATGGTGATTTCAACCTGCTGAGTACCATAATCAAATACCGCTAACTCAGGACTCAATCCTGGAATCCCTAGGCCCAATCCTCTAAATACCATCAAGATTCCAATCAACATTCCTAGGTAGGGAATTGCTTTTTGGAATTGCTGACGCCGCACTACGGGCAAGAGATCTCCTGAAATCATTAGGCCCAAAAGCATCGGGATGGTGCCTAATCCAAAGAAAAACATGTAGGCCGAACCCAACCATGGGCTTTGCATCCCCATTGCTACTACCAAGGCCATATAGACCATGCCGCAAGGTAAAAGTCCATTAACCAATCCGGTAGAGAAAAAAGACAGTTTGCTTCCCGATTTCAGATACTGCCCCAACTTGGATTTGATCCAAGAGACTACTCTAGAAAGTGCCGGGATACTCAAAAATTGATCGGCTTTTTTATAACTCAGGGAAAGCAAGACCACAAGTAGCCCCATCCCAATCGATAGGCCTTGCTGAATTCCGGCAAGCGATAGAGAAAAACCCAAACTCCCGATCAACAAACCAAGAAAGGCATAAGTCAAACTTCTACCGAGGTTATAAATGATTTTATTGAATAAAAATTTATTGCTACCCTTTCCACCTACTGCCAAAGCAATGGGACCACACATTCCCACACAGTGGAATGATCCCAAAAATCCAAGCAAAAAGGCAGTCCAAAGCATTAGCGTGTGATTTTCTTTTCTTCGTAAAAATCAACCCCATTCTCAGACCAGGTCAATTGAACTCTCCAATATCCGGATTTTAAATCTTGTAAGGAAACCTTTGTTTTCCCTTCGGAGACAATCTCGAGCGGAAGATTTTTGTCCAATCTGGCATCGGAGGGACGAAACAGCTGAAGACTTCCTTTGGCCCCAACAGGCAAGTCTAAGATCATTGCTTTTTCCTGTCCATCATATACCAAAACCTTACGGCCCAGGGCTGATGCCGAAACCTCACGGTCGATTTGGTCTTGGTACTTGATTTCCTTTTCGTAGTAGTTTTCGGCCACCAGGTGAATATCATCTTGCCTTACTGAAATGACTACCAGAGTCATAATAAAGCCTACAAAGGCAATGATGGTCAATAAAATTCCTTTTCCCCAATCCATAGTTTATCGATTTACTTGCCACCTAAAGGTGCCATAAAGTTGGTTTCAATATCGTCAAATTCTACTCCTTCAGCAGAAAGCATCAAATGAACTTTCTCCTGAGGTACCTTCACTTCCGATTGCTCTTTTACTAAAAAGAATCGGCCTTCAAACTTGGTCTGTGGCTCGAGCACCCAATTGGTATCGCCCACGATTTCTACTTTCATCCCCTCAGCCATCGAAAGAATAGTCACCCTCTGCGGTTCAAAGGTCTTATTGATCAACGTAATATTGTACAAGTTAGACACTTTTCCATCAGGTCTAGCTTGATAGGTCATGCCTGGAAACCGTGTAATTGTACCCTCCAAATCCTCTCGGGTAGCAATCAGACTGACAAACGCAGCAACCAAAAGCACCAATACCAACGTGTATCCTTTAACTCTACCTGTCATTAATTTCTGAAATCCCTGTTTAATGCTATTTTCAGACGCATAACGGATCAATCCCGTAGGGCGCTCCACTTTGACCATCACCTCATCACAAGCATCAATACAGGCAGTGCAGTTGACACATTCCATTTGAGTTCCGTTTCGGATGTCTATTCCGGTAGGGCAAACCTGCACGCAAAGTCCACAGTCCACACAATCTCCCTTGGGAGCGACCTCGGTGGCTTGCTTGCGGATCGGACTTCTTGGCTCGCCTCTCACATAATCGTAAATCACATTGATGCTGTTGTCATCCAAAAGCACCCCTTGAAGTCGGCCATAGGGACAAACCACAATACAAGCTTGCTCTCTAAACCAAGAGAACACAAACATGAATATTCCTGAAAAAGCCACCAAACCGATAAATCCTGCCAAATGGGCTGTCGGTGGCTGGGTGACAATTTGAATCACTTGGTCAACCCCGATCAAATAAGCCATTACCAAATGGCCAATAGATAAGGAAATCAATGTAAAAACAACGGTTTTTAGGCTCTTTTTCCAAATTTTTTCTCCAGTCCAGGGGCCCTCATTCAAGGCCTTTTGTTGGTTGGAATCGCCTTCAATAAGGTATTCTATTTTACGAAAAACCATCTCCATGAACAAAGTCTGGGGACAAGCCCATCCGCACCAGACCCTCCCAAATACCACGGTAAAAAGAATAACAAAGACAAAGAAAATCAAAAGGAGAAAAATCAGCAGGTGGGTATCCTGTGGCCAAAAAGCAGCCCCGAAAATGATAAACTTCCGCTCGAAAATATTGAAGAGTAGGTAAGGCCTACCATCTATTTTTAGAAATGGCCCTGCAAAAAGAATTGCGAGTAGAAGCCAGGAAAGGTAGGTACGGTATTTAAAAAAATAACCTTTGACCTTTTTGGGATACACCCAGTTTCTCTTCCCATCTTCACGAACAGAAGCCAAAGCGTCGCGAAAAGTTGCGGGGTTGAGGTTCGGATTGATATTTTTCTTTGCCATAGTAAGGCTTAATTAAAGCTGGAAGTAGTTTTACTCCCAGCTTTTTAAAATTACTCTAAGGTTGCTACGACTTTTGTGCTATCTGTCACAGGTTCAGTCTCGGGGGTTGCGGAATACAAATCCCCTTGAGCCGCTTTAGGCGTGGCGGGGGTCGTTCCTTTCAGTTTAAGGATGTAGGAGGACACTTGCTGCATCTGCTCGGGACTCAACTGGTCTTGCCAAGGGATCATCCCTTTTTCAACTACACCATATTTTACAATTTTAAATACATCCTGAATCGATCCACCATGAATCCAATAGTCATCAGTTAAGTTTGGACCAACCCCCCCTCCTCCATCGGCAGCATGACAAGCAGCACAATTGGATTCAAAAATGGATTTCCCAGAAGAAAGCCCAATATCAGACTGATCGAAAACTACAGAAGTCTCGTCGATGCCTGCCAGTAGGGAAGCTTTTCTTCCCTCAGCTGCTATGGCTTCCAATCTGAGCTCCTCTTGATATTCTTCTTCCCCCGTAAGTCCGGTACCAAGGACGGTGTAATCCACAAAATAAATCACCGCAAAACCTATAGAACCGATAAAAACCCACTGAAGCCATGGTGGCATGAAATTGTCCAACTCCGTAATTCCATCATAAGAATGGTCAGACATCATTTTAGCTTTTTCTTCCTTACCTCCTACGGCGTCCAGTTTACCAGTAACGAATCGCTCTTTAAAGCTATCCCACCAGGAAGGCTCATTGGCAAAAGCTGGGTTTTCCTTTTTGAATACCTCCGCCATAAAGGACATCAGATAAATCATAAGGATCAATAAAAGAACAATGACCACCAGAATTACCCCTAAAATGATTAGAAGTGTCAATTGGCTGGAATCTATGGTCCTCAAAGTGGTGTACCAGTTCGATTCTTCAGTTTGGGCAACTGCTGGAAGTGCTAAACTGCCCAAAAGTGTGAGTATAGAAAATAACTTTTTCATGACTTTAGAGAGGTTGATTCATTTTCATCCATGGGTAAAGATTCCATACGATCCACATAACTTTTAGGAACCCGAACCACCCAAATAAACATTCCAACAAAGAAGGTCACGAAAATCAGCAAAGAGATTATCGGATAGATTTCTATGTTTTCGATCGAACGAAGAATTTCTTTATACATACCTTCGGTGGTTTATTTGGTTGATGCTGAGTTTTGCTTGATGTCGGTTCCCAATCGCTGTAAGTAGGCAATCAAGGCCACGATCTCGGTATTTGGAGCGACTTCAACTCCAGCGTCTTTCAAATTAGATACAACTTTCGCTGCCTGGCCTTGATAATCTGCAGTTGCATCCGCATCGAATCCATCAGGATATGGAACCCCCAGTTTTTGCAAGGTTCGGATTTTTGCAGGAAGATCGGAGATATCCAATTCATTAGTAGTCATCCAAGGATAAGCAGGCATAAGTGAACCGGGAGACATGGAGCTTGGATCTACCATGTGGTGGTAGTGCCAACTGTCTGGATATTTTCCACCAATTCTGTGTAAATCAGGGCCAGTACGCTTTGATCCCCAAAGAAAAGGACGATCATACACAAACTCCCCAGCTTTGGAATATTCTCCATAACGCTCAGTTTCGGAACGAAATGGACGGATCATCTGAGAGTGACAGCCCACGCAGCCATTTGCAATGTAGAGATCTCTTCCCTCCAACTCAAGCGGAGTGTAAGGCTTGACGGAACTAATAGTAGGTATATTTGATTTAACCAAGATGGTTGGGATAATTTCCACTACTCCACCAATAGCTACTGCAATAGTTGCCAAAATGGTGAAGAACACTGGCTTTCTTTCCCATGCTCTGTGCCAAAATTCACCGGATGGATTGTAGGCTCTGGCCAAAGCTGGAGCTTGATCTTCTTCAGTTTCTTGGAAGGTACCTTGCTTGGCAGTCATCCACATATTGTACATCATGATGATGGCGCCGATCAGGTAAAGAAGTCCCCCTACTGCTCTAAGCATGTACATCGGCACAATTTGGATCACCGTCTCTAAGAAGTTAGGATAAGCCAATCGACCTGCTTCATTGAATTCCTTCAACATCAAGAACTGAGTCAAACCTGATACATAAAGTGGAAGGGCATAGAAAATGATACCCAGAGTACCCAGCCAGAAGTGCGTATTGGCCAATTTGGTAGAGTAAATGCTGGTTTTGAAAAGTCTTGGCCACATCCAGTAGAGCATACCAAAGGTCAAGAAACCATTCCATCCCAAGCCTCCAATGTGCACGTGACCTACGATCCAGTCGGTATAGTGTGCAATCGCGTTTACGTTTTTCAGGGAGAGCATGGGGCCTTCGAAAGTGGCCATACCGTAGGCAGTCACAGCCACAACCATGAATTTTAACACGGGCTCCTGACGAACTTTATCCCAAGCACCACGGAGAGTCAATAGACCATTCACCATACCACCCCAAGACGGAGCGATCAACATCACGGAGAAAATAGTACCTAATACTTGAGCCCACTCAGGAAGAGCAGTGTACAGCAAGTGATGAGGGCCTGCCCACATGTAGATGAAGATCAAAGACCAGAAGTGAACAATCGATAGTTTATAGGAATAAACGGGACGATTCGCAGCTTTTGGAAGGAAATAGTACATCAACCCCAAGAATGGAGTCGTGAGGAAAAATGCAACCGCATTGTGTCCATACCACCACTGCACCAAGGCATCCTGAACACCTGCGTAGGCTGAGTAGCTTTTGAAAAAGGAAACTGGAAGTTCAAGTGAATTGAAAATGTGCAAAATAGCAACCGTTACAAACGAGCCTAAGTAAAACCAAATCGCTACATACATATGTCGCTCACGTCGTTTGATCAGAGTTCCGATCATGTTTGCTCCAAAAGCGACCCAAACCAACGCTATGGCGATGTCGATGGGCCACTCCAATTCCGCATATTCTTTAGAAGTGGTGATACCCAGAGGCAAGGTCAGTGCGGCAGAGAGGATGATCAACTGCCAGCCCCAGAAATGGAACCAGCTGAGAGCCGTGTTCCACATCGGTGTTTTAAGCAATCGCGGCATGGAGTAATACACCCCTGCGAATATGGCATTACCAACAAAGGCGAAAATGACCGCATTGGTATGCAAAGGGCGAATCCTGCCAAATGTGGTGTATGGATTCCCCATATTTGCCTCAGGCCAGAATAGTTGTGTTGCGGCAATTAAGCCCACCAACATTCCGATAAGGCCCCAGATTATCGTGGCGGCTCCAAAATACTTGACAATCTTATTGTCATAATGGAACCTTTCCAAAGTAGCATCATTCATAGGACTTGGATTTTTCAGGTTGATCTTTTGTTGTTTTTTTAGGCTGGTTATCAAATAGAATTCGGATTGAAGGGGTATAGGTGTCGTCGAATTGACCGTCTTTCATTGCCCGGAAAAACAACACCAGGAATGTAACGGCCAAAACCAAACTGACAGCAATCAAGACAAAAATGACTTCCATGTTAGGCTTTATTTAAGTGAATGAGCCCCTTTCGGACACCCATAAAATTGGTTACTAGGGTAGTGAAAATGACCACTGAAATACTGCTCACAGGCATCAGAATCGCACAAAGCACCGGGCTTAAAAGGCCCTGTACAGCAAGGGAAAGTCCCACGATATTGTAGAGAAAACTTAGTCCAAAGCTAGCTTTGATGATTTTGCGACTATCCTTGGCGAAAGCCAAGAAATCAGGGATTTTGGCAAATGATTCCGCATCAAGGATCCCATCACTCGCAGGAGAAAAATTACTGACTCGATCCGTGATCGCTACTCCTACCTGACTTTCTTGTAAGGCACCCGCGTCGTTGAGCCCATCTCCGATCATGAGCGAATTTTTCCCCTGATGATTCAAAGACTTGAGGTAATTCAGTTTATCTACTGGACTTTGGTTGAAATGATAAGACACATCGCCTTTCAAAGTCTTAGACAAAGACTCCTCTTCATGGCCATGGTCACCAGACAGCACATGCAAATCCAAGGTTTGACCGAGTTGGCTGACGATGGAAGCAGCACCTTCTCTAAGTGTAGACTGGATGTGGAAATACCCAAGAATCACTCCCTCTACAGAGAAATAGACTAGATTGCCTGAATGCACGTCTACTCCATTTGTTGCCCGCACAAAATCAGATGAACCCAACCGAACTTCTTGCCCTTTGTAATTGCCTATCAATCCTTGTCCTTTGATTTCAGAAGGATTCTCGAGAGTTACAGCGGTGATGTTTTCTAGCCAAAGGTTGATCCGATTGCTCAAAGGGTGAGTTGATCGCTCGACTAATGCCTTGAGAATCTTTTTGCTTTCAGAGGAAAGTTCTTCTCCGAAATAGTCAATACGGGCTTTTCCGGGATCGGTCAACGTTCCTGTTTTGTCAAAAACAACAGTATCTATTAGCGCCAATCGCTCTACCACAGCTGCATTTTTCAGGTAGAACTTCCCTTTTCCAAAAATTCGAAGGGTATTACCCAAGGTGAAAGGAGTGGACATGGAAAGAGCACAAGGACAAGCCACTATTAATACAGTAGTGAATGCTTTCACTGCCAAAGGCACATCCTTTCCTACCCAAAAAACAAAAGCAGCAACCGCAATAGTCAAGACCGTCCAAGTAAATACTCCACTAATCTGATTCGCCAGAGGCTCAAGGAGTCGCTTATTTTCCTTTTCGAAAGAGTCATTGTTCCATAGATCTGTCAAATAGCCCTGAGAAGGGGATTTTTGAACAGTAAGCAGAATCGGATCGCCTTTTTGGCGTCCACCTGCATAGATAAGTTCCCCTTTTTGCTTTGGAACAGGAAGTTCTTCCCCAGTCACGAAACTGTAATCTACATGGGCTCTATTAGATAGAAGTAAGGAATCAGCAGGAATCAGCTCTTCATCTCTTATTAAAATCACATCACCTACCTGTAGTTTAACCAAGGGAATCACTTGTTCCCTATCTTTTAAAATTTTGGTTACGGCAATTGGAAAATAGGCTTTATAATCTCTGTCAAATTCAAGGGTTGCGAAAGTCTTTTGCTGATAGACTTTGCCCAAAAGCAAGAAAAACAACAAGCCTCCTAAGCTGTCCATATAGCCAGCGTTGCCTTGCATGAAGATCTCCCAAAGTGAGTAAAGGAAAAACGCGACGATACCTAAGACGATGGGCACATCCATGTTGATTTTCTTTTGGCGAACTGAATTCCAAGCTGAAACGTAGTAATCACTTGCCGCATAAAACACAATCGGTAGAGATAGCACCACATTGAGATAATCGAAAAGTCCTTTGAATCCCTCGCCCAAGAGTTGAGCTTCTGAAAAATACTCCGGCATGCTAAAGAGCATCATGTTACCAAAGCAAAAACCCGCTACACCTAGTTTAGTGAGTGTTTTTCGATCGATGGAATGCCCTTCTTTTTTGTCTAGATCTGCAAGATTGATTTTAGGCTCATAGCCAAGAGTAGAAAGCAGACTAACGATTTCCTTAAGGGTGATTTTAGAATTCAAATACTTTATCTGGACTTTTTTCTTGACAAAATCTACCCGACTACCGGTGATGGCCGAGTTGATTTGGAAGAGATTTTCCAAAAGCCAAATACAAGACGCACAGTGTATTAAGGGAATATAAAAAGTGACGTGGCTTTCAATTTCGTTTTTGAAATCAAGAAGTTTTGAGACCACCTCGGCATCATCCAAATAGTCAAAGCGATTTTTGAATGAAGAGGATTGCTTTTGAGATTTACCCGGATTGGATTCTATGGAGTAATAATTACAAAGGTCATTTTGAGAAAGAACCTCATAGACCAATTTGCAGCCTTGACAACAAAAGCTCTTAGCATCAAAACTAAGCGCATCATGAGAACAATCTTCCCCGCAATGGTAACATTTCTCCTCAACTTGCAATGGAACTCCTGCCTTCATAGCACTTACTTTTTTTAAAATTACTTGGGATCGAATCGTAAAAACATGATGAAAATCAGTAGAATAGATGACTTACACAGAGATGTAAAAAGAAAGCTTTTCGCTCCAAATATTACCTTTATAAAAATGAAACAACACCTTAGCAAGATCCGCCTGATAGTTTTTCGTAGTTACCAGGAGGGTACAATCATGTTTGACTGCATACGACCAAAAGTCTCCAATCCGATTAAAATTGAATTTAATAAAGCTTGTTTCCCTTGTCTTTGAAGAAATAAGTTGAATAATTTCTTGTTCCTCCCTCATCCTGGATTTCGGAATAAAACAGGGAGAAATGATGGTAGCTTTACTTAAGCCAATCAAATTTTTAAATAAGTGAATAAACCTTCGAATAAGATCTGCGGACTTGAGGGTACCATCGTAATGAAAAAGTAAATGGTTTATTGAAAAGTCCGGAACATGGAGCAAAACTGGGATTGGACAGACCTCTTTCTCCAAAGGCTTAGGGTAATCGTGCTGGTGAAGCCATTCAAGCGTCTTATACAAATCGATGGTAAATAAGGAGGGGGAATCTTCTCCAGTAAAAAAAGAATCTGTGGTTGAAGAAGGGCTAAACGATTCTGTCAATTCTTCGGAATAAAACTCCTTAAGAACAGTCTCAGGGAGTTCGTATCTTAATGCGTGGGGTGATTTAAGTTCCATGACAAAATTGAATGCTCAAAACTATCTCCAGAAAATGAGTTACCTCCTGACCTATGCGGGGAAGGAATATGATAAAAATCAGGTCTTGAATTGGTTTAGAACTAAATTCAAAAGGAATATCCGTTTACACCCCAATAGCCAAATCAATTTTCCCTTGGATGATAAAACAGTGAATTGCTTTTCAATACATCGGCACCTATTAATCCTGTGAAAAATCTCTTTGTGGGTCTTCCCAAGTTGGCGAGCGGCAATGCCAAAAACTGTAACTATCAGGAAATCAATTCGGGAATATCAAATAAGATAGGATGCAATGAATACCCAAGGCCTAACCTATGATATAATCTAAATATGATTATTATTATGTGTATCCGGTTAGGTGCAAGTATGTCATTTATCACCGAATTAACTCAGGGAAAAAATGTTCATCCCTATCTTCAAGAGAGACCTAAACCTAAATTTGCACTTGGTATCATGGACTGAAAAGCTTGCATATAGCTTATGAAAATCTTAAAAATTAATTAAGTCATTTCACTATAATTTGTAAACCAATTGTATTCAAAGCTTTAGCTTTTCAACCTTCGTGTCTTAACGGCATTTTTTTTTCATAGCCATTAAGGCGCTAAGGCAGTAAGAGAAATTAGAATTGCCATGCTGGCCAAACCCTATCTTTCCGTCTTCGTGTCTTAGCGGCAAAGAAATAGGTTAGCCATTAGTATAGGATCAAAATTATTAGAATCAATGCTTTTAAACATTCCTGATCTTTTCAACCCTACTTAAGCAATTGTAATTTCTAAATCCAAAACCCGATTAATAAATGGCGACTTGCAATCAAGCGGATACACATATACAAAATTTAAAGAATTGAAAAAAGCTATAGTTCAAGTCTGCGACATTTTCTGTGTGAATCTGCAGGAAATTTTTCTCTTTCTCCCGCTGATACTCGCTGAAAACTTAGCGGATTTTCATAAAATTTTTTGACTATTTTTTTGACTTTTGAAGTCCTTTTTATTTATTCTGGGCTATCCAATGACCGATTATATTCAATTGTTTTTTGAAGTTGGGTGTCCCAAAGCGGAAGTTAGGCGGAGCTTGTGCATCGCGGCGGATCGAGCTGGGAATAGGATAGAATGAATGAGATAAAAAAAGGAGGACTACACCGCCCATAACGCAAAAAGCCAGCATTTCTGCTGGCTCTGAGATAATGTGGCGGCGATCCTCCTGCGGCGGACAGGCTCTACTCTCCCGTACTCCGTGGCGCTCGGGACC
Organism: uncultured Limnohabitans sp.; assembly: GCA_964574365.1. Classification (GTDB taxonomy): domain Bacteria; phylum Bacteroidota; class Bacteroidia; order Cytophagales; family Cyclobacteriaceae; genus Algoriphagus. The sequence goes on from CAZNND010000054.1 coordinate 30,549, forward strand.
ATTGGCGTCTCAGGGCTTGTCCTCTTACCGAGAATCAAAACTTATCTAGTCGGACAATTGCCAGAAATTGTCAAAAAATCCAATCCAAACTATTCATCTCCTACCCTCACTTAGTTTTTATGTATCACCCATTTTACCCTTGACTTTTATTTCTTTATCTCTCTTCTCATACTTCCAGTCTCTTGTTTCTTGGTACTTGGTACTTGATACTTGGTACTTTGTACTTGCTTCTTGTCCTAAACGCAAAAAGCCAGCATTTCTGCTGGCT
>CAZNND010000055.1:0-30730 GCA_964574365.1 uncultured Limnohabitans sp.
TTTTTAACCAAGTAACATCTCTTCTGAATCCCCTGCAACTTAGTGTCACAAACTGCCATTCTTTGGCTACGTGCAGCTAACCGGATACACATATTAAATATTTTCCTAGTTGTGAAATAAAAAACCTTGATAATCCCGTTTATAGACACCTACCAAAACAGGTAATTCCACAGGTTTTAGTACCAATTTTTGATCTATTGGCCCCGAGATGAAAAACTAATAATTTGAATAGGATAACCTGCCTTAGGGTTAAGAGAAATTCTGAGAAATAATACATACGTGCAAATATCTGGATATCCATATTTATTTACATGGATATACGGAATCTTGCCAGTAGCCAAATTTCATTTTGTTTGAGTTTAAAGATATAAATCAATCAATGAGAAGAACCTAAACTAAACAAAGGGATGAGAAATTTAACGCATACCTGAATTTTCAATTTTAATTTGTACACCTTCGAAATCAAAGCTTTAGCTTTTCTAGGTAGTGCTCTAAGACATAATTTTCTAGAAAAGAGGGGGAATTTATAGCTTTAGGGCCGAGAATAAATCCCATACTAAACACGTAAAAAAGGAACTTTTTGCCCATCGTGTCCTTTGTGGTTCAAAAATTTTATCGGTTTTATTTCCTACTGGCAAAATAGCGTATATGCATGTTTATTTATAACTCTTTCATCTGGGCCAATATTTTTGCCACCTTGTCTTCCATACTTTCTGATGAAATGGAAGTCCGGCTCAGTCGATCCACCATGATCGGAAAAGAAAATGGGGTGAATTGACTGGGATGCTTGACTACTATTTGCTGCTGGTTTAGCTTTTTTATCGCTTGAATAAACATTTCCTGTTCCATTTGCTGGTTAAGTGCCTCTTCCCGGGCCTGTTTCAGGAGTAAATTTTCCGGATCATACTGCTCAAAAACTTGGAAAAGCAAACCAGAATTGGCTTGGATATGCTTGAAAGTGGTAGGCTTGCCGGGATATCCCTGAAAAACCAATCCCGCAATGCTCGCTATTTCCCTGAATTTTCTCCTGGACATCTCACTTTCATTGACACAATGCAAAATATCTTCTTTGATGTTCTGAAGACTAAAAATGTCTTCTTCAATTATTTCCTCAGCCGAAATAGGGATATCCGACAAAATTTCAAACCCATAGTCATTCATAGCCATGTTTAGTGAAACCGGAAAACTTTGGGAAATTCGATAAGCAATCAAGGCACTCATGAGTTCATGCATCATTCGACCCTCGAAGGGATAAAAGAACAGGTGATATCCATCCCTACTTTGGAGGGATTCAATCAAAAAGATGTTTTGGTCTGGTACTATCGAAAGTTTGCTTTGTAAATCTAAAATGGGCAACACTTTTTTAACCTCTTCCGATCGAATGATTCCTTGATTATATTCTTTGAAAATCTCCCTTATTTTGTGGGATAGCTTTGAGGAAAGAGACATGCGAGCTCCCATCCAGCTAACCACATTGGTGGTTTTCTTTTCGGTGACTTTGACAAATACATCCATCCCTTTGACCTGCAGCAATTCCAAATTTCTCCCGGTAAAGAAAAATCGGTCACCCTCTTTCAATTTGGAAATAAAATATTCCTCCACAGTGCCCAAATATGCTCCGTTTTTGAATTTCACTTTCAGTGCAACGTCGCTCACAATTGTACCCATGCTCAAGCGATGCTTCATTGCGATTTTTTTGTTTTTAACCCGAAATTTTCCATCCTCGTCTTCGACTACCTTCAAAAAATCCTCATAGTTCCCAAGCGAAGCTCCTCCCTTGGTGATAAAATCCATCACCCATTGAAATTCCTCTTCGGTTAGCTTTTGGAAGGATGCTGTTTTTTTGATAAGTAGGAAAATGACCTTCGGATCAAACCCATCACCCACAGCCAAGGTTACCAAAAACTGGATCAGCACGTCATACGGCAGCTCCGGAGTAAACTGTGACTCCATATCTTCCTGCTCAATGGCATTTCTCAAGGCAGCAGATTCAATTAGCTCCAGGGAATTGGTCGGTACAAAATAGATTTCAGAAGGCAAACCCGGCTGATGTCCAGCTCTGCCTGCTCGCTGTACAAATCGGGATACGCCCTTGGGACTTCCTACCTGGATGACCCGATCCACCGGTCGGAAATCAACTCCCAAATCCAGACTCGAAGTGCAAACCACCAATTTTAGGATACCGTTGTGGAGCGCATTTTCTACCCATACTCTAACGGCAGTGTCCAGTGAACCGTGATGCATAGCCATCAATCCAGCCCAATCAGGTCTAGCTTCCAGGATTTTCTGGTACCAAATTTCAGTCTGGGATCGGGTATTGGTGAAAAGTAAAACCGATCGCCCTCCATCGATAATCTCTGTAACCTGATCCATCAGCTTAATTCCCAGATGACCCGACCAAGGATATTTTTCAATTTCTTCTGGAAAAACAGGATGGATTAAGATTTGCTTTTCTACTTTGGCTTTGACAATGTGAACGGGCAAATCCTTCCCAAGGAGGGTTTGGGCGGCTTGATTTAGGTTGCCAATAGTTGCGGATACCGCCCATCGCTTGAATTTACCAGGACGTAAACTTTGGATGTATTCCAAAGCCAACTGTACCTGTACGCCTCGTTTATTTCCTACCAATTCATGCCATTCGTCCACCACCACTGCATTGAGTGATTGAAAAAGCTCTTTGTGATCTTTTTGTGAAATTAGGATATGAAGGGTTTCTGGGGTGGTGATCAAGCATTCTGGTGGTCTTTTTTTCATCGCCGTCCTCGTTTTGGCATCGGTATCCCCGTTTCTCACAGCCACCTGCCAGGGTAAACCGATCACTTCGCAAACTTCCTGCATGGCTTTTTGGATATCCTGTGCCAGAGCCCGGAGTGGTGTCACCCAGATCATTTGGATGCCATTTGTCTGAGGTTTTTTCCAGGTATCAGGATGGTTTTGGATGTATTCCAACAATGCTGGGAACCAGAGTGCAAAGGTTTTCCCCGAACCGGTAGGGGCATTGAGCAAGCCTGATTTCCCATCCAAAAAGTCCTCCCAAGTCTGGATTTGGAATGGAAAAGGTGTCCATCCCTTCTTTCGAAAGTAATCCACTCCGATTTCAAGTCGCTTATCCTTCATACAGCTTTAACATGGCTCTCAGGTCATCCAAGGTGTTTGCTTCTTCTTTGGGTTTGTCTTTTCTCCACCGAGAAATTCTTGGAAATCTCAGCGCTATCCCACTTTTGTGACGTGGACTGTCCTGAATTCCTTCAAAGGCTATCTCGAAGACCAATGCTGCATTCACTGTACGAACAGGCCCAAATTTTTCTCTTGTATTTTTTTTGACAAAAGAGTCCACTTCCCGTATTTCAGCATCGGTAAGTCCGGAGTAAGCTTTAGCAAAGGGAACCAAAAGGTCTCCATCCCAAACGGCAAAGGTATAATCGGTGTACAAGTCAGCCCTGCGTCCATGTCCTTTTTGTGCATAGATCATAACTCCGTCAATAGTCAAGGGATCGATTTTCCATTTCCACCAACTTCCACGTTTTCTTCCTGTTTCATATCTGGAATTTGCTTTTTTCAGCATGAGACCTTCCGCAAGATAATTTCTGGAGGACTTTCTGATGGTGGTCAATTCGTCCCAAGATTCGGCTTTCACGGGTTGCGAAAGTTCGAATCTGCCATGTGGATACCCTCGTTGAAGGGATTCCAGTAGGGTCTTTCGATTTTCCAAAGACCATTCCCGGATGTCTTGGCTTTGCCATTCAAGTATATCATAGGCGATAAAGCTTACAGGCGCTTCTTGAAGCTGTTTTTTACTAATCGTTTTTCTCCCAAGACGAGTTTGCAAAAGCGAAAAGGGGAGGGGTATCCCGTTTTTATAAGCAATTATTTCTCCATCCAAAACAGTCCCATTGGGAAGTATTGACCCCAATTCCTGTAATTCCGGAAATTTATCATTGACCAATTCTTCACCTCTGCTCCAAATAAATGTCTGGTTGTCTCTCCGGATCAGCTGCCCGCGAATCCCATCCCATTTCCACTCGACAATCCATTCATCAAGCCCTCCAAGTGCATCTACTGATGCTTCCAAAGGATGTGCAAGGAAAAATGGGTAGGGTTTTGAGATATCTTTTGAATTTCCTGCTGGATTTACTAACACAGATAGTGTGGTGTTTGCCGGGTCCCAATTGCCCATAAGCGCATGGGCAATCTGAGATTTGTCCAAGCTAAGGTACTTGGCAAGGGCCTGAATGAGAAGACTCTGGCTAACTCCGATTCGGAATCCACCTGTGATCAGTTTGTTGAATACAAAGCGCTCCATCCGGTCAAGGCAATCCCAAGCTCGAAGAATAAATTCTTTTTTTTCTCCTTCCTCCAGGTTTTCAAGTGATTTTAATTCCCTTATCCAATCCGAAAGGTGTTTCTGATCGGTCAATCGGGGAGGGGGAAGTAACAGTGCAATGGTTTCGGCGAGATCGCCAACTGTTTGGTAACATTCATCAAAAAGCCAGTCTGGTATTTTGGATTGCTCTTGGCACCAGGTTCTGAGTTGTCGGGTATTAACTTGGCGTTTTGGTCTTCGGTGGGAAAAAATAGCAATACCCCAAATCTGATCATCTGCTGATGCAATATGAAAAAAGGTGGACAAAGCCTCCAGCTTATCGCCTGTTTTGTTGGATTGATCGAGTCGTCGAATCAGTTCCGCAAAGTGTTTCATTGAAAAAGGTGATGGTTCACAGGCTAAATAAGCGCCTAAATTGGCTCATTTTGTGGCTGAAATTGATAAATTTATTGTGTCAAATGAACAGGAATTACTTTCTGTTCGTTTTATCTGAAAACTGACAATCCATGAAAAAGTTACTTCTTGTCATTCTTGTTTCCATTTCCCTCTTTTCTTGTTCCGAGTCGGAAAAAAAATCCTATTCAGGTAATCAGATGGAGTTTGAATTATACCAAACAAGTACCTATGATTTCAGAGGCAATTTATTGGTGCGGGAATTAGTTAATGGTGATCTTGAATTGACCCTGCTTTTGGATGGCCTCAAGTCCAGCTACGATTATTCCTATCCGGCCCACTTACACTTTGGAGCTTACGATCAGACTAATTCTACAATTGCTCATCTATTGACTCCTGTTTCCGCGAAGAATTTAACATCTGTCACGGTTTTAGGTGCCTTATCTGATGGTTCTAAATTGAGTTTCGAGTCTATGAGTCGTTTTGATGGCCATATCAAAATTCACTTAGCCAATGAAGGTCCTGACTATGGTGTGATCTTGGTGGCCGGAAACGTAGGACCAAAATCTAGCGAACGAGTTGATCCTGAAAAAATGGAGATTTGTACCAACAATTTTTAAGGTTGAATAGATTTACCCGGAATGTTACACGTAAGGGGGCTACCCAATTAAATAAACTAGAACAAAAAAAGGATTAACCGCATTAGTCACATAGCTTACATAGAAGCTCAAATAGAAACAATTTCTTGTTTTTCGTAAAGCTATGTTTCATAATGTATCTAAGCAGCAAATTATCAATCAATTAAAATGAATATCGCTCCCCACTATGTTTTCTATGTGACTAAGCGGTTTTTGATTCCATAACTTTTTGTGCAAATTAAAATTTTTGGTAATCTTGTTTATATTTACCTATAAATACAGGTGTGACCAAGAATTTTTGGACTCCAAATACATATGATGTTGAAAAAAAAGGGGGCAAAACATTTAGCTTTGCCCCCTTTTTTGATGAAAAATTAATTGATAACGATCGGGAATGTAATGTCCAAATCGGTTTCTCCTCCTGCCTGTACAAAGTTTGCAAAATTGGGATTGTTTGCCCCTGAGAAGTTCTTATTCAAATCATGTCTAAGTACCACTCTCATTGACGTGTTGTTGGTTCCAGGAGATGAAGATACCGTCACCAGGTTTCTTAGTCCAAGCGCAATCCCTCCAGCATCAGCATAGACAATTGACAGAATATTGCTTGTAAAAGCGCTTCCCAGGAAATAAAATTGATGTTCAGCAGCTTCTTCTAAGATTTCTTTGGTTATGTCCTCTTTTTCAATTTCATTATAAACTTCAATTGTCATGAGGTATTTTTTTCCCTTAGTCAAATTAACCGTTTGAACTGTTGGCGTTGATCCTACGGCTATTCCTTGAGGATCACTCGCTTTGAATGAAGATACTGATCCAATTGGATTGTTGGAGGCATCCACTTCCTGAAATTTAAGGGTAACATCCGTGATTACTTCGCCATCATTTTCTTTCTCAGGATCTTCACTTTCGCAAGAGGCGAAACCTAATGCCACGACTGCAAATAGGTAGAGGTGTAGTTTTCTTAGGTTTTTCATAGTAATTGATAGTTAGAATTGGTAATTGATTTTAAGTAAAATATTTCTTCCCATGTCTGCGGTGAAATACCTGAATCGGTTCATGTATTCTTTATATTCGGTATTTAGGAGATTGTTTACCTGGAGACCAACGATAAATTGATTAGTAGCGATTTTAACTTTTTTGGAAAACCCAAGATTCACCAACGCATAGGCAGGTGGCGCTACTGCCAAATCAAATACGGGTTCACGGCTTTGTCTTGTCACCAGAAGATTACTCAGCGTAATTCGATCCCCATTTTTTCCAAAAGAATAAGCCAAGCCCCAATCCAGGCGATCGGAAGGAATAAATGGAAAATAAGTTTGTGTCTCGGTATTCTTAGCTCGGATTAAGGACCCTTTTAAATAGGCGTTTACTTGATCGGAAAACTTATAGCTACCTGATAAATCTATTCCGTAAAAAAGAGCATTGGCTTGCAAGTACTCATACACATTGAATGTTCCCCTTAAGCTTACGAAAGTTTCTCCTGTGGGATTGAGGTAAATGTAATCCTGGATTTGATTTATGTAGGTGGTCAGTTCCAAACTTCCCCTATTTCCTTCATATTCTATTCCATTTACCCACTTGACTGATTTTTCAGAATCAAGGTCGGGATCACCAATTTCCACAGCTGCTGCTCCATGGTGAAGTCCCTGACTAAAAAGCTCATTTATATTAGGGGGTCTCCAAGCAGTTCCCAGATTGGAAGTGAATGAAAAATACGGGCTTAGCTGGTAGATTCCACCGATGAAGGCAGAGAAATTTTGATAGTTTAGATCTGCTTCCTGAAGTATATTTCCAACAAATCTGGCTGCATTTACTTCTCGAAAATCATACCTGACACCAGCTTCAACCTCCAACGGCCCTTTTAGGTATTTTTCCATCACATAAATACCGGCATTGAACATGTCATAATTGGGTATTAACGGAGTTACTCCAGTACCCGGGATATTAGTGTTGGCCTGCTGAATGACATTCAATCCAAAAGAACCACTCCAATTGGTTTGGCTGTGATCCAAGAAAAGGTCTAAAGTATTGGTGAATAGCTCCAAGTCCAGACTGGGTCGTGCATTCAATTCCCCTCTTCTCCTGTCAAACTCCTTACGTCTGTTCAATTGGAACCCATATTGGAAGTTGAGTTTTAACTCTGGATTGATATGATAATGGGTTTTCAACTTGGCCAAATGGTGAGTCACCTGTTGCTTCGGGTTGTTGATTTGATAGGTGAAATCAGGTTTGATAAAAGGTTCTCCATTGTTGATTATTTCTGTCAAATCGGACAGGTTTCCAGTATGGGAATCACGGAGAATTCCGATTTCAGTGGTGAAATGGCTGTAATAAACCTCCGTTCCTAATTTTTTAGAACTGTAACCAATTGAACCAGAAAAGTTGTATTCAGCCATCCCGGTATTGGCTTGATAATAATTAGGTGTCCGCACATTTCCTGCTCTTTTTGCTGAACCCTGCACCCGATAGCCTAATCCTTGGATTTTGGCAGAACCGCCTTCGTGAGAGGCTGCCAAATTTGCCATCCGTCCGTTGCTTCCTCCCAAAAGGTTGACCTCAGTGCTATGCTTTTTGCTGGTAGGAAGTGTAGGGGGATTTACCAAAATAACACCACCCATTGCTTCCGGACCAAAGCGGACAGTTTCGGCACCTTTGATTACCGTGATTTCATCGGCAAGGAAAGGATCAATTTCTGGGGCATGTTCTGCTCCCCATTGCTGCCCTTCCAGTCGAATACCATTGTTCAAGATCATGATCCGGTTGCTGTGCAAGCCATGGATCACTGGCTTTGAAATCGTATTTCCGGTGGAAAAAGTGGTTACGCCGGCCACTCGCTTTAAGCTTTCTCCCAAGCTTTCTCCTCTGGATTCTAGTAGCCCCTCACCGTAAAGTGATGTCACGGCAGTAGTGGTTTGAATTGCGTCCCGGTGACCATGAACTTCTACTCCCGAAAGCACCACCGATTCTTCCTGCAATTTGAAAGTTTGATTGGTTGTGCTTCCACTCAAATTCACCGTTTTTCTCAATTCCTTATGACCTAGGTATTGAACAGTAATAGTATAAGTTCCCGGACAAAGATTCCTTAGGACAAAATTTCCATTTTGATCGCTCAAAGCTCCTGTTCTGGTTTCCAAAATCCATATATAAGCAGCCTCAATGGGCTGATCATTCTCCTGATGAAGGATTTTTCCCTTCAATACCAAATCGCATTTTTGAGCCATCAATGCTGCGAGAGGCAAGAAAAGAATCAATAAAAGCAAATAGGCTTTTTGAATCATAGTTGCAAAAATAGAGGGAGAAGGTTTAACTTTCCAAAGTTTTTGAAACAAAGTTGCAAAAAAAAGATGGGAGCGATCTTTTGCTGATTTGAAAATCCGGCTTTTTTTGAACTTAAAACAAAAAATCCGGCCAAATAGCCGGATTCCCTGAAAACGTTTCAATCAAGATCAACCCAGCCAAGCTGACCAGGGGATACGGCTGATAATCAATACCAGACCAACTGCATAAAGCATGTAAATGGTCCTGAATTTTGATCGCGAAACTTCCAGTTTTTTGGCTCGGATATATCCTATCGAGATCAATACAATAGCTACAATATTGATCAAGGGGTGCTCTAAGGCTGTTAATCTCGCTGCTGCATCTGACATCGCTCCGCCACTGGTCAACAAAGAAAATCCCAAGGGGCTGACGAAATATAAGATCAGTCCCAACAAAAGCTGGATATGAGAAAGGATGAAGGCAATCATGGCTATTTTCCGGTCTTTTTCTTGGAATTCCCGTCCGGAAAGTGAGCCAATAAGCGCCCAAAATATAACTATCACTAATGCTAAAAGCGCCAAATAGGCCAAACCTGAATGTGCGTGCTGAAGTCCTTGATACATAAGTTGCTTGTTTAAGGGGATTAAATTAGTACAAAAGAAATAAGAGTGGTGACCAAATTGTTTGAAATTTTATTCTACAAAAAGGACTAGACCTTTTAGGTATTCAGTTTCAGGGTGAAATATGTTGATCGGGTGATCAGCAGGTTGGGAGAGTTGATGCAGGATTCGCACCTGTCTTTTGCATTCCATGGCAGCCGCAGTAATCGTATGACTAAAGAGACTTTTGTCCACGACTTGACTGCAGGAAAAGGTAAAAAGAATTCCACCGGGTTTAATTTTTCTAATCGCTTCAGCATTCAGACGTTTGTAGGCCTGTACAGCATTGTGCCTTGCTTTAAGGTTTTTGGCAAAAGCTGGGGGATCTAAAATAATCACATCGTAATCAGCCCCAATTTCTCTGATGTATTTAACAACATCGGCAACTATCGATTCGTGTTTGCCGGGAAAGCCTTCATTCAACTTTAAGTTTTCTTCGGTCAGTTCTATAGCTTTAGCTGAAATATCCACCGAATGAACTTCAGATGCACCTTCCTGAAGCGCCAAAACAGAAAAGGCCCCGGAGTAGCAAAAGGTATTTAGCACTTTTTTACCTTTGGCATACCCTGAAACCAGCTTCCTGTTTTCTCGCTGATCGATAAAGAAACCTGTTTTTTGTCCTTTTTCCCAATCAATGCGGTAACTCGCTCCATATTCTTTAACCAGATCAGTTTCTGCTTTTCCCCAAACCCAATCATTGGATTTGATCTCCAGATTTTTAGGTAGAGTCTCTGCACTTTTGTCATAGATTCCTTTGAGTCCCGACCCAAATACACTTTTTAATGCGACGGATATTTCCTGGATATGTCTGTGCATCCCAACATGATGTGCTTGGATTACTGCTGTTCCATTGTAAAAATCGATGATCAAACCCGGTAATCCATCGCCTTCCCCATGGACTAATCGAAAAACATTGGTTTCTAGATTTTCCGTTAGTCCCAATGCTTTTCGTACAGCAAATGCGGAAGAAATTTTATCCAACCAAAAATCAGTATCGATGGCACGATTCTCAAAAGAGATAATTCTAACCATGATAGACCCTTGAGAAAAGTGCCCGATTCCAAGAAACTCGTTTTTTGATGAAAAGACAGAGACTAAAGCACCATTTTCAATTCCGGAGTCAGCCATGGCGATTGCGCCGGAAAAAACCCAATGGTGCCTTCGAAGAAGAGAAATTTCTTTTCCCTTGAGTAAAATCAGTTTAGGATAGTTCATGGCGTTCTTGGTTTTTATCTGGAAAAATAATGCTACCAACCAGCATGGAAAGCCCACTACAGAGGAGTCCAATGAGGTGTGATTCCTCCGTTTCAAAGTAATTTTCTGAGGCTAAATAAATGATCATCCCAAAGACCATTGACAAAATCGCTCCCATTCTGGAGGCATTTTTCCAATATAGCCCAGCAGTCAGCGGGACAAATAAGGAAACCAACATCAAAATGGAAGCACCTGCAACCAGTTCATAGATATTTGATTTCCAACTTGCCATAAGGATGGCTATCAAGGCTACAGCAACGACATTTATTCTTAAAATCCAGAGAAAATGGGTGTCGTTGAGTTTTTTTCCAAAATAAGGTCGAATCAGATTTTCTGAAATAATTGCAGCTGGAGCCAACAATCCAGAACTTGTTGTACTCATGATCGCAGAAATCAATGCACCAAAAAAAACAATCTGTATGGGTAATTCGCCATGCTGAAGTATCATAGAAGGCAAAAGCATTTGTTTGTTTTCAAGATAAAGCTCGGGATAAAGAACTTTTGCTCCGAGTGCAATAAATAGGGGTAAGAGTCCAAAACTCAAATAGAATATTCCCGCCAAATACGTCGAATGAACAGCAACTTTTTCTGATTTCGAGGACATGACTCGCTGGTAAATATCCTGAGAAGGAATACTTCCCAGTCCCAAAATAATCCAGGCCCCGAGGTATTTGGTCCATCCGTGTAAGGTGGCTTCCGGAAAAAATTGAAAGCTTTCAGGAGGCGCCTGTGCAAAAATTTCTCCAACCCCTCCTGCTTCCTTTGCCACCATAAATGCCACCCAAATTAAGCCTACTACGATCATGGTAGTCTGGATAAAGTCAGTGATGGAAATGGCCCACATGCCTCCGAGAAAAGTATAAAATACTACAATTCCCGCTGAAATAAGGATGCCCTGCATCATACTGAGTTCGGTGACCGCACTCAAGACCAAACTCAACGCAACCAGTTGAGCAGCGACGTAACCAAAATAAGCCGGAATCATAAAAATTGATGCGAAAAACTCGATGCGTCTGCCAAAGATCTTTTTGAAGACGTCTCCAATCGTTAGGACATTCATCCGGTACATGGGTCTAAGGTAAAACAACCCAAATAGAATCAAACACAATGCACCTCCAAATGGATCTTCAATTACCCCTAAAAGCCCCTCCTCAAGATAGACTGAGGAAGCACCAAAAATTGTTTCCGAGCCAAACCAAGTAGCAAATAAAGCCGATGCAGAAAGAAAAAGAGGAAGGGAGCGACCTGCCAATACAAAATCATTTGAGTTTTTGACCAGTCGGGAAGACCAGGCTCCTACCGCTACAGTTAATGCTAAATAAATGATGATCGCAGTGAGCAGCAAGGAATTGGAGCTTAGCTTTTACCATACATTTTTTCGCGAAGTGCTTTGATTTCTGCATTCGCTAAGTAGTCGTCGTAAGGCATTCTCCTGTCGATAGTTCCTTTAGGTGTGAATTCTACGATCCGGTTACAGGAGGAATGTACAAAGGTGTGGTCATAGGATGACATCAACACTGTTCCATTAAAATCAATAATCGCGTTATTGAAAGCGGTAATGGATTCCAAATCTAGGTGATTGGTAGGTTCATCCATGACCAAGAGGTTGGGATTTTGAAGCATCATCCGCGAGATCATGCAGCGGACTTTTTCACCACCTGAAAGCACCGTACATTTTTTTAGAGTTTCTTCTCCTGTAAAAAGCATCCTTCCCAGGAATGTTCTCACATAAGCTTCTTCCTGATTGGTAGAATATTGCCTAAGCCAATCGATTAGGTTGAGATCAGTTTGGAAAAAACCTGAATTATCGTTTGGCAAATACCCTTTGTTGATGGTGACACCCCATTTCATAGTCCCCTTTGTGGGTTTGATTTCCTCCATGATGGTCTGGAAGAATTTATTTACTGCCTGTTTGGTCTTGGAGACAAAGGCAATTTTATCTCCCTTGTCCACCATCAGATTTACGTCTGTAAAATAGGTTACCCCATCGGCTTTAAGTTCTAGATTTTCAGTCATAAAAATCTGATCTCCGGCTTCCCGCTCGGGTTTGAAAATGATTCCTGGATACTTTCTGCTGGATGGTTCAATGTCATCCACGTTGAGTTTTTCGAGCATCTTCTTACGAGCTGTAGCCTGACGGGATTTTGCTACGTTGGCCGAGAATCTTGCAATGAAGTCCTGTAGTTCTTTTCGCTTTTCATCCGCTTTTTTATTCTGGTCCGATCGCTGTTTTAGAGCCAGCTGAGAAGATTCATACCAGAAGGTATAATTTCCTGAATAGATCTTGATTTTTCCAAAATCAATGTCAACGATATGCGTGGAGACAGTATCAAGAAAGTGACGGTCATGGGATACAACGATCACCAGGTTTTTAAAGTCGATGAGAAAGTCTTCCAACCAAATGATGGTTTCAGCATCGAGGTCGTTGGTAGGTTCATCGAGAATAAGAATATCAGGATTTCCAAATAGTGCTTGAGCCAAGAGAACCCGTACTTTTTGGTTGCCTGCAAGCTCTTTCATTTGCTTGTAGTGGATATCTTCACTAATACCCAGGCCAGATAGTAACGCTGCCGCATCAGACTCTGCATTCCAGCCGTCCATTTCTGCAAAATCAGCTTCAAGCTCTGAGGCACGGATGCCATCTGCCTCTGTGAAATCTGCCTTCATGTAGATTTCATCTTTCTCCTTCATAATGGCAAACAGCTTCTTGTGGCCCATAAGGACTGTTTTCAAGACTTCAACTTCATCAAACTCAAAGTGATTTTGCTTCAATACAGCCATTCGCTGACCGGGGGTGATATTGATTGCCCCTGAGGTGGAATCAATCTCTCCGGAGAGAATTTTCAAAAAAGTGGATTTTCCTGCTCCATTGGCTCCGATTACACCATAGCAATTGCCTGGAGTAAATTTTAGATTAACATCTTCGAAAAGGGTTCTTTTACCAAATTTGAGGGATAGATTATCAACTGAAATCATGAATGGGCTGCTGTTTTTTAAATCGCAAAGATAGAAAATAATATTTTGTAGGATGCCCAAATTCTTATCTTATCCTGCTTATTTTAGAGCTCTTTGAATTTATTAAAAATAGTTTCTCAGGTTTTTTATATTCGCTAAATTATTACCTCCACATGCGAATTATCTCAGCAAAAGCATTTCTTAGATTTTCTCTAGTTTTTTCCTTTTGGGTAGGTGCACCTGTTGTTTTGAAAGCTCAAATGTCCACCATAGGAAAAGAATTCTGGGTAGGATTTATGGAAAATAATAGGACTTTACCGACGGCGACAAATCCAGGAGCAGTTGATTACGCAGTTATTTTAATTACTGCAACGGAAAATACTACTGGGGCTATTGAATATTTAGGCATTTCAACTCCTTTTTCTTTGGTACAAGGGCAGCAATTTACCTTCAGGGAATCCTCTTTGGCAACCGACCTGCTTCATAGAACATCTGCAATTATTGAAAATAAGGGAATTCATATCACCTCTAGTGGAAAAATAGCTGTTCATGCTTTTAATGAACGCTTTAGAAGTGCTGACGGTACGGTTGTTTTACCGCTAGGTGCTTTAGGAAAAGATCATTACATCACTTCTCATTTTGAGGTAAATCCTCAAAACAATCTCAATGTAAATAATGAAAGTACGCTTTTAGTAGTATCCACCGAGGAAAATACACGTATTGAAATAACGCTCGCTGAAAATTCAATCTCCGGTCAAACCAAGGGTGTTCCTTTCGAAATTACCTTGAACAGGGGACAAAGCTACCAAATTAAAGCAAGGGCAGATTTGACCGGGTCTCGGGTGAGGGTAGTTGGTGACCAGGCGGATGATTGTAAAAAAATTGCAGTATTCGGAGGTAATAAATGGACCTCGGTCGGATCTTGTGGACAGGCCAACGACCATCTTTTTCAGCAAGCCTACCCAGTCAATACTTGGGGAACATCATTTATCCATACTGCTTTGGCGGGTAGAACCTCGGGAGAGTTGGTTAAGGTACTTGCATCTGAGGACAATACAGATGTGAAAGTAAACGGGACGTCAAGAGGATCGATCGATAGGGGGCAATGGATTCCCTTGGAATTTGGGGTTGATGAATCTGCAAAAATTGAAACGTCAAAGCCCTCCTCCGTCACAGTATTTTCAAAAAGTGTTTCCTGCAATCAGCCCAATGCACCCAATGCCGATTTTGGAGATCCTTTTATGATTAGCTACAGCCCCATAGAGCAGTTTTTGACCCAGCTTTCCTTTAACGCCATAAATTTACCGTCGATTGTAAACCACTACGTCAACATCGTTGTCAAAACTGGGGATCAAGATAATACCATTTTAGATGGGCAGGCAATTGGGAATAGTTTTTCTCCAGTAGCTGGTGACCCAAGTTTTCAACTAGCAAGAATTTCGATTGCACAAGGGGTTCATCAAATAGCTAATCCTTCCGGATTTGCGGCTTATGTGTATGGTTTTGGAGAAATTGAATCTTATGGCTATGCTGCAGGGGCTGCTTTGAATAACTTGAATTTTATCACTGAACCAAAATATGATTTCGAGGTGACGGGTGAAAAGGTAGCCTGCCTCAATCAGGAGGCCGATTGGTCTATCAATCCTGAAAACCCGAATTTCACTTATTTTGTATGGGATTTTGGGGATGGAAGCTCCTCAAAAACAGGAAAAGAAGTATCCCACAAATTTACAGAACCAGGTCTGTATGAAGTTAAGGTAGTAGCCTCTTTGAGCCCAACTTCCTGCGATGAGCAAGAGGAAATTGCTTTTGAGGTGGAAGTTTTTGAATCCAAGGCGGAAATTTTAGGAGAACAATCCGTTTGTCCGGACGTGGAGGAGGTGATGTATCGAATCAAAAACAAACAACATATCGGAAAAACCGAATTTGAGATTGAAGGAGGGGAAATTCTACAAGCCTATGGAGACTCTGTTTTGGTAAGGTGGGGCCCTGCAAACCCAAATGCGCTAATCCGAATGATACCTTTTGCCCCAAGTGGCTGTCCGGGAGAACCAATCGAATTTCCTGTGGTGATCAATGAACGGATCGTTGTCACTGAGGCCTCCGGTCCATTGGAAGTATGCTTTGATCCTTCAGTTCCTATCACCTATGCAGCTCCAAATCCAAGTACCGGAAGGGGGTATGAATGGAAGGTAACGGGAGGCAAAATCATAAGCGATCCAAAGCTTCCAACTATTGAAGTGGTTTGGGAGACCCCTGATATAGTAGGGATAGTTGAATATTCAGCATTTAGCTTGGTTGATGATTCCTGTGAAGGAAAAGCTCCTCAGATTTCTGTAAAAGTCTCAAAAGAATTCATCGCTGAGGTGGAGACCCAAGAAAATGTGCTTTGCAACGGAGAATCGACTGGCTCAATTCGGTTGAAAATCACTGGGGGTGAACTTCCTTACACGTTTGAGTGGTCTCATAATCCGAATTTGAACCAAGCCCAAGCAGTGGCTTTGAAGGCAGGAATTTATACCGTCAAAATCAGGGATCGGCTGGGTTGTGAAAAGGAGATAAACTCCATTGAAATTTCAGAGCCTGAAGTTTTATCTTTGATCGAGGTGACCCCACAGGCAACATCCTGTTTCGGTAAAAGCGATGGCATATCCACGATAAAAGTTGTGGGAGGTGTTATGCCCTATTCAATTAATACGCTGGGAAATAATCAGTTTTCAGGCCAGATTGAAGTGAAAGACCTGGCTATGGGTAACTACGATTGGAAAATTTTGGACTCAAATGGATGCTCAATCCCCGTTCAGTTTGAAATTACTTCTCCTCCACCTCTTCAAGTAGAGGTAAGATTGGAGAAACCAGCCTGCCCGGGTGAAAGTAATGGTGAGCTTCTAGCAATCCCTCAAGGTGGATCGGGTCCCTATGTATTTCTTTGGGGAAATCCTTCATTATCAGGAGAGTTTGTTACTGGACTTTCAAAAGGTGTATATACTGTTGATGTACAGGATGTTGCTGGATGTGTTTCAAAAGGAAGTGGAACTGTTTTAGAAGAAGCCCCAAAAATAAGGATGCCAACCGCCATGAATCCGGGTCAGTTTCCAGATCTTTTTGAAGGAGTATCTAACTGCAAGGTAGAATTCCTACTAACTGTTTACAATCGTTGGGGACAGCTGGTTTATTCAGGAAATTCTGCCTGGGATGGAACCCTTTCCGGAGAGTCAGCGCCTTTGGGAACGTATTCCTATTCCATTACTTATACCTTCATTTTGGAAGGAAAAACTGAAATCAACAACCTGAAAGGTTCTTTTCTTTTGGTGAGGTGATTGGAATATCTGGAAAAAAACAATTGGTCTGGGATTTCAATTCCTAAAAAAACTCTTCAATTCTTGGAGCAAACTTTCGTGTTTTGGAACAAGAAGTAGTTTTTTTGGTTTTTCCTAAAAATGTATATTTAGTGGATAGATGGGGGCAGAGCGATGATTAATTCTCCGGACAAGGTTAGATATTTTCTGTTAACCCTGATTTTTTTGGGAAAAATTTCAATTGCGTTTTCCCAATTGAACACTTTGGGAAAAGAATTTTACGTGGGCTTTATGGAAAATAATGCCACTTCCTCTTTGCAGGTAACTTGTTCTGTCCTAATCACTGCAAAAGAAAAAGCCTCCGGTTATTTGGAGTATAATAACCAGAAAACTTTTTTCAATCTGGAGGCTGGTCAGCAGTTTATTCGCGATTACACAGAAATTAATGATTTTATACTTCATAGATCATCTGGTGTTGTTGAGAAAAAAAGTATTTACATCACTTCAACAGGAACCGTTGCGGTTCATGCGTTCAACAAACGTCAGGCTAGTGCAGATGGAACGGTAGTATTGCCATTGACCGCACTAGGAAAGGAATATTATATCACTTCTCATTACGATGAATTTGAACCTGGTCTTGACGTATCTCCATCTAATAAAAATTTCGAAAGTACACTTTTGGTTATTGGAGTGGAAGATGATACACAGGTGGAAATCAACCCGGCTACCCGCGTTGATCTCAATGGAAGCCCTGTACCAGCTGTAGCTCCAATTCAAATTAAATTGAATGCAGGGGAAACATTCCAGCTTAAAGCAATCACAGGAGATCTCACGGGAACTCGAATAAGTGTAATCAATTCAAATGCTGGTGATTGTAAAAACTTGGCGGTTTTTGGAGGAAACAAAATGACTAGTGCCGGGGAGAACTGTGCCACATCCGGAGATCATTTGTTTCAGCAATCCTACCCAGTGAATTCATGGGGTAAATCGTTTATCCATATTCCTTTGGCTGACCGAACCTCGGGTGAAATCATCAAAGTGGTAGCATCCCAGGACAATACCCAAATTAGAATTAATGGTCAGCTAAAAGGAACTATCAATCAAGGTAAATTTCTCACCTTTGAATTTGGCAAAAATGATATCGTTGCGGTCGAAACAAGTAAGCCTTCCTCTGTTTCCATGATCGCAAAAAGTGGAAACTGCAATGATCCCTCGGATACCTATTCGCGCTATGGTGATCCTTCCTTAGTCACCCTAAGTCCTGTAAATCAGATGATGCGGGACATGGTCTTCTCTGCGGTAAAAATAACCTGGATCAGGAGCCATTTAGTCAATATCATTGTCAAAAAAGGAACTGCAGGTCAAACACTGCTAAATGGGCAATCCATTGGTAGTCAGTTTAAACCAGTGCCAGCCAATCCAAACTATGAGTATGCACGAATCGCAGTAAATGAAGGTGCTAATCGGCTGCAAAATCCCGAGGGATTTATTGCCTATGCCTATGGTTCCGGTTCGGTGGAATCTTATGCCTACCCGGTAGGAGCTACTCTGGAACCCATTCAATTTGAAACCGAGACCAAGTACCAATTTGATGTAGTGGGAGATAAGGTGGCTTGTTTGAATGAGGAAGGTCAATGGGAGATCATTCCGGATTTTCCCGGATTCAAGGAATTTACCTGGAGTTTTGGAGATGGATCACCTGTAAAAGTTGGAAAGACTGTCAAGCAAACCTTTACCAAGCCAGGGAAATATGAGGTTTCTATTCTCGCTTCTACAGGTGAGGGAAAATGTGACAGTGAAGAGACGTTTTGGTTTGAAGTCGAGGTTTTGGAGGTTTCAGGTGAGATCTCAGGTGCTCAATCTGTTTGCCCATTGATTGATGAGTTTGAATATACCTTTATCAGTTCCCAGCCTGTAGGCCTTCTGAAATGGGAAATTACTGGAGGTACAATTTTGGAAGAAAATGCCAATCTGATCAAAGTAAAATGGGGAGATTCAGGAATTCCCGCAAAGGTCAAAGCCTTTCCCTTCACTCAAGCAGGGTGCCCTGGTAAGCCAGTGGAACTGGAAATTCTGATTACCGAAACTCTCGAACCAAGTATTCCCAAAGGAAGCAGTGGTATTTGTGGTCCAAATGTTCCCTTAGTTTATGAGGTTCCTTTTCCCTCTTCTGAAAGAAGTTACAAGTGGTCGATATTGGGAGGAACGCTGATTTCTGGCCAAAATTCCCCAAAAGTTGAAGTGCTTTGGGATGTTAATGCAGGAAATAAAACGATTTTTTACGAAGAAAACAGCAAAATCAATGGTGCTTGTTCCGGTGTTTCTGAGGTGTTGGAAGTTAAATTATACCCAGAATTAAGTTTTGGTACTTCTACGGTGATTTCTCCTTTCTGTCCAGAACAATCAAGTGGAAGTATTCAAGTAAATCCCTTGGGAGGCTCAGGAAAATATTTGTTTAGCTGGTCCCATGATTCCAACTTAAAATCAGCCTCAGCGTCGGGGCTTAAAGCGGGAGTTTATACCGTAACAATAAAAGATGCTTCGGGTTGTGCGGAAAAAAGTATGACTTACGAACTCAAAGTTCCGGAACAGATACGCATGGACGGGGCAATTCAAATGAAGGAAAATTCCTGCTATGGAGGGGCCGACGGTACATTTCGGATGAAGCTCCTGGGCGGAACTCCACCATTCTCAGCCGCAGGATTCACAAGCACTTGGGATGGCACTTTTCTTGAAATTCAGGGTGTTGCTGAAGGAACCTATCAGCTTACCGTCACTGACAGCAAGGGTTGTTCTATTCTTTTTGATGCGGAACTCAAAGGACCTGAAGAAGTTACGGTAGAGGCTATGGTGACTAGGCCTGGATGTGCCGGCAGCTTCGACGGTGCACTGATTCTTGATATAAGCGGTGGAAGGGCTCCCTATGAGGTTATTTGGGATAACGGGAAAATTGGTGAAATCCTCGATGAGCTCCCCCCTGGAGAATTCGGCTACACGGTAAAAGATTCCAAGGGCTGCACTGTTGTTGGAATGGCCAGGGTCAATCAGGCCAAACCAGAATTGAGGATGCCTACTGGTTTCAACCCTATGGAAGGGGTATATCAGCCCATTTCCAATTGTCGAATTTCATACAAGTTAATGATTTGGGACCGTTGGGGGGATTTGGTTTTTGTGGGTTCTGAAGGATGGGATGGCTTGATTAAAAATCAAAATGCAGCAGTTTCTACATATAGTTATCTCCTCAGATATACCTACTTGTTGGAGGGAATTTCGACTACAGAGGAAAAATCCGGGATTTTTACCTTGATTAGATAAAAAGGTACTTTCAATTCTTAGATTTTGAATACTTTTGCTCTGTAAATTTTAATCTTAAATGAAGAAAATTTTGATTACCGGTGGAGCTGGATTCATTGGATCGCATACCGCTGTAGAAATGTGGAATGCAGGTATTGAGCCAATTATCCTAGATGACCTGTCCAATTCCAATGCAAATGTCTTGGAAAGACTGAAAGAAATTACTGGAAAGCAGTTTGTTTTTTACCAAGGAGATTGCAACGATGAATCTCTTCTGGAGATGATTTTTGATGAGCAAGTTATTGAAGGCGTGATACATTTTGCAGCGTTCAAGGCAGTGGGAGAGAGTACACAGATTCCCTTAAGTTATTATAGGAATAATGTAGGGTCCCTGATCATTCTGCTAGAGGTGATGAAGCGAAGGGGTGTCCATGATCTTGTTTTTTCCTCCTCCTGTACTGTTTATGGCCAGCCAGATGTTCTTCCTGTAACAGAATCTACTCCAAGAAAAGAAGCTGAAAGTCCGTATGGAAATACCAAGAAAATCTGTGAGGATATTTTGGTGGATTATGTCAAAAGTCAGCCTGATATCCGAGTGATTTCTCTCCGCTATTTTAATCCGATCGGGGCCCATCCTACAGGAAAAATAGGTGAATTGCCCATTGGTACCCCTCAAAATTTAGTACCTTACATCACACAGACGGCAGCTGGAATTCGTGAAAAGCTCACCGTTTTCGGAAATGATTACGATACTCCGGATGGAAGTTGCATCCGAGATTATATCCATGTGGTGGATTTGGCTGATGCGCATGTGAAAGCGCTAAAATTTTTGGCTAGTCAAGAGCGTGATTTTTATGAAGTATTCAATGTAGGGACAGGTCAGGGAAATACGGTTTTAGAAGTGATACACGCCTTTGAAAAGGTTACCGGGCAAAAACTCAATTACGTGATTGGCCCCAGAAGACCTGGAGATGTAGTCAAAACCTGGGCGGATACAACTAAAATCAATCAGGTCTTAAGCTGGTATCCAAAGTACTCTTTAGAGGATTCCATGCGAGACAGCTGGAGATGGCAGAAAGGATTGCATTGAATGCTGGAAAAAAATCAACCTGAATCAACGTTTTTCAGGTCAAGTTTATAGAATGGTATAAGATGGATCTTGAATCCATCGTTTTCGAACTCATTTTCCCGAGAAATTTTAATTTAAAGCCTTGTTTTTTATTTAACTAAGAATAGATGTAATCTTGACTTTGGCCAAATTGCATTAAACCCTTCGTGTCTTCGTGGCATGAGTTTTTTGATAGACACTAAGGCGCAAACGGTATTTTTTCTTACCTGTAGAAAAAGCCTATTTCAAGGGAATTTTCAAGGAGATGATTTCCCCGTTGGGCAAGCCTTTTCATGCAGACAAGTTTGACTTTGCTGATGATGGTTATTTCGAGCAGATTTACCTGTTGGGAGACCGGATTTCCAATGAGAAGATGTTCAGAAATTCCCGTTAGGCGCCGGGTTCCCGGCATGGGTTGTAAATTAAACGCACCTACTTTGGTCTTTACAATTTATTGAATCAGTTGCAGGCAGAGGTGGAAACTACGAAGCCGGATTGGTTGAGGTAATTCGATCAGTGAAGGAAAAAGTCCCTGATGAAACGGGGATTTTTTGGGGGAGGATTAAACAGGTTTGATTTGGATTGAAATTTGTTTCCAAAAAGTGTAATTTTATACTTGTGAGGATAATTTCTGAAAAAGTAATTGTTGATTTCATTAAAAAGCACGCTAATTCTAGAGCTCCTCTACAAAAATGGGTAGAAACAATCAAGTCCTTGAAGCTTGAATCAATTGAAAAATTTTTTCGGAACTGCCGATATTCTTCCAAATAATCGGGTTGTATTCAATATTGGGGGAAATAATTATCGACTGATAGCGGGTATCCACTTAGCCAAGCCAGGTAAGCAAGACATAGTTTTTATTCTATGGATTGGTACTCATGCGGAGTATGATAAAACTGACGCACTAACAATTTGATCGGATATGGAAATTCTAGAAAGGCCAAAATTGAAAATTCTCGAGAATGATAGTGAATATTATCAAGCTTTAGATTTTATAAAGTATCTGATGGCTGAGAGACTTGTGGAACCTGATACAGAGGAGGAAAATTACCTTGAGGTGATGTCTGTTTTGATTGATAAATATGAGGAGGAAAAAGGGTATAAGTTGGAATACGAAAAATCTGATCCTGTTGATTGGTTGATTTACTTCTTGGAAGAAAATAGGCTTCAGCAGAAAGATTTAATTCCAGCTTTAGGCCCCACAAGTAGAGTTTCAGAAATATTGAACAAAAGGCGACCCTTAAGCTTAAAGCAGATCAAAAATTTGAATAGGCAATTCAAAATTCCTGTACAGCTTTTAATTCGTTGAAATTCGAATTTTCACGCTGTGATTTCCACGGGAAAATACCATTTTGAAAGCAGTCAGACCTGTCAGGTTTTAAAAACCTGACAGGTCTTTTTGTACAAACCCTGACACTAATTGTCTCAGATAGTCAAAAAAGGCTATATTTTAAAATTTTATATAACTAGCACCCTAGGATTTTTAAGGAGTAGGGTTAACTTAGCTACGCTATAAAAAAAGCAATCCCGACTGATTGCTCAACCGGGACTCCTTTAGATGTTTTCACAACGGAATAATCCTTATTGTGAATTGCTTCAAAATAGTATTGCTAAGATAGGTTTAAAATTTTCAACTGACAAAAAATATGAAAAAGATTTTAGGATTGGATTTGGGGACCAACTCGGTAGGTTGGGCGCTAATTGAACAAGATTTTGAAAACAAGAGCGGAAAAGTTTTGGGTATGGGCTCAAAGATAATTCCAATGGGTCAAGATGTATTGGGTGAATTTGATAAAGGAAATTCAGTATCCCAAACTGCTGAAAGAACCAGATTGAGAAGCGTTAGAAGGCTTAGGGAGCGTTATTTGCAAAGAAGAGAACGATTACACAGGGTATTAAATACCTTGGGGTTTTTACCGAAGCACTACGCTGATCAGATTGATTTTGAAAAAAGATTAGGTAAGTTCTTTGAAAATAAAGAACCTAAGATTGCAAATGATAATGGGGAATTTTTGTTCAAGACTTCTTTCAATGAAATGCTTGACCAATTTCAGCAGAAGCCCCATATTTTAGAGGGTAATAAAAAAGTCCCTTACGATTGGACAATTTATTTTTTGAGGAAAAAGGCTTTGACAGAAAAAATTGAAAAGGAGGAATTGGCTTGGATAATTTTAAATTTTAATCAAAAAAGAGGTTATTATCAGTTAAGAGGTGAAGAAGAGGACGGAAAAAATAATAGACTCGAAGAATTTTACTCCCTAAAAATTATAGGCATTACTAAAGATGAATCCCAGAATAAAAAAGGAGATACTTGGTATTCCTTGAACTTAGAAAACGGCTGGATTTATCGAAGACCAAGTAAAGTACCCTTGGATGATTGGTTAGGGAAAACAAAGGATTTTATAGTTACCACCGATATCGATGTGGAAGGAAATCCCAAGCTTGACAAAGATGGAAATCCAAAAAGAAGTTTTCGAGCTCCAAGTGAGGATGATTGGGGATTAAGGAAGAAGAAAACTGAAAAGGAAATAATTAATTCCTCAAAAACTGTTGGCCAATTTATTTTTGAAAACCTTTTGGCTGATCCCACCCAAAAAATTAAGGGAAAACTTGTAAGAACTATCGAACGAAAATTTTACAAAGATGAATTGCATCAGATCCTTGCATCTCAAAAAAGATTTCATTCTGAATTTAATGATCCAGATATTTTTGGGGATTGCGTAAGAGAACTTTACAAATACAATAAATCACATCAGAATTTTCTTTCTGGTAAGGATATTACTCATTTATTGGTTAATGATGTTATTTTTTATCAAAGGCCTTTGAGAAGTCAAAAATCAACAATTGGAAATTGTCCGCTAGAGTTTAAAACCTATGAAAAAGACGGATTAAAAAAGATTGTTCCGTATAAAGTCGCACCTAAGTCACATCCACTATTTCAGGAATTCAGGTTATTACAATGGATTTCCAACCTTCGAATTATTCGTAAAGACGATGACAGTGATGTAACCTTGAAATTTTTAGGCACACAGGAAAAGACCAAAGAACTTTTTGATTTTTTGATGATCCAAGCTGAGGTGGATTGTAATAAACTGCTGACTTTTCTTTTAAATGCAGAAGGTTTAAAAGGTAAAGACCTAAAGGCGGAAATAGCAAAATATAGGTGGAATTATGTTTATGATTCTGAAAATGACGAATCTAAGACCTATCCTGCTAATTCAACAAGAGCTGAATTTCTTAAAAGATTACATAAGGTCGAAAATTTCAATCCTGAGGTATATACCGACCACTTTGAGGAATCACTATGGCATTTAATCTATTCAGTTACCGACAAAATCGAGTTTGAAAAAGCACTCCGGAAATTTGCTCGGAGGAATGGACTCGACCTCAATTCTTTTGTGGACAGCTTTAAAAAGTTTCCTCCTTACAAAAGTGAATTTGCTTCTTATTCTCTGAAAGCGATTAAAAAACTGTTGGCTCTTCTTCGCTTTGGTTCAAGTTGGCATCAGGAAAGTATTGATTTTTTTACTAAAGAACGAATTGAAAGAATCCTGACCGGCGAATATGATCCGGAAATCAAAGATAAGGTTCGTGAACTTTCCAAATCATTTAATTCCATTGAGGATTTTCAGGGACTACCTGTTTGGTTCGCGAGTTACTTGGTTTACGGAAGACATTCTGAAGCAGCTGAATTAGTTAAGTGGAACAGCAGCAAGGAATTGACTGAATTCATAAACGAATTCAAGCAACATTCACTTAGAAATCCTATTGTGGAGCAGGTAGTAGTAGAGACGTTAAGAGTAGTTAAGGACATTTGGGAAAATTATGGACAGGGTCACAAGGACTTTTTTGACGAAATCCATATTGAGCTTGGTAGGGAAATGAAAAACCCTGCAGAGCAAAGAAAAAATCTCACAAACCAGATTTCTGAAAATGAAAATACCAACCTCAGAATAAAGTCTTTGTTGGTCGAGCTTCTTCACGATCCTGATGTTGAAAACGTGAGACCGTATTCTCCTGTTCAACAAGAAATCCTTAAAATTTACGAGGAAGGAGTTTTAAAGGCGGCAAAAGAAGTGCCTGAGGATATTCTTAAAATCAGTAAAACAGCGCAGCCTTCCAAAGCTGATTTACAGCGATATAAACTTTGGTTGGAACAAAAATACAGGTCTCCCTATACGGGGAAAATTATTCCGTTAAACAAACTCTTTACACCAGCATATGAAATCGAGCACGTGATTCCACAATCCAGGTTTTTTGATGACAGCTTGAGTAACAAAGTGATTTGTGAAGCTGCAGTAAATAAATTAAAAGATAATAGGTTGGGAATGGAGTTTATCAAAAGTTTCCATGGTCAACGAGTTGCTTTGGGATTTGGAGTCGAGGTGGAAATTTTTTCAGAAAGTGCGTATAAAGCATTTGTTCAGGATAATTATTCGAAAAATCCAGCCAAAAAAAGGAAGCTTTTAATGGATGAATTGCCAGAGCAAATGGTAGAAAGGCAACTAAATGATACTCGATACATCAGCAAATTCATTACATCGATCCTGTCCAACCTAGTCAGATCTGACGAAAATGATTCCGGATTTAATTCTAAAAACATAATTCCCGGAAATGGGAAAATAACTTCGGCCTTGAAGCAGGATTGGGGTCTAAATGATGTTTGGAATGAATTGATTCTGCCAAGATTTGAAAGGATGAATCAGCTTACGGGAACCACTGCTTACACAGCTTGGAACGAGAATTATCAGAAATTTTTGCCTACAGTTCCACTGGAATTTGCCAAAGGATTTCAGAAAAAAAGGATTGACCACAGGCACCACGCCTTAGATGCATTGGTCATTGCATGTGCAACTCGTGATCATGTGAATTATTTGAACAACGAACACGCCCTTGGTAAAAAGTACAAAGGAAAGGAAGAAAAGCAGGCAAGAAGGTTTGACTTAAGACAAAAGCTTTGCTTTAAGAAAAAGAATGGTCATTCTAACGAGCACTTTGAATGGCTGTTTATCAAGCCTTGGGATTCATTCACATCTGAAGTGAAGGAAAATTTGGCAGGAGTAGTCGTAAGCTTCAAGCAAAATCTTAGGGTAATAAATAAAACAAGCAATAAATACCTAAGCTACAAGGATGAGCAGGGTAATCTCAGACTTGACAGTCAAGGAAATCCTGTGAAGGCATTAACTCGTCAAACCAAAGGTGATGCCTGGGCAATCCGAAAACCAATTCACAAGGATACTGTTTCGGGAATTGTGAGTTTGCGAAATATCAAAACCGTAAGCCTGAATATTGCTTTGGATAATCCAGAAAATATCGTTGATAAAAAACTGAAGAAAAAGATAACAGAATTACAGCGTCAAAATTACGATAAAAAGCTTCTACTAAAATATTTCAAAGACAGGAATAACTTTTTTGAACACAAAGATATTTCTAAGCTAGATGTATACTATTACGAAGATGATCTTGCTGCATCGAGAGTGAATTTGGATACTTCCTTTAATGAAAAGAAAATTCTGTCCATCACTGATACGGGGATTAGAAAAATTCTTTTGAATCATTTGGCCAAATACGAAGGTAGAATCGATGAAAAAGGCAAATTGATTCCGGCGGAAATGCTTGCATTTACTCCTGAAGGAATCGATGAAATGAACCAGAATATCATTGAACTCAATGATGGGAAATTTCATCAGCCAATATTCAAAGTAAGAACTTTTGAGCCCAAAGGAAACAAGTTTCAGGTTGGTTTTAAGGGAAACAAATCATCAAAATTTGTAGAGGCAGCCAAAGGAACCAATCTCTTTTTTGCCATTTATAAAAACGAAGAAGGAAAGCGAAGTTATGAAACTATCCCGTTCAATATCGTGATGGAAAGACTGAAACAAGGAGAGGGACCTGTGCCCCCGGTTAACGATAGTGGGGACAAACTTTTGTTTCACCTTTCTCCAAATGAATTGGTCTATGTCCCTGATCCTGAAGAAAATTATTCTGGTTTTGACTCTAAAAATCTGACAAAGGAGCAGGTGGATAGGGTTTATAAAATAGTAAGCTTCACAGCTGGTAGGCTTTATTGTATTCCAGTAAATTTTGCAAATTCAGTAGTTGATAAAATAGAATTTGGACAATTAAATAAAATTGAATTCACAAAAGAAAAGTCATCTATTATTAAAATTCAATCCAATCGATTGGGGAAATTAAAATTTTAATCATTCAATTTAAGGGTATTTACATGTGTTTAAACCGAAAAATAAATCAGAAAAAGAAGGTTGATTTATTCTTTAAAAGGATAGATGTTATTTGACTTATTTAATTGATTATTATATATATTATATTATTTTAAAATAATAAAGTTATTTAAGTTAAATTTAAATCTGTTTGGTTATTTAATATTTTCTGATAACACAGCATATGATCAAGCGAACCCTTTTTTTTGGCAATCCGGCTTACCTCAGCACCAAAAATGAGCAACTCCATATTTCATTTCCCGAACGGGATCAACCTGACCGGACGGTGCCCATTGAGGATCTGGGGATGCTTGTCCTAGAGAACCAACAGATCACCATCACTCAGGGACTTATTGCAAAACTCACCGAGAAAAAAGTAAGCATCGTCACCTGCAACAGTCAGAACCTGCCGGAAGGATTGCTACTTCCTATGCATGGCCATTCCGAACAAACCGAGCGGATCCGCTACCAGATAGAGGCTTCCCAACCGCTTAAGAAAAGTCTTTGGCAACAAACCGTTGCAGCCAAAATTCAAAATCAGGCTGCTCACCTCCAGGAAAGAGGCAAGGAATCGGCAAGGATGATTTATTTGGCAAAAAATGTAAGCTCGGGAGATACCGGAAATCACGAGGCTCAGGCCGCAGCGATCTATTGGCAGTCCCTGTTTGATATCCCTGATTTCAACCGGGCACAGGCAGGAATACCCCCCAACAACCTTCTGAATTATGGCTATGCAATCCTCCGGGCAGTCATTGCCAGAGCTTTGGTGTCTTCGGGAATGTTTCCAGGTATGGGCATCTGGCACCGCAATAAATACAATGCCTATTGCCTTGCGGACGATATCATGGAACCCTACCGGCCCTATGTGGATTTAGTGGTAGCGCATTTGGTGGATACAGAAGATAATCTTGGAGAATTGACTACAGGGATGAAAAAGGAATTGCTGAGTATTCCGGCCTTGGACGTTCGAATCGATGGGCAAAAAAGTCCCTTGATGGTTGCTGCCAGTCGGACAACGAATTCTCTGTTTGAATGCTTTGCAGGGATCAGGAGAAAACTCATCTATCCCGAGTATGGAGGATAACTTTTATTCCAGACTTAACCAATACAGGAGCTTGTGGGTCTTAGTATTCTTCGATTTGCCAACCGAGACGAAAGAGGATCGTCAGATTGCAAGTAGATTCCGAAAAAGATTATTGGATGACGGATTTGCGATGTTTCAGTTTTCCATCTATATGCGGTTTTGTGCAAGTCGGGAAAATGCCGATGTGCATACCAAACGGGTCAGGTCCATGCTTCCCGAAAAAGGGAAAATAGGCATGATGCAGATTACCGACAAGCAGTTTGGGATGATGGAAATTTTTTATGGGAAAAAAGAAGTAGAAAAACAGGCACCGGCGCAGCAATTGGAATTGTTTTGAGAGAAAGAAAAACAGACCTGGCAGGTTTTTAAAACCTGCTAGGTCTGTCCCTTTCCCGCTTCAAAATCCCCGCTTTTTTCAATTCAATTTTTTGCTCTAACGTGCACATTTCCAGTTGTTTGAGCTGGGGTATGCTGTGATTTCCACGGGAAAATACCATTTTGAAAGCAATTCACAACTTTAAAATGGTGATTCGATTTCTTTTTCAAGCTGTGATTTCCACGGGAAAATACCATTTTGAAAGCAATTCACAACTGGAATCTACGGGATAGAATTTGAAATAAGCTGTGATTTCCACGGGAAAATACCATTTTGAAAGCAATTCACAACACTGACCCTCCTTATGGAATTTCACATAGGCTGTGATTTCCACGGGAAAATACCATTTTGAAAGCAATTCACAACTTTTCTCCATTTTTCCATATGGAGATTGGTGCTGTGATTTCCACGGGAAAATACCATTTTGAAAGCAATTCACAACGTAAACTTTGCACCGTTTGAAATTTCAGTGCTGTGATTTCCACGGGAAAATACCATTTTGAAAGCAATTCACAACTAGTTCTGAATAACTCCTTCATAAACTTTCGCTGTGATTTCCACGGGAAAATACCATTTTGAAAGCAATTCACAACTTTGGGATGTTTTTGTTTTTTAATCCCATGCTGTGATTTCCACGGGAAAATACCATTTTGAAAGCAATTCACAACTAAATGTGTATGTTAAATAAATGCCTGATAGCTGTGATTTCCACGGGAAAATACCATT
Source organism: uncultured Limnohabitans sp. (assembly GCA_964574365.1). Classification (GTDB taxonomy): domain Bacteria; phylum Bacteroidota; class Bacteroidia; order Cytophagales; family Cyclobacteriaceae; genus Algoriphagus. The sequence continues at coordinate 29,587 of CAZNND010000055.1, forward strand.
TTGAAAGCAATTCACAACTTTAGCGTCTTTTAATGCCTTCAGTCGCTTGCTGTGATTTCCACGGGAAAATACCATTTTGAAAGCAATTCACAACTAATTCTTCAGTCTTGTATGCCATTACTCGCTGTGATTTCCACGGGAAAATACCATTTTGAAAGCAATTCACAACGTTCTCCGTGTCCGCAGACTCGACAGGCTGGCTGTGATTTCCACGGGAAAATACCATTTTGAAAGCAATTCACAACTAGGAGTGTTAGGTGTAGTTACCTACATATGCTGTGATTTCCACGGGAAAATACCATTTTGAAAGCAATTCACAACTTATGATTTGCTTATCTTTTGCTTCTGTTTGCTGTGATTTCCACGGGAAAATACCATTTTGAAAGCAATTCACAACAAATCGAAACAAGCATGATTACGTCAAGTGCTGTGATTTCCACGGGAAAATACCATTTTGAAAGCAATTCACAACTCCTTCGGAGGGGGAATAGCCATAAATGAAGCTGTGATTTCCACGGGAAAATACCATTTTGAAAGCAATTCACAACTGTCCTCACTTCGTTGTTGGATGGCCGTGGCTGTGATTTCCACGGGAAAATACCATTTTGAAAGCAATTCACAACTTTTTCATAACCGTAATGTTTTGTTGTTCAGCTGTGATTTCCACGGGAAAATACCATTTTGAAAGCAATTCACAACTTGGTTCAAACCAAAATAGCGATGTGGGTAGCTGTGATTTCCACGGGAAAATACCATTTTGAAAGCAATTCACAACTACAGCCCCTCTATGTTGGCTCTTATTACAGCTGTGATTTCCACGGGAAAATACCATTTTGAAAGCAATTCACAACCCCCAGCCGAACGAATAACAGCCTCTACCAGCTGTGATTTCCACGGGAAAATACCATTTTGAAAGCAATTCACAACTATCCAAGGCATTAGATTCCGACTGACTAGGCTGTGATTTCCACGGGAAAATACCATTTTGAAAGCAATTCACAACATTCTCCATCATTTCCTTACTGATCCGATAGCTGTGATTTCCACGGGAAAATACCATTTTGAAAGCAATTCACAACCACCAGCCGAACGAATAACAGACTCTACCAGCTGTGATTTCCACGGGAAAATACCATTTTGAAAG
>CAZNND010000056.1:0-29324 GCA_964574365.1 uncultured Limnohabitans sp.
ACTGGTTTGTTTTTTCAGTCGGACGGAAAAATGGTAAGTTTTAAAAGCGATTTCCTTGGGAGAAGCAGTTCTCCCGATAGTTTTTGATATTTAAACCATTAAGTTCATTAAGGAAATTTAGAATCTTATTAATCCAAAGGGTTTCTTGAATCCAAAGCTTCTCAAATACTCAACTAAATTTTTACTTTATAAGGAAAGGGAAGTTGAAAAGTAGTTTTAGCCTATGAATTAGTCTCAGTCTTGAATCTAATGTCTTGAATCTAGCATCTTATTTCTCTTCAATCATCCTTTTCACCTTCTCCTTCACCTGCTTCAATATCTCCGCATTCTTAGGGCTTGAGGATTCAATTTCTAGGATTTTAGGCTTTAGGCTTGGGTTATAGAAATTCGAAAGCGCTTTATTCAATTCCTCCTGATTTTTTACCAACTGGTACTCAAACCCAAACTCAGCTGCCAAATGGGAGGCATTTAAATTTTGTTTGGTTTCAAAAAACTCTTCCAATTCCGGTTGCTTGGCAGGCCCATCGATAATGCGGAATATTCCTCCGGCGTGGTTGTTCAAAATCACGATCCGCAAGTTAGTCATGGCATAATTGTGCCAAAAGGCATTTCTATCATAGAAAAATGCCATATCGCCAGTAATCAATGTGACCGGTTCTTTCGTAGTAAAAGTGCATCCTACGGCAGTGCTATTGCTCCCGTCAATCCCGCTTGTACCTCTATTACAGATGATTTCCTGATTCCTTTTCCCAAGAAAATTCGCATATCGTACGGCCATTGAATTGGCCAAATGAATTTTGGAGAAAGGGGGGATTTTCTTCAACATCGTATGCAAAGCCTGATATTCCCCGAAATCCACTGAGGCAAAAGCTTCGGGCATGGCAGCTTGAACCTTTTTCTCCAAGCTAATCCAGCGTAAGGCATATTCGGAATCTTGCATCGGAAGATTTTGCGAAAGCCAAGTGAAAAAGCCCATGGGCGAACAAGCCAAAACTCTGGTCAATTGCTGATAGGTGTCTTTGGCATGCCCATCGGGTTGAATGTGCCAATGGGAGATTTCCTGCTTTCTAAGAAATTGTTTGAGTGATTTGGAAATTATCGATTTCCCAAACGAAATCACCATATCCGGAGCGAGCTCGGAGTGAAGCTTTTCATTACCCAACCAGTGATCATGTAGTGAAATGCTCTGCTCTCCTTGCAGATTTGAAATGGTATCTGAAACAACCACTACATTTTTTCCTTTGACCAGCTGATCCAATAAGGATTGAAGGGGCGGATTAGGCCTTTGCTGACCGGGCACGATCATCAGTCGCTTGACTTCCTGAAGTCGGTTTTTGATGTGTTTTAGGCTATCCTCGCTGAGTTGGCTTTGGCTAGCGACTGTAGTAAACTCTCTGGGAATCTCTGGGTATTCAAATTTTTCTCCTTCGGCAGGGTAAAAAGGCTCACGAAGTGGAATATTGATATGAACAGGTCCGGCTGGAAATTGCCTGCTTAGGTTAATCGCTTCATTCACGATTCTGCTGGCATACCACACTTGGTCTTTTTCCCCAAAGGAATCTGGAAACCGGAAGGTCTTTTTTACATGCTTGCCATACACATCTTCCTGGAAAATGGTTTGCCCATCCCACTGATCGATCCATTCGGCAGGACGATCAGCTGTAAGAATCAACAATGGAATCTGCTGAAAGTAAGCCTCAGAAATCGCCGGAAGGTAATTCAATGCGGCCGAACCCGAAGTACAAACCAAGACGACCGGTTGCCCCAATTGCTGTGCCATACCTAAGGCGATAAATGCAGCCGAGCGTTCATCAGAAATGGTACGGGCATGTATCTCAGGATGCCTTGCAAACGCCAAGGTCAAGGGCGCACAGCGTGAACCCGGAGAAAGTATAGCGTTTTGGATACCTTTTTTGGCGCAAATGGCCACAAGATCGAGAATTGGCTGAATAATCAAGCGTTTGGATGTTTGAAGAATTTGCCGATGATTTCACACTTCATTTCGGTTTCCTCCCATTCTTTGTCAGGATCAGAATCCTCGGTTACGCCAGCCCCGGCAAAAAGAATGACCTTGTTTCTTTGGAAATTGGCTGTTCGAAGATTCACGTAGATGGAAGTTTCGGATTCGATGTTTACTGGACCTAGGAATCCAGCATAGAAACTGCGATCAAAGGGTTCCTTTTCCTGTAAAAATTCATGAGCTTCCCGCCTCGGCATCCCACAAACGGCTGAGGTGGGGTGCAATAAGTCCAGCATCACCGACCCTAATTGAGAGAATCCCGTCGATTTCATATCCACTTTGAAATCGGATCTGAGATGTAGAAGATTACCGGCTAAGATTGTTTTAGGACCATGCTCTTCGTATTCCCTGAGTCTTATTTTTTTAAAGCAATCCACAATATATCGGCTGACCAGTGCTTGTTCCTCAATTTCTTTTTGAGTCCAGGCGGCTGATTTCATGGGATTATCACCTTTTGCAGGTTGAGTTCCTGCCAAGGCCATGGTATAAAAAATGTCTCCTTTAGTTTCTATCAGTACCTCAGGAGAGGCACCCAGCCAAGTACCCACATTTGGAATATGAAAGAAATTGATGAAAGAATTTGGGTAGGAATTAATGAGTTTCAGTAAGGTTTTTCCCAAGTCAAAACCTTCCGGTAAATTCAGAATTTTGGTTCGGGCAGGAACTATTTTTTCTAATTTCCCTTTTTCAATTGATTCAATTCCTTGATGGACTAATTTCACAAAGGCTTCTTTTTCTGCTCCCAGGGTATATTTTTTCTCGCCCAAGGTCAAATTTGAGCGGATGTATTGCTCGATAGATTGTGCATGTGCGTCCGTTGGATCAAACGAATTTTCTACCCAAGCAGGGAAATCCTCAGTGGCGATGGACTCGGTAAAGTGGAACTTAAAATACTGATTTGCCTCAATGAAAAAAGCTTTTTTATCCTCCTGATCAGCGAAGGGATGCACGACAAAACCAGCCTTCAACTCTTCCAGATTTAATCTGACACGATTGGGTTCTTGCCTTTCGTCCAATACAAACTCAACGGTTTGGGTCTTTGGTTTTCTCCACAGGGCAAAAGAACCTCCTGATTGCAGACCATGAAGCAAGAGCAGATTGATTGCCTCTTCTTGCGCTATCGAAGTGATCGTCTCTGTTAAATTCATTTTTTATCCAAAATAGCCATGGTAATCCTGCTAATACAAGTCAATTGATTGGCTTCGTTATAGATTTTTATTTCCCATACTTGGGTAGATTTTCCAAGGTGAATCGGTTTGGCAACTCCTTTTACTTTTCCCTCTCTTACGGATTTGAGGTGGTTGGCGTTTATTTCCAAACCTACACAAACCTGTTTTTCCAGATCTAAGGTCAAAGAAGCCGCTACGCTACCCAAAGTTTCGGCAAGAACCACACTCGCACCTCCGTGTAACAAGCCGTAGGGCTGTATGGTTCGATGATCAACTGGCATGGTAGCTTCTAAAAAATCTTCACCAACGGCGGTAAATTCAATACCTATATGATCCACCATGGAAGGATTGCCTGGTGTGTTCAATTGTTTCAGGGAAGGGTTATGAAGAAAAATCATTAAAATTCGGTCTAAATGAAGTTAATTTGGGCCTTGGACAAAAATAAAGAAACTTGAACCGAAAAAAAATTTACCTCGTCAGACACGGTCAGACAGACTTTAACCTTCAAGGTGTCGTTCAAGGAAGTGGAATAGACGCTCCAATCAATGCTACAGGAATAGCTCAAGCAAAAGCGTTTTTTAAAGAGTATCAAGAAGTTTCATTTGACCAACTTTACCATTCGGCCTTAATTCGAACCAAACAGTCAATTCAGGCATTTATTGACCTTGGGACGCCAACTCGGGCCTTGGCGGAATTAAATGAAATTTCCTGGGGAGATTTTGAAGGTACGCCGATGACTCCAGAAGAAGGTGAGTATTATCGACACATGCTTCATCAATGGCAAGAAGGCAACCTGGATTATGCCATTGCTGGTGGAGAAAGTCCAAACACCGTTGCAGCACGGATAAAAAGAGGGATTGAAATTATTCTAAACGGACCGGGTGAAACAATTCTGGTTTGCATGCATGGTAGGGCAATGCGGATTTTTTTAAGCTTGATCATGAATCAAGACCTGAAATTCATGGATCAGTACGAGCACAATAACTTATGCTTGTATTTGCTTGAGCAATCGGAAAGCGGAGATTTTAAAATCATTAAAAACAACGAACAAACTCATCTCAAGGAAGTGAAGTAGCTTTAGTTCCTTTGGAGGTTTTCTTTTTTAATGCGAGACTTTCTTCATAGCTCGAAAAGTAGTGCTGAAATAACAATTTGTTTTCAGACAAATCGAAAACTCTAAAGGCCAATTGTTGCAGCTGTATTTTTGTGCCATCTCCGCGATCAACCAGGAACTCACCCAAAAAACAGGCATCGAAATCGCATGAAGGAATTTCGATTAAAAGTGACAGTTCGGAATTTCCATCATAGGTTTTTGTGGAAAAAAATGAGGAGAACTGGGATTCTATTGATTTTAGGGTTGTTTTGTTCTGCTTTAATTCCGTGGCTTTAAAAAGCGCCAAAAAAACTCTTGTTTCAGGATCTTTTGCAAATCCTGATTTTAGACTAAAAAAGAAGATTAAAAGGACGGTTGTTAACTTTTTCATGACACTCAAGTAACAACAAAATGACCGAAATGGCAAAATTGTTTTACTCAAAAAAAAAGTCTCCGATTATTCGGAGACTTTATTGTTACGCTTTGGTTGTTCTTTTCTTGGTTTTTACGCTATCATCTTCGATTTCATCTTCAACACCAGCGAGGATTCTTCCGCAATGCTCACAGACGATCAGTTTTTTCTTTTCTCGAATATCAGCTTGTCTTTGAGGTGGTACCGTATTGAAACATCCACCACAAGCGCCTCTTTTCACCATCACTACTGCCAATCCATTTTTAGCATTGGCACGGATTTTTGTGTAAGACTTGATCAGTCGATCTTCTACTTTTTTGGAAGCCTTTTCTTTTTCCGTTCTAAGCTTAGACTCTTCTGACTCACTTTCTGATACTATGGTCGAAAGTTCGTCTTTTTTCAGGTCTAAGTCTTTTTGGCGGTCTTTCATCAAATTACTTAACTCTTCCAAATCCGCCTTTTTGTTTTCAATTTTTACTCCAGCTTCAGCGATTTTTTTCTTGGAAACCTGAATTTCCAGATCTTGAAGTTCCAATTCCTTGGTGATTGCATCGTATTCGCGGTTATTGCGAACGTTCATCTGCTGCTCCTGATACTTTTTGATCAGCTTCTCGGAATCTTTAATGTTTTCCTTAAATCGCTTGATATCATCCTCAAATCCTTCAATGTCTCGTTTGAATTTATCGAGTCGGGTTTCGTAGCCTGCTATCTCATCTTCGAGGTCCTGAACCTCCTCAGGGAGAGCACCTCGGACTTTGACGATGGCATCTAGTTTGGAATCTATAAGTTGAAGGTTGTAGATAGCTTCGAGTTTCTGTGCTACTGTACTTTCCATGTACTATCGGTAGGATGTGGGATTGGTAACTACTTTTGACAAATAAGTTGCAATATTAGGAAAATTTTGTGACAATAATTCGCCAATTAAATCTTTTGTAAAAATTTCACTTTCATAATGCCCAATATCGCAAAGGATTAGTTGGTTATCGGCATCGAAAAATTCATGATACTTGATGTCTGAGGTGACAAAGGCATCAGCTCCAGACTTAATGGCGTCAGAAAGCAGGAAAATTCCTGCACCACCACAAACGGCTATGTTCTGAATAGGCTTTTCGAGTAAAACTGTATGCTTGATGACCTGAAGATTCATCGAAGCTTTAAGATGTTTTAAAAATTCCTCGCCTGACTGTGCCTTTGCTAAACTCCCAATCATACCCGCTCCAATTTCCTGATTTTCATTCTCCAGGCTTAGCAAATAGTAGGCAACTTCTTCATAAGGATGAGCTTTTTTCAAGGCCGCTAATACCTTTGAACTCAAATACGATGGCATAATTACCTCCACCCTGGTTTCGGGTTCAATATGTGGCAGTTCTCTAGTGCCACTGTAGGGATTGGACTTAGCAGAAGGGGTGAAAGTTCCTTTACCTTCCAATTGAAAAGAACAGTCCTTGTATTCACCAATCTGACCCGCACCTGCCTCAAAAACCGCATTTAAAACGGCATCTTTATCCTTGGAAGGCACAAAAAACTCCAGCTTGTTCAAAATTTGTTTTTTGGGTTGCAAGATTCTGGTGTTTATCAAGCCAATTCGATCCGAAATTTTTTTATTGACTCCATGACTGACATGATCGAGGTTAGTATGAATGGCATAAATGGCAATGTCCTTTTTGATTGCTTTGATCAGCGTACGTTCTACATAATTTTTCCCGGTTAGGCTCTTTATTCCTTTAAATACAATGGGGTGGTGGGCTACAATTAGGTTTGCTCCCAATTGCTCCGCTTCTTCAACTACTTTCTCGGTGCAATCCAAACTGCAAAGTACTCCTGTCAGTTCGCTTTGTCTGTTTCCATAGATTAAGGTGGCATTATCATAGGCTTCCTGAAGAGCAGGTGGAGCCACTTGCTCAAGAAAGGTGATGACATCCTGAATTCGGTATCCCATATTTTTCTTTTATTTGGTCAAAAATAGTAAATCTGCTCGATGCCTTGGTATGCTGTGTTTCTTTCTCCTTTTTTGCTCCTGTTCAGAGGAATTACTTCACTGAGGAATCTCCTTTATGACAATGGGATTTGCAAAAGTTATCGATCACCAATTCCAACTCTGGTTGTTGGAAATCTTTCCGTGGGCGGAACCGGGAAAACCCCCATGGTTGAGTTTTTAGTCAAAAATCTCAGCGATCAAGTTGTTTTGGCTACCTTGAGTCGTGGATATGGAAGAAAGACGAAAGGATTTTTGAGTGCCAAGCCTACGAGCAGCCCTAAAGAAATCGGCGATGAACCTCTTCAGGTTTTTCGGAAATTTAAGGGTAAGGTCCCTGTCTTTGTTGGCGAGGATCGGGTTAAAGCGCTAACTAAAATTAAGGAATCCTATCCAGCTATTGATCTAGTGGTGATGGACGATGCCTTTCAGCACCGTAGGCTTAATCCGGATTATAAAATTCTTCTTACTTGCTTTTTGCATCCCTTTTTCAAGGACTTCCTGATGCCATCGGGAAAATTGAGAGAATCCCGTTTTGGAGCACTGCGGGCGGATCTGATTGTGGTGACCAAATGTCCATCCGAGTTGGATGAGACCCAAAGGATAAACTTCAAGCGGAGAATTTCAGATTTTACCCGAAAAGGAACCCCAGTTTACTTTTCTTCCATTGGATATGGAAAACCCTATTCTGTGGTTGGAGGTGTGGAAGAAATAAATCGATCAGAGTTTTTTCTGGTTTCCGGCTTAGCTGATGATCGCATGTTTGAGGAATATTGTCGAAAAAGCTTTTCTGTCGTAGGTTCCATGTCATTTCCTGATCATCGTGATTACAATAGTCATGATGCAAAAAGAATTTTGGAGGAGGTTGAAAAAATTAAATCTGAAAACCTAGGTATTCTAACCACTGAAAAGGATTCGGAAAAACTTAAATCTTTGGCTGAACAGGGATTATTGAAGGAAATTCCGATTTTTGCGCTACCTATGGAGGCGATATTTGCACCAGGGGAACAGGAAAAAATGCTCAGGACCATTCGAGAAAAATTCAATATCAAGTGATCAACAAGGCTTTTATTTTTGGATGTGTCTTTGCACTTGGATCTTTGGGTTCAGTTTTCGCTCAGCGCCCAATTCCTCAGCGTCCCATTCCTCAAGTTGGAGGAATGGGAACTACTGGTGCCAGGCAGGGGCGCGAGATTGTACAGCAAGAAGATCAGGAAACGGAAGGCAGAAGAACACTTCTGGACGACAGTACCAAGCAGGTTTACGGACCAAAAACCACTTTGTATTTTTATGAGAAGGCGATAAAAAGAAACAATCTACAACTTTTTGAGCTGGACACTTTGTTGAACAACTTCCACAATTATGACCCTGTAGCTAAATCTACGTGGAAATACCAAGATCTAGGCAATATTGGAAGTGCAGCACGGCCGGTTTTTTACACAGTTCCAGAACAAATTGGGCTCACCTCAGGCTTTCATGCCTATGACCTATATTTTAATGATCCTGCCAAAAGGAGATTTTATGACACGAAATCTCCGTTCACTGAGATGGCGGCATTTTTTGGAGGTGGCAATCGGAATATGTTGGATGTTGCCTTTGCAAGGAATGTCAATCCCAGGTGGAATCTAGGTTTTGATTTTAATACGCTTAGAATCCGGAAAACTTTAAATCCATCCCAACGGGATGATCACATGACAGTTCAAAACGCCTATTCATTACATACCAATTACAGGTCTGAAAACGGCCGTTATTGGCTTTTGGGGGCCTTTTCCAGGATGAAACATGAGGTAAATGAAATTGGAGGAATCATTCCTCCCGAAGTTGATCCCAGCTCCTTGTATTTTACTTATGAGGATGCCAAGGTTTGGCTGCAGGATTCCTATGCAAGGGATTTGAGGCAAGATTACCACCTGTACCATGAATATAAACTTGGCAACGGTCTTCAGTTTTATCATGTATTTGACCGGAAAAACCAAAATATCGTATTTGAAACGAGTTTAAACAGCCCCGATGCCGCTTTTTTCAATGAAAACCGGTTTTTGGATTCAGATACTACCCGGAATAAAAATGATTTTGCAGAGTGGAAAAATGAACTTGGGCTTAAGGGAACCTTCAAAGGATTTTATTACAACTCCTATCTTAAACTAAGAAACGGGAGAATGGTAAGTCCTTATTTCAGCCAAAAAAGGCAGGGCTTCAATGAAGTTTTTATTGGGGGTCAACTCATAGGAAGGCTTTCAGAAAAGTGGGAAATCAGTGCGGATGGGGAATATTTGATCCCCGGTAATTTCAAAATCCATGGCCTATTTATTTCGCCTTGGTTGGATGTAGAATACACCAAAGCACTTTATAAACCTACCTTCATGCAGCAACTTTTTGTGGGAAATCATTACAAATGGGATAATTCCTTCTCCAACATCGGGGTAGATCAAATCCGTGGCACAGCAAAAGCCAACTTCCAAAATATTCAGATTAAACCCAGTTTGATCCTAAACCGAATCAACAACTTTGTTTATTTCGGTGAAGAAAGAAATCCCGTCCAAGCAAATGGGGGAGCTTTTATGATAATGCCTGCTTTGGAAGTAAAACTAAATCTGGGAAAAAAATTCAAGTTTGAGACAGAGTTAATCTACACCCAAACCACGGGAGAGGCTTCAGATGCGTTTAGAATTCCTGCCTGGTTTAATAACACTAAGTTTTACTTCGATAGTCCCTTATTTGATGAAAATGTTTATGTCCAACTCGGTTTAGATGCCCGATTTAAATCCTCCTATTTTGCTGATGCCTATGATCCATCCCTACAGCAATTTCACCTTCAAAACAGTTTTAACGTGTACGCTTATCCTGTTTTGGATGTGTTTCTTGACTTCAGGATCAACCGTACCCGAGTTTTGTTTAAATACAATCATCTCAATGCGGGTCTGATGTCGAAAGAGGGTTATTTCGTCACCCCTGATTATACCGGCTATAGGTCATTTCTGGATTTGGGAATTTCATGGTATTTGTTTGATTGAGGATGTGGAGGAAAGAGATAGGGAGATAAAGAGATAAAGAGATAGGAGATATAGTTAAAAATTAGTTATAATCCGGGAAACTCTAGACAAGTGGAGATTACTTAAAATTAAGGTCGTAAATCAAAAATCGTAAATCTTAATTCCGAATGAGTTGGGAAGAAAGCACGCGGCAGAAGATGCTGCACCTCAAACTGCCTACTGATCCGCGTTGGGTAAATATTGCACAGATGAATATTGAGGATATTTTGGTGGACCATGCTTATTGCGAACAAAAGGCAGCGTCCTCTTGTATCAGTTTGATTGTAAGGTTTAATGATCTAGAATATTTGGTGGATACGCTTACGCCTATTGTGGCAGAAGAATGGGGACATTTTGAGCGGGTGATGGAGCAGTTGAAAAAGAGGGGATTAAGATTTGGGAGACAGCGTCGGGATGAATATGTGGCAAGGCTCAATGAATTTGTGAAAAAAGGGGGTAGTCGTATGGATCAACTGACTGAGTATTTGTTGTTGAATGCACTGATCGAAGCGAGAAGTTGTGAACGGTTCAAGCTTTTGTCCAAAACTATTGCAGATGAGGAGCTAAAGAAATTTTATTACGAATTGATGATTTCTGAAGCAGGGCATTACGTTACATTTATCGAAATGGCGAGGATGTATCACAATCCGGAAAAAGTGAATGCCCGCTGGCAGCAATGGTTAGATTTTGAGGCGGAGGTTCTTAAAACCATGGAAATTCGAGGCGACCGAATGCATTAAAATCGAAAATGGAAAAAATCTTATATGAACTCTTTTTGATGGGATAGCTTTACAGTCTGTCAAGTTTCGTGAAATCAAAGATTGACGGCAAGAATCAGGATCTAATTTCCTATAATTAAACTTTCTAAGTACCAATTTTTCAAAAACTTGTTCTAAACTGGACACCTTATGAATTTGATCGAAAATGTCCGCGAGGCGATGACTTCTGTGAAGGTTAATTTGCTTCGAACTGTGCTTACCGGGGCAATTATTGCTATTGGGATTTCTTCACTTGTGGGTATGCTCACTGCGATTGACGGGATAAAGGCCCAGATAGCAGAAAGTTTTGCTGGATTGGGGGCTAATTCTTTTGATATTCGAAATAAAGGAGCGAGCGGTGGAAGGGTGGTTCAGGAAGGAAAAACTGAGAAGGTTTATCCCTCGATCACTTTTCGTGAAGCCCAAGGCTTTAGGGAAGAGTATGCCCCCATAGGAATATCCACGGTGTTTACCTCAGTTTCAGGGATAGCAGAAATAAAAAGAGGATCAAAAAAAACCAATCCGAATGTTCGGATTCGAGGCGGGGATGAAAACTACCTCTCGATCAAAGCCATCAAATTGGCAAAAGGGAGAAATTTCAGTCAGATGGAGATCCGCTACGGAAATAATGTAGCGATTATCGGTAAAGAATTGGAAGAGAACCTTTTTGAAAAAGGCGAAGAGTCAATCAATCAAAAGATCACTGTTTTTGGAAGGCCTTACACGGTGATTGGGGTATTGGATAAGCAAGGTGGGGTGGGACAAGATCAGGGTGCAGATCGTCAGATTTTGATTCCCGTGGAAAATGCATCCCGATTGGATACCCGGGGAACGTTCAATTATCGGATTACTGGTGTAGCCTCTGATCCGCTTAAAATTGAGTATGAGATGGGTCAGGCAACTGGAATCATGCGGAAAATCAGACAGGATCGGCTTGGGCAGGAAGATTCGTTTGAGTTGGCGAAAAGTGAATCTGTTGCAGAAAGTCTGGAGGAGGTAGCGGGATACCTTCGTATTGGAGGTTTTGGCATTGGATTTATTACGCTTTTGGGTGCTGCTATTGGGTTAATGAACATCATGCTCGTATCGGTTACCGAGCGAACCCGTGAAATCGGCATTAGAAAAGCCTTGGGAGCAACACCCTTGAGGATCAGGCAGCAGTTTTTGATTGAAGCGATTACGATATGTGTTATCGGCGGAATTTTTGGAATGATATTGGGAATTGGGATAGGAAATATCATTGCCAACTTCATTGGTCCGGGTGGGTTTTTGGTTCCATGGATCTGGATGTTGGTTTCTTTTGTGATTTGTATCGTAGTTGGCCTCCTTGCAGGATACATTCCTGCATTTAAAGCCAGCAAGCTAGATCCTATTGAATCCTTGAGATACGAATAACTGCTTTTGATTTGCTTGAAATCCCAACTTCAGAATAGTTTTTCGAAGTTGGGATTTTGTTTTTTAAAAAATTCAGGTTGTTCTATCCCCGATTTTTTATTAACTCAAACCACGAAAATTGTTTTTCTTATGAATTCCCATCAGTATGACGCAATAGTGGTTGGCTCCGGAATTTCCGGGGGCTGGGCTGCCAAGGAACTTTGTGAAAAGGGATTGAAAACCCTGGTTTTGGAACGGGGGCGCCAAGTTGAGCACCTGAAGGATTACCCGACCATGAACACCCAAGTATGGGACATGCCACATCGGAATAGGATTCCACTTTCGGATGAAGTAGAAAATCCTGTAGTCAATCGCTGTTATGCCTATGCGGAGGATACCCAGCATTTTTTTGTCAAGGATTCAGAACATCCCTATGTTCAAAACAAACCCTTTGACTGGATCAGAGGCTACCAAGTTGGAGGTAAGTCTCTGATTTGGGCCCGTCAAACCCAGCGTTGGAGCAAGTATGATTTTGAAGGTCCTGCACGCGATGGATTTGCTGTGGATTGGCCGATCCGGTACGAGGACATCGCTCCTTGGTATAGCTATGTGGAGCGATTTGTGGGCATCAGTGGGAATTACGACGGTTTGGAGACCCTTCCTGATGGAGAGTTTCTTCCCGCTTGGGAGTTGAATTGTGTGGAAAAGGAGGTGCAGAAGCGGATTTTGGACGCCTATGGCGACCGGAAGTTTGTGATCGGTCGCTGTGCACATTTGACTCAGCCCAAAGAGGTTCATCTCGCCCAAGGAAGAGGCCAATGTCAAGCCCGAAATCAATGCTACCGAGGCTGTCCGTTTGGTGGATACTTCAGCTCCAATTCGTCCACTTTACCAGCTGCTGCCAAAACAGGAAATCTGACTATTCGGCCGGATTCGGTAGTACATTCGGTGATTTGGGATGAAGAGAAAGGGAAAGCTTCAGGGGTGCGGGTGATAGACCGAGTGACCAATGAGGCTACCGAGTATTTCGCTAAGGTTATTTTTCTTAATGCTGCCTGCCTAAATACCAATCTGATTTTGCTCAATTCTACCTCCAGCCGTTTTCCAAACGGTTTGGGAAATGATTCAGGTGTTTTAGGTAAATACATCGCATTTCATAATTACCGAGGGACCCTTGGAGGGTTGTTTGAAGGCTTTGAGGATAAGTATTACTACGGCCGACGACCTACCGCAGTGATGCTTCCGAATTTTAGGAATGTGAAAAAGCAGGAAATGGACTTCTTGCGAGGGTATATGACCTTTTACTCGGCTGGTCGCGGAGGTTGGGGAAGAAAAAGGGATTTGCCCTTTGGGGCAGACTTTAAAGAGGCTAATTCTGAGCCCGGTCCTTGGGGAATCTCCATGATGATGCAAGGCGAAACGATCCCCAAAGAGAGCAATTTGGTCTCACTTAGTTCCGATTTGAAAGATCCTTGGGGAATTCCTCAGCTTCAACTTGATATCGCATACGATGATAATGATGAGAAAATCATCAAAGACTTTCTTGAGCAGGGAGAGGAAATGCTAACCAAAGCGGGGGTGACCAACATTTACAAAAACGACAGCAAGCAGGCTCCGGGATTGGATATTCATGAAATGGGTGGAGTCAGGATGGGCAGAGATCCGAAAACTTCCCTGCTCAATGGCTTCAATCAGATGCACTTGGCAACTAATGTATTTGTGACGGATGGAGCAGCCATGACCTCAACGGGTACTCAAAATCCATCAATCACCTACATGGCCCTGACTGCTAGGGCGGTGGATTATGCAGTGAAGGAGCTGAAAAAGGGGGATATTAAGTAAGGACCCTTCGACAAGCTCAGGGCAGGAGTTAGGAAGTAGGGGTTAAGGAAGGAAAGGCGATTGGAAAAGTAATTTCAGGAATTACCTCCTCAGATCATCCCATTCCCGTTTCAATAGGGCAAATTGAAACTCACTGCTCCATTTTCCTTTGAAATAGAAATTTTCAATAAAATGGCCTTCTTGCCTAAACCGAGTGCTTTGCAGTAATTTGATTGAAGCTGTATTTGAAGTGTCCACTAGGGCGACAACTCGATGGATATGCTTGGGATAAAATAAAAAACCCAAAATCCCACCAAGCAAGGCCTCCTTTGCATACCCCTTTTGTTGTTCCAGGTGGGAAATTGTGATTCCGATTTCTGCAATCCTGATATACTGCTGGTCAAGCTTGATGGCACAATCGCCAATCAGTCGCTGGGTAGTTCGATCTTCAATTCCAAACTGTACCCATTCGCCTGGTTTGCCAAAATGATTTTTGGCGTTGTCGAGGATAAACTCCCTCGCTTCCTCCAAAGTCATCGGTTCGAAGCTCTGATATTTTGTGACTTCTAGATTGGAACGGTAGAAATGAAAGTTAGCAAGGTCCAGCAATTCGAGATCTCGAATGGTAGTTCTTGGGGTTAGTATGGTTAGGTTTTCCATTTATATATGATGAGTGTAAGCTTTTCTTCAATGAGGCGATGTCGATAAACATCTCGCGGCAAATGATCTTAGGTCAATAAAATTATGAATCAGCGTTAGTTGGTTGTCTTGGATGGGGTATTACCATATTTTTTATTTAACGAATGGATAAAGCTGATTATACCATCATTTTCTACGGACTGACTTTTTGCGTTACATTAGAACTGAAGGATGCGGTTTTAAGTCTTAAGAAAGGTCTTTCCAAAAAGCGGAAAGAAATACGGCAGAAGATGAGGCTTAGAATAAAGGTGGATACCGTTTTCCCCACAAAAACCCACCAAAGTGATTCATGAATTCCACCAATCATTGCGAATCCTTCTGTAAAAACCATCGCAGGAATATGCAAACAATAGAGGCCATAGGTGTATTTTCCCCAATAGCTTACTTTTTTAAGATTTGAAACCTTAATCAATGATTTACTTGCGAAGGTCTGATCGTATATAATGAAAGCAAAAAAGAGAGAAAATATCAAACGCTCCAGAATTACCATTGACGGCGCTAAGAATAGTTCTTTGCGGAAAATGATTGATAAGAATCCTAAAATGTAAATCAGTCCATTGATGGACCTATGAATGAAATAGCTTCCGTCCTGTTCCAAATTCCGCATGAAACTCCACCAAGCCAACCATGAACCAATGACTAAATCAGACATTACGCTTAGGGTATGATAGAAGATCACATCATCATCAGCATAATTCATTGACCTGAAAACCAAGGAAATTAAAATTAGAATGATGAACAGTTGAACTCGGTTTTTTTTTATAAAAAGCAAGAGAAGCGGCCAAAACAGGTAAAATTGTTCTTCTATGGCCAAAGACCAAAGAACTGAAAGGGTACCAGAAACAGGAGCTCCGTTTAGGATGCTATTGAAATTGCCAAGAAAAAAGACATAGTACCAGAGATTTGCAGTCTCTTCAATATCGACCTGAACCTGTTTTAGAAGCGATTGGAAGATAAAATAGCCAAATAGTAGAGTAGCGAAATACAGTGGCTATATTCGGAGTGTTCTTCTCCAATAGAATTTTTTGATGGAAAACTGACCATTTTGCTTTTCTTCATTAAGTAAAAGATAGGTAATTAAAAACCCTGACAGGGTAAAAAAGAAATTGACGCCGAGATCTCCATTTTCCCAAAGTTTGAGGAAGGCTAGATAAAAATAATTTCCCTCTTCCGGTACCGCCACTTGGAAATAACAATGGTACATGAAAATGAAGAAAAAGGCGAAAAACCTTAGGCCGTCCAGGTTTGGGAAATAGATCTTTTGTTCCATACTTAGTTTAATTTTAACCTCCAATGGATGGCTTTACCAGATTCATTTTTTTTGATGCACTGATTTTTTTGAAGGACTTTATGAGATGCCAAATTCATTTTCTCGGTGGAGGCTTTTTGATTTAACTGCCGGTTTAGATTTAGCCCAACTGATGATGCCTCCCACAATTTCAGTCATGTAGCCTCTTCCCTGATAGTCATCGTAAGTCCCATATCCAATCTCAATCTCTCCCTCTTCATTGGGTTCCCCAACAATGCACAAGTCTCCGATCATTTTATTTTCAGCCTTTGAGATGGCCGTCCACAGGGTATAATACAAATAGTTCTTTGAAGAATCGGCTACATTCAGCAGGATCGTGTGTTCCAAAGCTTCTTTTAACTCGGCAGAAATTGTCCTATATAAAGGATTCAAATTCAATTCTTGCTCCAAAGAATTGTCACAAGCCGTGTATTTTTTCAACTGCTCGTAAGTCAGGGGTTTGATGAAGAGTCTATCGGTTTCTATCATTTGTCCTTCACAGAATTGTAAATCCGAATAATTTCTTTGTTAAACCTTTCGGGTTCTTCGAAAACGGGGCTGTGACCGGAGTAGTCAAACTTGATAAACTCTTTATGGGGAGCCCGCAGCGCCTGATAGTATTTCTCAACCAGTGGCCAAGGCGTATTGTAGTCATGTACACCTGAAATAAAAAACACCGGAATTTGAACCTCAGGGATCTGTTCGAAGAAATTAAAGTTGTTGAAATCCGGGTCATAGATCGCATTTCCGGCCGAAAAGCCCGATCCTTTACCATACTTGATCAGGTCTAAAAATCCATATTCCCGCGAAAACCAGATTGAGAAGATCCAATCCGTGTAGTTGGTTTTCCCATAGCGCTCGCCTCCCAACTTCAACAGCCAGTCCTTTTGCTTTACCAAGCCCCAAAATCCATTGGAATACATCTGAGTAAAATCCCCGGATTGGGGTGCTCCTATTTCTTCCAATTCTTTGATAGCCTTCAGATTATTGGTTTTTTGGGCTCTTTGCAGGGTAAATTGATAAGACTGAAGTTCCCCTTCGTATGCAGCCAATTCCTGCCCGACGCCTACATACGCAGAGAAATTTTCCGGATGCTTTTGCACCAAGTACATCCCAAGCCTCGCACCCCATGAATGCCCGATGAGGAATATTTTGTCGGTGGCGAAGCGGTTTTTCAGGTAATTAACAAGGAACTCAGCATCCTCGATGTACTGCTTGACCTTGATTTCGTCTTTGGATATGTCCTTGTTGTAGGATTTGCCGGCGCCTCTTTGATCCCAATACACGACGGTGAAGTGCTCCTCCAACTCCGAATTGAACTTGCGAAGCAATGCCGTGGCCGAAGCTCCAGGTCCTCCATGCAAGAAAAGCAATACGGGGTTGCTTTGATCGTTACCCCGGATCAGGACATACTGCTGGGCTCCATTGATATCCATGTATTGGATTTCGGATATTCCATTTGGAGTCTTGATTTTCTTGGTTGAAGTACAGGAAGCGAGCGCCATAGCCATCAACACCACTATTGAAAATCTTTTCATGCATTGGCTTTTTGTTTGGTACACAATGGGAGAATCACTGTAAGTAAGAATTTTCTGTTTCAATTATCGTTTTGGCCATGCCTTATCGTGTGCAGGTTTCATTCTTTCTCAAATTCAAATTCTCCTCCACCTTGTTTAAATAGCATCTTCCCTTGGTTAGGAATAAACTCTAATACAAGTCCTATCATATCCAGTTTGAATGTATTCCCATTTTCATATTCTAAGGAAAATTTATGACCATCACCTTCCATAACCAACATTCCATCTATCACTTTTATGTAAAACTTAAAAGGAAAATTTTCATTAGCATAAGTCCCTTCAAACTTTTTCAATTCTTCATTACTCAAAGACCTGAAAACGGGAAGATGAAATGGATAGTCAAAAATAATACTGATAATGCCTATCCATATATCGTACATTGGATAAAGTATGGCATTGGAAGTAAATACAACTGATGTTTTTTTATCAGAAAAATAAGAGCTATAACTATTAAAACCATCTACTTTTCCACCATGACCTATACCCTTCAAATCTTTGTAAACAAACTCCTGAAAGCCAAGACTATGACCGTCTTGAAAATTAGGTAGTAAGGAAAGTGACTGCTTATTAATGAGTTTTCCCTCAAAAAGTTTTGTAAAAAACAGGTTCACGTCATGAGGTGTAGAGGTTATTGCACCTGCACCTAATGTAATCATTGGATTAGTTTCGGGACTGAGCTCCCAATACACCATTTTCTGATACGAAAATGCTTCAGAATTAGCTACATTTAATTTTTCACTAATGTAGGTGTTTTTCAGTTTTGCAGGTCTGGTGATATATTTTTCCAGTAATTTTTCAAAGGATAGGTTGTCTATTTCTTGGGCAATAAATGAAAGAATAAGAAAGTTTGAATTTGAATATTCAAATTTTTCATTAGGCATAAATTTACTTGATAAAGAAGTAATTATGTTTAACAATTCCTGCTGATTCATGGGTTGATTACTCCATGAATTATAGTCAGGCAAGTCTGTGTAATTTGGAATACCGCTTCTATGTCTAAGCAGTAATTCAATGGTTATTTTTTCTGAATTTGGAATAGTTGGAAAAAAAGTATTCAGTTTCGTTTCCAGGCCAAGCTTTTTGTTTTCAATTTGTTTAAGAATGATTATGGCAGTAAACATTTTGCTCATGGAACCAATACGATACTTCGTATTTTTATCAGCCTTTATGCCATCTTGAATGGAAAGAAAGCCGTATTGTTTAGTATAAATTTCTTCTCCGTTTTGAAAGATAGAGACACTTCCCATTCCCTTATTGCTTTTCTCAATAAGTGAAAATAAACTATCCAATTTCGCAGCTTTTTCAGTTGGTAATTTTTGACCAAATGAATAATAATTGATTAGAAAATTTATTAATAGTAAAAGGGTTATTTTTTGCATATTCAGATATTTTTAATGAGTTTAATTTGGACACAACTCCTATATGAGTGAGGGCTATTTGGGATAAAATGTATCCATCGTTTGCTCCAACTTATCGTCAGGAAAGGTCGCAGTCCGATCGATCAATGTGCCGTCTGGCAGCCATCCTCCATGATAGGCTACTTTTCATGAGTCTGGTGATAATTAGCTCTATTTCAACTTATCGATTGCTTTTTGCAAAGTCATGTCTACACCATTATTGATTTCTGACATGGAATTTTTACTAAAAATGTCTGGTGCAAGCTCTATTCCTTCGTAAGATTTTCCATCAAATAATTTAACTTTTTGGGGCACCAATGAATAGAACCATCCATTTGCCAACTCTCTTCCGATCATAGTCCCATGTGCGCCATTGGTAGTGTCTCCCATTATTGTTGCATTGGGTAAAGTTTTGAATGCCATTACCGCACGCTCACCAGCGCTGATCGTAAAGCGGTCGGTAAGGACAATGATCGGTTTATCAACAAATTCTCCCTTCGGATGGATATTCCATTCATACCATTCAGTAAAATCATCCGGGCCTTTACCGTTTTTTGTTTTACTTCTGAATACATACCGTGATTTGTTGGTTAACCTGCCAATCCCAGAGAAACAGTAAGTAAAATCACCACCTTCATTATGTCGCATGTCAATGATATACCCGTTGACATTGGCGTATTCGTTTAGAAAATCATTCAGTTTAAAGAAGTTTTCATCTACAAAGGTAAAATGTAGGTACGCTACATTTTCATTTTTGATTTTCCCATAAATAATGCTATCATCTGCTCCCACTTTATAGCCAGATTCCAGGTAAGTTTTGACTAAAGGAATGCTGAATAATTCGTTATCAATAAGTTCGTTTCTGATTTTATTTGAAATAAAAATGTCTCTACCAGGTGCTGTCAAGGTGACATGTCCGTCATTAAGTTTACTAAGCATTTGAGAAATAATTGAAAACAGTTCCTCTTCTGTCGTTCCAGTTTTTACCATAGGACGGAAAGTATTATACTGAATTCGCCAATCGACATTTCTTTCTTCGAAGGGAGCATATTCTTCATTGAAAGTTGACCATAGATTTTAAAAAATTGCCTCTGAATTGTTTATGGGTGGTTCAACAAATAAGTTTTCACAGCTTGCAAGAAAAGCTGCTAAAGTTGAAGCTAATATGATTTTCTTTAACAGTCTCATGATGTTAAAATTTTAAAGTTGTTGAAAAATTCAATGAATTGCGAAATGAAAGTAGGTTTCGAGATGAACTAACATGTGTAAATTCAAATATATAGCCAGCACCTAGTCCCCAGCGGTTATGGATGCTGTAGCAGTAGTTTAACTCAAAGTCTATTTGCTGAGCATTATTCCAACTAGTAAGTTGTCCATCGCCTAGAAATGCCGTAAATGTTTTAAAGCCGGAGTGAGAACTGATGTTATCGATAAATTCATCATCGTTTACTAAATAGGGGGATCTCGCAAGCCATGCAAAAATGGGGAGTCTAAGTGTGGGTATCAACTTGCTGTGTTTACTGATTTGTACATTATAAGTGCCAAAGAGTCCTATGCCCAAGGTGGCAAAATATCCAAAATTGGTAATCCTATCATAAGCATAATTCATAACTTGAATATCCGTAAAGAAGTATCCACCTATAACAAACTTGTTTTGTTTGCCTGGTTTACCCCATTGGTAATTCAAGTCAAAAAAGTTTATAGTGTGAGGGTAGGCAGACTCTGGTTCACCATGAAATTTGAAATCATAAGGTTTGGCAACCATAGGGCTATAATTCCCATAGTTTAAATTGATCCTTTGATAGGATTTAGTTTCTCTCGTATAGTTTATCCCTAGATTCGATAAAGAAAAATCCTTATGAATAAAGGGAGAAAAGATCAAATCCTGTCTAACGATAGAGCCTGGTCCAAAGCTCAATGTCAAAGCATTTTTCCTAGCTGTTTCTTGCCCGAAGGAAGTCAAAGCTATAAGCCAAAGAAATATTGATGTCCAAATGATTTTCATATGTTTGGGTTCATTCTTGCAAGTCCTGACGGTTTGGATCATTTGTAATATTGAGACAAAGTAGGAGCCTATTTTCGCCCAATTCAATAGAACAAAAGGACTAATTTGCGATCTTTGGTTATCAAAATTGGGTATGAAGACAGTCGATAAAATACCTTCAAATCTGTTCGAATTCAGTAGCAAACTGCTTGATAATCCACCGGATTACTATGAAGGAATGTTGAATAACCTATTGGAAACGCATCCTGTGGTGAGGTCTTTTTATAGTCTGAGTCCGATCGCATACTATATTTTCAGCTATGTGGACTTGGGAATAAAATTTTTGACCCCAGATATCTATGGTAAACTTTTCCGTGTGCCTGAGGAGGAAGTCCAAAAAAGCCTGAAAAAGTTTGGAATGAATTATACTTTCGACATTATGCATCCCTCGGATCGAAAAATCCTTACCGAAGACTGTTTTCGATTGGCAGAGGAGATAGCTAAAGAGATTCCGTTAACGTTACGGGACAAGGTGAGGTATTCAAATAACTACCGAGCGATGAGGGGTGATGGAACGTATGGGAAATACCTTAGTCAGTTTTGTGTCATTCCCGATCGAGAGACTGGCTACCCTTTGATTGGACTAGGTACGATTACAGATATCAGCGATCAAAAAACAGACAATAAGGTCATTTTTAAGGCCGAATTTTATGATGAACTCAGTGGGCATAAAGTGTTCTCCAAAGTATTTTTTCCTACCGATAACCCTCTGGCGGTATTGAGTGAGCGGGAACTCGAAATCGCCCATTTGATCATACAGGGAGATTCCGGCGAGGAAATCGCCAGCAAACTGTTCATCTCTCCTTTTACGGTAAAAGCTCATAAGCGCAACATCTTTGAAAAAATGAATGTGCGTAGAGCCACGGAGTTGGCGTTTAAATTAGGACAAACCTAGACCTTGATTGTTCTTACATTCCTATCCAAGAATCCTTCTTAATAGCATTTAATAGGAGTAGGCATTTTGATTTTACTTCCAGAAAAATTCAATTTTTTAGAATTAGGTAGAGTTATTCATATCTTCAACCTTATGGTTTGTAATTGTCCTCAACTTGGTGCAATAGATTTTCACCGATGAAGTAATTTTTCATGGTTTGTGCGCTACATTTCTGAAATTTCACGGAATTGATCACCTTCTCTAAAACCTACCCTTTATGAAAAGAACATTCAAACTGCTTTTATTTCTTCTTGGTCTACCGCTTTTGGTCTGGGCAAAAAATGACACACCTCCTGCTCCAGGTAAATACAAATTGGTCGTTGAAGGCTTCGACTGGGGGCCTCAAGTCAGCAAGGTGATCCTTCATGACGTCAATCCAACCAAGGAGACAAGCGCTGCGGATTTTGAAGTGTTTGTAACCCGATCTTCTTCCTTGGGTGAAATTCCAGCTGCACAGGCTTCGGGAAAAAGAAGTATTGTCTATGCCTATGCTTCTGATGAATACGGAAACCGAAAGGAAGACGGCGCTCACCTGACCTTGGTATTGGCTGTCAGTCCGGTCAACGCCCTAGGTTCCGGCATTCAATACCTGAGAATGGGCAACCGCGCTTCCAATGTTTGGATCGATTATGGGGTCAATGTGATCCATACCAAATCAGGAAAAAGCTGGAATGAAGAAGCCGGTCGAATACGCCCCATTGTAGATGAATTTGATCTCACCGGCAAATTTACCCACCAAAATACCACGCTGACGTATGGTGCATTCTCTCCAAAAAACCTGAAGGCAAAAGCTCCATTGATCATTTGGTTGCATGGTGGAGGTGAAGGGGGAACTGATCCCACGATCGCCCTGATGGGAAATAAAGCCTTCAACTATGCTTCTCCCGAATTGCAGGTGTTGTTTGGTGAAGGAGCTTTTGTATTGGCTCCTCAAACGCCGACTTTTTGGATGAATGCCGGAGAGGGAATGACTCGTGGACAAACCAATGACATCTATAATGCAGCTGTTTTTGCCTTAATCCAGGATTTTGTGGCCAAAAATCAACTAGTTGACCCGGCTAGAATCTATGTAGGCGGATGCTCCAACGGGGGCTACATGTCCTTGAAACTCATCTTGGAGCACCCGGATTATTTTGCAGCAGGCTACATTTCCGCACTTGCCTATGGCAATCAGTATATCTCCGATGAACAAGTGCAAAAGATCAAAAATGTGCCGATGTGGTTTGTGCATGCCAAAGATGACATGACTACTAAACCGGACGAGACGGTGGTACCTTTGTATCATCGACTGAAACAGGCTGGATCAAAAAATGTGTATTTTACCTACTATGATAATGTGCACGATATCACCGGTTTCTATGGTGGCAAAGATTATCGCTATAATGGTCACTGGTCTTGGATTTATTCCCATGCGAATGTGGCTAGAACTGACTTTGATGGCTCTCCGGTGATGCTTAATGGCCGTCCTGTTACGATAATGGAATGGATGTCTGCCCAGAAAAAGAAAAAGTAAAAGCTGGAAAAGCTATTTTTGGACTTGTAAAGGATTAATAACCAGATAGATGCTGCCTTCTAAAAAAGGCGGCATTTTTTATGACTCACTTTGGATTTTTAAGTTGATTTGCACTTTAACTGGGGCAAAATTTTGTAGTGAACGCCAAAAGCAAAATTTCAGGAGAGTTTTATTTTCTGTTTTAGGAAATTGAATGCCTAAATCAGATTTTGTTTGAAAATCATAAGTTTTGATTTGAAAAGATCAGGGTCGTTTGAGATTCTTTACCGACCTTTGCTGCTCCAAATGTTCCCAAACCTATGCCTATAATAACAGAATTATCCCGTTTTTACAGAATTCCAAAAAAATTTACCTCCTTTATTCCAAAATTTCTTTGTTTGATCTTGATAAGTTTTGGCCTTTCTCCAGACGGAGCGGCTCAGGAAAGTCCAAAATCCAGTCCAACTCACCACTTCAGCGGTACTATTACTGCAACCAATAATGGTATTTCACTCATTCCTTCTTTCACTTTAGGGCGCCCAGCTGTATTTTTTGATTTGAGTATCGGTGGTGAGCGACTTTCATTTGACCCAATGATCCGGTTTGGGATGGATGGCAAACCTTGGGCCTTCGTTTTTTGGGGCAGATACAAGGTGATCAAGGATAAAAGATTTACACTTACTATGGGTGTCCATCCTGCTTTTATTTTCAGCGACATGAATATTCTGATCGACGGCAAGGAAAAATCCGTCATGCGTGCGAGTAGGTTTTTCGCGGGTGAATTTATGCCTACTTACAAAGTGTCCGACCGTTTCAGCCTCGGTATTTATTACCTCCAAGGTCGGGGTTTCAATCCTACTCCCCCAAAAAACACGAATTTTATTGCTTTAAACACGATTTTTTCCAATCTCCCGCTAGGTAAGGACATTAAGTTGAGAATGAATCCTCAATTCTATTTTCTCCGTGTGGATGAAAATACTGGAACTTATGTCACCTCCAGTTTTACCCTTTCAAAAGACGGTTTTCCGGTCGCACTTCAAACCCTTTTCAATCAAAAAATCAAATCAACCGTTCCCAGTGATAATTTCGTTTGGAATCTGAGTTTACTGTACAACTTTTCTAATACGTACTCCAAGAAATAGGCTGGGCAAAGAATGGAAAAATCAGAATCGTTGGAAGATTTTTACAAGCGTAAGTTCAACTGGTTGCCGGAAGATCTGAGAAAAGACTTTGGGCATTTCAATATTTTTAGGTTGGAGCCATACTTTGAAGGAAAAGTCAAAAGTATCCCTTATCGAAGACGTGATTTTTACAAAGTGATGCTGGTAAAAGGGCAGAGCCAAGTCCATTATGCGGATCGAGTCTATGAAGTAAAAAAACAGGCTTTGTCTTTTTCCAATCCGATGGTGCCTTACAAATGGGATCATTCCCACGCAACGCTCTCCGGGGTGTATTGCATTTTCAACCCCCACTTTTTCCTGGATTTTCCCGATGTCCGGAAATATGAGGTTTTTCAGCCCCAAGGTACTCACGTGTTTGAATTGACAGATGAGGAAAACAAAACAGTCAGTAAGATTTTTGAGCGGATCGAGGCTGAATTCAACTCCGATTACAAATACAAGTATGACCTGATCCGAAATCTGGTTTTGGAATTGGTTCACTTTGGGATCAAACTCCAGCCTGCAACCGTAAAAAAGGCTCAAATAGGAAATGCTTCATTACGGATTGCTTCCATTTTTTTGGAATTGCTGGAGCGGCAATTTCCAATCGATGAAACACATACCCTGATTCAGCTTCGGACTCCTTCCGACTTCGCTGAACAGCTGAATATCCATGTGAATCACCTCAACCGGGCATTGAAGGAGATGACCGGGAAGACGACCTCCCAATTCATTTCTGAGCGCTTGATTCATGAAGCCAAGATTTTGCTGAGGCAAAGTCGGTGGAATGTGTCCGAAATCGCATTTGCACTTGGTTTTACGGAAGTGACCCATTTCAACAACTTTTTCAAAAAACACCAAAATCTTAGCCCAACCCAATTTCGGAAAACCTAAAGCTAATTACCCAATATGAATATTCGACTATCTTCAAGAAGCCATATTCCCATTCTTTCGAAAAGGGATTATTAATTGAAAAACAGTTGAAAACTCGCTTTCGAGAAGATTTTTAAGGAAAAAGGAAAGAAACCTCCTTTGCGCCTTACCTCCTTTGCGAGAGATGGCATAGAGACATATAGATCTAACCTGATCCTACAGGGTTAATTTTTCTCGCAAAAAAAACGCATAAGGCGCAAAGAAAAATTAAAATTTTTAGACTTTAACCGACCTAAATATCTAGTCTTTTGGGAAATAGCCAGCTTATTTAAAGAAAAAAGTTTAAATCAGGTCTTTGTTTCAATTAAATGAAAAGTATATAAGGAACTGGAATTTCCAAAATCCATTCATTTTTACTTGTATAGAAGCGGATATTCATATTACCCAATTTGGATTTGAGGGAACAGTGCCAAAGACACTTCCAGTAAAAGTCTTGCCTCCGCAGGAAGGCCAGAATTCAATTTTGGGTCGGCACGGGTGTTAATGGTAGAATGCCAAATTCATGATCCATATAGTTCTTCTATTCAAAAAAATACCCGAAAAACTCCTCCAAAAAACCAAGAAAAAAGGGAAGGTAGTTGGTTCTCTTTTTTCTTGGTTTCAATAGAAAATTGCTTAGCCTTACTTCCTCAGTGTAGTTTGAATAAAATTTTTCAAATCCTCACGAAACAATTTTGCCGAGGGCAGGTGGGTGTACATCATGTGTCCTGCCTCATAGTAGGTCATGATAATCCGATCTGTGGCAGATTTTGGCAGGCCGATGTGAGAAATGGAATGTTCTACACCATGAAAAACAGTGGCCAAATCGTAGTATCCATTCATTATCAACACCTTCACATTCGGATCTTTGCTCAACGCCTCGGTCATGTCCGGCACGGTAGTCACTGCTGCATCTGCTCCCCAGAAATTATTGCCCTGATGCTTCCAATCCCACTTGAAACCTTCCTTGGAATAAGCCGAAGTGGCGTACAACAAATCTTTGCTTACACCCAGACTACCATGGAAATAATCCAAAAAACCCATCGTGTAAGCCGGTGAAATGGCATCACTCTGCGGATCGGTGAAAGCTGACATGGCCATAGGATCGATATTAATTCCCTTATATCGGGAATCCAAGCGACCAACAGTCATTTCCTCCTTCCGAAGTAGTTCCTGGTAATACTCGTTGGCTGTGATTTTCAGATCTGCCCGCTCCCAAACTGCTGCTGCAATCCCAGTAAACCCTTCCAATTTTTTGGCCATGGACGATTTTTCTTCGGCTGATATCCTGTTTCCTTTAAATAACGCTGGAGCGTATTCCTTTTCCGTAAATTCCCGCACTTTCTGTACAAATGACGGTAAATCGGTACCTCGGTCTGCTACTTTATTGTGGTACCAACTAGTGGCCGCTACAGTCGGCAAATAAACGATATAGGGAAGATCTTCATTCGGCGCAAAAAAGAGGGTTCGCAAATCAAAAACTGCTGAAACCATGATGACTCCGTTGAGCGCATAGCCCTTTTCCAAAAGGTAGTTCATCACGCCGGCATTTCTAAACGTTCCATAGCTCTCTCCCAAAATGTATTTAGGTGAATTCAATCGGTTATGTTCCTTCAGAAACTGCATGATAAACAAGCTGATGCTTCGAATGTCCTGATCTACTCCCCAGAAATCCGAACCCTTTGCCTCACCGATTGGTATGCTCAATCCCGTTCCTACGGGATCCATCATCACCACGTCGGCAATATCTAATATTGAAAATTCATTGTTTGTTAGTTCGTAGGGAGCTGCCTTCGTGTAGTCGGGATCATTGACTACGATTCGCTTGGGCCCCATGATTCCCATGTGCAACCAATAAGAAGAAGAGCCGGGACCACCGTTGTATGCGAAAACGATTGGACGGTTCTTCTCAGGATTTTCTTTGAAGTAGGCTGTAAACCCAAAGAGTGCAATCGGACGGTTGTTTTCATCTTTTAAGACCATGGTTCCAGCTTTTGCGTTCAGGTTGGTCACCTTGCCATCAATAGTCACCGATTGCTTGGAATCAAAGACCTGAGCTACTGGTACCGGCGCACTTGGATTTTCTTTTTTCTCTTGGGCAAACGTAAGGCCTGCCCAAAAAACAAGGATTAGTAAACTTTTGATTTTCATAATTTTATACAATTATTTTGGTATTGGTAAAGCGATTCCATTCTTCTTTTTTGCCAATCCTATTGGGGTAGGATGAGCCGGACGATGACATATTTGAGGCCTTAGCATTTTCTAGCATTAACAACTTGACAACTCAGTAACCTTGTAACCTCACAACCCGAACACGTGACAACTCTGCAGTCTATTCAAGCCCTCGGTCTGTTCTCACGAGGTCAATTCACTGCTTAAAAATCTTCCCATCCTTCATGACAAAGACGACCTCCTTCATCACTTGGATATCTTGATCGGGATTGCCTTTAACAGCAATGATGTCAGCAATTTTTCCATTCTCCAAGGTTCCTAATTTATCTTCAATTCCCATCATCAGGGCGGCGTTTAGCGTAGCAGACTGAATCGCTTCCAGATTTGGCATGCCCACCTCGGTCATATAAACGAATTCCCGGTAATTTTCACCATGTGGAAATACGCCCGCATCCGTACCGAAAGCAATTTTTACCCCCTTCTTATATGCTTTGGCGAAGGTTTGTTGGATTTGTGCACCGATTCGCATTGCTTTATCTCGAACGACAGGAGGATAGTAACCTGGGATTTTCGCATAGGCTGCGGCAGACATCCCTGCAGTTACAGTAGGAACATACCAGGTACCGGCTTTCACCATCATGTCCATGGTCTCCTCAGTCATCAAGGTACCGTGTTCGATCGAATGAATTCCAGCCTTTACAGCACGTTTCATTCCTTCATCTCCATGGGCATGAGCGGCCACATGGATACCAAAATCCCGCGCTGTTTCTACAACTGCTTCTAGTTCGTCCTGCTGAAATTGCGGTGCCGAACCGTCACGGGCTACGGACAATACCCCGCCAGTTGCAGTTACTTTTATGACGTCTGAGCCGTATTTCACTGCTTGACGAACGGCCTTTCGGGCATCGTATGGTCCATTGATTACTCCTTGATCCGGTCCCGGATCACCCATGAGGTCTCGTTTTACTCCATTAGTCGGATCGGCATGACCCCCGGTCGGGGCGATGGATTTGCCAGCTGTATAGATTCTGGGGCCGACGACCAACCCGGAGTTGATGGCATTTCGGAGGGCGATATTGACTCCAGTTCCACCTAAATCACGAACGGTGGTAAAGCCGGACATTAGTGTAATGTGAGCATAGGGTAAGGCTTTGTATGCGAGGTCTGCTTCATTATCCCGAAATCCATCCACAAATCGGGTCGGGCTGGTTTGGTTTTCGATGTGGACGTGCATGTCCATCAAGCCGGGCATGACAGTGGAATTTTTCAAATCCACAAGGTTATCATTTTGGGATGGGGTTTGGTAACCGGATTTTACGCTGAGAATTTTGTCTCCTTCCACCACAATTGTTTGCTCGTTGAGGACTTTTTTGGAACGTACATCAATGAGCCTGCCAGCATGGATATAGGTTTTTTGTGCAAACACACTCAGCGTGCATAGGAGTGCGAGGCCTGTTAGGGTGATTTTTAGCATGGAAATGGGATAGGATTGGGGTCATTTAAAGAAGCAAGATAACCCAATGGAAGGCAATGAGCAATTAAAATTTCATGGGATGAATGGGATGGGATTCATTTGCAAGATGATTTTGATAAAAAAAACTTGAATATTCGTTTATGCACAAATACCTGGAAAAACCCTTCAATAAATTCAGATAAGTAAATAATAAGGGTATTTGAAGGGGCAGGATTTCTTGAACCTATTTATGAAATCTTTCACCACAATTTCGCGGAGGAAACAAGGGAAAATCGAAGTGTTTTACATAATTCTGTCAGAGAATAGGTGTCGAGTCTTTTCTGTAGAATTAAAGGGATCAGAACAATTGAACCCTAATTGCTAAAATTTTCTTAGCGGTCTTTGCGCCTCCTCGGTGAAATTACAGGTATTTGGAAAATTCCATGGAGTTTATGCACTTTAGGTCAACATTCTAGGGAAATCGCTTTTAACATTTGGTAATTAAAACATGGGAAGAAGGAATCGAGAAGCTTCCTTTTGAA
>CAZNND010000057.1:0-28837 GCA_964574365.1 uncultured Limnohabitans sp.
CCATTAAGGACATTGAGAAAATTAAGAATTATGACTTAGTCTTTTTTGGAGAAATGCTACTTTCATTCGATTTAACAGTAACTCTTAATTTTCTCGTGGTTCACTCCATGAAACTGGTTTGTTTTTTCAATCGGACAGAAAAATGGTAAGTTTTAAAAGCGATTTCCATGGAGCCTCCTATTATGATTGTGGAAATTGTACCCAAAATTTCAATTCTCGAGGGCTTGGCCTAGCAAGTTCATGTAATACAAGCCCTGAAATAGGATGTTGATCATGGGGAGGGTGTCAAAATGGTTGTTTGTAGTTTATATTCTCTTCTTAAACTCCTGCACTAGAACTGAGAAAATTCAAAATTTGGAATTCTCAGGAAATCGAGAGCAAATTCTAAGTGAGGAATTGGCAGAACTAGACATAACTGTTTTTGACACCCTTGTTTTTTTACATAAGTATTCATCCGAAAAATTCTTTTCCGTTTATTCCAAAGATCAGAAATTAATTAGCGCAGGATGGCTGAAGAATGGTAATGGACCGGGAGAGTTTACCTCACCAAAGTTTATAAGGCAGATTGGGACTCAAAGATTGTTTGTATATGATATTTTCAAAGGTGGATTGTTTCAGCTGAAACCTGATAATCCTGATTTGGAAATTGACTTTGTAGGTAATCTAGACCCGGTTTATGGGCTTACCCAAGACATGATATTTAAAAATGACAGTGGGATTGTTGGAAACTTAGGTTATTTAAGTCCTGAAGCGTACCTAGTCAAGGGGTTTGATTTTAAAAATCAAAAAGACTTGTTTATCGTGCCAATACCTGATTTAGAGGAATATCAAAATAAAGGTGTCACCGATTTTTATACCGTTTTTTATAATTTTTTTCGAATGAAGCCAGATGGTTCCAATTCTATTTTGGCCTTCAACTATTTTGACAGGATGTTGATTCTTGATGAGAATTTTAAGGTGCTAAATGACCTTTCCGGAGACTCAGGAACAAAAAGTTTGAAAATAGTGGATGGAGAGCCTGTGGATTTGGTGAATTATTACTTTGATGTGGAGGTTACTGACGATTATATTTTTGCACTTTATTACAATCAACCAGAATCGGAATATGGAGAAGTGATGCAATCTACTCAAATCAGACTTTTTGACTGGGATGGGACTTTGTTAAATACAATTGAAGTTCCAGATTACCTTATGGGGATTAGTTTCGATGAAAAAAATCAGATCGTATACGGCGTAGATCATTTTCAAGAGAAAATTTTAAGATACGATTTCTCAGATTTGCTCAAAGATTTGAACTAAAGCTCTGAAGTGAATACTAAAACTCTTTATAGAGTTTCCTGACTACCGAGCTTCCATTTTTCTCCAAAGTCACAACGTAGATAAAATCGTACTCCAAGTCGGTCAGATCTGCGAATTTTTCTCCTTCTCCGACAAAATAGTTGGCAACTTGGCTAACGGTATTGCTATGGCCTACGACTAGGATGTTTCCTTCTCGTTTGCGAAGCTCCTCAACTAAGTCGTCATGATTGTTGGGATCGTAGATTTCGATCTCCACTCCCGATTTTTCAGCAGTAGGTTTTACCGTGTTTCGGGTACGGATGTAATCTGTGGAGAAAACATGCTTGATGTCCTCTTTTTCCAGAATTTGTGAAAGTTTCAAAGCCCTTACTCCTCCCACGTAAGCCAATTCTGGATCATTTCCCACCAATTGCTTTTCCGCATGGCGAACAATGTAGATAGTCTTTGGAGAGTTTTGAGAGGTACAAGCTCCTAGGATTAGGATCAGACCGAAGAGTAAGAAGATTTTTTTCATATTTCGTTAAAGATACGTTGCGCAAGATAAATAGAGATATGCTATGCGAAATACAATTGAAATATGCTGCGCGAAATACTTTGGAAATACGCTGCGCGAAATAGTGTGGAGATATGCTGCGCGAGATACTTTGGAAATAGTGTGGAGATACGCTGTGCGAGATATGGTGGAGATATGCTACGCGAAATAGTGTCAAGATTTTCTGTCTATTTCCATCTTATTTCCATCTATCGCTATCTTATTTCCATTTATTTCTATCTTATTTCTATCTTATTTCCAATCATTACCCCGAAAACGTATTATCCAAATGCTGATCCTTGGCTTTGACTTCCTCAAATTCTAAGAATTGCTCCCAGAAATCGATCTCAGGAAGTGCTGCTCTCAGGAATATTTTTTCCTTTTTGATCGGATGAACAAATACCAAATGAAAGGCGTGGAGGTTGATGCTGCTGTCCGGATTGGGTTTAGCAAAGCCATACTTCACATCGCCTCGGATCGGACAACCCATGGATGCCAATTGGACTCGAATCTGATGCGGACGGCCAGAAATAGGACGAACTTCAAGAAGCCAATGATCGTTGAGTTTGCCTAGTGTCTTGTAATTTAACTCTGCTTTTTGAGATCCCGGAACTTCCCGTTCATGGGCAGTTACCACATTTTTTACATCATCCTTGGTCAGCCAATGGGTGAGCTTTCCCTGTTCATCTTTCGGCCTTCGCTTCACGATGGCCCAATAGACTTTGTGGATGTCTCTTTTGCGGAAAAGTTCCATCATTCGCTCCAGTCCTTTGGAAGTTCGGGCAAAAGCCACCAATCCGCTCACAGGTCGGTCGAGTCGATGGATGGGATGAAGAAAAACCGCTCCGGGCTTTTCATATTTGTTGCTGATGTAGTCCTTGCAGTAGTCCGTCAACGTCTTGTCTCCCGTTTTGTCCCCTTGGACCAAGACACCTGCCGCCTTATTGACGACGAGGAGGTGGTTGTCTTCATAGACAACCGAAAATGGTTTTGTTCTCATAATGAATCACAAAGGTAGAGGAATATGTTGGAAGACCCATGTCGGATGTCAGGTGCATCGGACATCGTTCATTATGCACCTAACATTTTTCTTATCTCGTAATCCTGCAAGTGCGCATTCAGCCAACCGGCTTCGAGGTAAGCTCCGTATTTTTTATAGAAATTGATCGCAGGTCCGTTCCAGTCCAGCACCTGCCACATCATACCGGTGCAGCCATCTTCGAGGCATTTGACCATTACCCGGTCGAAAAGTAGTTTCCCTGCACCGTTTCCACGCTCTGACTCGGTGACCACGATATCTTCCAGATAAAGTCGCTTTCCTTTCCAGGTGGAATAGCGATAATAATAAATTGCAATTCCAATGATCTCATGGGTACTGTTTTTCTTGCACACATACAGACCATAGACAGGATTTGGCCCAAAACCGTCCTTTTCCATCATCTCCAAGGTATTGGTGACTTGTTCGGGTGCTTTTTCGTACAATGCGAGTTCTTTGATCAATTCAAGTACTCGGGGTAAATCTTCGATTTTGCCTTCGCGGAGGGAATACATGGGATTTTATGGGGATGTAATATGTTATTTTGTTAACTATGCGCCTAAATTAGTCAAAACCTGATAACCGAATGTTTTTAGCCATCGATGCCGGCAATTCTAATGTAGTTTTTGCCCTTTTTGATCCAAAAAGTGGCAAGTGGACCAATCAGTTTCGACTCGAAACCAAAGCACCGAGGTTGATTTCTCAGCTCAGCAAAAAAGTTCCGCTTTATTTCCTGGAGCATGACATCCAAGCCTCCCAAATCGATCGAATCGGCTTCAGTTCTGTAGTCCCGGAGATCAATGGGATTATTGAGCAGTTTTGTGAAAACTTTTTTGGGAAGTCTCCTTACCTCATAGATGTCAAAAGCTATGCGATTTTACCAGTAAAAGTGCTGCGGCCCAATGAAATTGGTAGTGATCTGATATGCAATGTGATGGCGGCATTTTCACGATTTTCAGACCCGGTGATGGTGGTAGACTTTGGTACAGCACTGACCTTCACCGTGGTGGATCAAAAGGGAGAAATCATGGGTGTAAATATTGTCCCTGGTCTTCAGACAGCAATCAAGGCGCTTTTTATGAATACATCCAAGTTGCCCGAAGTGGAGTTGAAATTACCAGAGTCTGCTCTTGGGAAAAATACCGTTCATGCTATTCAGGCCGGGGTCTTGTATGGCTACACGGGCTTGGTAAAGGGAATGATTGAAGCAATCAAAAATGAAACTGGAATGAATTTTACCATAGTTGCCACTGGTGGCCTTTCTTCGATTCTGACCAGTTTGGAAGGAGTGTTTGATGAGGTCGATCGCAACTTGACCCTGGAAGGATTGAGGTTGATTACCGAGGCCAATTCCTGACTTATCTGTTTACCTCAAAGCTCACATCCCATTCCTCTAACTCGGATATTTTTTCTTTGAATTCCGGATGAAGCGGGTTGATTAAGAGATTATGCTCTAGGGAAAAGTTACCTAAAGGAATTATGCACGATGGTATTTTCAAAAAAGGGGAAAACATGCTTTTCGCCTAGGCCGAGCCAAATTCCTGAGTGGATTGTGGATAAGTGCGATTTTTCCAATTATCAGGAAGGTCTGAAATGTCTAGCTCGGGTATTTTCCCCTCGACCTCAAAAATGACCAACTTCCAGTAGCTTTGGGTCACGACCGGACCTTTGATGCTTAGCATCTCCAGGAAATTGAGCGAGCTTACCGAACAGGCATAGATCATCGGAGTGCCATACAGATTCCATCGGCCCGGCACCATACCAAATCCGAGGGAATCACGACCGGGAAGATGCTCGATCAGTCTGAAATACCGCATCAGAGGATATTGCCCCAAGAAATCGCCTCCAAAGCCTGATCTACGAAGGCAATTTGATAGGGGTTTTTGAGGAGATCAACTGGCTTTTGGGAGGAAAGGGCGGCATTGGGCGTGTGAAGCCAATCGGACATCAGCTCCTTGGAGCCGAATATTCTGATACCTTTGGCAATGATCTGATCCATCTCGAGTATGTTTTTGGTGATAGCCTTGCTGAGCTTGCGATCGTCCTTTTTCCAGCGGAAAAGGGTACTCGGATCCACCTCGAGAAGCTCTGCCACATCCTGAGAAGTAAAATCCAAGTAATCGAAAAAGGGACTGGTCTCGTGAAAATCTAAAACCGCCTCTCCATATTGCTCTCGCTGCTCAGCCACGATGGAAGGTGACTGAGTGAAGAAGTGATAGGCTTTTGGTCCTGATTCTATCACTTCTGTGCGCTGGTCATCAAAGCGGATTTTCCAAGTGGTGCTCATGTCTATACTATTTATTCCCAGAAACTTGCAAATAATATTCTTATTTGCAATAAGCTTAACTCTTTTTTGCAAGTATATCTTTTACAATTGCTTCGGCATGAGAGATGCTGTTTTCAATGAAAAATTCCCGGGTATTCAGGCCGCCACAGACTACTCCGGCAAGGTAAACTCCAGGCACATTCGATTCTTGATTGGTTTGGTCGTAGCAGGGTTGACGCTTTTCGTCCAGACTCAATTTCACGCCGAGTTGATCGAGCAAGGCAAAGTTGGGTTTGTAGCCGGTCATGGCCAGAACCCAATCGTTTGGAATGATGACTTCCCCGTCTTGTGAATAGATGACGACTTCTTGAGGTCTTATCTCTTTAACTTTTGATCGGGTGAAGGCTTTGATCGACCCTTCTTTGATCCGATTCATGATGTCGGGGCGCACCCAATATTTCACATTATCATCCACTTCCTCTCCCAATAGCACCATGCTGACTTCCGCTCCTTTTCTCCAACATTCCAGAGCTGCATCCACTGCCGAATTCGCACCACCTACGATAAGGACTTTTTGCCCTATAAATGGCCAAGGCTCTTTATAGTAGTGTAGGACTTTGGGAAGTCCTTCTCCCGGCACGTTCATTAGGTTGGGAAGGTCATAAAATCCAGTTGCCAAGACGATCTTTGGGCTTTGGTAGCTTCCTTTTGATGTTTTTATATGAAAAGTTCCATTATCCTTTTTCAGGGATTCAACCCCTTCATAGAAGTTGACTTTCAGGTTGAAATAGGAATATATCCTGCGGTAATATTCCAAAGCCTCCGTGCGGGTGGGCTTCGCCCCCACTGACATAAATGGGATTCCACCCATTTCCAAGCGGTCTGAGGTGGAGAAAAATGTCATATTTACCGGATAGTTGTAGATCGAGTTGCAGAGCGCTCCTTTTTCCAAAATGAGGTAGTCCAAGCCAGCCTTTCCTGCCTCGATCCCACAGGCCAGGCCGATTGGTCCCCCTCCGATAATAATGACTTCATGCATGCTATCCATAAACCAAAAGATTAAAAATTTATTTCTTTATCCCTGAAATGTAGGTGATCCCAATCAAAACTACGTTCACGGATAAGGGTTTGGCCCTGTATATTTCTTAGTACTGCGGAAGAGGATACAGTTCCAAAATCAGGGGGAAATCTGATCAACTGTGCTGAAAGTTCTCTTTCTGTTGAGATGGATAATCCGGTATTTGGGAGAAGCTCATCGGGATATTTTTCTTCTGATTTTAAGATGGAAAGGAGATTTTCTGCGGTTGGAGAGCTTAGCATAGCTTCCAGCTGACTTTTTGCCAATTCGGTTTTGGGCCAAGGGTCACTCATCAGCCCGTTGCTTAAGGTATGGATTCCTGCATGGATTTCTTCTGGTTCTTTTCCGTAGTTGCTTAGGTAGAAAAGGCGATCCCCATCTGACCCAAGCAAGTTGAACCCGTCAAATTCTTGTTGTTTTTCCCAGACTTGATCGAGATAATTTTCTAGAGAAATCGAGTCGGTAAGAAAATCAGATACCAGTTTTCACCGGGAAATTTTAGGATTTCTTCCTTGGGTAAAATCTCTATAATTGGTCAATACAGCCCATTTTCCATCGGGATGAAAACCCATCCAGTTACCTCCTGCCTGAAGGTCTTTCCCGGCAAAAAAGCCTTCATCCCAGCGGTGTATTTGCGCCGTAGGTCGATTGAAAAATTCATCTCGGTTGGCAGATAGTAAAAGAGGAAATTCAGGATGAACTTTCCAGGCTAAGGCAACTAGACACATGCTGATAAAGGTAAAAAAAGAGGTTGCATGCATGCAACCTCTTTTTTAGTGTTTATTTGGACCCCTTAAGGCTTGGATAGTCGGTATATCCTTTTTCGCCCGGGGTGTAAAAAGTGCTCGAATCCCAGTCCGCTAGAGGCGCATAATTGGCAAAACGTATTGCCAAGTCTGGATTTGATACAAAAGGCTTGCCAAAAGCAACTGCATCGGCCAAACCCTCCTCGATGATCCTATTCCCTTTTTCCTGATCGAAGGCATGGTTTATTACTAAGGTTCCATGGTACATTGGCCGATATCTTTTTGCAATATGCTGTTCCGCAAAAGGAAACGCACTCACATCCGTAAATGGCTCTGAAAGATGGAGGTAAGCAAGATTGTACTCGTTTAGCTTGTTGACGATATAGTCGAAGGTAGGGATCGTCTCTTCATCCATAGTCATTCCAAAAACGCCGTGAAGGGAAGGGTTGAGACGAACTCCAATTCGGTTTTCGGGTAAGACTTCCTTGATGGCGTCGATCACTTCAAAAAGTATTCTTGCACGGTTTACAATGCTGCCTCCATATTCATCGGTACGGTGGTTTGAACTTGCATTGAAGAATTGATGGAGAAGATACCCGTTGGATGAGTGGATTTCAATCCCGTCAAAACCTGCTTCTATCGCATTTTTTGCCCCATTTTTGAAATCAGTAATGGTCTGCTTGATTTCTTCCAAGGTCATTTCTTTAGCGGTGACCGTGTCCTTAAACCCGTGAGGGGTGAAGGATTTGGAATTGGGATTGGTGGCTGATGCAGAAAGCGGTAATGCTCCGCCATGGAAATCAGGGTGCGACATGCGTCCCACGTGCCAAAGCTGGATAAAAATATGCCCGCCTTCAGCATGCACTGCTGTTGTCACCTGTTTCCATGCTTCGGTTTGTGCTTTTGAAAAGATTCCCGGGGTATGGATATAACCCACTGCCCGGGGAGAGATCTGGGAACCTTCTGTGATTATCAAACCGGCTGAAGCTCGTTGTTGGTAGTACTCGGCATGGATTTCAAAAACCTTGTTTTCAGGGTTATTGGCTCGGCTTCGGGTCATAGGAGCCATCCAAACTCGATTTTTTAGTTGTAGATCTCCTATCTGAATAGGCTTTAAGAGTGCTTGTGTTTCGCTCATTGCGTGTTTTAATTTAAAAATTCAATGTATATACAACTAATGTAGGTTATCGAGAGTTCCTTGTATTGGGAAGTTTTTTTAACTTACCTCTTGGAAACTTCTTTTTAGCTATGACTCCAACTCTCCTTGTAATTACCGGTGCGGCAAGCGGTATTGGCCTGCAGCTTGCCCGTCATTTTCAAAAAAATCAAATCCCCATGATTCTTATTGATCTCGATGAATTGAAATTGAGGGATTTGTTTTCTCCGGAGAGAAATCATCTGATTGGTGGGGATGTTTCCAAGGAGGGGACTTGGCAAAAAGTTTTGGAAATTTCAAAACAGATCAGCTTGCCCATTTCTCACTTGATCAATTGTGCTGGAGTGATCCGGCCCGGGTTTTTGCTAAATTTTTCGTTTACAGATATAGATTACCATTTGGATATTAATACAAAGGGAACCTTGCTTGGTACTACGCTGCTTGGGCGGGAAATGAAGCAACAGGGATTTGGCCATATCATCAACATTTCCTCTTTGGCTGGTTTAGCACCTGTCTCGGGGCTCAGTCTATATACTGCTTCCAAGTTTGCAGTTCGGGGTTTTTCTCTTGCTGTAGCTGCTGAGTTAAGGTCATTTGGAGTCGCTGTAAGTGTTGTTTGCCCGGATTTGGTAAATACGCCCATGCTAGACCTTCAACTCAATTATCCCGAGGAGGCGAAGTTGACGTTTAGTGGCCCTAGCCAGGTGCTTCAGGCAGAGGATATAGTGGAGGTTATTTTACAGTTGATGAAAAAGCCAAAGCTCCAGGTTTCTGTTCCAGAGTCCAGAGGATTACTTGCTAAAATTGCCGGTGCATGGCCTGCTTTTGCAGAAATTTTCAGGAAGTCACTGGAAAAAAAGGGACGGGAAACAATCAAAAAACTCCGTAAGTAGCCCATTTTCAAGCGATACTATTTTTTATACGATTATTTTCGTATTTATTTTGAATTTACGATTATCTTCGTATATCTTTGATTCTAATATTGTCGTAATTACTCCTATGAACAAACCAACGGAAGCCGAACTGGAGATTTTGTCCATACTCTGGGAACTAAAGGAGGCCAGCGTCAGGCAAGTCCACGAGCGACTCGCCACCACCAAAGACACAGGCTATACCACTACCCTAAAGATCATGCAAATCATGAATTCCAAAGGGATACTCGCTCGAGATGAAGAGAGCCGAACGCATATTTATCGCCCCATGGTCAAGCAGGGAGATACACAAAAATCCCTTTTGAAAAACCTGCTCGCAACTGCCTTTGGCGGTTCGTCCAAATCCTTAGTCATGCAGGCTTTGGGCCAAGAAAAGCCTTCCAAAGAGGAAATGGATGAAATCAGAGCCTTTCTCGACAACCTTGAAAATGATAGGCGATGAAATCGAGCAAGTCGGAAGCGACACACACTTGCATGATCATAAGCCAAGCAACCTGCCCGCCGCAGGGATTCCATATGGTCTTAAAGAAAAACTTATATTCCTATGAAACTGCTGAATGAATGGGTTTCGGATGAACTGTTGAACGCTTTGGGCTGGACGCTAGTTCATTCCCTTTGGCAACTTGCTGCGGCTGCCGGCATGCTTTGGCTAGTGCTGATGCTGCTTAAAAATTCAAGTCCTGCTTTAAAGTATGGATTGGCAGTCGGGACCTTAGTATTTTCCTTGCTATTAACTGTGGGTACTTTTTCTTATCATTGGTTCAAGTCGGCTTCTAAATCCGATTTTTCTCTGGCAGAAGTGAGGTTTCTTATGTCCCAACCCCACACGCTGATGCAGGAGTCAAACTTCGAATTCACAATTAATCAAGTAATAAACTGGATTGAAAGCAACCTGCCTGTTTTAGTCAATTTCTGGTTTTTTGGAGCCTTCTTGTTTCTTTTCCGGCTTTTAAATAGCCTGTCTGAGATCCACAGACTTCGGAAAAGTGCCCAATTGGCAACAGACCTTGACCTGCAAAAAATGACCTGCCGTCTCTTAGAGAAGCTGGGTATAAGTCGTGAGGTAGAACTTCGGATCAGCAAATTGGCTCACTCTCCTGTGACATTCGGGACGGTTAAGCCAGTGATTTTTTTGCCTTTGGCTTTGATTTTCCACCTTAGTCCCGCACAGTTAGAGGCAATCATTGCCCATGAGCTAGCTCATGTGAAGCGAAATGATTACCTCAGTAATCTGCTGCTTTCCAGTTTGGATATCTTGTTTTTCTTCCACCCTTGCTATTGGTGGATGAGTCAGACGATAAATGAGCTACGCGAAAATGCTGCGGACGACGTGGCGTTGAAAGTAGGAATCCAACCAAAAGTATTAGCAATTAGCTTGGCTGAGGTACTCAATTTTGTGAAGCAAAATCCCCCCGAACTTGCGCTTACAGCAAGTAAAAAACGAAATCCAACCCTGATTCGAATCAAGCGAATGTTGGGTTACCCAACTGAAAACTATCCACAAACCCCTATTATTTCGATACCCATGCTATTCGCTCTATTCCTTAGTGTAGGCCTGATGGCTAGTGCACAGCAAGATGTTTCCCAGTCAGAAATGACTTCGCTTAAAAAGAATCTGGCTTCAAAGCCGGTTTATGAATCTTTACCTTTGGATACCCTCCCACTGACCCAATTGCAAGTCTCGAAAACAGGGACTCACCGGATGACAATTACTACCGAAGAAGGTGTAAGCTATTACATCATGGGAGATAAGATGATTTCAGGAAAAGACACGATTGTGCTTAGTGAAAAAATCAAGGTTGCAATGGACAAATTGACGCGTTTGGATGCGGGGAATATGCCTGAATTGCTCATTCCTGATGCTCCGGAATTTGATAATGAATGGATTGCTCCCATACCCGATTTTGACCTGGATATTCCATTGCCCCCCACTCCGATCGAGCCACCTTTTGAACCTGTTGATTTTGGAAAATTATCCGAATGGAATTTCAATTTCGGAGATACTTCAAAAATGAGTAAAAAAGAACGTAAAAAATGGAGAAAAGAGATTGAATCCATGACCAAAGAGGCTGTAAGCCAAGCCGAAAGAATGTCTAAAGAGTGGGAAAAAAAATGGGAAGAAAATGAATCCGTTCGTCAAGAAAAAATGGCGGAATGGGAAGCGAAATTTCAACAAGAATTTCAGCCTAAATTGAAAGAATTCGAAGAAAAAATGAAGGCTTGGCAAGAAGTGAATGAGCCAAAAATCAAGGAGTTTGAATCAAAAATCAAAGAATGGCAAACTGCTCAAGAACCAATGATTAGGGAGTGGGAGATGAAGATGAAAGAATGGGAAAAAAGGCAACAGCCCAAAAGGGAGGAATTTAACCGCAAGATGGACATCTGGCAAAAAGAACATCAGGTGAAAATGGAGGAATTTCAAAAACTGCTCCAAGAGGAGTTTCAAAAAGGAAAAGACAAAAATTAACTCTGCGATGCTACTTTTTTAAGACCTGTCCAATTGGGCAGGTTTTTTATTTTTTAGCTAGACAAGATTGGTGCCTGTCGAATTTTTCTTGGGATTTTCTCCCACTTTTTCTCAAGAAGGCCCCAGGATAGTGAATATATCTTCGATTTTTTATCCCAAAAACCTTAAAATTAGCCGATTTAGGACTTTTTTTTTCCTGGAATTAGCTTGGCTAATCCTTTGAAAATCAATAAAATTTTCTCTGTTTTTTTTGAAAAATGTTGGTCTCATGTAAAGTTTTGTCTACTTTTAGTTTAAAGTGGGAAAAAGTGGGTGAAAGTGGTAGATTTTGAATACTGTTTTCTTACTTTTGTCATTGCAGAAAAATCATTCGAAGAGAAGTCAGGAGATGTTCAACAGTCAATACGATAGCAAGCTGGATCCTAAAGGTCGGCTGGTATTGCCCGCTAAAATCAAAGCGGCAATTCCGGAGGCTAATGGGTCGTCGTTGATGCTCCGTATGGCTGAGGATAAATGCCTAGCCCTCTATCCGATGGTAGAGTACATGAAACTGGAAAGCCAGATCAAGTCCCTGAATATCAATAATCCCGAGCAACGGATGCTTCAGCGGTCTTTTTTCAATTCCATTGTTGAAGTGGAATTGGATGCGGCAGGGAGGTTGCTGATTCCAAAGATTTACCAAACCTATGCGGGGCTTGATAAAGACGTGATCGTGGTGGGAATGGGAAGCAGGATTGAACTTTGGGATCCTGATAATTATCTGAAAAATATTATTGTAGATCCGGCGGACTTGTCCAGCCTGATGGAAAAATATCTCTCCTAAGCATCATGATAGAGTCTGTTTACCATATTCCAGTGATGCTCGCCCAATGCACTGAAGGCTTGGCTATTGATCCCAACGGGATCTATATCGATGTCACTTTTGGTGGTGGAGGTCATTCCAGAGAGATTTTAAAGCATTTGGATAAAGGCCATTTGTATGGTTTCGACCAGGATGTGGATGCAATGGAAAATGCACCTGAAGATCCTCGGTTTACCTTCGTGCAGGCCAATTTCAGAGATATCAAAAGGTATCTGAGGCTCTATGGAGTAAAGCAGGTAGATGGGATTTTGGCGGATTTGGGAATTTCTTCACACCAGATCGATGAGCCAAGTAGAGGTTTTTCTACACGGTTTAGTGGAAATCTCGACATGCGAATGAATCAGTCTGCGTCTCTCAGTGCTAAAGATGTACTGAATACCTATGAGGAATCACGGCTTCATAAGCTGTTTGGAATATACGGAGAAATCAAAAATGCCAAAACATTGGCCCAGGCCGTAGTTTCCGAGCGAGTAGCCCGGCCTTTTGAGACGACCCAAGAGTTTACCGAGTTTCTTAAAAAGTTTGCTCCGAGAGGAAAGGAATTCAAATACTTTGCCCAGGTTTTTCAGGCCCTTCGAATTGAAGTGAATGATGAAATGGGTGCATTGGAGGAAATGCTGTTAAGTACAATGGATTTACTGAAGCCCGGAGGCAGGTTGGTGGTTATGAGCTACCATAGCTTGGAAGATCGATTGGTTAAGAATTTAATGACCAAAGGAAAATTCCAA
Source organism: uncultured Limnohabitans sp. (assembly GCA_964574365.1). Classification (GTDB taxonomy): domain Bacteria; phylum Bacteroidota; class Bacteroidia; order Cytophagales; family Cyclobacteriaceae; genus Algoriphagus. The sequence goes on from CAZNND010000057.1 coordinate 13,103, forward strand.
GGGGAAGTTGAAAAGGATTTTTATGGAAATCTGATTCGACCCTTTGAGCCAGTCAGTAGAGGTGCAGTGGTAGCCGAAGATCAGGAGATTGCCGCAAATCCACGTGCCAGAAGTGCGAAGTTGAGAATAGCTAAACGTACAGGGAAATGAGCCAAAATACCTTTAAGCAGAAATTGAAGGCCGGGAATCAGTCCAAGGTTGGTTCGCGGAGGACTATTTTCAACTGGATTGAGGAGAAACTCAATGTTACTGGAATTCTTGGAGAGGGTGTTCCGATACAATTGATCCCCCCGGTAGCCTTTATGGTACTACTTGCTTTAATCTATATCTACAGTAATCACCGTGCGGAGAGCATGGTAAGGAAAATTGAAAAGGCGCAACAGGAGTTGGACGATCTCAGAGCAGACGTAACCACTCTCGAAGCTGATTATATGCAAAGCAGCATACAGTCTGAGGTGGCAAAGCGTGCAGCCATCCTGAATATCCATGAATTGAATCAACCACCTATCAAAATCGAAATCAAGAAGTGAATATTAAACGCTCCATAGTGCTCCGAGTACGGGTGATTTTCATCCTGGTGGCTTTGGCTGCGTGTGCCATACCCTACAAAGTTGCTGTGGTTCAATTCAGGGAAGGCGAAAAATGGAAATCTAAAGCTGAAAAGGTTAATTTTCAATACAGAGATGTGCCTGCCACCCGGGGGAATATTTATGCCGCTGATGGGAGTTTATTGGCTACAAGTCTTCCTTTTTATCGATTGGCTATTGATCCCACGGTAGCCAGTAATGAAAGGTTAAGCTCCGGACTCGATTCTTTGTCAGAAATGCTCTCTATTTTTTACAAGGATAAGTCTGCTAGAGCCTACAAACGATTGATTACTGATGCTCGAAGAGATAAGAAGCGGTTTCTAATTCTGAATAGGAGAGAAATATCCTTTCAGGAAATGCAAAAAATGGCAAAATGGCCTGTTTTCAGGGGGGGAAGGTCTGAAGGAGGGGTGATTTTTGAAAAAATCGAGAAACGGTACCGTCCTTTTAAATCCCTCGCCGCCCGTACCGTGGGTTTTTTGAACGAATCCAACAAAGGAGTAGGGCTGGAATATAGTTTCAATACCTACTTGGAAGGTCAAAATGGGAAGGCCTTATTTCAGCGGTTGGCTGGTGGGGTTTGGAAACCTGTCTTTGATGCGGAGGACCTCAAACCTGAAAATGGGAACGATGTATTTACAACCCTGGAAGTAAATATTCAGGATATTGCCGAAACTGCTTTGAGAAGACAGCTTACTGATCGTGAGGCAGATTTTGGGTCAGTTATAGTTATGGAGGTTGAAACAGGATATATCAAAGCAATTGCCAACCTCAAAAAAAACCAATCAGGAATAGGATATTCTGATATTTACAACTATGCAATAGGGGATATGGGAATGAGAGAGCCAGGCTCTACCTTCAAGCTTGTCTCCTTGCTTGCCCTTCTCGAAGAAAGAAAAGTGACGCCTAATGATCTGATTGAAACAGGTACTGGCGCCCATCGATTCTACAACCAAACCATGTATGATTCCAAAGCAGGTGGTTTTGGAACGATCACTATAAGGGAAGCTTTTGAGAAGTCATCCAATGTTGCTATTTCTAAGCTGGTGGATATGCATTTTGGTTCTAGCCCCTCCAAATTTATGGGCTACATGGATAAGGTTGGGATATCAGAACCGCTTGGACTTCAAATTTTGGGGGAGAATAAGCCGGTTTTTAAAAAGCCCGGTGGTAGGGATTGGTATGGCACCTCTTTGCCCTGGATTTCCATAGGCTATGAGTCAAGGCTGAACCCTATACATACGTTGGCTCTTTACAATGCCGTTGCCAACAATGGGATGATGATTAAGCCTCTGCTTGTTAAGGCTGTGGGTAACGGGAATAAAATGATCAAAAGCTATGAACCAACAGTTCATCGACAGCGAATAGCTTCTGATAAGACCATTAAACAGCTTCAGGATTTACTTCTGGGAGTGGTGGAAAACGGTACTGCCAAGAACATCAAGAATAGTATCTACAAAATAGCAGGTAAAACCGGAACTGCGCAAAAGCTGGTAGATGGAAGGTACACAGAAACCTATTACACCAGCTTTGTGGGGTATTTCCCTGCCGACCAGCCCAAATACTCCATGATTGTCGTGATTGACAATCCTTCGGGGATTGCTGCCTATGGAGGGGATGTCTCTGCGCCCGTATTTAAAGAAATAGCCGATAAGATTTATGCCTTGGATCTTGAGCTAAACCGTGTGGATCAGACAAAAATATTCAGGGCAGAAAATCAGCCTTTCAAACTCCCGGAAATTGGAAGTGGCAAAGGGGAGGATTTGCAGGCAATTTTCGACCACCTTGGGTTTAAAGTTAAAACACCCTCCGCTGAGGATTGGGTAAAAGGAGTGATCTCTGAAGAAAAAATCCAACTTCAAATTAATGAGACAGACAAGCCGGTAATTCCCGACGTCTCAGGAATGCCATTGCGAGATGCACTGTATATCCTTGAAAATAAGGGGCTAAAAGTGAATTACCAAGGAAAAGGAAAGGTGATTGAACAATCCGTTATCCCTGGATCCAAACTGATACCAAATACCATCATTAATCTAGTTCTTGGTTAATCATGAATGTACTAAAGGACATATTATATAAAGTATCACTTACCTGCACCATCGGAGATATGGAACGCCGGGTGGGTGATATTGTCTTTGATAGTAGGAAGGTTACTGAAAATTGCGCTTTTGTGGCAGTTGCCGGAACACAAGTTGATGGCCACAGCTATATCGAAACCGCACTTGAAAAAGGAGCAAGCACGATTGTGTGCGAGCGACTTCCTGAGCAGCTGAAAGAAGGGATTACCTACGTTCAAGTGGTGAATTCAGCCAAAGCATTGGGGATTATGGCCTCTAATTTTTTCGGAAATCCGTCTGAAAAAATAAAAGTGGTGGCAGTAACGGGCACAAATGGAAAGACAACAACTGTGACCCTTTTACATCAGCTTTTTTTCCGGATGGGGTACAGTACGGGACTGTTGTCCACTGTAGAGAATAAAATAAATGAGGAGGTAATTCCTTCGACTCATACCACCCCTGATGCGGTAAGTGTGCAGGCGCTGCTCAGGAAAATGTTTGATGCCGGTTGTACACATTGCTTCATGGAGGCTAGTTCGCATGCGATTGTTCAAGAGCGAATAGCTGGATTGAAATTAGCCGGAGCTGTATTTACCAACATCACGCATGATCATTTGGATTATCACGGGACTTTCGATGAATACATCAAAGCGAAAAAGAAACTCTTCGATGAATTGCCAAAGGATGCCTTTGCCTTAGTCAATGCAGATGATAAGAGAGGTATGGTCATGGTTCAAAATTGCAGGTCCACGCATCAGACTTTCGGATTGAAAACGCCATCGGATTTTAAGGCCAAAATCCTTTCCAATACCCTTGAAGGTCTTGAGCTGGATATCAACGGGAAATTGATTTGGTTCCGCATGATTGGAGCCTTTAATGCATACAATCTGCTTGGGGTATTGGGTGTTGCAGTGCTTTTAGGAGAGGATGAGGAAGAAGTATTGCGCACGTTGTCGGGGATCAAAGGAGCCAAAGGTCGTTTTGACCAGGTTTCAATTGGTGGAATTACTGCCATTGTAGATTATGCCCACACCCCTGACGCACTGGATAATGTACTCAATACCATAAATGGTTTTCGAACGGGAAATGAACAGCTCATCACCGTGGTTGGCTGTGGAGGGAATAGGGATAAAACAAAGCGCCCTGAAATGGCGAAAATCGCAGTGTCCCTAAGTACAAAAGCCATTTTCACATCTGATAATCCCCGTTTTGAGGAACCAATGGATATTTTGCGGGATATGCAGGCGGGGGTTGGTCCATCTGATTTTAGAAAAACGCTTACCATTGAGGATCGACGAGAAGCGATCAAAACGGCAATCATGCTCGCTCAAAAAGGTGATATTCTGCTTATCGCAGGGAAAGGACACGAGGATTATCAAGAAATAAAAGGAGTCAAACATCATTTCGATGATGCTGAAGTGGTCATCGAATTATTAAACCAATTGAAAGGAACCTAATATGCTCTATCCAATTTTCGATTACCTAGATCGCGTGCTGGACATTCCGGGGACGGGAGTGTTTCGCTACATCTCTTTTCGAGCTGGGATGGCTTCTGTGGTTTCCCTTGTTATTACCATTACGTTTGGTCGCCTGATCATCAACTGGATCCGAAACAGGCAGATTGGAGAGACTGTCCGTGATCTTGGTTTGGAGGGACAAGCCCAAAAGAAAGGTACACCGACGATGGGTGGCTTAATGATGATCGCTGCGATTCTAATACCCACCCTTCTTTTTGCCAATTTGAATAATATTTACATCATCCTTTTGCTGATCACAACGGTTTGGTTAGGATTAATCGGCTTTCTCGATGATTATATCAAGGTATTCCGCAAAAACAAAGATGGCCTGAAAGGCCGGTTCAAGATAGTGGGCCAGGTAGGAATCGGGATTATTGTGGGTACCACGCTTTACTTCCATGAGGATGTGGTCATCAGAGAGTTTTCAACTCCTGTTTCGGTGGAAAGCGGTATCGTAGAAACGCCCGCTTTTCAGGATGTGAAGGCACTGAAGACGACTATACCATTTTTCAAAAATAATGAACTAGACTACGGTAAGGTCTTGGGCTTTATGGGTGATTCCATGGTGCCTGTACTTTACATTTTGGTGGCAATTTTCATTATCACGGCGGTATCAAATGGGGCAAACATCACCGACGGAATCGATGGCTTGGCGGCAGGAACATCCGCGATTATTGGTTTGGCCATTGCGATTTTCGCCTACTTGAGTGGCAATGCCATTTTTTCCCAATACCTCAACATCATGTATATCCCCAATTCTGGGGAGCTGGTGATTTTTGCTTCAGCATTTATAGGCGCATGTATCGGATTCCTTTGGTACAATGCCTATCCGGCTCAGGTTTTCATGGGCGATACCGGTTCGCTGATGCTGGGAGGTGTGATTGCAGTTCTTGCCCTTACTCTCCGCAAGGAACTTCTAATACCCATCATGTGCGGGATTTTCCTGGTCGAAAGTCTCAGCGTCATGATTCAGGTGAGCTATTTCAAGTATACGAGGAAAAAATATGGGGAAGGCAGAAGGATTTTCCTAATGTCTCCACTTCACCATCATTACCAGAAAAAAGGTATCCATGAATCCAAGATTGTAACCCGTTTTTGGATAGTAGGTATCCTGTTGGCAGTGATCACTTTAGCTACATTAAAATTGAGATAAGTCAGTATGAACAAGATTGCCATCCTTGGAGCCGGTGAAAGTGGATTTGGAGCAGCGTTGCTTGCCAAGCGGGAGGGTTATGAGGTTTGGGTATCTGACATGGGGGTGATCTCCGAAGCCAAGAAAGCTGCCTTGGTGGAAGCTGGAATTGGCTTTGAAGAAGGAAAACACAATGAGGAAAAGATTCTTTCCTGCGATCTGATTATCAAAAGTCCAGGCATTCCCGAAAAAGCACCCTTGGTGAAAAAAGCTAAGGAAATGGGCATCCCAGTAATTGATGAACTTGAGTTTGCAAGTCGGTTTAGTAAAGGGAAAATTATTGCCATCACAGGTACAAACGGGAAGACTACCACGACATTGCTTACCTATCATCTGATGAAAGAAGCAGGTTTGGATGTAGGGCTTGCCGGTAATGTCGGAAAAAGTTGGGCTGGACAGCTAGTAGAAAGGGATCATGAGTGGTGGGTAATAGAAGTTTCCAGTTTTCAAATTGACGGTTTTGAAACGTTCAAACCGGAAATTGCCATCCTCACCAATATCACACCCGATCATTTGGACCGATACAATTACGAAATGGATAACTACATCCTTTCTAAAATGAGTTTGTTCAAGAACATGACCTCAAAAGAAAAAGCCATTATCAACCTTGATGATGTTTTTTCAAATCGAGGTAGGGATTTGAGACAGGTTTCGGCTGCTATCTATGGCATTTCTCTCCTTCAGAAGCCTGTACAAGGCGGTTTTAGCAATGGGTCAACGTTGGAGTTTATGGTAGATGGGAACTCAGCTGTCCTGCCGGCAACAGACCTTTCTATTGAGGGAAAGCATAATTTGATGAACGCGCTCTGCGCTGGTGTAGCGGCTATCATTGCTGGACTAAGTAAAGAGGACTTGGTTTCTGGATTTCGCAGGTTCAAAAATGCGCCTCACCGGATGGAGCTTATCTCTGAAATCGACGGGCTTCGATTTGTAAATGACAGCAAAGGAACGAATGTAGAATCCACATTTTATGCGCTCGCAAGCTATTCCATGCCAATGATTTGGATAGCAGGGGGTGTGGATAAAGGAAATGATTATTCGGTTTTGAATGACTTAGTACGGGACGGAAAAGTGAAGGCATTGATATGTCTTGGTAAAGAAAACGAAAAGTTAAAGAAAGCATTTTCAGGCTTGATTTCTGAAATTAGGGAGACTCAGGATATCCGCGAGGCTGTGTCCTGGGGGCAGCAAATGGGCAAACCCGGGGAGGTAGTGTTACTTTCACCTGCCTGTGCAAGTTTTGACTTGTTTAAAAATTATGAAGATAGAGGCGAACAATTTCGTGTTGCCGTTTTAGGATTAAAAGAAAAACAACAGGCATGAACCAGTTCAAAGCATGGATAGATGAGCATTTTAAGGGCGATCCCATTATTTGGGCTATCGTGATTTTGCTGTCTTTTTTCAGCATCCTGGTGGTCTATTCAGCTACGGGCACCCTAGCCTATAAATCTGCCAAAGGCAACACGGAACTCTACCTTTTCCGACATTCCTTTCTGGTATTTTTGTCCCTATTTGTGATGTGGCTTGCGCATAAAATGCCGTACAGGAAGTATGCCTTGTATGCACGGCTATTCATGTTTCTTTCCATCCCTTTGTTGTTGGCGACTTACCTTTTTGGGTCTAGCATCAATGAGGCCAATAGATGGTTGACCATTCCTGTCATCAATCAGGCTTTTCAGCCCTCGGATCTTGCAAAGCTTTCTTTGATTGCGGCACTTGCTGCCATGCTTGCCAAACGACAGAATACGATTAAGGATTTTACGGGTACTTTTCTACCAATTATTATTTCTATAGGAATTATTTGTGCCTTGATCGGTATGGCCAATATATCCACGGCAGTTTTACTCTTGCTGACCTGTTTGCTGATCATGTTTATTGGAAGGGTACCGCTAAAACATTTGGCTTTGGTGGTGATGGTGGGTCTTTTGGGTTTGACAATTGCAGTATATTTTGGTCAGAGAAAGGAGACATTCTATTCGAGAATAGAGGCTTTCCTTGAATCGAGAAAGGATGAAACTAAGATTCCTTTTCAGGCCGAACAGTCCTTTATCGCCATTGCCACCGGAGGAATTTCGGGGAAGGGACCAGGCAATAGTGAACAGCGAAACTCCCTTCCTCATCCGTATTCTGATTTTATATATGCCATCATTATTGAAGAATATGGGATGATTGGCGGTACTACCGTGCTATTTCTATACCTCGCGCTTTTATACCGAGGGATGCGGATAGTAGCAAATTCCAATAAGGCCTTTGGAGGATTGCTTTCCGCAGGGCTGAGCTTTGCCCTGGTTATACAAGCATTAATTAACATGGGAGTGGCAGTGGGTCTTGGCCCAATTACCGGATTGCCATTACCACTATTGAGCATGGGAGGAACCTCTCTGATTTTCACTGGAACCGCTTTGGGGATTATTCTGAGCGTAAGTCGTGGGGATCATCAGGATGAGGGAGCTACAGAGTCAAAGAAAGCGACTAATCGATTAAGAACTGCATAAACAATCTAAACCATCAATAATCAAGCAACATATCGAATACTTATCAGCGGTGGAGGCACCGGGGGACACATCTATCCCGCGATTGCTATAGCCAATGCCTGGAAGGAAAAATATCCTAACAGTGAGATTCTTTTTGTAGGTGCCTTGGGTAAGATGGAGATGCAAAAAGTGCCTGAAGCAGGTTATCCCATTAAGGGGCTCCCTGTGGCCGGACTTCAGCGCAGTTTGTCTTGGGCTAACTTGAGCTTTCCATTTAAACTCTGGAAAAGTCTTAGAATGGCAGCACAGATTGTGAAAGAGTTCCGCCCCCATGTTGTGGTAGGTGTAGGGGGTTACGCAAGCGGACCAGTGCTCTATGCTGCTCAGAACATGGGACTCCCAACCCTTCTTCAAGAGCAAAATTCCTATGCAGGTCTGACCAATAAGCTATTGGCAAAAAAGGCTAACTCGATCTGTGTAGCTTATCCGGCTATGGATCAGTTTTTTCCTAAGGGGAAAATCAAAATCACCGGGAATCCTGTCCGAAAGGACATTTTGGACCTTTCCGGTAAGAAAGAAAGAGCTCAGGATCATTTTGGATTGGAGACAGACCGAAAGACGATTTTGGTTCTTGGGGGATCTTTGGGTGCACGTACGCTCAATCAGGCCGTGCTTCAAGACATGCAAAAGCTGGAGGGGACAGGCTATCAGGTGCTTTGGCAGTGTGGCAAATTCTACTTCAAAGAAATGGATGCCAAATTGGAAGAGTCAGGTCTAAAGCATATCCATTTGAGGGAATTTATTCGAGAAATGGATTTGGCCTATGCGGTCGCTGATGTGATCGTATCCCGTGCCGGGGCACTTTCGGTATCCGAACTCAGTCTGGTGGGAAAGCCGGTGATATTCATCCCCTCACCCAATGTAGCGGAAGACCATCAGACTAAAAATGCGATGGCCTATGTCTCACATAAGGCAGCAGTCCTGCTGAAAGATGCCGAGGCAGTAGGTCAATTGAAAATCAAAGTGGATGAACTCCTTCAGGATGCGGCATTTGCAGCGACTCTGGGAGAAAATATGAAAAAACTAGCCAAGCCGGATGCGGTAAAAGCTATAGTAAACGAACTCGAATTCTTTGTCAAATGACATTCAAAGGAATACATAAGGTCTTTTTTCTCGGTATCGGTGGTATCGGTATGAGTGCCTTGGCACGTTGGTTCCGTCATGAAGGATATCCTGTGGCAGGATATGACAAGACGCCATCTCCTTTAACCGAAGAGTTGGAGAAGGAAGGCATGCAGATCACTTTTGAAGATAAAGTGGACAGTATTCCAGTTGATTTTACTAGTAATCCGGAAGAAGTTTTGGTGGTTTGGACCCCTGCAATTCCAAAAGATAGTGTTTTGCTGAATTTTTTTCAGTCACATTATCAACTGAAAAAGAGGTCGGAAGTCTTAGGTATGATCACTAAAGATCTATACACCATAGCGGTAGCAGGAACCCATGGAAAAACAAGCACCTCGTCTCTTCTTGCCCATCTTCTGAAGTCTGCAGGTAAGCCGGTTGTTGCATTTCTTGGAGGGATCACTCAGAATTATACTAGTAATCTTATTCTCCCGGGAAAATCAAAAGAACCAACCCTAGTGGTAGTTGAGGCAGATGAGTTTGATCGCTCCTTTTTGCGTCTTCATCCAAACGAAGCTGTTGTAACCAGTGCGGATCCGGATCATTTGGATATTTACGGAGATGAATCCACGATATTGGAAAGCTTCAGGCAGTTTATCAAACTCGTTGACAAGAAAGGTAAACTTTATCTTCAGTCCCACGCGTGGTACCGATTAGGGGAAAACTTGGGTTCCGTTGCCGGAATTCGAGAATATGGTCTTCGTTCTTCTGGTATTCATGCTGAAAATGTGCTTGCAAAACCAGGCTTCTTTCAGTTTGACTATATAAATAACAAGGTTAAGATTAAAAACTTACAGTTGCAGATTCCAGGTTTTCACAACGTGGAAAATGCACTTGTGGCAATTGCTGTTGCCTTGGATCATGGTGTTTCTGAAGATCAAATCAGAGAAGGGATTCGAACTTTTCGTGGGGTGAAAAGAAGGTTTGAAATCCATAGTTCCACTCCTGGACGCATTTACATTGATGATTATGCCCATCATCCTGAGGAAATCAAGGCCTGTCTAAGTTCGGTGAGGGCGATGTATCCCGGGAAGTGGCTTACGGTTGTTTTTCAACCCCATTTATTTAGTCGGACAAGGGATTTTGCTTTGGGATTTTCTGAAAGTCTTTCTCTGGCCGATGAGGTAGTCCTTTTGGACATTTATCCAGCGAGGGAGTTGCCGATTCCAGGTATTTCTTCCGAGATGCTGATGGAAGGAATTCAGACATCAAAAAAATCTTTGCTTTCCAAGAATCAAGTCATGGACTATCTAATCCAATCCCAGCCTGAGGTATTGGTGACCATGGGAGCCGGGGATATTGACCGATTGGTGCCGACTATTTCAAATTGGATGAATGGCAGAACTAAAGCGAAGGAAGCCTAATGAGAAAGGATAGATTGAAAAGAGCATTTGGGATATTTATCCTTTTCCTAGTCTTGTTGGGGTTCATTGGATTTGTGGAAAAGCAAGTTCAATTAAAAACCTATGAAGAAATTGAGATTGATTTAGAGCCTGTGAGTGGGCTATATTTTGTAGAAGAAAAAGAAATTCTCGGATTGATTGGATCAGGATTTCCTGAGTTAAAATCAGGACTTCCAGTTCATGAAATCCCCTTACATGGTATGGAAAAGCGATTATTAGGCCATCCCTTCATCAAATCAGCGGAGGCTTCTGTCGGTCAAAAAGGAATTGTGAAGCTGAGTATTCAGCAGCATGAGCCTATCGCAAGAATTGCGAGGCCTTATGGAGCGGATGGTTACATCACCAAGGAGGGTCTCATAATTCCTACCTCTTCGAGCTATACCAGCCGTGTGCTTATTCTAGAGGGCGAATATGCGGAGGAACTTATCAATCAAGGGGATTTGGAAACTATGCCCGAACTGATGCCTTTGATTCAATTCATCACGCAAAATGAATTTTGGAAAGCACAAATAACAGAACTCGAAATCAACAAAAAAAATGATATAAGGATTCATCAACAAGTTGGAAATCAGGTGATTGAATTTGGTGATGCAAAGGACTTTGTAAGCAAGTTCAAGCGAATTGAAGTGCTATACAAGGAGATTTTACCAAGAAAAGGCTGGGATGCCTATAGGCGGATCAGCGTAAAGTTTAAAAATCAAATTGTTTGTGAATAAAGCTTGGATATGGAAAACGATAAACTCATTGTAGGCCTAGATATAGGAACGACCAAGATTTGTGCAATCATAGGTCGGAAAAATGAATTTGGTAAACTTGAAGTGCTCGGAATGGGCAAGGCAGTTTCGGATGGCGTAGATCGCGGTATTGTAACAAATATTGAAAAGACAGTTCGTGCTATTGAAAAGGCAGTTGAAGAATGTGCCAACATGGCTGAAGTAAATATTGCTGAAGTAATAGTAGGCATTGCAGGGCAGCATATCCAAAGTAGGATCATGCATGGAAGTATTATGCGTCAGCCCACAGAGGATGAAGTGACTATTGAAGATGTCCAACGACTCACTTCTGAAATGCACAATATCGTTGTTCCCCCAGGAAACAGCATCATCCATGTTATGCCCCAGGACTATATCGTGGATTATGAGGGAGGCATAAAAGATCCTGTCGGCATGTCAGGTAACCGGTTGGAGGCTGATTTCCATATAATTACAGCCCAGACAGCAGCTATCAATAACATCAATAAATGCGTCAGGCGTGCTAATCTTTCATCCAAGCAATTGATTTTGGAGCCTTTGGCGAGTTCTCTCTCCGTACTCAGTGACGAAGAAAAAGAGGCGGGTGTATGTTTGGTGGACATTGGAGGAGGTACCACAGATATTGCCATTTTCTATGAAAATATAATCCGCCACACCGCAGTAATTCCACTGGGAGGAAATATAATCACTGCTGATATTAAGGAGGGTTGCCTCTTGATGCAAAATCAGGCAGAATTACTCAAGACGAAGTTTGGTAAGGCAATTAAGGGGGAGGCGAATCCCAATGAGATCGTTTCAATACCTGGGCTAAGAAATAGGCCTCCTAAAGAAATTTCCCTTCTGAATCTGGCATCAATAATAGAGGCCAGAATGGAGGAAATTGTTGAATTGGTGCAGCATGAAATTATCCTAAGTGGATATTATAAGAAGTTGGCTGGAGGAATAGTGCTCACCGGTGGAGGTTCACAGCTTCAGTGTGTTTCCCAGCTTTTTGAGTACCTGACTGGATTAGATACCCGAATTGGATTCCCGAATGAGCATTTGGGCAAATCCGTCCTTGAGGAGGTAAAAAGCCCTATGTATGCCACCACGGTGGGTTTGGTATTGGCAGGGTTTAAATCCCTCGATTCAAGGGATGAAGTATATCAATCTCGGAAATCTAATTCAGGAAATAAGACAAAACACATGAATGACCGGGATGAAAAGGCAGTTAATTTCTTCAAAAGTATTGGACATAAGCTGAAGTCTTTAATATCTGACGACATCGGCGATGGATCTCCCTATTAAAAATTATCCGATTCCCTTAGTTAAACCCTAAGCCTTGGAATAATCAGGGCAACATGGCAAAAAGTAAAAAAACCGAAAATACTCACCGAAATAAAAAATATGTCAGAAATCATGAAAGATTACAGATTTGATCTTCCAAAAAATCAAAAATCAATTATCAAGGTAATTGGAGTTGGTGGAGGTGGCAGCAATGCTGTTAACCACATGTATAATCAAGGAATAAAAGATGTGGAATTCGTTGTGGTAAATACGGATGCACAAGCTTTAAAATCCAGCCCAGTCCCCCTTAGATTACAGTTAGGAGCTAATTTGACCGAAGGACTCGGTGCAGGTGCAAATCCTGAACAAGGACGAAATGCAGCCCTGGAATCTGAGTCTGAACTCAGAGAACTTTTGGCGGATAACACAAAAATGGTGTTCATAACCGCAGGGATGGGTGGGGGTACCGGAACAGGTGCGGCTCCTGTGGTTGCTAAGATTGCCAAAGAACTCAATATTCTAACAGTAGGTATTGTGACCGCACCCTTCATGTTTGAAGGAAGAAAAAAGATGGAAATCGCCCAAGCTGGTATTGAGGCACTTCGACAAACCTGTGACACAGTTTTGGTAATTCTAAATGACAAACTGAGGGAAATCTATGGAAACCTGGCTATCCGTACTGCATTCAGCAAGGCAGATGATATTTTGACTACCGCTGCAAAATCAATTGCAGAAATCATAACTATCCATCAAGATGTAAATGTGGATTTTGAGGATGTGAAAACTGTGATGAAGGACGCCGGCGCAGCAGTTATGGGTTCGGCTACAGAAGAAGGAGAAGGCCGTGCCATTCGGGCAGCAGCCTCTGCTATTTCCTCTCCACTACTTAATAATGTGGAAATCAAAGGAGCTCAAAAAATCCTACTATCCATCATGTCAGGTGAAGAGGAAGAACTTTCAATGGACGAGCTAAGTGATATTACTGAATATATCCAAGAGAAAGCAGGCGATAGTGCAGAGGTTATTTTTGGTCAAGGTATTGATTCCCTACTAGGTAAGGGGATTCGTGTGACGGTCATTGCCACGGGTTTTGAAATGGATAGACTTTCTAATAAATCAAGTAAGAAAAATGAGACTTACTCTACTCCTTCCATTCCTGTAGCGAATACCTCAGCCTCCAATTCTGAGGTTGTCAAGACGCTGATTAGCCTCGATTCAGGAAAAACACAGCAGGTAAAAGAGGAGCCAATTCCGGAGGGATCAACCTTCACTTTTTCCATTCCAAAGACCCCAATTTCAGCAATGAGGGAGGAGCAACCGAACAAGGAAGAAGTGGAGGAATCAATTTTTGCAGTAAAGCCTCCCGTTGAAGAAAAAGTTGAGGCCCCGAAAGTTGAGGTCAGTGAAAAAATCATTCATGACTTATATGGAGATACCGAAAAGAAAGTAGAAAAAAAAACCTCAACATCTTACTCCACAGGCGCACTCTTTTCGATTGAAAACTTCGAGCAATACAAGAAGACAGTGATTCAACGAACTCAGGAACGTTATGAAAAGCTAAAGAATAACCGGAACCATGGTAATTCTGTAGAAGAAATGAAGGAAAAAATGAACGTGCCCGCCTACCAAAGAAAAAATGTGATTCTGAACGAACCACCGCACAGTTCTGAACCCTTAATCAGCAAATTCAATCTCAACAGTGAAAACGAAATTTTGGGAAATAACAGGTTCTTACATGATAATGTTGATTGAGTGTTAAAACTCAATCAACATATCTGCTTGGGTTTGCAATAGTTCAACATACAATCTGTTGGTGAGCAGATTTTCTGACATATTTTGCTCGATTTTGGCAAGTTTCGGCTTGAGGGCAAGAACATGCATACCCAGGTAGTGGAAGATGTCGGTAAGGTGGCTCATAGCGATGCCACCTCCGCCTATTCCCGATGAAAGTCCGATCATCGCACATTTTTTGTTTCGGAATGAATTGGGATAGGTCATTCCATCAATGAATGTCTTTAATATACCGGGAAACGATCCATTATACTCGGGGATGATAAATACAAACTTTTGTCCTTCCTTTACTTTGTCATGGAAGGAGTTGTAGGCAGGATTTTTCCCATTGTTCTCGTATAATGCACTTTCAATAAAATCGACTGGAAGATGTTGCAGTTCCAAGATTTCTGAGTTGACACCTTTCTCGGTCAAAATGCTTTGATATAATTCAGCAACTATTTTGGAAATAGAGTTTTTTCGGTTTGTGCCTACGATAATCTTAATCATTGTGGTAAATTTTCACTCTCCTATACAAGCAAGAATGGGTAAAAGTTCTAAGCCTCATTCAAAATTCTATCTTTGACCCAAAATCATTTTATTATGGACTACCTCAATAAGATTTCCGAAGCTGTTTCATTTATCAAAAGCAAGCATGATAACCCCATTCCTGTTGGAATAATATTAGGAACCGGTCTTGGAAGCCTGGGCAATCAAATTGCAGTGGATTTGGAAATTGACTACCAGGATATTCCCCATTTCCCTGTATCAACAGTGGAAAGCCATTCCGGGAAACTTATCTTTGGGGCACTTTCAGGGAAAAAAGTAGTTGCCATGAAAGGGCGGTTTCATTATTACGAGGGATACTCCATGAAGGAGGTGACATTTCCTGTCCGCGTGATGAAAAAGCTGGGGGTGGAAACGCTGCTTGTATCCAATGCATCCGGCGGACTTAATCCTGATCAGGAAGTGGGAGAAGTGATGGTAATTTCAGACCACATCAATCTCTTTCCGGAAAATCCACTGAGAGGTAAAAATTACGATGAACTTGGTCCAAGATTCCCGGACATGAGCGATGCATATTCCCGTCGATTGATCGACTTGGCATTGGCTATTGCGCATGAAAAAGATATTAAGCTACACACTGGGGTATATTGCGGAGTGGAAGGACCTAATCTTGAGACTCCAGCAGAATATAAATACTTGAGAATCATTGGTGGAGATGCTGTTGGAATGAGTACCGTGCCTGAAGTCTTGGTAGCCCGGCACAGTGGAATGGAAGTTTTTGGAATCTCTGCGATTACGGATTTGGGTGTGGAAGGAAAAATTCACCAAGTATCTCTTCAGGATGTATTAGTAGCTGCAGCCAAAGCTGAGCCAGTCATGAGTCAAATCATGCGGGAGTTGGTGGGGAGGATGTAAAAGTCAGGTCTAGTATGTCGGATGTCCGATGTAGATTGTTTGAGTTTCTGGAGTATTGTTAACCCAACTTGCCGATTTTCTCCTTAAAGCGAATTTTTTTGATGTTTTTTCAG
>CAZNND010000058.1:0-28591 GCA_964574365.1 uncultured Limnohabitans sp.
TTAACATGGATCGATTTCTACTTCAAAGAAAACGAACTTGAGAAAATTAGTTTTTGTGCAATTTCAGATTAAACGAAGAAACCACCCCATTCCTGAGGTGGTTTCTTCGTTTTAAGACTTGGAAAATTATCCCAAAATCTTTGTAGCCAGCCAGTCTCCCACTTCGGAGGTTTTGTAGGCTTTACCACCTTCGGCGATATCTTCTGTGACTACTCCTTCTGCCAGAGAAAGATTCACCACATCGCTGATCAGTTGGGCTTCTTCCGATAGTCCAAACGCGTAATCAAACATCATGGAAGCTGAAAGTACCGTCCCCAAAGGATTGGCTATGTCTTTTCCTGCAGCCTGAGGATAGGAACCGTGAATCGGTTCGAACAACTTCACTTTGGAACCCAAAGAAGCCGATGGCATCAAGCCCATGGAACCGGAAATCACCGATGCTTCGTCTGTTAAAATATCGCCAAACAAATTTTCCGTAATCAAAACATCGTATGCCTTTGGCCATTGGATCAATCGCATCGCTACCGCATCTACAAATTCATATTCTACTTTCACATCCGGATATTCTGGCGCAAGTTCCTGAACGGTCTCTCTCCACAATCTGGAAGTTGCCATTACGTTGGCTTTGTCCACGCAGGTCAAAAGTTTTCTTCGCTTTTGCGCAGCTTCAAAACCCATTCTCGCCAATCTCACGATCTCTTCTTTGCTGTACACATTTGTATCGAAAGCCTTGGTTCCTTGCTCATTTCGACCTCTAGGTTCTCCAAAGTAAACCCCGCCAGTCAATTCTCTGAAAAACACCAAATCCACCCCATCCACTCGATCGAGTTTCAACGGAGACTTGTGAACCAAAGAAGGGAAAGTGAAGGTTGGTCGTACATTGGCGAAAAGACCGAGTTTTTGTCTCATTCTGAGCAAGCCTTGCTCTGGACGAACTTTGGCTTTTGGGTCATTATCGTATTTCGGATCGCCAATCGCACCAAAAAGCACTGCGTCAGAACTGGCACAGATCGCATGCGTGGCATCAGGATAAGGATCACCTGTGGCATCAATCGCACAGGCTCCAACCAAGCCTTCCGTGAAGGTGATGGTATGACCAAACTTTTGTCCAACTGCGTTGACTACTTTGACTGCCTGAGCGATGACCTCAGGACCGATGCCGTCACCCGGCAGCAGTGCGATATTCATTTCCATAAGAGCTGGATTCTTTTTCAGAGTTGTAATTGAATGATTCGATGATGTTAAGCATTTTTTCGGTAGCCATCATCGCCGCTACGGTTTGATCGGGGTCAAGACCCTTTGTTTTAAATATTTTTCCATAATCCCAGGTAATCACCGTCTCCACAAAGGCATCGGTTTTCCCCCCAGGAGGAATAGACACATGGTAATCTATAAGTTTCGGAAGTTCCCTTTTAAGCGACTTGTAGATTTTTTTCACGGCACGCATGAACGAATCGTACTGTCCGTCTCCGGTGGCTGTAGCATTATAGGATTTGCCATGTACATTGAGCCGCAACTGCACCGATGGCTTCAAGCCCTTGGAGTGAGTCATGTGGTAGCCTTCAATGCTGATGTGCTTGGAAATGGAATTATTCTGTAAGACGTCCGAAATTATGTATGGTAAGTCCTCCGTGGTCACTCGCTCTTTTTTATCCCCCAATTCGATGATTCGTTGAGTCACCCGGGCAAGCTCATCCCGCTCCAGTGAAATACCCAACTCCTCAAGATTTTTGAGAATATTGGCTTTTCCTGAGGTTTTTCCCAAAGCATATTTTCGCTGACGGCCAAACCGCTCGGGAAGCAAGTCGTTGAAATACAGATTTTTCTTGTTGTCTCCGTCGGCATGAATTCCAGCAGTTTGGGTGAATACGTTCTCTCCCACTACCGGTTTGTTGGCGGGGATATGCTGCCCGGAAAATTGCTCTACCAATTTGGAAACCCGAAAAATCTTCTGTTCTTGGATTCCAATTTCCAAAGAAGTAAAATCTTTGATCACTGCAATCACGGATTCCAATGGCGCATTGCCAGCCCTTTCCCCCAGACCATTGATGGTAGTATGAATTCCAGAAGCCCCGTGATTGATTGCTTCAAGAACATTGGCTACGGAAAGGTCATAATCATTGTGTGCATGAAAATCGAAGGGGATTCCAGGAAATTGAGATACAATCTGATCAAAAAATTCAGCAACTTCCTTTGGAGCTAGCAAGCCCAAGGTGTCAGGCAGCATGATTCGATTTACCGGCTGACGGGTGAGAAACTCGATTAAGCTGATGGTGTAGTCGGGGGAATTTCTCATCCCATTAGACCAGTCTTCAAGATAGACATTGACTACTATCCCTTTTTCCTGGGCATAGGAAATGCTTTTCTGAATATCCGCAAAATGCTCCTCAGGAGTTTTTTTCAGCTGGTGTACCAGATGGTTAAGCGATCCTTTGGTGAGCAGATTGAGCACTTTGGCACCTGCTTCCACCATCCAATTCACAGAAACTGGCGTGTCCACAAAACCCAACACCTCGACGCGATCCAAGTATCCCTTTTGCGCAGCCCAAGCAGTAATCTTTTGCACACCCTCCAACTCCCCTTCAGAAACACGTGCTGAAGCCACTTCTATTCGGTCTACTTTGAGCTCTTCGAGTAGCAATTTGGCAATCTGGAGCTTTTCAGAAGGCAAAAAGGAAACACCCGAGGTCTGTTCACCATCCCTCAGGGTTGTATCCATGATTTCAATACGTCTGCCCTCCCAACCCTCCAAGGGTTCTAAACCCTTGGAGGGTTGGGAGGGTTGGGCTGCATGATTTTTATTAGCCTCCATTTTTTACCTATCTGGAAGCTGCGAAAGCGTCAATCTCCGAAGACATATTCAACAAGTAGTCAATGTCATCAAAACCGTTTTGCATGTTGTCTTTTTTGTACTCATTGATATCAAAAGATTCAAATTCTCCTGAAGAAAGCAGCTTAATCTTTTGCTCTGGGAGGTTGATTTCTATTTCTACAGCAGGATCTGCTTGAATCGCAGCAAAAAGCTTTTCTGCAAATTCGGGAGAAACTGTCACAGGAAGTACGCCAATGTTAAGACAGTTGTTTTTGAAGATGTCTGCGAAAAAGCTGGATACCACACATCGGAATCCATAATCGTAGATTGCCCAAACAGCATGCTCTCGGCTGGAACCCGAACCAAAGTTCTTTCCAGCAACAAGAATTTTTCCAGTATAGGTAGGATCATTCAGGACAAAATCCTTCTTGGGATTACCTTCCACATCGTATCTCCAGTCGCGGAATAGATTGTCTCCAAACCCCTCACGCTCAGTAGCCTTCAGGAATCGGGCAGGGATGATCTGGTCGGTGTCCACGTTTTCAGTAGGCAGAGGAACAGCAGTGCTGTGGAGGACGGTGAATTTATCGTAAGCCATGATTTTTCAGATTGAAATATTAGAAAATTGGAAGATTGGAAAATTAATTTCCGAATACTTCGCGGGGATCGGTGATGCGTCCTGTAATGGCCACAGCAGCTACAGTCAATGGTGACGCAAGCATGGTACGGGCACCGGGGCCTTGACGACCTTCGAAGTTTCTGTTGGAAGTAGAAACCGCATATTTTCCGGAAGGAATCTTGTCGTCATTCATCGCAAGACAGGCAGAACAACCCGGCTGACGAAGTTCAAATCCCGCTTCTTCCAAAATTTTCACCAAGCCTTCTTCATGTGCCATTTTCTCCACCTCACGCGAACCCGGCACAATCCAAGCGGTGATGTTATCCGCTTTTTTATGTCCCTTTACAAACTGAGCTACTGACCGGATGTCCTCGATTCGACCGTTGGTACAAGAACCTACAAACACGTAATCTACTTGCTTTCCTTCAACTGGTTCGCCTGGCTGGAAGCCCATGTAATCTAAGGATTTGAGGTAAGAAGTCTTGTTGGAACCTTCCATGCCGTCTGTGGTAGGAATAGTTCCGACTACTTTGATCCCCATACCCGGATTGGTTCCGTAGGTAATCATCGGTTCGATATCCGCAGCTTCAAAAACCAATTCTTGGTCGAAAACCGCACCTTCATCCGTCTTCAAGGTCTGCCAATACGCAACCGCTTTATCCCAATCTGCACCTTTTGGAGCATATTGTTTTCCTTTCAGGTAGTTGAAAGTAGTCTCATCAGGAGCAATCAGACCACCTCGGGCGCCCATTTCAATGGACATGTTACAGATGGTCATACGGGCTTCCATGGACAGGTTTCTGATTGCCGAACCCGCATATTCCACAAAGTATCCGGTAGCCCCTGCTGCAGAGATTTTGGAAATGATATAGAGGATAATATCCTTGGAGGTCACTCCTTTACTAAGTTGACCTTCCACAGATATTCTCATTTTTTTAGGCTTGGACTGCATGATGCACTGGGTAGCAAGCACCATTTCCACCTCTGAGGTACCGATGCCAAAGGCAATGGCACCGAAAGCTCCGTGGGTGGACGTGTGTGAATCACCACAAACAATGGTCATACCGGGCTGCGTGACACCCAGTTCAGGCCCGATCACGTGGACAATTCCATGGTGGGCGGATCCCAAATCGTGCAGTTCGATGCCGTATTTTTTACAATTCTCTCGAAGTTTTTCCACCTGCATTCGGGATAATTTATCCTTGATGGTCTGATCCTGATCCACAGTTGGCACGTTGTGATCTGGTGTAGCGATGGTCCTGTGAGGATATTTTACCCCAATCCCTCGGGTTTCCAGATTAAGAAATGCCACTGGGGAAGTCACTTCATGAATAAAATGTTTATCAATGAAGAATACATCAGGACCCGCAGGGACAGATTTCACCACGTGGGAATCCCAGATTTTATCAAATAATGTTGTCTTTTCCATAATTAAGCAGTCACGTATTCTTTGACCGGTATTTTATTTAATGCATCAACAAAGGCCTGCGCAGATGCAAGAACAATGTCTTTATTGGATGCAAATCCGTAGTAGGGTTTTTCAGATTTAATCAAGCGCATATGAACTTTAGCCACATCATCACTTCCGTGCGTAATGGCCTGAATTAAAAATTCTTCTAAATCTACCTGAGGCTTTACGATTGATTCAATGGCTTTCAGTACGGCATCGACAGGCCCCACACCTGAAGACTCCGCTTCATGACTTTGGTCTCCAATTTTTAGATTCACATGGGCATTCACTGAACCGTTGGAAGAATAAGCTACATTTTCCAATTCGATAAAATTGGATTCATCCATATACTTACCCACGAGCTCCAGTAGGTCTTTTCTACCGATGTCCCGCTTTGAATCTGCCAAGGTAAGAAAGGCCTCATAGACTTCTCTGAGCTCCTCTCCTTCTAGCTCAACGCCCAAAGCATCGAGATGGTGTTTCAGTGCAGCACGACCGGATCTTGCGGTCAACACAATGGAGGATTCCTCTACTCCAACTTCCTTAGGATCAATAATTTCATAATTTTCACGGTGTTTGAGCACCCCATCCTGATGAATTCCTGATGAATGGGCAAAAGCATTTCGACCCACAATCGCCTTATTTGGCTGCACAGGCATATTCATCAATTTCGAAACCAATCGACTGGTCTGATAAATTCGCTGAGTGACAATACTCGTATGAACGGGAATGGTTTTGTGACATTTTATTGCCATAACCACTTCTTCCATGGAGGTATTTCCAGCTCGCTCTCCGATACCGTTGATGGTTACTTCCACTTGCCGCGCACCTTGTTGGACACCGGCAACCGTATTTGCCGTTGCCATCCCCAGGTCATTATGGCAGTGTGTTGCAATGATTGCCTTGTCAATATTCGGCACCTTGTTTTTCAGACTCGCAATGATTGCTCCGTATTGTTCGGGAAGGCAATACCCTGTGGTATCGGGAATATTGACAACAGTTGCGCCGGCTTTGATGACTTCTTCAATAATTTTACACAGAAAATCGGACTCCGATCTCCCGGCATCCTCCGCATAAAATTCCACATCTTCCACGAACCTTTTGGCAAATTTTACTGCAGCCACCCCACGCCGAATGATTTCATCCGGCGTCGAGCGCAGCTTGAATTGAATATGATAAGGAGACACCCCAATTCCCGTATGAATACGGCCTTTTTTGGCGAATTTTAGCGCATCTGCGGCAACTTCGATATCCTTTTCCACCGCTCTTGAAAGGGCACAGATAATCGGATTGGAAACAGCCTTGGATATTTCCCGAACAGAGTTGAAGTCTCCCGGACTGGAAATCGGAAAGCCTGCCTCAATGATATCTACTCCTAGCTCTTCAAGAGCCTTCGCCACTATGATCTTTTCCTGGGTATTGAGCTGGCAACCAGGCACTTGCTCACCATCACGCAGGGTTGTATCGAATATCCACAGCTTTTCACTCATACGAATTGAGGGTTTGTTTTTTAATTATTTTCAGGTCTCAACTGCCGAACCACTGCTCCAGCTTGCCACATCTCTGACTCTCTGAGTTCTTTTAGTTCAGCCTCCAACTTTTCTCTATAATCTGGTTTGGAGTTAGAATCGATTGACTTTTGGGCTTCAACACCTGTTTTCACCGAATTGTAAAGCGATTCAAACACAGGTTTAGTGGCATCGCGGAATGGCTTCCACCAATCCAAAGCACCGCGCTGGGCGGTGGTACTACAATTGGCATACATCCAGTCCATACCATTTTCTGCCACCAAAGGCATCAAGGATTGGGTCAATTCCTCCACGGTCTCATTGAAAGCCTCTGAAGGAGTATGGCCATTCGATCTTAAGACTTCATATTGAGCGGCGAAAATCCCCTGGATGGCTCCCATCAATGTACCTCTTTCGCCGGTCAGATCCGAAGTCACTTCACGGTAAAAATCAGTTTCAAATAAATACCCTGAACCTACGCCTATGCCTAGTGCCACTACTCGATCTTTGGCTTTTCCTGTGGCATCCTGATATATGGCAAAAGATGAGTTCAGGCCTCTTCCTTCCACAAACATTCTTCGCAAGGAAGTTCCAGAACCTTTTGGAGCCACCAAAATCACATCTACATCAGCAGGAGGAATAATGCCTGTTTTATCTTTGTACGTCACTCCAAAACCATGAGAAAAATAAAGTGCTTTACCTGGGGTAAGGTGTTTTTTCACTGTAGGCCAAAGAGCAATTTGACCCGCATCAGAAAGTAAAAACTGAAGAATAGTGCCTTTTTCGCAGGCTTCTTCTATTTCAAAAAGAGTCTCGCCGGGAACCCATCCGTCTGCAATGGCCTTACTCCAGGTTTTAGAACCACTTCGCTGGCCCACGATCACGTTGAAGCCGTTGTCTTTTAAATTTAAAGCCTGACCGGGTCCCTGAACTCCATATCCAATCACTGCGATTACTTCATCTTTTAGGACTTCTCTGGCTTTTTCAAGAGAAAATTCTTCACGTGTAACTACGTTTTCTTCAACGCTTCCAAATTTTAATTTCATAGTATTGGATTTAATAGATTTTTTTAAACAGGTTTGGATTATTTTACATAGGAATCAATAGTAAGCATTCGTTTGGCTACCGCCACACGACCTGATCTGGCAAATTCAAGGAGCCCATACCCTTTGAGAATTTCAAGCAGCTGCTGGGTTTTTTCTTTATGGCCGGTCAATTCAAGGACTACAAATTCCGGTTCTGCAGCAATGATTTTTGCGTTGTGCTCTCGAATGACTTTCTCCAAACCACTATCGAGTCTGGAAACCGGGATTTTGTAAAGTGCCAATTCTTGGTACACTACGCCGGTATCTTCATGGTAAAATGCCTTAATGACATCAATAATCTTTTCAATTTGATTAACAAGCTGAATGACAGTGTCTTCATTGGCGGTAACTTCAATCGTAATTCGATGAATACCGGACAGACGACTTTCAGAGGCAGTGAGCGCATCAATATTGATCCCCCTTCTGGTAAAAATTATAGTGATTCTGTTGAGAATCCCAATGAAATTTTCGGTGATAACGAAAATGGTATAACGCTTCATAGGTTTGTTTAGCTCAATCTTACTTCTTCCACAGAGCAACCTGTGGCAATCATTGGGAACACATTGTCTTCTTTTTCTACGACTACTTCCAAGAAGTATGGACCGTCATGAATCAGCATATCTTCAATGGCCTCCTGAAGATCGGTTCGCTCTGTCACCTTTTGTGCTTTGATGCCGTAGGCTTCTGACAATTTGACGAAATCCGGATTGTCCAGTTCGGTGAAGGAATAGCGCTTATCAAAAAACATCTGCTGCCACTGTCGGACCATCCCAAGGTAATTATTATTCAATAGGACAATTTTCACAGGTGCTTTAGTCTGCTTGATCGTACCCAACTCCTGTATGGTCATTTGAATTCCACCATCCCCGACTACACAGATCACCTGACGGGAATAGTCCGCCAACTGAGCCCCCAAAGCTGCCGGTAAGGCAAAACCCATGGTCCCCAATCCGCCAGATGTCACCTGAGTTCTGGGTTTTTTATAATGAAAATACCTCCATGCAATCATCTGATGCTGACCAACATCCGTGACCAACACCGCGTCGTCGGCTTTATATTTATTGATTTGGTGAATGACTTCACCCATGGTCAAACCAACCTTAGTCGGTGTGAGGTCATGCTGTACTACTGCTGCCTTTTCTTCTTGCTCCAACTCCCTGAATCTATCCATCCATGATTCATGTTTCTTAGCTTGAATCGCAGCGGTAAGCATAGCAAGGCTTTCTTTACAATCTCCTTGCACGGCTATTGTAGGTTTGACAATCTTGCTGATCTCTGAAGGATCCAATTCCAAATGAATTACTTTTGCTTGTTTGGCATAGCGCTTCAAATCGCCTGTCACCCGATCATCAAACCTCATTCCGACTGCTATGAGTACATCGCACTTATTGGTTAAAAGATTGGGGGCATAATTTCCATGCATACCTAGTTTCCCGACATAATTTGGGTGGTCTTCAGCCAAGGCTCCAGATCCCAAAAGGGTAGATGCAGCAGGAATACCCGATTTGTCCAAGAAAAATTTGAGTTCTGCTTCGGCATTTCCCAGGATTACTCCCTGTCCAAAAAGCAAGTAGGGGCGCTCGGCTTGGTCTATCAACCCCGCTGCTTTTTGAATAGCACTAGTATCTATGGGATAGTGAGTTTTGTAGGATCTGAATCCCATACAGGAAACGTAATTAAATTCACCAAAATCCACTTGGGCATTTTTTGTAATGTCAATCAAAACGGGGCCAGGTCTTCCAGAGCGTGCGATATAGAAACCTTTGGCTATCGCAGGAGCAATGTCTTCCACGCGTCTTACCTGAATGTTCCATTTGGTACCCGGCATTGAAATACCCACTACATCAGTCTCCTGAAATGCGTCTGTCCCCAACAAATGAGCTGCCACTTGACCAGTAATGCAAACCAACGGGGTACTGTCAATCTGTGCATCCGCTAGACCTGTGATCAGATTGGTGGCACCTGGGCCTGAGGTAGCAAGGCAAACCCCAACTTTCCCCGATACTCTCGCAAATCCCTGTGCGGCATGAATTGCCCCTTGCTCATGCCGGGTAAGCACATGCTTGATTTGGTCGTGGTAGTCGTAGAGCGCATCATATACAGGCATGATCGCGCCTCCGGGATACCCGAAGATAAGCTCAGCTTGCTCTGCTATGAGCGAGCGTACAACGATATCGGCTCCTCTGATCAAGTCTTTCATTGCCTTAAAATTTATCTGTAACGCAACCTTCGGATGCGGTTGCTACGAGTCTATTATACTTCTTTAGCGTCCCCTGCAAACCTTCTATCGGCTTGGGAGACCAAGACTTCTCACGCTCGGCAAATTCCTCTTCTGAAACATTCACGGACAAGATAAAATTGTCCGCATCAATGGTGATGATATCTCCATTTTTCAATAAGCCGATCGGACCACCACACCAAGCTTCTGGCGTGACGTGCCCCACTACAAAACCATGGGTTCCCCCCGAAAATCGCCCATCGGTAATCAATGCTACATCTGAACCCAGGCCCGCACCGATAATCATCGAAGTTGGTTTTAACATCTCCGGCATACCTGGTGCTCCCTTAGGTCCAACATTTCGGATGACAACCACATCTCCTGATTTTACCTGATGGTCTCGAATCGCATCATTTGCTTCCAATTCGGAATCAAAAACAATTGCCGGTCCGGTAAAGGCTGTACCTTCTTTGCCTGTAATTTTGGAAACCGCTCCTTCAGGAGCCAAGTTGCCTTTCAAAATACAAAGGTGACCTGACTTTTTTATTGGCGTCTCCAGAGGATGGATCACATTGACCATGGAAGGAACTACCGGGTCTATATGTTCAAGATTCTCTGCAATGGTTTTGCCAGTAACCGTTATACAATCCCCATGGAGATAACCATTATTTAGCATGTATTTCAGGAAGGCAGGAAGACCACCCTGCTCAAAAAGATCCTCCATCATGAATTTTCCGGAAGGTTTGAAATCTCCAATCAAGGGAGTTTTTGCATTGATAGCCTTGAAGTCCTCCAAAGTAAAATCCACCCCTGCAGTTCTTGCAATTGCGAGAATATGCAGCACCGCATTGGTACTTCCACCGAGAGCAATTACAACCGTTACCGCATTCTCGATACTTTTTCTTGTGACAATGTCTTTTGGTTTGATATCTTTTTCCAAAAGGATTCGCATGTACTTATTTACATCCTGGCATTCCTTGAGCTTCTCGGCAGAATTGGCAGGATTGGAAGATGAATAAGGCAGGGACATTCCCATTGCTTCTATGGCTGAAGACATGGTGTTGGCAGTGTACATTCCCCCACAGGCACCTTTTCCAGGACAGGCATTCCGAATCACACCATCATAGTCTTCCTCAGTTATCGTTCCCTGGATTTTCTTTCCGAAGGCTTCGAAAGCAGAGACAATATTGAGTTTTTCTCCTTTGTAATTTCCGGAAGCAATTGTTCCTCCATAGACCATGATCGAAGGACGGTTGATCCGGAGCATACCCATTACAGCACCGGGCATATTTTTATCACATCCTGCGACAGCAACGCACCCGTCAAAAGAATGACCTAAAATAAATGATTCGATGGAATCGGCTATAATATCTCTTGAAACCAAGGAATACCGCATTCCTAGGGTACCCATGGAGGTTCCGTCCGAAATCCCAATGGTATTAAAAACCAAACCGGTCAGATCAAATTCCTGAGAGGACGATTTGATCAGACCGGCGAAGTCATTGAGGTGCATATTGCAGGGATTACTTTCGTAGCCGCAACTAGCCACTCCAACGAAGGGTTGTTTCATTTTTTTGTCTGACATTCCCGTGGCATACAACATTGCCATGCCTGCGGGATGTTCGGGATTGTCACTTATCTCCCAACTGTACTTTTTAAGAGGATTTCGGGTCATAATCTGAATAAATAAAAAAGTGCCTCAGTTAAGTGAGGCACTTTAGATTTTATACTTAATAATATAGTCTAGTGCCTCACTTCGAAAAACCAATGAGAATAGTGAAGCTTAGCAGGACGACCAATAGATACATAGCGCAGTGTGAGAATATATGCTTCGTATTTGAATCACGTGACAATAATAAAACTCTATTCCGAGACTTACAATATTTAATTCTCTATTCTTTACCATTAACAGTTAATAAAATTGGGTATAAATATTTTTTTCAAAACTTAATATCAAAAATGAAAATTATACAAAATCAATTTAAAAAAATCAGGGCTAATTTCAGCCAATTCCAAAATTTTGTATGGATTTCTATTTCTTTCAAATTTTTTAATAAAAATCTTCCTTTTTTTTAAGAAAAAAAATCATATGATATCAAAAATCTAAAATTCCCCCGAAACGTTGACAATAATTCAATACAAATCGAATGCACAAGAACCTTAATTTTTGCGTTACTTTTGTCGAAACAGATATTTCAATGATCAGTTTTCCAAACGCCAAAATCAACCTTGGACTCCACATCACGTCCAAACGCAAAGACGGTTACCACGAGATCGAAACCTGCATGGTACCTATTCCTCTTTTTGACGCTTTGGAAATGATTTTGGAAAAGAATTCCAGCTGGAATTCATCTGGTCTTTCCATTCCAGGTGAACCAAAAGACAACCTGATTTTAAAAGCCGAGAAACTACTTAAAAAAGACTTTCCCGGCCTTCCGAATCTTGCAATTCACCTTCATAAAAACATTCCGATGGGCGCAGGACTCGGTGGTGGCTCAGCAGATGGAGCATTTGCCCTGAAACTGATGAATAACCTGTTTGACCTCCATTTAGATGATTTTTTTTTGGAGGAATATGCTGCACAACTCGGAAGTGATTGCCCATTTTTCATTGAAAACACCCCAAAAATTGCCAAAGGACGAGGCGAAATTCTGGAACCGATCAACCTTTCATTAAAAGGAAACTATTTGGTTCTGGTCAATCCTGGAATTCATGTGGGGACGAAAGAAGCATATGCTGGAGTCAAACCCAGCCCTGCCAAAGTGAGATTAGAGGATATATTGGCCGATCAAGGCCGTTGGAAAGACGAGTTGGTCAATGATTTCGAGCCAAACATTTTCAAAAATTATCCAGAAATTGCTGCAATCAAGGAAATAATGTACAATACAGGAGCCTACTACGCCGCTATGTCTGGATCCGGCTCAAGTGTATTTGGATTGTTTGATGAAAAACCTATCCCAGTGAGCTGGAATGAAAACTATTTCGTGTTTGAATGTGAATTATAAATTAGTTGATCATCCAGCCTACTTTTCCTTTTCTATTTAAATAATTAAGCACTGGATAAATAAGGACCGAAATTAAAATAATCAAGGTACCCAGGTAAAACTGTAGTGTCATTTTTTCATTTTCTCCTAAAACTAATACAGCCAGTAAAATGCCATAGACAGGTTCCAGATTAATGGTTAGGTTAATGGTAAAAACTGGCAACCTTTTCATCAGATCCACTGAAACCGAAAAGGCAAACACCGTACAGATTCCAGAAAGAATCAACATCCAAAACCAATCCAATCCGGTCCATTCCCATTGAATTGGTGCTCCATCATTCAAAAACAAAGAATAAACGGGCATGAATAGCAAGGCAAACAAACTTGCCGCTGCCATTTCATAGAGAGTGATTTGATACCGGGTGTGATGATGCGTCAACCGTCCATTAAAAACTGAAAACAATGCGCTTAAAAACGCTGAAATCAAAGCCAAAGAAAGCCCAAGCCAATACCCGGTTTCAAACTGAAAAATCAAAAGCAAACCAGAAATCACCAACATACCCAGAGCGACCTCATACCATTTTACCTGGGTCCGATTTATCAAGGGATCAATAAATGCGGTCCACAAGGATGTTGTTGCCATCCCTGCCAAGCAAACCGAGGCGGTAGAAACTCTGGCTGACCAAAAAAAGAAAATCCAATGGAGGGAAATCAACACTCCAACACCAGCAATTTTAAACAACTCCTTAGTTGATACAGCCATAGATTGGTTTTTCCAGGCCATTACCAAGGCAACTCCCAATGCGGCAATCAAGGTTCTGTAAAATACCAGTTCAAGTGAAGGCAGACTAATCAACAAACCTAAAATCGCTGTAAATCCCCAAATCAAAACGATAAAATGTAAAAGCAAATAGTCTTTTAAGGTCTGGGAATTCATTTATCTGGGAACTGTTTTATAAAGAATCAAGCCTGTTAGTGCAAAAATGATATTGGGCAGCCAAACTGCAAGTATGGGATAGTTGGCACCTGCCTCTGCGAATGTTCTAGAAAGTATAAATAGCAGAATGTAAACAAAAGCCAAGAAAAACCCGAGAGCTATTTGGAATCCTGAGCCTCCTCTTGATTTTTTAGATGACATAATCACTCCTATAAAGGTGAGAATGACCGCGGCAAACGGAGACATAAACCGGACATACCGCTCTATCCTGTAGTAGCTGACGTTGTCTGCACCCCGATCCTCAAGGATTTTGATTTGCCTGCTTAATTCTGGTAGTTTTAGCGTCTCATGATGGTTTTCAGGCAGGTCAAAATCTGAAGGGGTAATGGATAAAACAGTATCCATTTCGGAACCTACGGTGTAGTCCTCTCCTTTTTCTTTCAAAACCCGCAACCGCCAATTCTCTAATCGCCAAACATTTTTGGTTGTATCCCATTGAATTCTATCGGAAGAGAGTTTAGACAACAACTTACCATCCCGGATTTCTTCCAAGGTAAAATCATAGCCTGTGTTAGAAGATTTATAAAAATGACTCATGTAGGCATAGGCATCTGTACCTACTTTGATATGTGCGTTAGGATCGATTGAAGCTTGTCCTTTTTCCAAATAACGAATTCTAAATTCCGTCACACCAGCTGTTGCAAGGGGTAGCACCCAACCGTTCAGCACAAAACTGATCGCTCCGATCATGGCTGCCGCAAGAAGAAAAGGTCTAAGCATTCTGACGAAACTTACTCCTGAACTCAAAATTGCGACAATTTCTGTTCTGCCTGCCATTTTTGAAGTAATGAAAATAACTGCAATAAATACAGTGATCGGGGTAAGGAGATTATTGAGATAAAGTCCATAGTTACCCATGTACTTTAGAATATCCTTTGCCGGAACTTGGTTACGGATGTACGTGTCATTTTTTTCAGTGAAATCCAAAACCAAAACAATAAGGATGAGCATAACCACCACAAAAAAGTAGGTCTTTAAAAAATCCTTGATTATCAATTTGTCCAGGATCTTCATCTTCAAAGGCGCATGCTAACTTTTTTAACCATTTGATTCTTCCAAACGGAAAAATCCCCCAACTGGATATGAGCTCTAGCTTGTCCTACCAACCAGATGTAAAAAGCGAGATTATGGATACTGGCAATTTGAGCGGCAAGAATTTCCTTGGAAATGGTAAGATGCCGTAAATACGCTTTGGAGTAAAATGAACTAGCATAATTTCCAATTGCAGGATCTATCGGACTAAAATCATCTTTCCATTTTTCATTACGAATATTAATGATCCCTTCAGAGGTAAACAGCATTCCATTTCGGGCATTACGAGTAGGCATGACACAGTCAAACATATCTACGCCCAAGGCGATACATTCTAGAATATTTGCGGGTGTGCCCACTCCCATAAGGTAACGTGGTTTATCTTGAGGCAAAATATCCGTAACCAATTCGGTCATTTCGTACATCATTTCGGCGGGCTCACCTACTGAAAGACCACCAATTGCATTCCCCTCACGATCTTGCTCTGCAATAAATTCAGCGCTTTGTTTTCTCAAGTCTTTGTACACAGATCCTTGGACGATGGGGAATAGGGTTTGGGAATAGCCATATTTTCCTTCTGTAGAGTCAAATCGATCAATGCAGCGCTTTAACCATCTATGGGTGAGATCCATTGATTTATGTGCGTAGTCATAGTCGCAGGGATAAGGTGTACATTCATCAAAGGCCATGATAATATCTGCCCCGATGGTTCGCTGGATATCCATGACACCTTCAGGGGAGAATACATGCTTGGATCCGTCGATATGGGATTTGAAGGTTACACCCTCCTCGTTTATTTTCCTTGTCCCTGCTAAGGAAAACACCTGATACCCTCCAGAATCAGTTAAAATAGGCCTGTCCCAACCGTTGAAATGATGAAGCCCACCAGCCTTTTCGAGAATATCAAGTCCCGGTCTGAGGTAAAGGTGATAGGTGTTTCCAAGAATAATCTGAGCTTTGACATCCTCCTTCAGCTCTCGTTGATGGACAGCCTTCACGGTGCCAGCAGTACCTACTGGCATAAAAATCGGGGTTTGGATAGCTCCATGATCGGTGATCAAGCTACCTGTTCTAGCCCCAGTTTGGCAATCCTTTTTCTCTAAATTAAACTTCATCGGTAAATTGAATGCATCAACTTGTTTCTTTTTTTCAACTGGAGATAAGGTGCAAAAATATCCACTTATTCCTAAATGACTTGCTGAAATTGATTTTATATTTGCCGATCTAATTCGATCTATGGGCTTTTTTTTGCTTTGGTTTTTCTTTGGTATAGGCACCATCCTTCAGCTAATTTACCTTTTGATCATCTTTGGAAGAACTGCTTGGTTTAAGCCCAAACGAAAAAACCTTGACAATCAGGTCCCCGAGGAGGGGGTGACTGTTTTGATAGCCGCACATAATGAATTTTCAAATCTCAAAACACTAATTCCCAAGTTGTTTGAACAGGATTACCCAGAGTTTGAGGTAATGGTAGTGAATGATCGGAGTACAGACAGGACAAAGCGGTTGCTAGAAGAAATGATGGCAGTTTATCCTAAACTTCGTACTGTAACCATCAAATTTACACCCGACCACGTAACCTCTAAAAAGTATGCGCTAACCCTTGGAATAAAAGTTGCCCGAAATGACGTCATTCTCCTAACAGATGCAGATTGTAAGCCCAACTCTAATCAGTGGATCAGAAAAATGACTGAGGCGGTTAGGCTTGAAGGAAAAACCTTTGGAATTGGCTATTCTGGATACCACGAAAAATCGAGTTTATTGAATAGTTGGATCCAATTCGAAACGATTCTTACGGCCTTGTTTTACATATCCTATGGACTTTGGAAGGCTCCCTTTATGGGGATAGGAAGAAATCTTTGCTATAGAAAGAACTTTTTTTTGGGTGTTAAAGCATTTAAGGGACTTTGGGAGATTCAAGGAGGTGACGATGATCTGTTTGTGAACAAGTATGCCACAGGGAAAAATTCTGCTATTGTAATTGATCCAGAAGCATCCACTAGTTCAGAACCAAAGGGCGTTTGGAAAGACTATTTAATTCAAAAAAAACGTCATCTGAATGCTGGAAAATATTATAAAAAATCGGACCAACAAAAAATCGGATTCTTTGCCGTTTCCCATTTCTTATTTTGGATTGGTGGAATTGGTTTGTTGTTTTATTTCGGTTTCCAGATGGAATGGGAACAATTTTCCCTGATTTTTGGTATAATGCTATTGAGGTTATCATTACTGGCAGTGGTTTTCCACTATGCAGCAAAAACGATCCAAGGTAAAGTTCCTAAAATGAACCCCATGCTAAATGACCTTTTGTATTTAGGTTATTTTTGGATTTGGGGTTCAGTATCCTACAAGGCTAAAAAGATTCAATGGAAATAAACGAACGTGGTTTTTCAAGTAAAGCACTAGAGGACTTTGCTTTAATCGATAAGGCTGTTTTGGAAAAAGACCAAACTGCCTACGCTACCCTGATGAAGCGGTATAAAAAGGCCGTTTATTTTATGATTTTGAAAATGATCCGAGACGCGGACGATGCAGAAGACCTTACCATGGAAGCGTTTGCGAAGGCTTTTCGAAATCTTGAACGATTCAAAAAAGACTATACTTTTTCAACTTGGCTATTCCGAATTGCCACAAATAACGCCATTGATTTTATCCGAAAGAAAAAGCTCAAAACAATGAGTTTGAATACTTCGCTCTCCGATGATGGCGGTAACTCGGTAAATATAGACGTGGAGGATGACGATAATAATCCACAGGATGAATTTATCAAATCCCAGCGAATTGAAATGGTGCGATTTTTTGTGGACAAGCTTCCTGCCAAATACCGAAAGTTGGTTCAAATGAGGTATTTTGATGAACTTTCTTATGAGGAAATTGCGAAAGCGCTTAACAAGCCCCTTGGAACTGTCAAAGCGCAACTTCACCGTTCACGAGAACTTCTTTTTGAAATTGCTTCAGGAAAAGAAACCCACATCTAATGGATCCGGGCGCTCAACTGATTTTATCCTACTTTACTAATCTCACAGAAAAGCAAATTGAGCAATTTGATCGCCTAGAGGAGTTGTATCAAGAATGGAATGCGAAAATCAATGTGATTAGCCGCAAGGATATGGATCAGTTTTACGTGCACCATGTCTTACATTCCTTAGGAATTGCCAAAGTAATAGGCTTCAAGCCAGGTACAAAAATACTGGATATTGGCACTGGTGGAGGGTTTCCAGGGATTCCTTTGGCAATACTTTTCCCAGAAACGCATTTCCACCTGGTGGATTCTATTGGCAAAAAGATTACCGTGGTAAAAGAAGTTGCCAAAGCGCTCAAGTTAGCTAATGTAGAAGCACAGCAAGCTCGGGCAGAATCCTTGGTTAGAAAATATGACTTTGTGATCAGTCGGGCTGTGACTCGTATGGTCAATTTTTATCCTTGGGTAAAAGGAAAGATCAAGAGGGAAGACTTCAACGAATTCCAAAAC
Source organism: uncultured Limnohabitans sp. (assembly GCA_964574365.1). GTDB lineage: Bacteria > Bacteroidota > Bacteroidia > Cytophagales > Cyclobacteriaceae > Algoriphagus. The sequence goes on from CAZNND010000058.1 coordinate 18,178, forward strand.
GGCATACTCTATCTCAAAGGCGGAGATGTCGATGAGGAAATGGAAGAACTTGACAAATCCTACGTGACTTATCACTTGAGCGACTACTTCAAAGAAGAGTTTTTTGAGACAAAAAAAGTCGTGTACATGCCTTGGGAGGATAAACGCTAAAAAAAATTAAGTCTATATCCTCAGGAGTCAAGGTTAAAAGCCTGTTTGTACTTAGATATTTACACCTAAGCAATCGGCACATTCTTTTATTCCATTGAGTGCTCATTTACAGGGAAATCGCTTTTAAAATTCAGCATTTTTCCTAATCTCGAAAAAAATAATCCAGGTTTATGTGAAGAAAATTAAGGACATGAAGAGCTCCATTTAAAACTAATCAACTGGGATTTAACCATAGAAGACCTAGCCGTAATTCTTAATTTTCTCAATTATCTTACCAGTTTACATCCGCAAGTTTTAAAAAGAAGGTTCTCGATCTCTTCATTCCAGACTTTAAATAAGCAAAAGTTAAAAGTGATTTCCCTATGCCAACTTATCTCTGACAATTAGCGACGGGCAGTTTTTTGCTTCATCATAAACCCCTAATTTAAACTCTCAATTCAACACAAAATATGTATATTATTTTTGATACCGAGACCACTGGTCTGCCTCGGGATTACAATGCCCCCATGTCCGATGTGGATAACTGGCCGAGATTGGTTCAGATAGCCTGGCAGCTACATGATGCCCGAGGGAAGCTCCTTTCTAATCACAATTACATCATCCGGCCTGAGGGATTTACTATTCCTTACAATGCCGAAAAAGTACACGGCATCTCCACCAAGCGTGCCTTGGCTGAAGGTCACGACCTAAAGGAAATCCTTCAGGTATTCCGTGAGGATGTGATTCAGAGCAAATTCCTCGTAGGCCATAACATCGGATTTGACATCAATGTGGTCGGTTCAGAATACTTACGCTCAAAGTTGGTCATGCCCTTGGAAGGCAAAGCTGAGCTGGACACCAAGGATATCTCCAACGAATTTTGTGCACTCCCCGGTGGTAAAAACGGGAAATTCAAATGGCCGACACTAACGGAACTTCACCAAAAACTGTTTGGGGTAGGATTTGACGATGCACATGATGCGGCCTATGACGTGGACGCTACGGCAAGATGTTTTTTTGGGCTGATCAACCAAGGAATACAAGGCCCTGAACATGGAATTTTACAGGAGGAAGTAATTTATGAATCGCCAAAGTTAGCTGAAGCCAACTTTGTACAGGCAAAAGACTCCCAAAAATACGCTGGCAAAGAGGTACTCAAGCAGGCCAGTAAGGCAGCTATTTCAGACCTGGAAAACGTACCTTTTTCACATCTGCATGTCCACACCCAATACTCAGTACTTCAGGCTACCTCGGAAATCCCTGCAATTGTGGCGAGAGCCAAAGCACTAGGCATGAGCGCGATTGCGATGACCGACCACGGCAACATGATGGGGGCATTTCATTTTGTAAAGGAAGCCATGGGTAAAGAACTCAAACCCATATTGGGCTGTGAATTTAACCTTTGTCGTAATCGAAAAAATAAAGAAGTAAAAGACGACGGCTACCAGAGCGTTCTGATTGCAAAAAACAAAGCAGGATATCACAATTTAGCCAAACTGGCTTCGTATGCAAATATCGAAGGCTTTTATTATGTGCCTAGAATTGATAAAGAGCTGCTTATCCAATACAAAGCTAATTTAATTGCCACTACTGGAGGTCTTTGGGGCGAGATTCCCTACTTGATCCTGAACGTTGGAGAAACCCAAGCGGAGGAGGCATTTCTCTGGTGGAAAGAGATGTTTGGCGATGATTTTTACGTGGAACTCAATCGTCATGGTATTCCTGAGGAGGAAAAAGTAAATGAGGTCCTTCTTGAGTTTGCTCATAAATACAAAGTCAAATATTTCGCTGCAAACAACACCTACTACAACGACAAAGGTGATGCAAAAGCCCACGACATTTTACTTTGTGTGAAGGACGGTGAACTGGTAGAAAAGCCCAAAAAATACATCGGAAAGCGCGGAAGAGAATTCCGATATGGCTTTCCTAACGATGAATTTTACCTTAAAAGCCCTGAGGAAATGAAGATGCTTTTCGCTGATTTGCCTGAAGCGATTCATTGCACCCAGGAAATCGTGGAGAAATGTGAAGCATACAAACTCGCCCGTGAAGTACTCTTGCCCAAGTTTGACATCCCTGAGGAATTCAAACACCCGGAAGATGATGTAGATGGAGGAAAACGAGGAGAGAATGCCTATCTACGCTATCTCACATACGAAGGAGCTAAGAAACGCTACAAAGAAATCACGCCTCAAATCCAAGAACGCTTAGATTTTGAGTTGGCTACCATCGAGAAGACAGGCTATCCAGGTTACTTCCTGATCGTTCAGGATTTCACCCGAGCGGCAAGAGACATGGGAGTCTCGGTGGGTCCTGGTCGGGGATCAGCGGCAGGTTCGGCTGTAGCCTATTGTGTGGCAATCACCAATGTAGACCCAATCGAGTACGATCTCCTATTTGAAAGATTCTTGAATCCAGACCGGGTTTCACTCCCCGACATTGATATTGACTTTGACGATGAAGGCCGTCAAGCTGTCATTGACTATGTGATCAAAAAATATGGTTCCAACCAAGTAGCCCAGATCATTACCTACGGCACTATGGCGGCCAAGTCTGCCATTAGGGACACTGCGCGAGTTCTTAATTTACCCCTTGCCGAAGCAGGACGTTTAGCGAATTTGGTGCCAGACATCAAGCTCAAGACGCTGTTAGATCTTGCCAAAAACCGGCCTGCACTCCATGACAAACTTAAAGGGCAAGGCGAACTACTTCAAAAGGCGGAGGAACTTATTCGGGTAGCCCAAGGAAGGGACGAATCTGCTAAAACGGTTAATCAAGCTGCAGTTTTGGAAGGTTCAGTAAGAAATACCGGGATTCACGCCTGCGGGGTAATCATTACTCCCTCAGACATTACTGATTTCGTTCCTGTGGCCTTGGCTAAGGATTCAGATATGGTGTGTACCCAGTTTGACAACTCTGTTGTGGAGTCCGCTGGTTTATTGAAAATGGACTTTTTGGGTTTAAAAACCCTGACTTTGATCAAAGATGCAATTAAGATTGTGAAAGAAAGGCACGGATTACTTCTAGATGCCGACACCTTCCCTATTGACGATGTAAAGACTTACGAACTCTTCCAGCGAGGCGAAACGGTTGGGATTTTCCAGTACGAAAGTCCCGGTATGCAGAAATACATGCGTGAATTAAAACCTACAGTTTTTGCGGATTTGATAGCCATGAACGCCCTTTATCGCCCGGGACCTTTGGCTTATATCCCCTCTTTCATTAAGCGAAAGCACGGTCAAGAACCGATCACTTACGACTTGGAGGATATGAAAGAATATTTGGAGGAAACCTACGGAATTACGGTTTATCAAGAACAGGTCATGCTTCTGTCCCAAAAACTTGCAGGGTTCAGCAAAGGCGAAGCCGATGTTCTTAGAAAAGCCATGGGTAAAAAGCAGAAGGATGTATTGGATAAAATGAAGCCAAAATTTGTCAAGCAAGCGGAGATAAAAGGGCATGACTCAAAAAAACTAGAGAAAATATGGACAGATTGGGAGGCCTTTGCCTCCTATGCGTTCAACAAGTCTCATTCGACTTGCTATGCCTGGATCGCTTACCAGACTGCTTATCTTAAGGCACATTATCCCGCAGAATACATGGCATCAGTCTTAAGCAATAACATGAATGACATCACTCAAGTGACTTTTTTCATGGAAGAGTGCAAGCGGATGGGAATTCCTGTTTTGGGTCCGGATGTAAATGAATCCAAAAACAGTTTCACTGTCAATGCTGCAGGAGAAATCAGATTTGGAATGGCTGCAATTAAAGGTGCAGGTGCTGCAGCGGTGGATGAAATCATAAAGGAAAGGGAGAAAAACGGCCCTTACAAAAACATCTTTGACTTTACAAAGCGGGTTAATTCTCGAGCTTTGAATAAAAAAACAATGGAAGCCCTAGCTATGGCGGGAAGTTTCGATTGTTTTAAAGATCATCATCGCAGGCAATATTTAGAAGCTGCTGAAGGAGACATCACACTGATTGAAAAAGCAGTAAAATATGCCCTGAGAATCCACCTTGAGGAGGAAAGTGCGCAAGGGAACCTTTTTGGTGGCGGGGGAAAAAATGTAGATATCCCTTTGCCGACTGTGGCGCCAATCGAACCTTTTTCTCAAATCCAGCAATTAGCAATTGAAAAAGAAGTTGTAGGTCTTTTCATTTCTGGCCATCCTCTGGATCAATATAAGTTGGAAATAGAATCACTAACCAATACTACACTAACAGCACTCGCCGACTTGGAAAGTCAAAGAGGAAAAGGTGAACTTAAACTCGCAGGTTCGGTTTCAAGTTTCGCCCATCGTACAACCAAGAATGGAAAGCCGTTTGGAACCTTAACATTGGCAGATTATCACGGAAACTTTACATTCTTCCTTTTTGGTGATGATTATGTGAAATTCAAGCACTATTTCATGAGCGAATGGTTCCTCTTCATCTCAGGTGTGGTTAGCCAGAAAAAATGGGGTCCTGAAAATGAATTGGAGTTTAAGATCACCAACATTTCCTTGCTCAGTGAAATTCGCAAAAAAATGATTAAAGGATTTAAGGTTACCATCAGCCTGGATGACCTTAACTATGATTTGATGGGAAAACTCGAAGCCATAACTTTAAAATATAAAGGAGATGCAAAGCTTTATATTGAGATCCTCGACCAAAAGGAGAATATAACTTTAGAACTTTTCTCCAAAAAATACAGCATTGATCCCAGTGCTGAAATGGTTCAGGAGCTCAAAAAAATCCCCGAGGTGGTCTACAAAATAGTTTAAACAAAAAAATATTATGTGTATCCGGTTAATTGGACGTATGTATTGTTTCTCAGATTTCCCTTAATCCTAAGGCAGATTATCCTTTTCCAATTACTAGTTTTTCATCCCTTAGCCAATTGACTAAAAAATGGAAGTAAAACTCTGGGGTATACCTGTTTTAGTAGTTGTCTATGAACAAGATTATCAAGGATTTTTATTTCACCAACTTGGAAAATAATAAAAAACCACATTGCAACATAGAAAACATAGTGGGAAGCTATATTCTTAGTAAATGCAGACTTTTTGTCACTTAGCTTCATTAAGATTAAGTATGGCTTTTCGGAACGTTACCGAATTTTTTCTATGTGAGCTCCTTTGTGAGGGATGTATCTATTGTGGTTAATCCCTTTTTCTGTTGTTGTTCATTTAATTGAATAGCCCAATTCATTCAACGTCATCCCATTAATGAACACCGTAGCATTTACAAGAAAGACCCTTTTCCCTGATTCATACCCTAGCCAAAATAATATAACCTTACGTGCAATTAAGCGGATACAAATAAAATTTTTAGCCTATTAGCGACACATAAATCCATTCTTTTGGAAAAAAAGCTAGTTTTTTTTTAGAACAAATGTGTCAATCAGTTCAGTTGTTTTAATCAAATGTAGCACAAAAAAGTAACTGGAATTCCCAAAATCCATCCGTTTTTACTTGTATAGAAGTGGATAATCAGCTCTCAAAAACAGTAAACTGGATCCAACACATGTTTATTCTCATGAACCTAATGGATTTTTTTGCTCATTATTTCAAAAGAATTTATGAAAATAATGGACAACTGATATATGTAATAAAGGCTAATACCAGTCAATTTTTCGAGCATGAGCAGTTTACTTTTGATGTGCGAAGAAGGGAAATTTACTATCGTAGAGGAAAATAAACAGCATTTGCGTTAAACCGATTTATTTATGAAAATGAGGAATCAATACGGATCTCCAAAGAACATTATCTTGAGTCAGATCAAAACGCCCCCCTTTACCGCTACCTCTATGAATACGATAAAGCTGGTTTTTTGCAAGCCCAAATCATTTCCTTTACAAATTCAAGTGGTAGCCGGGCTGAATTTGAATACCTAATGATGAAAAAGGGCGTATTTCAAAAGAATTGAAAAACGATTTAAGATTTTTGTAAGGTGTAATGGAAAGAAAAACTTTTGAACACTACTAAGCCCATTCGGATTTTGATATATTAAGATCATCATAGACATTTTTTCTCATCTATTCGGAACTTAATACCTTTCAATCGGCTTTTGCTAATATATTTGAAAAAAGAACCTAATCAATCTTAGAATACAATGGGAAAAGCAATTGAAATAACTGATGCCAACTTCGAAGAAATTGTATCCAGTAACAAGCCTATATTGGTTGATTTCTGGGCAGAGTGGTGTGGACCTTGCAAAATGATAGGCCCGGTTGTAGAGCAATTGGCAGTTGAATATGAAGGAAAAGCTGTAATCGGAAAAGTTAACGTGGACTCTAACCCATCCGTAGTACAAGCATTCGGAATCCGTTCTATACCAACGCTTATATTCTTCAAAGACGGAGAAATCGTCGACAAGCAAGTTGGTGCAGTCCCAAAAGCCGTCTTGGCCCAAAAGCTAGACGCACATCTTTAATTCTTAATTACACTTAGATCGAAAGCCGTAAAGAACTCTTTGCGGCTTTTTTTATCTTCACTGCCGAAATGGCCGAGCAACTTATTTCACTTAACGAATTCTGGACCCTTCGCGCGCATATTCCCTTAATCGATGCAAGGAGCGAGGGAGAATTTACCCAAAGCCATATTCCCAGAGCCTTCAACCTACCCATACTCACCAATCAGGAACGAGTAAAAGTGGGGACTTTGTACAAGGAAAAAGGCGCTATAGAAGCTACTCTAAAAGGCTTTGAGCTTGTGGGACCCAGATTCCATCAGATTCAAAAAGAGGCCCTGGAAAAGTTTCCCCGCCGTCAATTGATAGTTTATTGCTGGAGAGGCGGGATGCGGAGTCAGATACTTTCCTGGTTGCTTTCAATGGTTGGTTTTGAGATTTTCAGACTAAAAGGAGGGTATAAAATTTACCGAACCTACACCTTTGAAAAAGTGAGGGAAACGTATCCTTTGTTGGTTTTGGGAGGAAAAACAGGTACGGGGAAAACGGCCCTACTAAAGCGGCTCAAAGAATCTGGAGAACAAGTCATCGACTTGGAAGATCTTGCTCACCATAAAGGCTCTTCATTTGGATCCATAGGCCAAAAGCCTCAACCCACGGTAGAGCAGTTTGAAAATTTATTGGGGGAGGAATTACGAAATATGGATTCAAAGCTTCCTATTTGGGTGGAAAATGAAAGCCGGAAAATTGGGCGATTGATCATTCCTGATCGATTCTATGAGCAAATGACAAATTCACCTTTGCTGGAAATTCAAAAATCAGAAAACGAGCGCATCCAACATATTGCTGAAGAATATGGTCAGCTTCCGGAAGCTGAGTTGATCGCAGCAGTAAAGCGCCTCCAAAAGCGATTAGGAGGATTAAGAACACAACAGGCCATTGCAGATATTGAAACCAAAAACCATACTTCATGGATTGCAAACCTGTTGATCTACTACGATAAAACGTATGATTTTGACTTGGTTAGGCACGAGGAGAGCAAAATTCTCCATTTGAGTTTGGCCGAAAAAAATCTTGAAGAACAAATCCACCTGTTATTATTAGCAAAAAATATATTTTATGGAATCTCCTAAGATTAAATTAACCGAGTGGAGCGAAGGATCGGGTTGTGGTTGCAAAATTGCTCCAGCGATTTTAGATCAAATCCTGAGTACCAGTGGTTCTTTTTCTCAGGTCGACCCAAAGCTTTTGGTAGGTAATTCACAAAAAGATGATGCAGCAGTGTATCAAGTCTCTGAGAATCTGGCTGTCATCAATACGGTAGATTTTTTCACCCCGATCGTAGACGATCCGTTTGATTTCGGGAGGATTTCAGCTTCAAATGCCATTTCGGATGTATATTCCATGGGTGGAAAACCCATTTTCGCAAATGCGATTCTAAGCTGGCCTGTGGAAAAAATCGCTCCTGAATTGGCAGCAAAAGTTTTGGAGGGGGCAAAGAGTGTTTGTAAGCAAGCGGGAATTGAGCTGGCTGGAGGGCATTCTATTGCAGCAAAAGACCCGATTTTTGGACTTTCAGTGAATGGAATAATCCATCCTCATAAAATCAAAACAAACCAAGGAAGTAAAGAAGGCGATCTGATCTACATCACCAAACCCATTGGCATCGGTGTGTTGGCCACTGCTCTGAAACGCCAAAAACTCACAGAAAAGGATTATATAAATTTAATCGATACCACTTGCCGATTAAATTCCATAGGTGAAGTTTTGGGAAACCACGAGGAAGTTCATGCCATGACCGACGTCACAGGATTTGGACTTTTAGGGCATTTGATTGAAATGGCAGAAGGCGCTAAACTTTCAGCCCGAATCACAATTTCCCGAATTCCACTTATTGAAGGTATTCAGGACTACATTAATCAGTTCATTTTCCCTGATAACACCTACCGTAATTGGAATGCCTTTAATTCAAAAGTAACTGGCATCAACGGAATGGATTTGGTGAAATTTTGCGATCCACAAACTAGCGGAGGGCTTTTGATTTCTGTATCTCCAGAAAACAAAGAATGGTTTGAAACCACCATGGCTAAACATGGGCAAGCTATTTGGGAGATTGGAGAATTTTTACAAAAGGGCCATTTCGAAGTAGAAGTGGTGAGTTAATAGCAGAAAATCAGGGTATATTAGTTTTAACTTAACTCCTTTACCATGAACATTAAGGCACTGTTTCTATGTACCATTACAACCATATTTTGTGGAAACACACTTGCTCAGGCACCCAAAAATGTAATTAGTGAACTCGTTATCCTAAACGTAAAAACAGGAGAAGAAAGAACTATCCTTAAGGAAAATCGTCATTTTGAGGCTCCAAACTGGTCCAGAGATGGTCAATTTTTTCTGATCAATTCCAAGGGGTTTTTAGAAAAAATTGATTTAAAGGGCAATCATCTTGGTTTCCATTATCCCGAGACAATCAAGAATGCCAATAATGATCATGGGATTAGTTTTGATGGAAAAACGCTTGTTTACAGCAATAATGACAAAGGATTAGGCTCTCGGATCTATATTATCCCTTTTGAAGGAGGAACACCTAAACTTATTACCCCAAATTTTCCAAGTTACTGGCATGGAATAAGCCCAGATGGGAAATATTTAGCGTATTGTGCCGAGCGAGATGGCCAATGGGATGTTTATGTTATTCCAAGTGATGGAGGTGAAGAAAAAAAACTAACAAATTACGAAGGCCTTGATGACGGTCCAGAATACTCTTATGATGGAAAATGGATCTATTTTAATTCCCATCGCACAGGACGAATGCATGCGTATCGAATGCGACCAGATGGAAGCAATCAAGAACAATTGACTTTTGATGAATATGACAACTGGTTTCCCCATCCTTCCCCTGACAACCAATCTATAGTTTATATCTCCTATTTGGAAGATCAAAAAGGCGCTCATCCCTTCGGGAAAGATGTCAAGCTCAGAATTATGGATATAAATACGAAAAAAATCAAAGATCTTACCTCGGTTTTTTATGGTGGCCAAGGAACCATTAATGTCCATAGTTGGAGCCCTGATGGCAATTGGATAGCATATGTTCGCTACCACCTCCCTTAGGAATATAAAAGTAAAAAATTTCAAGGAAGCCCTCAGGTATTAGCTACATACCATTGGGATAATATGGCGATTCTCCTGCGGCGGACTGTTACCGAAAACCTTGAAAATTGAGAATTGATCATTGAAAATTGATCATTGCCACTGCCTTTCTTGGCGGAATAATGATTTGCAAACCCAAATCGATGGTTACACAGCGCTAGGAAATGTGGTGGTGTTCCCCCGAGCTACAATCACCCCCCTCCAGAGTTATTGTCATCCTTGACAGGTTTAATCCAGAATCCATCTTCGGCAGACAGATACCAAACAACGAAAAGCAAACTGAGAACACTGAACAGCGAACGTCTAATCCTCCTGCCCCAGACAGGCTCTACTCTCCCGTACACCGTGGCGCACAGTAGCATCGGCACTGCAGGGCTTGTCTTCTTATCGTGAATCCAAACTTATAAAACAAGCCAATTGCCAAAGATTGTCAAAAAATCCAATCCAAACTATTCATCTCCTACCCTCACTTAGTTTTTATGTATCACCCATTTTACCCTTGACTTTTATTTCTTTATCTCTATTCTCTTACTTCTTGTCTCTTGGTACTTTGTACTTGATTCTTGTCTCTTGTCTCTTGCTTCTTATCTCTTGGTACTTGCATCTTGCTTCCTGTCTCTTGTACTTGATACTTTGTACTTGGTACTTTGTACTTTGTACTTGCTTCTTGTCCTAAACGCAAAAAAAAAGCCAGCATTTCTGCTGGCTCTGAGATAATGTGGCGGCGACCTACTCTCCC
>CAZNND010000059.1:0-28499 GCA_964574365.1 uncultured Limnohabitans sp.
GCGGATGATTTGGGTATTGGAGATGTGTCAGGCTATAATTCTGACTCGAAAATCCAAACTAAATATTTGGACAACTTGATGAATACCGGAATTAAATTTACCGATGCCCACACCAGTTCGGCGGTATGTACCCCAACTAGGTATAGCATACTTACTGGAAGGTATAATTGGCGTTCAACATTGAAATCTGGTGTCTTGAGTGGCTATTCGAAACCTCTGATTTCCACAGAAAGACTTACAGTGGCACGCCTTCTCCAGGAAAAAGGATATCACACGGCGTTTGTTGGCAAATGGCATTTGGGTTGGGATTGGGAATTTGTCGAAAACACTGCCGATTTGAATGACTTGGGAAAAAATTTAAAGATCGACTATACCAAACCAATCAAAAATGGGCCCAAAGCTCTCGGGTTTACGTATTCTTATGGATTCAGCGGTTCTTTGGATATGCCTCCTTACGTGTATGTGGAGGATAACAAGGTTACTGCAGTACCAGATCGCATGACAGTAAATGTGGATGATAAAGGATTCTGGAGAGAAGGTCCTACTGGCAGTGATTTCTACCATACTTTGGTTCTGCCTCATCTTACTGATAAAGCAGTGGAATATATCCACAAACAGTCAGACAGTGGGAATCCATTTTTCCTTTACTATGCTCTGCCAGCACCCCATACTCCAATCTTGCCTACCACCGAATTTTTAGGTAGGAGTAATACCAATATGTATGGCGATTTTATATTGCAAGTTGACGACGTTGTGGGAAGACTCGTACAAGCATTAAAGGATAAAAACCAATATGAAAATACGATCATTATTTTCGCTAGCGACAATGGATGTTCTCCAAAGGCAAATTTTCCAGAGTTAGCTCGGGTGAATCATAATCCGAGTTTAATCTATAGGGGACATAAGGCCGATATTTATGAAGGAGGGCATCGAGTGCCATTTATTGTTCAATGGCCCAAGCAAATAAAACAAGCCAAAACTGTGACCTCTATCATTTGTACCACTGACTTGATGGCTACGTTGGCAGATTTGGTAAATTATGAATTGCCTGACGATGCAGGGGAGGATAGTTTTAGCTTTTTGCCTTTACTGTTGGGTGATGCTGAAAAAACGTTTTCAAGGCAGGCTATTGTTCATCATTCAATTGACGGTAATTTTGCAATTAGAAAGGACAAATGGAAGCTCATTTTGTGTTCGGGTTCAGGAGGTTGGAGCTACCCTAGAACTCAAGAAGAATTAAAAGGACTTCCTTCAATGCAGCTTTTTAATTTGGAAAATGATCCGTCAGAGACACAGAATATAATAGCAAGCCATCCTGATAAGGTTCAAGAATTAAAAACATTACTAACGTCATATATAAAAGATGGCCGAAGTACCCCCGGAATACCCCAAAAAAATGATGGATATGAGACTTGGGATCAGCTTAATTGGGTAAAAGATTGAACTTATTTTTATTTATTTAGGGCTTGGTACTTTGCCTCAACTACCTATTAATCCAATTTATAATTTAAAACTAAGTCAGTTTATCTTTTAGATAAAAGAATTGGATTGTGAGTGTTTAAATGCTAATTACACGATGAAAATACTTTTAATTTTAAACGTCTTTCAATAAGATAAGATTAAAAATAAGGAATGACTGAAAATAAGTTTCATTATAAATAACAGTTAGTAATGAATAAACTTTGTGTAAAAAAATCATTTGTAGCGCTGATTTTCCTTTTCAAAAAGGGCTTTTTTATTCCAGCATTGGGCTCACGATAAATCCAGCCTTCAACACCGCTTTTTTTATGTCTTCATTTGTCAGGCTTTCTGTCTGTACTGTCAGTATCCGATCCGGATCTTGTAAGTCTACGTTCCAGGATGCTATATCGGTTTGTTCATTCAGCTTGGGTGTGACTTTTGACAGACAATTGGAGCACTGAATATTGGTTTTGAATTTCAAGGTTTTCATCCGAATGTAATTTTGATTGTGAATTGGCCCAAACTTTTTTTTAATAAGCCTTAAGCGCTAAACCCAAAACCCGGAATCAAAGTTCTCCTTTTCCGAACAGGTTGACCTTTTTTTGACTACGAAAATGATATTTCTCCAATCAAATAAAAGTTTATTCTTCCGCTTTTTGCATCCAATTCCTTTTCGCTAGTATCTTTAAATTCTTCTCTACCTTAAATCATGGCCCTAAGTCCCGAAGTAGTCATCAAAGACCTTAAAGCGAAGAAATTTGCGCCCATTTACTTTTTGCAGGGGGATGAGCCCTATTTTATTGACCAAATCTCAGATTTTATCGAAAAAAATGCCATTCCGGAATTTGAAAGAGGATTTAATCAATTGGTGTTGTATGGCAAGGACTCTCCGGTCAACACTATTCTGAACAATGCCAGAAAGTTTCCTATGATGGCCGATCGCCAATTGGTTATTGTCAAAGAGGCACAAAGCATTCCCGATCTTGGAAAGGAGGAAGCCCAAAAACTATTGATTAGCTATCTCACCAATCCTTTGCCAAGTACCATTTTGGTGTTTGCCCATAAACATAAAAAATTAGACGGGAGAAGCAGCTTGAAAAAAGAACTAGAAAAGAAGGCTGTTTTTGTAGAATCCGAAAAGGTTAAAGACTGGAAACTCACGGAATGGGTAGAAGGGTATTTTAAAGACCTTGGTCATCAAATCGAACATAAGGCAGCCCAGTTGTTAGCTGATTCCATCGGCAATAATCTGGAAGTACTTACCAATGAGGTTGGTAAAATGCTGATCAATTTTTCACAACCCACTCGGTTTTCATCAGATCAAATCGCCAAGTACATCGGAATAAATAAAGATTACAACAATTTTGAACTCACAAAGGCGATTGGATTTAAGGATGTTGTTAAGGCAAATCAGATTATCCATTATTTCACACAAAATCCAAAAGCCCATCCGGTAATTCCAATTTTTTCGCTTCTCTACAGCTACTTCAGCAAGGTGGCTTTAGTGCATCGGGCTGGGGCTATGCCAGAAAATCAGCTTGCAGGCATAATCGGAGTAAATCCTTATGGGGTCAAAGAATACGTTACCGCCTCCAAAAATTATAAATTAGGCAAGATAATTGAGGTGTTCGCATACCTCAAAGAGGCGGATCTTCGTTTTAAAGGAGTTGACTCGGGAAGTATGGATGAAGGTGAAATCCTCCGAGAGTTGATTTACAAAATAGTACACTGAAGTTTTTCAAAAAATCATTTCTTACCCTATGAAACACTATCTGCTCCTGATTGCAGGCATATTTTTGAGCAAAGAGGCAACCTCCCAATCCACGCTTTATCAAACGAGTCAACAACAAGCTTTAGATAATAATTTGGAGCTTTTCGATAAGCAGCTATTTGCCGCAAGCTTTTTCGAAAATTCCCGAATCTTATCCGAAACGCTGACTGGGGAACAACTCAAAAATGCGCAATTAAACAAAGCCATGTCTTCGCTCCAACTGGAAAGCCCTGATGGTCCAGGATTGATGAAGGCCTATATTTTTGAACATGGGAAGCACCCTAGTGTAGCCTTGGCTGGACTCTATTTAGGAAATCATTTTTTCTATAAAAAGAATTATAAAGAATCCATAGAAGCTTTTAGCCTGATTAACGAAAATTCGCTTCATCGAGATGAAAAGGCGGATGTATTGTTTAAAAAGGGCTATGCTTTTTTTCAGTTAAAGAATTATAATCAAGCCGCTCTTTTTTTCGATCAGGCAAAAACGTCTAATCTCATCGTAAGTTCGGATGCGTTTTATTATAGTGGTTTTATCGCCATGATAGAAGGAAATACCTCTAAAGCTATCGCAGATTTGCAGTCCGCTGGTAAGTCCTCTTTTTACGCAACAAAAGTCCCCTACCTGCTTATCTCCCTATATTACCAGCTGGGAGATTACGACCAAGCAATTGCCTACGCGGAGCCCTTGTTGACATCAGGCCAAAATCTAGATAGAAAGGAAACTATTCACCTCTATCTCGCTGAAGCATACTACGCCAAAAAAAACTTTTTAAACGCTTCTAAAAATTACGACGCCTTTATTGATTCAAAAAAGGGTACACTCTCCAGAGAAGAAGTATATAAGGCAGGAATTTCATTCTTTGAAATCCAAAATTACCAGCGTGCGACAGATTATCTCAAAGTATCTGCATCAGGTGCAGACGAAATAGCTCAGTCCTCCAGTTACTACTTGGGACATGCTTATATCCAACTTGACAATTACGCTTTTGCATCCTCAAGTTTCCAAATAGCATCAAAAATGGCATTTAACCCAAGGATTCAAGAAGATGCTCTTTTTAATCTCGCAAAATCAAATCTTCAACGGGGCAGCTTCCAGCTTGCCATAAGTACTCTTGATGAATATTTGAATACATATCCTTCAGGAAATCATCGATCTGAAGCTGAAACATTACTTTCGGAGGCATTGATCAATACCAATGATTATCTCCGTGCAATGCAACAAATGGATAAGATCCGTACCAAATCCCCAAGAATTCAAGCCGCATATCAAAAAGTGGCCTTCTATCAAGCCATGGTTTATTATAGGGACAAAAAGTTCAAACAAGCGATTTCTTATTTGGACAAATCCCAGACTTTTCCTTTAGACAAAGCGCTGCTTTTGGAAACCCATTTTTGGAAAGGCGAAGTATATACGGCTGATGGAAATCTGTCTCAAGCCATACGTGCTTACGAAGCGGCAAATGCCTTGAATCCTGCTAGTAGCCAACCGTTTTTAATAAAAACACATTATGGGCTTGGTTATGCTTATTTCAACTCCCAGCTGTATTCCAAAGCAGAAGAGCAATTTCGTCTATATACCGAAAAGTTAAGAGGTAAAGAGGAAAACCAGAATTATGATGATGCGCTCCTTCGATTAGGGGATTGCCAATTTGTGCAAAAAAAATTCAGTGAATCAGCCGCAACTTTTCAGCGTGCGATTTCTGAACGAATTTCAGGAATAGATTACGCCTATTACCGTCTTGCAGTGGTTCAAAATTTTCAAAACCGAAATGATGAAGCACTTTCCCAATTAAATCGTTTGATCAGCGGTTTTCCTTCAAGTCTTTATTTTGAAGACGCCTTATTTCAACGGGGTCAAATCTTCTTGGAAGAAGTGAGATATACTGAAGCTTCTACCGCATTTTCTGAATTAATTACAGCAAGAGCAAGTTCTCCTTTTGTTCCATACGCATTGGAGGGTAGAGCAGTCGCAAATTTTTCCTTGCAAAAATTTGATCAAACGATAGCCGATTACAAATCCATATTGGAAAAACATCCAAACGCCCAAAATTCTGAGAATGCATTGAAAGGTCTTCAGGAAACGCTAACTCTTCAAGGGCGATCAGAAGAGTTTGGAGCGTATTTAACAAAGTATAAAACTTCCAATCCAGGATCTGGGAATCTGCAATCACTTGAATTTGAGTCTGCCAAAAGTCTATACTTGGATAAAAAATATGTTCAGGCGGCCTTGGCGTTTGAAAATTACCTAAAAAGCTATCCTCAGTCCGCCCAAAAAACAGAGGCGCTATTTTTTGCAGGTGATGCCCTTCTTCAAGCGGGAATAACTGAAAAAGCAGTGGGTTATTTTAAGCAACTGGAAAGAGAACCTGCATCTCCCTTGCGATTAAGGGCAATCCAAAAGTTGGGTATGATTGAATTAGGCAAAGGAAATTATGCAGCGGCAATTCCGTACTTGGAAATAGCTTCCCAAAATGCCAGAAATAAAATAGAAGAAGCAGAGACTGTTCAAGGATTGATGGTGGCAAGCTTCGCTACCCAAAAATTTATGCAATGCTTGGCTTATGCGGAACGATTAATGGCATTGGATGGAATTATTCCTGAATCCACACCAACTGCACTTTTGACCAAGGCCAAAGCCCAAAGAGAACTTAATCAGAAGTTACAGGCTGAAACCACGCTTCAAAATTTGGTTAATGACCATGAAACTGTACAAGGGGCAGAAGGATTGTTTTTGTTGGCATTTTCTTATCAAGAAAGAGGAGATTTTGCCAAATCCAACGATGCTATTTTTGACTTTTCAGGTCCATTTTCAGCATATGATTTTTGGTATGGAAAAATGTTTTTGCTTTTGGCGGACAATTTCATGAAAACAGGGGAGGCGTTTCAAGCGAAGGCTACCCTGGAATCTATCGTGGAACGCTCGACTAATCCAGAAATTAAAGCTGAGGCTCAAACCAAACTTAAAACCCTGAACTAAACGATGAAACGAATAGCCATTACCTTTCTCCTAGTAGGCGGATGTTTGGGAAGCCTATCCACCACTCTTGCTCAGGATTCACAACGTGGAGCTGTTCAAGATCAGGAGTTTGTCATTCGAAAAGATCGGGTGCTGACTTTACCGACACAGCCACGGTTATTTGAGCGCCTTCCTGTGCTTCCACAACCTAAGGGGATGACTGATTTCACCTATTCAATTACTCCCTATTTTCTGTCAATTCCGGCACTTAAACTTCAGCCAACGCCCGTGCAGATGGATTATAGGAAGCCCAAGTTGGATTTGTACCCGGGTTTTATTCGTGCAGGATTTGGAAATTTTACCTCACCACTTTTTGAGGCTAGATACATGTCAACCTCAGCAGACCCGCTCAATTTTGCGCTTAAAGTCAAACACCAGAGTTTCGGTAAGGGCCCAGTCAAAATCTATGATGAAAACAGCCCCGAATCCCACACTATGGTTGGGGGTGATTTGAGTTATTTTCTCAATAAAGCTGAAGTTTTTGGAGGTTTAAGCTGGGGGCAAGATAAGTATTCATTTTATGGAGAAGACCCCAATTTCAAAATTCCTGATAATGTGGATTTTCTTGGACCTATTATTGACAACACAATTCAAACCAATATCCAGTTTTCAGCGGGCATCCGGGACATCCAAAAAGTTGGCCCTTTTGGTTACGAAGCAAAATTATTACTTAGGACTTTTGCAGATAGTTATTTAGCTAAGGAAAATGAATTGGGTTTCCAATCCTTGGGAAAATTCAACATTTCTAAGGCCTTATCCGGTAAGCTGGGTTTGAACTATTTTTATACCACTGCCGAGGATTTGAATTATGATTTAACCAGGACATTTTTTGCCATTAGACCTGAAATTTCATACAACTATGTCGCATTTCGATTTACTGCCGGCTTAAATGTAATTTCTGAAAATGATGTTATTCCAGATAAAGAAAGCGATTTCAGGATATTTCCTGTGTTGAGGACTAGCTACCAGTTTGCTGAGGAATTTGGATTCTATGGAGAATTTTCAGGTGATGTTCAGCGAAATACCTACTTCAGTTTTGTAAAAGAAAACCCATTCTTGGGACCAAGCACCCAACTCTTGAATACGGTCAATACTTACAAAATTGCGGGTGGAATTGAAGGACAATTTCAAAAAGCGTTTCATTACTGGGCAGGGGTTGATGTAAGCCAGTTTAGCAATCTCCATTTTTTTGCGAATTCAGTGGCGGATTCAGCGAGATTCGAACTTGTCTATGATGAAAAGACCACTGTAGTAAATTTACATGGTGAGTTGGGCGTGAAGTTTTCGAATATTTATTCCCTGGGATCTCGATTGGATCTGTATCAATATGACTTGAGTACCCAGTCTGAAGCTTGGCATCGCCCTGTTTGGACACTTTCTATCAACAATCAGGTGAAGCCTCTTGAAAAGCTTTTGATTCAGGCTAATTTGAATTTTATGGGTGGAGTAAAAGCAAGAGATAGCGAACAGATTGATGTAAATCCTCCTGTGATTAAATCCATTGAACTAAAAACCATCGCAGATCTACAATTAAAGGTCGATTTTAAAATAACAGATCGTATTTCCATTTTTGCGGAGGGTAATAATTTGGCCAACGGTAAAAATATGCGCTGGTTGAACTATCCCGTACGTGGAGTTCAACTGATCGGAGGAGCCAGCTTTAAATTCTGATTATTCAAAATTACAGGTTTGCCTTTCGATTCATTTAGGTTAGTTTAGTAGAATTCTTCGGAGAAAAAATGTCAGAAATAGAACGTGAAAAACAGGAATGGACTGATCCCAAAGATTTTGGGCTCGCATTCGTTACTCTTGACCCATTAAATTCTAGCCCTGTTTCAGATTCTTCTCCAAGTTTATTTGACTTAGAATCAAACAAGCAACAGGATGAAGCTGAATTAAATACTGAATTGTCACTTAAAAATCCAGAAGCGCCAAAACCACCAAATGAACTACAAAAAATTTATCCTCTGGGAGAAAAAGAGACCTCCTTTTCTTGGGTGTGGATAACTTTAATTTTGGTAGGATGCGCCGTTGGTTTAATTTATTGGTGGCTCCAGCGTGAACATAACAAGGTTCAGGTATCTGTTTTAAAAAATGAATTGCCTACCCAATCAATCCCCAAGGACGATTCACCTCAACCAGCTGATGAATTAATTGGAACTGAAGAAAACCAACTAATTAAATCTAAAGATTCTACATTAATGCCCGCGCCATCATCTACTTTGGAAACAACACCAGGCAAAGATGGTACAACAATTGCACTTAAAAAACCAAATGAAAATTTGATCCGTATTGATTCTAGGGATAGTAATCCTCGCTATTTCATTGTGGTAGCTAGTGTTCCCACTGAAAAATTGGCACTGGAACAGATTGAGGAATATTCGGGAAAATCACCTGAATTCTATCTTATCACCCCGTATGAAACAAGTAAAAATTTCAGAATAGCTACGAGCAAATTCGATACCTGGAAAGCAGCTTCTGAGGAGAAGACCAGAATCAAAGCTCAGTTTTCTGAAGATTTGTGGATTTTGAACTATTAACTTATGATATTTCTTCAAAACCTTACCGTGGAGAGCCTCTCCGCAACAGATAGTTTAGCCGCCGCAGCAGCCAAGCAAAATATTGGATTACTTGATTTATTGATC
Source organism: uncultured Limnohabitans sp. (assembly GCA_964574365.1). Taxonomy (GTDB): domain Bacteria; phylum Bacteroidota; class Bacteroidia; order Cytophagales; family Cyclobacteriaceae; genus Algoriphagus. The sequence continues at coordinate 8,894 of CAZNND010000059.1, forward strand.
AAAGGGGGATACATGATTATTCCCTTATACCTTTTGTTCATTTTGGCTGTTTTTATCTTCATCCAAAAACTTTTAGTGCTAAAGAAGGCATCCAAAACCCCATCCTATCTATTGGACCAAGTAAAAATATTGGTACAAAGTGGGCAAATTGAAAAGGCTAAAATGCTTTGCGTAGGTGAGAATACACCTGTAGCCAACATGATCGCCAAAGGAATTGATCGTATTGGTTCTCCATTGAAAACTATCGAGGTTTCCATCGAGAATGTCGGGAAAATTGAACTCTATAAACTAGAGAAAAATCTTGGCCTCTTGGCGACTGTTTCCGGTGCTGCTCCAATGATCGGTTTTCTTGGAACCGTGACGGGTATGATTCAAGCATTCATAGCTATTGCACAAGAGGAAGGGATGATTTCTCCAAAAATGCTTTCTTCAGGTATTTATGAAGCCATGATCACCACTGCCGCCGGACTTGTTGTGGGGATTGTAGCCTACTTAGGGTATAATTACCTGGTTGCCCAAGTTTCCAAATTAGTGCATACTATGGAATATACCTCCATAGAGTTCATCGATCTCCTTCAAGATAAATAAGTATGGGACTCCAGTCAAAAAATAAAATTGATACCGCTTTCAGTATGTCCTCGATGACGGACATTATTTTCCTGTTGCTGATTTTTTTTATGTTGACATCTTCATTTATCACCCCATCGGGACTTCCTATTAATTTACCTTCTAGTGAAACCTCTGATATCGTGATGCAGGAAGTGACAGTTACTGTGACCAAAGATTTTCGTTTTTCCGTAAATGATCGAGTGGTAAGCCGTGAACAAATCAAACCTGAACTTACCGCACTCCTTCAAGGGAAAAAAGGACAAGTGGTCCTCCATATCGACAAAGAAGTCCCTGTGGAGTATCTGGTTGAAATTGGGGGCATTGCTGCCACCCTTGAAGCAAATGTTTCCATAGCCACCAAACCTTACAACTGATGCAGGCCTGGGATTCCGATAGGATTGATAAAGAAAGCAAACGAAATTCAGCCTGGATTACACTGGTGTTGAATGTACTATTGATGCTTGCTTTTTATTTTATTGTGGTTTGGAAAAAGCCGATTCCTCCTTTGCCTACTTATGGTTTAGAATTGAATTTGGGTTTTACTGATACAGGATCAGGAAATCGAAATAGTCCAAATGCACCTTCTGAAACACCTTCATCATCTCAGGAACAAGCTGCTCGGGGAGAGGTTGCTCCGATTAAAACAGAAGCGGCAACCCCATCACCATCCCCAATAACTGAAACAGCCAAACCCATATCCAATTCAAAACCTTCTGTTAATCAAGCAGTAAGTAATAAACCTTCTCCGATCAAAGGTGAAGAAAAGGCAGCAGTAGAGCCAAAAAAGATAGAGCCTGCCAAAACTGAACCAGTCAAAACTATAACTACTCCAGCTAAGGCAGAAGCTGAAAAAACTACCCAAAAACCAACAGAACAGCGTAAAATTGATCAACGAGCGATCTTCGGTGGAGGAGGAACTTCAGGAAAAAGTACTACTCCAGCTGCCGGTGGTGCCCAGGGCTCATCCAATGCAAAAGGTGATGAAGGCAGGTCATCGGGTAGCGTTGATGGTCGGGCTATAATGGGTGAAGGAACTGGAAAAGGAACAAATTCAGGTTCAGGTTACAGCTTAGATCTGGCAGGCTGGGATTTTGGTTCCCAACCAACGATTAATGATCGAGTCTCAACCCGGAATGGTAGAATTGTTTTTAAAATTACGGTAGATGATTCTGGACGTGTAGTTCAGGCAGTGCCTTTGGAATACAATGTCTCCAATGAAGTCTTAGCTTACTACCGCCAAGTGGTCAACCAAATCAATTTTAAAAGATCAGGCGGAACTTCCACTGCTGATTTTTCTACCGGAAAAATCACCTTCGTGGTTAAGGTGGATTAAAAAATGACCTATTCGGAAACGCTCGATTACCTGTTTAATGCCCTTCCTATGTTTCAGCGGGTAGGGGCTTCTGCTTTCAAAAAGGATCTTACAAACACGCTCGTACTTTGTGCTCATTTGGGAAATCCAGAGCGGAAATTCAAATCCATCCACGTGGCCGGCACCAATGGAAAGGGGAGTACTTCCCATACTTTGGCAGCTATTTTACAATCAGCAGGATATAAAACAGGCTTGTACACTTCACCACATCTCAAATCATTCACCGAACGGGTGCGAATTAATGGAATAGAGATTACCGAGCAAGCGGTGGTTAATTTTGTAGAAGCCAACAAGTCTCTTTTGGATGAGTTAAAGCCTAGTTTTTTTGAGATGACCGTAGGCTTGGCTTATTGGTATTTCGCCCAAGAAAAAGTAGATATAGCCATTATTGAAGTAGGAATGGGAGGAAGGCTGGATAGCACCAATGTGATTAGGCCTGAGTTGTCGGTCATTACAAATATTGGTTGGGATCACATGCAGTTCTTGGGAAATACCTTGTCGCTCATTGCTGGAGAAAAAGCAGGAATAATTAAATCCGGAGTTCCAGTCATTATCAGCCAAAGTCAAAGTGAGACTACTCCAGTTTTCTTTAAGAAATCCCAAGAAATCCAGGCTCCAATCACCTTTGCCGATCAAAAAATCAAGCTTAAAAAAATTACTTCCTCAAAGTCTGGATTAGCCAGATATGAGGTTTCTCAGAATGGTGAAACTTCAACCTTCGATTATGGCCTTTTGGGAGATTACCAGCTTTATAACCTTCCCGGAATCCTGGAGTCAGTAAATCAACTTCAACTGATGGGCTGGAATATTTCGGATGATGCTCTTCGAAAGGGTTTGAAAGAAGTCACTAACTTGACCGGACTGAGAGGCAGATGGCAGATTTTGGGACAAAACCCAACCATAATCGCAGACACAGGCCATAACGAACCTGGAATTCGCGCAATTTTGGGACAATTGGAAAGCTATTCCTTTAAGCAGCTATGGATGGTTATCGGAATGGTACAGGACAAGGATATCTCTAAAATTTTGGATTTGCTACCAAAGGAGGCTAGATATGTATTTTGTCAGGCCGATTTGCCAAGGGCTTTGGAGGCGGGAATACTAGCACAGAAAGCTGCTGAGTTTGGTCTAATTGGGGAAGTAATTCCAAATGTGAATCAGGCCCTGCAATTTGCCCGAAAAAATGCCGGATCGAATGACTTGATTTTTGTCGGAGGGAGTACTTTTGTGGTCGCAGAAATCGACGACCTTTAAATGAGCAGAAAAAAGCTGGTTCGCTTCGCCCAAAATGAAGCCAATCCCAACGTGATTCAGGCTGGAAAGCCTATTTTCGAAACGATCAAGGGCAACTGGCACGAGATTCAGTTTCAAAATCATCAACCACTTGTAGTAGAACTTGCCTGTGGCAGAGGTGAATTTACCGTGGGTCTTGGCAGGGCGTACCGCAATCAAAACTTTGTAGGAGTTGACATTAAAGGAAGTAGAATTTGGAAAGGGAGTTCTATCGCAACTGCTGAAGGACTGACCAATGTTGCCTTTCTCAGAACTCAAATCCAAAATTTGGAGGAGTTCTTTGGGATAGGTGAGATTTCAGAGCTGTGGATTACGTTTCCTGACCCTTTTCCGAGAGATGGAGATGAAAAGAGGCGTCTTACTTCCCCGAGATTTTTAGATATGTACAAGCCTATGATCAAGGCAAATGGCTTGATTCATTTCAAAACCGACAATACCGGGCTATTTGATTACACGCTCGAACTGATAAAAACTCGTGAGGATATCGAGGTGATTGCCTATACACATGACTTTTATCAAAGTGAAATGCGTGACGATCACCATGGGATCAAAACACGTTATGAGAAAATCTTTTCAGACAAGGGAGAGAAAATCAAATACCTAAAATTTTGTTTCATTTAGAGAAATCCGGATGCTTGTAGGCTGGATTGGGATAGGTATAGAATCCTTCTCCGCTCTTTTCACCCAATTTTCCAAGATCAATATAGCTTTTCAAGAGTGAGGCAAAGGCCTTTGAAGCCGCATCAGGCATTTTGTGGGTAACATGCCAGGCGGTGTCCAGTCCGATAGAATCCAAAATTCCAAAAGGTCCCATGGGCATATGAAAATTAACCATCCAGGAACGATCAATATCCTCAATACTGCCCACTTCTCTGGTCAATAATTTTCCAGCGGCGCCAATAAGAGCCATGAGCATGGTATTGAAAATGTACCCAGGATTTTCTTTTTTAACCAAAACGGGAACTTGATTAAGTTTTCTGCCTAAATCTTCCAACATAGGTATCATCTCGGGATTTGTTCCAGGGTGGGGCATGATGTCCACTACCCGGGAATAAAATACATCATGAAAATGAAATGCACAAAACATGGAAGCTCGGCCACTTTCCTCTGCAAACATGGAAGGAAGTAAATAGGAAGTATTGGTGGTAAACCAGGTTTTTGCTGGTGCAATTTCTCCAAACTGCTTCCATACTTTTTTCTTAATGTCAACCTCTTCGGTGACGCTTTCATTGATGAAATCTGCATCGGATACAGCTTCATTTGGATCTAGTGTGAATTGAATTCGTGAAAAAATTTCTTCAATCTGAGCCTCGTTCAATTGACCAGTTTTAACCAATTGCCTAAGGATTTTTTCCATTGTTTTTTTGCCAAAATCCAAGGCTTTTTGATGGATATCAAATACACTTACTTCAAATCCGGAAATTGCCGACTGCAGGGCTACACGTGAACCCAGCGTCCCTGCTCCGAGAATACAAATTTTTTGAATAGTCATTAGGACTTAAATTTTTTGAGTGGAAATTGATTGTTGGGCCTTTTTGCCTGCTGCTTCAACTACGTGGATTAAGGAAGCAAATCTGGGATCATTGGCAAAACCCTGTGAATAGCGCTTGAAAATCTGCTGCGCAATCACAGCGACCTTGAAAAGTCCAAAGGCGTAATAGAAAATTATTTCTTCCATAGAAAGGTCAGTTTGTTCTGAATAATAATCTATGGCTTGTTGCCTGGTTAGATTCCCTGAAAGATGGCTGAGATTAAACATTTTCAGGATCTCAGGGTCATCCGCTTGTGCCCAATATGCCAAGCTTGTACCCAAATCCATCAACGGATTGCCCACCGTTGCCATTTCCCAGTCCAAAACAGCCTTTATTTCGACCTTTCTGTCTCGATCAAGCACCAAATTGTCATATTTGAAGTCATTATGGATAAAGGCGACTTTTTCTGATTCAGGTAAATTATTTTGTAAATACAAGGCTGTCTGCTCTAATTCTGGAAATTCATGGGTTTTGGCCCTGAAGTACCGATCAATCCATCCTTCCACCTGTCTTTGGGTATAGCCCTCCGGTTTTCCAAGCTGATTGAGTCCTGAATTTTCCAATTCCAAGCTATGGAGTTCAATCAGGCAGTCTAGTGCGTTTATGGAAAGACTGTGAAAATCTTCATCGCTAAATTGGACTCCTTTCGGGATTTTATTTCTCAGGATAAACCCATCTACAAACTCCATCAAAAAGAAAGGTGCCCCAAAAATCGAGTCATCATCACTAAATAAAATAGGATTCGGGCTTTTGGAATAACCTGCCTTTTGAAGGCCTTGCAAAATCCTGAGTTCCCTGCCCATGTCGTGGGCTTTAGCAATTTTCTCCCCAAATGGAGGACGTCTAAGAATTGAGTTACCCCCGGGCGTTTGTATCAGAAAAGTTAGATTAGAATAGCCTCCGGAAATTTGGGAAATTGTAATTTCCTCGGGAATACATCCGAGCTGTAAGCCTAGAAATTCTTTTAAACTTTTAAAATCCAAAGCTTGGTTCATACACCACTATAATTTTTCAAAATGCTTCTTGCCAAAGCGGATTTATGTACCTCATCAGGACCGTCATAGATTCTAGATCCTCGCTCGTGTCGATACCAAAAAGAAAGCAAGGTGTCATCCGTGATTCCTAAGGCGCCATGAACTTGAATGGCCCTATCGATCACTTTCATCAACACATCTGCAACAAAGAATTTGATGGTAGAAATATCTTCCTTCACGGCTTTTCCTCCTAATTTCTGCATTTTCACAGCGGTATCTAGGACCATAAGTCGGCTGGCTTTGATTTCTGCCCGACTTTCCGCAATCCAATTTTGAATGGTTTGCTTTTCTGAAAGTGATTTTCCGGGATCGAGCTCTCTAGAAATAGCCCTCTTACACATCAAATCAAAAACTCGTTCACAAATCCCTATCCAACGCATGCAGTGATGAATTCTTCCAGGTCCCAGTCGCTCCTGCGCTAAAGCAAATCCCTGACCTTCTTTACCAATTAGGTGAGTTATAGGAACTCGGCAATTTTCAAACTTTACTTCGCCGTGGGATAAATAGTCTTCCCCTGCCTCACCCATGATCGGAATATTTCGAACCAATTTATAGCCTGGATTATCCAAAGGAACGATAATCATGCTTGCTTTTTGATAAAGAGAAGGTGCATCCGGATTAGTCACTGCCATGACTATGGTGAATTTTGCCCCATCTGCTGCTGTGGTAAACCATTTATGGCCATTAATAACATAATCATTTCCTTCCTTGGTCGCAGTAGTTCCCAAATGAACCGGATTACTTCCGGGCATTTCCGGCTCTGTCATGGCGAAGCAGGATCTAATTTCTCCTTGTTGAAGTGGGAATAGCCAAAGCTCTTTTTGTAGTTGGGATCCAAAAAGATGAAGCAGTTCCATGTTCCCGATATCTGGAGCAGCACAATTGAAAACATAATGACCAATAGGACTTTGGCCTAAAATCTCAGAAACCTGAGCAAACTGAACAAGATTCAATCCTAGCCCACCATCTTCTTTGGATAGGTGCGGTGCGAAAAGTCCAAGCGATTTAGCTTTTATCCGCAATTCTTTTAAGTGGGGTATAAAGCTTTTAAAAGGCCCTAGAACAACTTTTAAATCGATGGGGAAAAGTTCTTCTTTTACAAATTGCCGATAATGTTGAAGAAGTCCTTCCAGCTCTTCCTGTTTGAAAGTTTGATAAGAATGCATCCGAGTATTTTTATATCGTAAATCCACCATCCGCTGTAAAAACACCTCCAGTGGTGTAAGCGGAAGCTGAAGAAGCAAGGAACAAGGCCATAGCTCCGATTTCTTCGGAGGTTCCTGCTCTTTTGATTGCCAGTTGCCTCAAGATCATGGACATAATTTTATCATTGGACCAGAGTGCTTCTGAAAACTTGGTCTGTATCAATCCAGGACAGATAGCATTTACCCGGATTTTAGAATCACCCCATTCTTTGGCTAAAACTTTTGTAAGCGAAATCAAAGCTGCCTTGGACACGGAATAGATTCCCAACCCTTGTTCTGGTGATAGTCCACCAATGCTGGAAATATTGATTATTGCCGCTCCGGAGGAATTTTTTAGATGAGGATAACACAGCTTCGAAAGTTCAAATGCTGCCTTCACATTGACGCTCATGATTTTGTCAAATGCTTCTAAGCTAGTTTCTTGCACTGGACCAAATACAGGATTTGTAGCCGCATTGTTGACAAGAATGTCAATTCCTCCATATTTCTCGACGGATTTTTCTACCAATTTGGGCAGCTCTTCCATATTGCCGACATTGCAGGCAATTCCTGTGACCTCGTAACCTTTGGAATTAAGTTGGTTTGCCATTTCATCCAATCCTTCCTGTTTTCTGCTGCAGATGACTACTTTTGCTCCTGCTGCTGAAAAAATCTCAGCAATACCGAATCCAATTCCTTTACTTGCACCTGTAATTAGGGCAACTTTTCCTTGCAGTGAAAAAAGTGCAGATAAGTCCATACAATTTTGGGTTTAATTTCTTCCAAAAGTTAAGAAATTAAAACCAGCTGAGGGGAATCAAAAGTTCTTTTTCCGATGGTGGAAGAAAATAACTTTGTTAATTTTTGAATTTTGGTAACACAACTAAAGTCCAACAAGTTTAGGTATATGAATAAATTTGAGATAATGATGAAAGAATTGATTTTTGAACAAACAGGACGACCTCAAGAGGTTCTTCAACTGAAAGAAAGCCCTATTCCCAATCCAAAGCCCCATGAGGTATTGATAAAGGTTTTGGCGAGAAACATCAATCCCTCTGATATAATGTTTGTGAGAGGAATGTATGGGATTACTCCAAAGTTGCCAAGTAGTGCAGGTTTTGAAGCGAGTGGGGTTGTAGAACGAGGGGATGAATCAGGAATGGTCAAGTCGGGTACTCGCGTAATGTTTACCTCCATTGGTACTTGGAAAGAGTATGTGTGCGTTCCCGCGTCATTGGTGATTCCTATTCCAAATGCAATGTCGGACGATGTGGCATGCCAAGCCTTTGTAAATCCAATGACTGCCTTCGGCATGATCGAACATTCCGGTCTGAAATCAGGAGATTGGCTTTTAATTACAGCTGGCGCTTCAGCATTTGGAAAATTTGCCGTTCAAATGGCAAAAGCTAAGGGAATTAAAGTTGCCGCAACGGTCAGACACGATGAGCAAAAAGTTCTTTTGGAAAGTTTGGGGGCTGATCTTACAGTCAATACCGAAACAGAAAAAATACAAAAAGTAATTGCTGAAAAAACGGAGGGAGGGGTACACGTGGTTTTTGATGCTGTGGGAGGCTCGCTAGGAGCCAAAGCCCTATCATGTTTGAGGCCAAAGGGAAAAATGATGGTTTTTGGAGCTTTGGCACTTGAAAATATGCCCGTCAATAGTGGGTTGTTAATTTTTAAAAATCTAGCCATTGAAGGATTTTGGTTGAGTACTTGGATTGAAGAGTTGGCTCCAGAAAATAGAATGAAAGCTTTCCAACAAGTATTTGGCTTTCTGTTGATGCAAGGTTCAAAAGTAGATGTAGCACAAAAGTTTCCGTTAACTGAATTCAAAGCGGCACTTGACGCCTATGAGAAGCCTGGAAGGAATGGAAAGATCTTATTGATTAGTGAATAATTCATTAGTTATTCGGCAAAAACTTAGAGAATACTCATCTTTGCACTCTAAAAAATTTTAATAAATGAACTGGGTAAAATTAGACCAGCAACTTACCGAATTGGTAGAAAAGCGAAATGAGCTTAGCCAAATGGATTACAGTAACGACCAATATGATGATTTGGAGGATAAGCTACATGATCTGGAGGATGATTTCAATGAAGACTATGAAGAAATCCTTGAGCCTGTGCTGAATAAAATATACGCCAAGCTGAAGTCTGATACAGATATTTTGCTGCCTTCTGCTTATCTAGCCAACCAATACAAAAAATTACAAAAAGATAGCAATGGAATTGTGTCCTATGAGGTTGAGGGCAAACAAGGAGTCCCGATTGAATCAGACCAATTGGGAAAGGTTGATTTGAGAATTGTCCTGATACCGAATCCAGCCCGATTTATGCTGATGGTAAATGGGAAAGCGTTGAAAGAACTTTGGAAGAGCAGATAAAAGCTGTCTTCAAGACAGCTTTTTTTTTAAAATAAGCTCGTTTGAACGACCTGTTGTTTTCCTGATTGGACAGTTCCTTTGAGAAGATCTTGGATAAGTTTCAAATAACCTGATTTCCAAGCCTCAGGACTTATTTTGGTCTCTTTCCGATCATAGGCAATAGGCCCTTTCATTTTTTCAAAACCAATAATCATACTCCAGATCGTGTAAAAAGTAATCTCAGGCTGTAATTCAGGTCGTATGCTTCCATCCTTGATGCCTGTAGATATCATCTGTATTCCAGTTTTCACCGGATCATGATGTATTTCAAGCAACTTTTGAAAATGCTCTGAAATCATAATTTTCGGATCTATTTCTTGTGTTGCATTTGGGTCTGTGTATTTTTTCATTAATTCCAAAAAATGAATGATCGAATGGTAGTAAACTGGCTGTTTTTCAGAAAATTCCCAAATTCTTTTAACCAAATCCAAAACCATTTCCAATCCCGTTCTTCCCTTGGTAGTAAAGGACTCCCGGAATTCCTCCTTCAATTGATCAAAAGCTTTTTTTGTCAAAGCCATGAATAAATCCTCCTTGTTTTTAAAATAAAAGTAGGTTAAACCTTTACTGATCCCTGCTTTTTTAGCCACATCTTCGATTCTAGTAGCCTCATACCCTTTGGTCGTGAAAAGTACAATAGCTGCATCCAAAATCAGTTTTTCCTTATTTTTTTCCCCCGACATTTTAGAAAATATTCAACTCAATCAAAATACAAAACTAGTAAACAACGGTCAAAAATTTGACTGGAAGAAACTTGTCAAAAGACCTTAATTTTAGTTGATTAAGGTCTTTTTTAAGTTTCGAAGAATCTATTTAACGCTCAGGATGAAGTAATTTTTCTTTCCTTTTTGGATCAAGAGGTATTTTCCCTGCAGTAGTACAAAGTTCAAATGGGCGTTTGGATCGGCGACTTTTTCCTTATTTATGCTGACTCCTCCACCTTGGATCATCTTTCTAGCCTCTCCTTTTGAGGGGAAAATTTTGGCTTGGGTTTTTTCTCCAAAAAGATCCAGCACATTTTCTATGGAGTCAAATTCTTCTCTGGTTATTTGCACTTGTGGCACTCCCTCAAATACGGACAAGAATGTTCGCTCATCCAATGCCGCTAAATCTTCGGTTGAGGACTTACCGAAAAGAATCTCTGAAGCTTTCACCGCCATCTCATAATCCTCGTTACTGTGAACCAGGGTAGTCACCTGCTTCGCAATTTCTTTCTGAAGCAGTCTCAAGTGCGGATCCTTGACATGTTCAGCTTCAAGATTTGTAATAGTTTCCTGATCCAGCACTGTGAAAATGCGGATATATTTGCTAGCATCTTCATCAGAGACATTGAGCCAAAATTGGTAAAATGCATAAGGCGAAGTCTTCTCTGGATCGAGCCAAACAGAACCACTTTCTGTTTTTCCAAACTTGGTACCATCTGCTTTGGTGATCAGTGGAACGGTCAATGCGTAGGCGCTTCCGCCTCCCATTCTTCGGATCAATTCCGTCCCGGTGACAATGTTTCCCCACTGATCAGATCCTCCCAGCTGGATTGTACAGTTGTTGTTTTTCCAAAGATGGTAAAAATCATAGCCTTGGATAAGCTGATAACTAAACTCGGTGAAAGAAAGCCCGCTTCCATCTTCAAGTCTTCTTTTTACACTGTCTTTAGACATCATGTAGTTGACGGTGATGTGCTTTCCCACATCACGGATAAAGTCCAGAAAGGAAAACTGCGACATCCAGTCGTAATTGTTAACCAGTTCTGCTTTATTGATAGTAGCACCGGAAAAATCCAAAAATTTGGACAATTGTCCTTGAATACATGTCACATTGTGATCTAAAGTCGATTTGTCCAAAAGATTTCGCTCGGCAGACTTGAAAGAAGGGTCGCCGATCATACCAGTTGCACCTCCCACCAATGCGAAGGGTTTGTGACCTGCCCGTTGAAAATGAAGCAGGGTCATCACGCCGACCAAATGGCCAATATGTAGGGAATCTGCTGTAGGATCAAACCCCAGATAGGCAGAAGCCATTCCTTTTTCAAGGTGATCTTCAATTTCTGGTGTCAGGTCCTGGAGCATTCCTCTCCATTTCAGCTCTTCTATAAATGAATTCATCGGAAAAGGTCGTTATTAATTGTCCGCAAATATAGGGTTATCGGAGGAGTATGGAAATTTCTCGTTCAATTCAGCCGCTTTTAGCTTAGTGGCCAAGGAAGGAAAACCATTCTTCAAAACATCTATTTAAGGCCTAGTTTTAATTGCTTACATTCGTAAAAATCAAGTTTACACCTATGCTAAAACGATTTCTTTCTCTCGCTTTTGGAATTTCCTTGCTGATGTGCAGCGGAGTCCAAGCTCAAAATACTGCTAACTGGCTTCGCTATCCGGCAATTTCTCCTGACGGAAGCCAGATCGCTTTTACGTATAAAGGCGACCTTTACCTTGTATCAAGTGTTGGAGGTAAAGCCATTCAATTGACTTTCCATGAGGCACACGATTTCAAGCCGGTTTGGTCACAGGATGGACAACATATTGCTTTCGCTTCTGATCGTTATGGCAATTTTGATGTTTTCATCATGAGTGCAGGTGGTGGAGAGGCTCAGCGGCTAACCTATCATTCAACGGATGAGATGCCTTATGATTTTAGCTCAGATGGGGAGAAAGTTATTTTTGGAGCGGCTAGATTGGATGTTGCCGAACATCGTCAATATCCGACGGGTTCTCAACCAGAACTTTACCAAGTCAATAAAAAAGGCGGTCGAGTAAATCAGGTTTGGACAATTCCAGCTGAATATGTTCAAATCTCCAAGGATGGCTCTAAGATGATTTATCAGGATAAAAAAGGAGGGGAAAACGAATGGAGAAAGCATCATCAGTCCGGTATTGCCAGGGATATTTGGTTGTATGATGCTGGAAAAAATGAGCACCTCATGCTCACCAAGTTTTATGGAGAAGACCGTAATCCAGTTTTTTCTCCAGATGAATCAGAAATTTATTACCTCAGCGAGGCAAGTGGAAGCTTCAATGTGTACAGTATGCCTTTAGCTAATCCCAACCAAAATCAGGCACTGACCAGTTTTAAAGATTTTCCGGTTCGATTTCTGAGTATCTCTAATGATGGTACGATGAGCTTTAGTTACGACGGGCAATTGTACACTATGAAAAAAGGAGCTGATGCAAAAAGGCTGGATGTGTTCATTGCTACTCAGGCCATTTCCAATCCGGATAATTACATTTCCATTAATGGGGGAGTGCGTGAAATGTCCATTTCTCCTGACGGGAAAGAGATCGCTTTCATTGCACGGGGAGAAGTATTTGTTACATCGGTGGATGGTTCATTGACAAAGAGAATTACTACTACTCCTGAGCAAGAGCGATTTGTTGAGTTTGCTCCAGATGGTAAGTCGGTGGTCTATGCCTCAGAGCGTGGGGGGAAGTGGCAGATTTACAAAAGTTCTAAGGTAAGAGTTGAGGAGCCGTTTTTCTTTGCCTCAACCTTGCTTAAAGAGGAGCTTTTGATAAGCGTGGGCACTGATGCCTATTTGCCCAAGTTATCTCCTGATGGAAAAAAACTGGCCTATATCGAAGGAAGAAGAAGCATGAAAGTAGTGGATTTGGCAACCAAAACCAGTGTAACCTTGATGGGACCTGATTTACTTTTCCACATGAGTGATGGGGATCAGTATTTTACCTGGAGCCCTGACAGCAAGTGGTTACTTGCCAGCTATCGACCTACCATGACCAATTCAGAAGTGGTCCTTTTGGATGCTTCCGGGAAAGAAAAAATGAGAAAACTGACACAAAGCGGCTATTCCGATGAAAATGCCAAATGGGTAAACGGTGGAAAGCAGATGATTTGGTTTACCAATCGGGACGGTTTGAGAAGCTATGCAAGCAGTGGGAGAATGGAAGAGGATGTATATGCCTTATTTTTTGATCAGTCAACTTGGGACAAGTTTAGACTGAGCAAAGATGAATTTGAATTACTGAAAGAAATCGAAAAATCAAAGAAGCCAGTTTCACCTGAGGATAAATCCAAGACTGATCTAAAGGCTGTAGAGAAAAAGGAGGAAGCTTTAGTTTTCAACTGGGATGGCTTTGAAGAGCGAAAAGCCCGATTGACCATTCATTCTTCGATCATGGGTGATGCGGTTTTGTCTAAGGACGGGGAGAAGCTGTATTATTTAGCTCGATTTGAGAAAGGAATGAACCTTTGGTCCACCAATCTAAGAACTAAAGATACTAAGCAAGAGATACCTTTGGATGCGAATTCTGGTCGTTTGGTTTGGGATAAGGATCAAAAGAACCTTTATGTCTTGGCAGATGGAAGCATTTCAAAAATTAACACTGAAACTATGAAGCGCGAGTCCATCAAAATCTCGGGGGAAATGACTTTTGACAAAAATGCTGAGACAGTTCATCTTTTCGAGCACGTATGGTTAAGGACAAAAGGAATTTTCTATACACCTGAAATGCATGGAGTGGACTGGAATGCCATTAAACCCAACTATCAAAAATACCTTCCCCATATCGGTAATAGCTATGAGTTTGCAGAACTTTTATCTGAAATGATTGGAGAACTAAATGTTTCCCATGCTGGAGCAAGATACTCCAGATCTGTTTCTATGGCTGATGCTACAGGAGCGCTCGGAGTTTTTTTTGATTACAAGCATGAAGGAAATGGCATTAAGATTACAGAGGTAATTCAAGGGAGTCCTTTGGACAAGGCTGGCATCAACTTGTCAGCAGGCATGATCATCGAGCGAATCGATGGAGAATTGATTACACCTGAGCTTGATTTTGCAAAGCTGCTCAATCGAAAGGCAGATAAGTTTACGCTGATCGAAGTATTTGATCCAAAAACAAATTTAAGGGCTCAACACACCATTAAACCAATTTCTCTTGCCACTGAAAATCAATTGCTTTATAAGCGTTGGGTGAAAAAGAACCAAGAAGAAGTGGAAAAGCTTAGTGGTGGAAAATTGGGTTATGTTCACATTCCGGGGATGAGTGATGGGCCTTACCGGAATGTCTATGAAGACATGCTTGGTAAATACTACGAAAAGCAGGGCATTGTCGTGGATACCCGATTCAATGGAGGCGGAGACCTAGTGGCTGATTTGGCTATGTTCTTTACCGGAGAGTCCTTTTTGACCTATGCTACCGCGGACAAAGTTGTTGGAGGCGAACCTACAGCACGTTGGACCAAACCAACCTTGGCGATGTTTAACGAAGCCAATTATTCTGATGGCCACTGTTTTGCCTGTGGCTACACTGATTTGAAAATTGGAAAGACAGTCGGAATGCCCACTCCGGGAACATGTTCTTTTGCAGGATGGGAAAGCCTACCGGATGGTACACGCTGGGGTGCTGTGCCAATTTCAGCTAAAAATAAGGCAGGGGAGTGGTTGGAAAACAATGAAACAAGACCCCAGTTTGAGGTTAAAAATATGCCCGGCAAAATTGACAAAGGAATTGATCAACAATTGGAAAAGGCAGTAGAAGAACTGTTGAAAGATATACGATAAAAATAAACCCCAGCCAAATAGGCTGGGGTTTATTTATGTTTTTGTACTTACAGCTTTACTGGTATTGACTTGTATTCAATGACTCATCGTCTTGGAAAAACTTGGTCATCTTGGCGTAAGAACTTTCGAAATATCCTTCAAGCATTCTTTTGATTATGAATGTTCGATACTCATCTTTCGAAACAATTGGAAAATACTCATGGCTTTTGCCATAGGACTTATGACTAACAAAACCTTTTCTCTCAAGAATTCTTACAATTGTCGAAACAGTATTGTAAGCAGGTTTTGGTTCGGTCATTGGATTCAAAATGTCTTTGACAAATCCTCTTTCGATTTCCCAAAGAATTTGCATGATTTCTTCTTCTGCTCTGGTTAAAGGTTTCATAAGGTGTTAAGATTTAATTCGATAGAAAATTATGGATTTAGTTTCTTTATTGCAAAATAAAATCAAAAAAAAATCAATCAGTTAGAAGATGTTTTTATTAAAATATTGATTGTCAATATATTATATTTTTAAAAAGTAATTTTCTACATACGATCTATACTAAAAAGGCATTTAAAACCTTATGTGTATCCGGATAAGTAAGTGTATGTCATTTATTATCGAAAAAGCTTTCGGTAAAAATGTTCACCATAGCTTCAAGGGAGACCTGAACCTAAAAAATCCTAAACTTTTAAACGCTCATAAAGCGAATGTCATTTTTTAATATGTATATCCGGTTGATTGCACGCCGACATATATTAGCCGGTTTTGGATTTAGAAATGACTATTGCTAAAGCAGCATTGAAAAGATTGGAAATAGTATAAAGTATTATCCCAATAAGTTCGATTCTACACTAATGGTTAATTTATTAGTTTATGAGATTATTTTGCCACAAAGGCCCGAAGACAAAAAGATAGGGTTTAGCGTAGAGGGTAATTCACTTTCTCCTATTGCCTTAGCGCCTTCGTGGCTAAAAAAATCTTTTGCAGTAGGCTCTCCAGAAGGATTCGGGAAAGATACTAAGGCTGAAAAGCTAAAGCTTTGATTTCGTAGGTAAACAAATCAAATTTAAAAGTTTTGGTATGCGTTGAATTTCTCACCCCTTTGTTAATTCTATGTTCTTCCTATTGATCGATTTATACCCTTAAGCACTAACAAAATGAAATTTGGCTAGTGGCAGGATTCCGTATATCCATTTTTTCAAAATCAAGGCATGATAATAAAAAGCTAGATTAGAAATAGATCAGATACACCTAATTATTGCTAAGGTAGAGCTAGGAAAAAAACTCAGGCAGTCTTTAATTTGATTATTCCTGTAGAATGCAGGAATTTCACAATGGGGTAAGTAGGATCAAACTCATACCACTTGACTGCAAAATTTGGTCTGTTTGGCAACTTGTGGTGATTGTTTTGAAATAATTCACCTAGCATCAATACATCCAGTAGCAAAGAGTTCTTGGATTGGTCGTTATTGTTAAAATTAGCATAGCCATATTTGTGTCCACTCCAGTTTACAATTGCACCATGAACGGGTCCCATCAAAAAATGAATGGGAAGAAGAAAATACATCCACCAATGCGTTCCAGAAAGTTCAAATACAGAAATGCAAAGAATGTAGATGAGCAAATAAAATACCCCCCAGCCTAGTCGTACGGCCATGTTGTCTGCAAAGCGATCGAATTTCCCCCAGTCTGGGATATCTTTTGAAAAACGTTCCTCTGGTTTAAGTTTAAAGCTAAAGTAATCGTTGTATATGTTCTTCGTTTTCCACATCATGGTAAAAAGATTTTCTGTATGGTGTGGACTATGTGGGTCCTTTGGCGTATCAGAATAGGCATGATGCATTCGATGCAAAATTGCATATGCTCTTGGAGATAAATAGGAACTGCCCTGCCACAACCAGGTAAAAAAGTAAAAGAACTTTTCCCAGAATTTACTCATGACAAACATTTGATGAGCAGCGTACCGATGGAGGAAAAAGCTTTGGCAAAACAAAGAGAAATACCAATGGAGAAGAAATAAAGCAATAAGGATCACGTAATAACAAATATTTGTACAAATATAAATTTTGATTGCCAATATTTTTAAAAATTCCACCAATGGAAAGCGTTTCAAAAGCTGATTTTTATCAGTTTCTTTACGTTAAGCATATACTGAAAAATGAAAATAAAATCAAAAGCCTCCACTTTTCTGGTTAAAGTCCTAGTTGGTGGGATTTCTGTTGTAATTGCTGATTGGCTACTTAGCGGAGTATCTGTTTCAAACTGGTTCACGGGTTTTATGCTTGCTGCGGTAATTATATTAATTAACATGACCATCAAACCCTTGATGGTAATCATCACTTTCCCCATTACTTTTATAACTTTTGGGTTGTTTCTCTTGGTAATTAATGCACTGGTTGTATTACTTGCGGCAGAATTGGTTCCCGGATTTTATGTAGATGGATTTTGGTGGGCATTGGGCAATTCAGTTTGTTTAAGTGTGATAAATGGCATGTTTGGCAATTCACTTAATTCAAATGGATAGGGTTTTGTCGTTTTCTCGTTTGAACGCCTTTAATTCCCCACTTTGATTTCGTACGAAAACAATAGAATCCTTCATTTTATTAACCTCTACAATCAAAATTGACTTTTCTTCTCCATCTAGGTCCTCCTCCAGGAGTTTGACTTCTTCGAGATATATTGAGGCTTTTGGCAGGCAAAACTCTTCATTTGCTGTTTCTATCATGAACCGCTCTTCCTCTGGATCAATCCCAATAATTTTCCGTTGGTCAGAAAGTCCTATCACAAGTAGACCACCATCAGAATTTGCCATTCCAGAAATTGTTCTGGCTATCTTTTCTTTGGAGGTAATTTGTTGTTTGAAGTCAAGAGTCTGGCTCTCTGTCTGTTTTAACAGTTTGTTGACAAATTCTTTATCAAATTTTTTTTGAATCATTTTATTACTTCAATTAATCCTGTTAATTTATAGTTCTAAAAATAGCAACCACGAGTTGCTTTATTATTGTCTAAGTAAAATTTTTAAAAAATGGCTTTTTCTAATCCCGGGTTTGACCCGAAAAACATTGAAGAACTAAAGAATGAATTAAAGAAATCAGGAAAAATTTTCAAAATAATTCCAGATGAAGAAAATTCTGAAGAGTATGTGAATTTCTATTTTGTAGGGAAATTTGAAGGTAAGGAGGTAATTTATGATGCTGTTCTGTATACTTTAAGGTTGCACCATTCAAGTGAGGTGTTTGAGCTTGCAGAACATGAGGCTGCGAAAAAGTTTCCAAATTTCAAAGGAATCCAATATGAGGAAGATGAAAATGGTAACCTGACCCCCCTTTCAAGTGAAGACGAAGAAATTGGCTGGTTTATCACTGAAATAATCATGGATCTAGAGGAAGAGGAAACGGTTAAAGTTCAAGAGTTTGTAGATCTTGATACCTATCATGACTATGGAATCGGTCTGGATGCTGCGATAAACGTGGAAGAGATTAATGAAGAAGTAGTGAAGAAATTTATCCAAGAGTTCAATGACGATACCCTTGTTTTGGATGAAACACTTTATTCTTTTCAGACAGAAGAAGATGAATTTTAAAAGACCAGAAAGATTTCAAGTCTTACCTTTGTGAAGTCTGATTTTTGGGCACTTCTTCATGCTTAAAATTGCTTTTTCTTCTTGCTATTCACATGCTTTACCAGAAGGTCATCGTTTTCCTATGGAAAAATATGCCCTGCTTCCAGAACAATTGCTTTATGAAGGCACGGTTAAAGAATCCAATTTTTTTGAGCCGACTTTTTTGGATGAACAGTGGATTTTGAATACGCACCAACCTGATTATTTTTCGAAATTAAAAAATCTTGAACTGACAAAACAAGAAATCCGAGCAACAGGCTTCCCACTTAGCCAAGAGCTGATAGAAAGGGAAATCAAAATTGCAGGTGGATCGGTTCAGGCAGCACTTTTTGCTTTGGAATATGGAATAGCGCTAAATATTGCAGGGGGAACTCATCATGCATTTTCAGATAGGGGAGAAGGATTCTGTTTGTTAAATGATTTGGCGATAACTGCTAATTTCCTGGTTGAAAACCAGTTGGCGAAAAAAATTTTGATTGTTGATTTGGATGTTCATCAGGGAAATGGGACAGCTGCAATGTTTAAAGGAAGACAGGATGTTTTTTCGTTTAGTATGCATGGGGACAAAAATTATCCTCATCGAAAAGAACAGTCCCATCTTGACATTGGCCTTCCAGACGGAACCCAGGACGGAGATTACCTATCCCTATTGGAGCGGACTTTAAATCGGATTATGGATGAATTTTTACCTGACTTTATCATCTATCAAAGTGGTGTTGATGTTTTGGCTTCCGATCAACTTGGAAGATTGGCATTAAGTATGTCTGGAGTTAAAAATCGGGATAAAATTGTTTTACAATTGGCTAAATCCATCAATGCACCAATACTTTGTTGTATGGGTGGAGGATATTCTAAACAGGTAAAGGACATTATTGAAGGACATGCCCAAGTTTACCAACTGGCGCAAGATCTTTATTTTTAGGCAATTAATGCAAATTACAGGTTCAATACCCAGGGAAATCGCTTTTAAAACTTACTATTTTTCCGTCCGACTGAAAAAACAAACCAGTTTCATGTAGTTAACCACGAGAAA
>CAZNND010000060.1:0-27741 GCA_964574365.1 uncultured Limnohabitans sp.
AAATGATTTTCAAAATCACCGCAAATCCAGTTTGCGAGAAGTAAGGAGTTCTGTAATTAGACCTCTTTTCTAGAAAGTTATATTTCAGGACACTACCTGGAAAACCTAAAGCTTTGATTTCTAAGGTTTACAAATCAAAATTGGAAGTTTGGGTGAACACGGAATTTTCCATCACCCTTCTAATTCAATACTCTTTTTTCTTTATCGATTTACAAACCTCATGGTTTACCAAATAAAATTTGGTTACTGGTAAGATTCCGTGTGTCAATAAAATAAACCACTTCATAACCTAAAAAGGGGCGATAAGTCTCTTTTTTTTCAACAATTTTCATAAATTTTACTTATATATTACAAAATCAATAATTATATTGATGTTTTTTTGAATTTTTTTCAATAAATAATTTTTTATTATGAATACAGGTTATACTTTTAACCATAATTTGATTTAAAAACATTATTTATATCAAATTAGGATTTAATTCAAACCTATTTAAAACCAAAAAACACATTTCTATGAAAACCCTGTTTAATTTTAAACCAAAAGGATTAATATTTATCCTTCTTACGACCTTTTTCTCTGTGTTGGCAGCAAATCCCGCCTTAGCACAGGAAGAAAAGCAGTTCAACTTCTCCGTTGCACTCAATACAGACCAATTTTTTGGATTTTATCCTACCTTCCAGGGCTCCTATGGATTTTCTGACAAAGCCCAACTGACCTTCTATGGCATACATTGGGGAGGAGGGACTGGCGCTGCTTGGGGCAACTGGACAGAATTCGGCATTGGAGCAAACTTTCAAGCAGCGGATGGTCTATCAATTAATCCACAAATCGGATTACTAGGAGGAAACTTGCTCAGTTCAGGCACCGAAGGGCCAGCAATCTTTGGGGATGGTATCGTCCCAAACTTAACCGTCAATTTGTTGAAAGAAAAAATGGAAGGTCAGTTTTATTTCGGTTACTACTCTCCCCTTCGTAATGAAGCCCCTGCAAACGGTACCACCCTCGCCTATGTACATTATTGGCTGAACCTGGGTGTCCGTGCAAGTCAGTTCTTTTCATTTGGCGCTCACTATGAACATTTGATCAACTCCGGCGGATCGGATGTAGCTACTTCAACTGATGTCTATCAGTGGCTTGGCCCATACCTGCAATTCTCCAAGCCCGGCGGAGGCCCTTTTGCCAGGTTTTCCTTTGGAACTGACTTAGTGGAAGGGAATGATTCCTTCTTCAAGCTGACTACCGGATTTAGCTTCTAACCCACCAACACACCTTACAAGAACCAAAAAGCCGGACTGATCGAATTGACCAGTCCGGCTTTTGTTTTTTACTCCCTTTTCAATCCATTGGAATCAACGCCTCGCCTACCCGCACAACACCTTCTCCCATGGCTACTACATTTTGGCCAAACATGACCTTATTATTTACAGTGCGATAGGTCGCGAGTGTCTTCAGTGGCTCCTGTCCCTTTTGTCCCGTATCCTGATCGACAGTAGTCAAAACACACCGCGCACAAGGCTTTACGATCTGAAAGTCCACCGAACCTAAACGGATTTTGTGAAGCTGATCTTCCAAAAACGGCGCTCCTCCCGAAAAAACCAGGTTGGGACGGAAACGATTCATGGGCACAGGCACATCCAATCTGGTATTTAATTCATCCAGAGAAGACTGGCCTATTATCAAATAGGGCATACCATCTGCAAAACTTACCGATTCCTCTTGAACTGCATATCGGGGATCTACCTTCCTTTGAGTAGATTCTGGCATGAAGACAAGGTCAACTTCAAAGCCGATAAATTCAGTAAACCACCTCCCGACAGACTTGGAAACCACTTTCCCTATCACTTGATCATCCCAAATAACCACAGGAATCTCTGGCCCGTCTGTCTGCTCAAAAGGAATGAAAAGGGCGTGATTTGGAGATTTTTTGGAAAAAACACGAAGCCCATCGGACTGAAATTCGACTTGAAGCAAGGCCAAAAGAGGAAACTCTCTTTGAGAAACAAACCTAGCATTTTGATCGACAAGCATCCATCTCCGGTCATATTGAAACCCCTTTTCTTCCACTTTGGCCTCCAATAGCCGAATTCCTCCCAGAGACTTAATGGGATAAATAAAAATATCCTGCAGCAATAAATTATCCTTCATGCATTAAAAATAGATGAAATATGGATGGATTTGGAAAACCCGATACTCTTTTGGACAAAAACACCTGAAAAAAGGCCAACCACTCCTTCAAAAGTACAGGTCCCAAAGACACAAGCCAAACCCAAAAAAACCCAAGAATAACGACTGCTAGCCACCTGTAGCTCTCCCGATGTCTTAAATTGAAAAAAAACCGCATGCCTACCTAGATGTCCTAAAGCAGTTCCGGGTTGAATGAAGCCTCGAGTTTATGACAATAAAGTCAGTATTTATCCGGTAGAGTGTGACAAATGGTAAACCGAAACTCCAACCCTGACTCATAAATCCTGACAAACTGGCACCAAAACAGCAAAAAAAGCTGATGGCACAAGCATTGAACAAAGGGCAATGGATTCAATCTGAAAACAAATAAAACTTATATAATCATGGGAAAAATTATAGGCATTGACTTGGGTACCACCAACTCCTGCGTAGCCGTAATGGAAGGTAACGAGCCTGTAGTCATCCAAAACAGTGAAGGAAGAAGAACCACTCCATCTATAGTGGCTTTTCTGGACAATGGAAACGGTGAACGTAAGGTAGGTGACCCTGCAAAGCGTCAAGCAATCACCAATCCGGCAAACACCATATCTTCTGTGAAGCGATTCATGGGGAAAAAATTCTCCGAAGTTTCTGAAGAGAAAAAAAATGCTTCCTACAAAGTTGAACAGGGACCAAACGACACGGTTGCAGTTAAAATAGGCGACAGATCTTATACTCCCCAAGAACTTTCTGCAATGATTCTTCAAAAAATGAAGAGCACAGCTGAGGATTTCTTAGGTCAAACTGTAGCCGAAGCGGTTATTACTGTTCCAGCCTACTTTAATGATGCTGAGCGCCAAGCCACAAAAGAAGCAGGTCAAATTGCCGGCCTTGAGGTAAAGCGAATCATCAACGAGCCTACTGCAGCAGCTTTGGCTTATGGGATGGATAAGAAAAATCAGGACATGAAAATCGCCGTGTATGACCTAGGTGGAGGTACTTTTGATATCTCCATTCTCGAACTCGGAGATGGTGTTTTTGAGGTAAAATCCACCAACGGTGATGTTCACTTGGGTGGAGATGATTTTGACCAGGTAATTATCGATTGGCTGGCTTCAGAATTCCAATCTGAGGAGCAAATTGACCTGAGAAAAGACCCTATGGCACTTCAGCGACTGAAAGAAGCAGCGGAAAAAGCGAAAATTGAACTTTCTAGCTCTGCTTCCACAGAAATCAACTTGCCCTATATCACAGCAACACAGACCGGTCCGAAGCACTTGGTTAGAAATTTATCTCGGGCAAAATTTGAGCAGCTTTCTGAAAGCTTAGTAAGAAGATCCATGGAGCCTTGTGCCAAAGCGCTTAGGGATGCGGGTATGACAGCCTCTGACATTGATGAAGTGATTTTGGTGGGTGGATCCACCCGAATTCCAAAAATTCAAGAGGAAGTGGAAAAATTCTTCGGAAAAAAACCTTCGAAAGGTGTAAACCCAGATGAGGTAGTGGCTATAGGCGCTGCTATTCAGGGAGGTGTATTGACGGGAGAGGTGAAAGACGTACTGCTTTTGGACGTAACTCCACTTTCTTTGGGTATCGAAACCATGGGAGGAGTTTTCACCAAGCTGATTGAAGCGAATACCACTATACCAACGAAAAAGTCTGAGGTGTTTTCCACAGCGGCTGACAATCAGCCTGCTGTTGACCTACATATCTTACAGGGCGAAAGACCTCTGGCTAAAGACAACCGATCGATAGGCAGATTCCAACTTTCAGATATTCCACCAGCACCACGAGGTGTTCCACAAATTGAAGTGACCTTCGATATTGATGCTAACGGTATTCTCAATGTATCAGCAAAGGACAAAGGAACTGGCAAAGAGCAAAAAATCAAGATCGAGGCATCTTCCGGACTTTCCCAAGATGATATCGAAAGAATGAAGCGTGAAGCAGAGGCAAATGCGGCATCTGACAAGGCTGAAAAAGAAAAAATCGAGAAGTTTAACCAAGCCGACAGCTTAATTTTCCAGACTGAAAAACAGTTGAAGGAGTTTGGTGATAAACTTTCCGATGGCAATAAGTCGAATATCAACTCCGCATTGGAAGCCTTAAAATCAGCACACGGGTCTAAAAATCTAGAAGGTGTGGATGCTGCAATGGCAAACTTGAACAAAGCTTGGGAAGCGGCTTCCACTGAAATGTACAATGCCACGCAAGGGGCAGGAGCACAACCTGGACCTGATGCTGGCGCTGGATCCAGTGCAGGTGACGGAGTCTCCGATGTCGACTACGAAGAAGTGAGCGAAGACAAAAAGTAATTGATCACTAAATCAACTTGGACAGCATCTGTTGAAAAACAGGTGCTGTTTATATTTTGGACTAAATTAAAATCCCAGGTTGAAGCCAGAAAGGCAAGCTCAATATAAATCTTACCCACATGCAATTAACAGCTGATAATAAATTGAAAAAACTGATTGTAGTCGGTGACCGGGTATTGATCCGGTTGAAAAGGCCTCATGAAAAAACAAATTCTGGTCTCTACCTACCTCCAGGGGTTCAGGAAAAAGAAAAAGTTCAGCAGGGATACATCATTAAAGCTGGCCCGGGCTACCCTATACCGATGCCAGTTGAAGACCACGAGCCTTGGATGGATGCTGATGAAAAAGTGAAATATGTGCCACTTCAGGCGAAAGAAGG
Organism: uncultured Limnohabitans sp.; assembly: GCA_964574365.1. Taxonomy (GTDB): domain Bacteria; phylum Bacteroidota; class Bacteroidia; order Cytophagales; family Cyclobacteriaceae; genus Algoriphagus. Next base: position 4,859 of record CAZNND010000060.1, read on the forward strand.
AGATTTGGCTATCTTTTTACTTTCGGGAGCCCACGAGGTGATTTATGAAGGAGAAAAATACTATATCGTCTCCCAAGGAGCAATTCTGATGCTTGAGCGGGAGCAGGAGTTATAAAAAAAACCAGGAAGAAATCCTGGTTTTATTTGGTTTATGAATTTATTAATGAAACCAAGATTTTCTTGGTCTCATGGATTTTGGTTCGACATATACTGCTTTTGAATTCGTGTTTACTTGAAATTTTTTTTCCCAAGGATTTGTATTTTTTGCCTTTAACCCTTGAGGGTTATCGATTTCATCCCGGAATGCTACCTTGAGTTTTTTTGCGGGTTCTTCCATCCAAATCTCAGTATTCTTCGCCACTGGACCATGGAGTGATGCAGGAGCAGAATCATGCATCATGTTTAGATTAGAAAGCTTAACCCGGGCAATTTTTGTATTTTTTGCCTTTGGACCTGAAACAAATTGTTGGGAGTGGGCCGCATAGGACATCACTAAAGCAAAAACCAAAAAACATATCTTTTTCATTTCCTTTTATTTGGTTTGACACAAATATATACTGAAAAGAAAAGTGCGAAGTTTTATTTTTTCAGATTATTCTTGATTTTTCTTGGCATATGATAAAATTTTATTTTAATATATATAAATAAACAAAATAAATTATAGATATTTTTTTAACCTGAAGTTGCCTTATCAGCAAAAATTATAATCGGAAAAGGCAAAAAAGAAACGAGGATTTGATCAAATCCCTACTGAAAAAAAAAACCGGAGTAAAAATCACCCCGGCTTATTTAACAATAGACCCTGTTTAATTTTTAGAATGCAAAGACAGCTGCCAAGAGGAATGAGGCCAATCCCTTACTTCCATTCAGATCTTTATTCACAAAAAACTCTTCTTTCATGCTGTCAATTCTTAATTCTGGTATCAAAGTTAAATTTCCTCCTACCTTGATATTCCCGGAAAGCGTGCCAGCAAAAACACTTCCTTTACCGGAAGCATTTAAGCCGACTACGTCTTCCAAACCAGAATTAAAGACTGAAAAATATTCTCCTCTGAAACCAATGCCAAAAGTTTCAGAAGGCCTTGCCTGTAAATAACCTGCAAACCCGTAGAAACCTGCCCCATCACCATCCACATTCCGGATATCAGAGCCAGTATAAATTTCTCCGGAAGAAGAAGTATTATAGGTCGTATTGATACCTGCATACATCACATCCGAAAGATTAAATCCAGTAGTCAAATCAATCTGAAATGTTTTTCCCAAGGAAGTTTCGCCTGAAACTAGCCCCCCAGTATCTGTTAGTCTTCCATCCTGATCTCCATAGACAACATTCAGATAGGTGTTTCCAGCATCAGTAGAATAGCCCAACTGTCCACCCAAAGTGTAGGTTCCATTCAAATTGAATTCCGTCATATCTGTAGGATTCATCACCGCTGCCAACAAAGACCATTTGTCAGACAATTGAAAATTAGCCTTCAGTCCCGTATGGGAAAATGGTCCATAAGAAAACATGTAGGATGTAGAATAATTGAAATTTGCAGTTGGTGAAATTACTTCATAACCCAAGAACGTATTGAAATTACCAAGTGTAAGCGTCACTTTATCCGAAACATTCCAATAAACATATAACTGATTAATAATTTGAGAGCTCCCAGCCATTCCACCACTATACAAGGGAGATCCGAATACTGCGTCCTCGCCTCTTGGACCAAAAACAAGATCGGCGACAGCACCAACCTTTTTCCCTTCATAAGTGGCAATGATGTTTGCCATACCCAAGGAAAAACCGGGCAGATTACCAAAAGATGAGGCAGGAGCTTGAGCCTGATCACCTTTATTTGGTGCATTTAAATTTGATCTGAAGTAGGCATCTACAGACCCTGAGAGAGTCAATACACCAACTTCTTCGGTGGATTCTTCTTGAGCAAAAACGGAATATGAACTAAGAAATATAAAGCAAAGTAGTAGAAATAAGTTTTTCATTTTATTTTTGAGTGTTGGTGAATGATAGAGTTGACCAATAGCTCCCCGATCCGGCCGAAAGAGAGTCGCGTTTTTTTCTCCGGACGGGGTGCTTTATTTATTTTTTATTTATCGAATACGATGGTGTAGCCACGAATTCCATGTTCATGAGAATCAAGACCTGATAATTCATGTTCCTCTGAGACTCTGATTCCAATGGTTTTTTTCAGGATAAAGAAAATCGTGAAAGCCGAAACGAAGGCAGTAAGTCCACATACTGCAACGCCGATTAATTGAGTAGAAAAAGAATGGTCAGGATTGGTGGAAAAAATGCCAACTGCTAAAGTACCCCATACTCCGCAGGTGAGGTGAACCGATACTGCACCAACTACATCGTCAAGTTTGAGTTTATCCAACAAAACAGAAGACAATACTACCAAAATGCCTGCCACCAGGCCAACAAGTAAGGCTGTACCAGGGGTAAAAACATCTGCTCCTGCCGTAATTCCAACAAGCCCAGCTAAGATTCCGTTGAGTACCATCCCTAGGTCAAGCCGTTTGAATGCAAAATAGGAGGTAAATAATCCCCCAATACCACCTGCACAGGCTCCCAAACTAGTGGTAACAAGAACTAGAGAAACCAATGCCGGGTTGGCAGACAATACTGAGCCTCCATTGAAGCCAAACCAACCCAGCCAGAGAAGAAAAGCACCAATTACAGCAAGGGGTACGCTGACAGCAGGCTTGGCTACAGTTTGACCATTTACATATTTCCCGATTCTTGGTCCTACGAGAATTACTCCAGCCAAGGCTCCCCATCCTCCAACAGAATGAACGAGCGTACTACCTGCAAAATCATAGAAGCCCATTGCCTTCAATGCTCCTCCACCCCACTGCCAGCTTCCTATTAGTGGATAAACAATGCCTACATACAAAAGCGTAAATATCAAATACGCCCAAAGCTTAACCCGTTCAGCAATAGCTCCGGAAACAATAGTCGCAGCCGTTGCCGCAAACATGGCCTGAAAAAGAAAGTCAGTCCAATAAGTATAGCCAGCAGAAGCATAGTCAGCAGACACATCCGCATTTCCCGGAGTAAACCAAAACATGTTCCATCCTGCCAAATTGAAGCTAAACCAACCTGGTGTTTCAAATCCAGGATACATTAGATAAAAACCCACTATCGCGTAGGTGAGAATCCCGATGATGGGAGTTACTGTGTTTTTGAACAAAATGTTCACCGTGTTTTTTGCCTGACCAAATCCGGTCTCTATAGTAGCAAATCCAAGATGCATAATAAACACAAGCGCAGTACACAACATCATCCAGACGTTGTTGGTGGTGAACAAATTTTCTGTCAGCGCAGCGGACACTTCCGCCGGAACAACTAATTCACTGGCTAACAAAGGAGTAAAGTGTTTCATCAGGTTTGAAAGGTTAGTGGTGATTATGACGCTGTTCTTTCATTTGATTTAAAAGAACTGAACGAATGTAATTATTTAAATTATTAAAAAACAAACCACTTTTTAATTTAAATTCAAAATATTGAGTATTTCATTATGTTTTTTAAACCATTTTTTGCATTTTTTTCAATATTTATTGATTTATAGGCTCTTTTTTTAACCAGCAAATCAATTTTTCAGCAAAAACAAAACGATTAGAATATTTTATGAAATCGATTACGAAAAGTATAAAGTATGCTTAAGCTAGGTTTCAAATAGATTTTAACAATTTTTATTTTGATTTTATCTAATTTTTAAAATTAAATTCGTTTTAGTGAGATTTATCAAAAACATAATTTTTGATTATTTAATATTTTTTTTTAACCAATTAAAAAAAATAATGAATGGAATCTGAATTACCAGGCCTGTTGAATACCCCTAAAAATAAAAAACCCTGAAAAAATCAGGGTTCTTAGTATATTTTTAAACCTATTGGTGGTCTTGAAGCGCAAAATCCTTGGCAAAGTAGGTCAGAATGATTTTTGCCCCAGCCCGCTTGATGGAAAGCAACATCTCATTCATACTTCGGTGATAATCCAACCACCCTTTTTCAGCAGCAGCTTTTACCATACTATATTCACCGGACACATTATAAGCAGCAATTGGAAGAGGAAACCCGTCATGAAGTTGCCTGATAATGTCCAAATAACTCAAAGCCGGCTTCACCATCAAAAAATCAGCCCCTTCCTCCATATCCAATGTTGCCTCAATCAATGCCTCCTTCGCATTTGCAGGATTCATCTGATAGGTCTTCTTGTCACCAAATTTCGGTGCAGAATCCAAAGCATCACGGAAAGGACCATAAAATGCACTGGCATATTTGGCTGTGTAAGACATGATCGAGGTTTCTGTAAATCCATTATCATCCAATAGATTCCTGATAAACCCCACTCGCCCATCCATCATGTCTGATGGCCCAAGTATATCTACACCAGCATCCGCTTGTGCCAGAGACATCTTGCCTAAAATCTCGAGCGTCTCGTCGTTGAGAATTTTGCCATTTTTCACCAATCCATCATGACCATCGCTGCTGTAAGGATCCATAGCCACATCTGACATCAGGCAGACTTCAGGGAAATGTCTCTTTATTTCCCGTAGCGCTTTGAGATAAAATGTCTCTGGATTGTAGCTTTCAGAAGCTACGGCATTTTTCAACTGCTCCGGATAGGCCGGGAAAACGTCAAATGCCATAATCCCCAATTTCATACATTCCTCTATCTCCTTTAACATTAAATCAATCGAAAACCGAAAAATACCTGGCATCGAGGATACTTCTACCTGTTTTTTCTGTCCATCCAACAGGAATAAAGGAAAAATGAGATCCTTCACCGAAACTTGAGTTTCCTCAACCAAATTTCTGATGGCTTCAGATTTGCGATTTCTTCTGGGTCTTCTTTGCATGTGTTTCAAATAGAGCCACAAAAGTAACCCATCCTAGTCAATCGGCAGAAGATTGAAAAATAAAAAATCAGCCTATTCCAGAAGGGTAAGGATCTGCTCAACCTCCAAATCAAGGTAATTTTTGATATAGAGGTCACAAAGTGGAAGTTGATCCTTCGTATGACTGGAAAGCACCCCCACAACTTTCATCCCTGCATTTTTTGCAGCAGAAACTCCTGAATAGGAGTCTTCAAACACTACACATTGATCTGGTCTAAGTGAAAGATTTGCCGCCGACTTCAAATATACCTCCGGATCAGGCTTGTGTTTGGACACATGCTCACTGGCTAAAGCCGATTCCAAATGAGGAAACAAATCCAGCTTGCCTCCGATCAATTCTAGATTTGCAAAGGGAGCAGATGTAGCGACACCTGTTTTGAAACCCGATTTCCTTATCCTAATAAAAAAATCCAAAAAGCCAGCTATCGGATCTACCTCATACTGATAGATATCTCGGAATAAGCTTTCTTTTTCGAACTCCAATTGCAGCAACTCTTCCCCTTCAATCTTCCTTCCCAGAAAATGACTGAGAATGTATCCATTGTTTTTTCCATACATGTGCAAATGAAACTCTTCCTCGGTGGGAAACACATTCCTTTTTTCAAAGAAGATTTTAAACGCCTTGGAATGGAAGGGATTGGTATGGCAAATGACCCCATCCATATCAAAAATGACTGCTTTTGACATTCTTATGGAAATTTTATAACAGATGATTGATTGAATTAAACAAGCCTTTCATAGAAAAGTGGGCCTATTTAAAAGAAGAAATCACTTTTTCGATGATATTGCAGCATTCCTGAAGCTGCTCCTCAGTCAGAACCAAGGGTGGTGCAAAGCGGATGATGTTTCCATGGGTAGGCTTGGCAAGGAGTCCATTTTCCGCAAGTTTTAGACAAATATCCCAAGCAGTAGAACTTTCAGGCGAATCATTGATAACCAACGCATTTAGGAGACCCTTGCCCCTCACCAACTTGGCGATAGGGTATTTTTCCACCACCTGCTGCATCCGCGCTCTGAAGATCTTTCCAAGTCGGCGGGCATTTTGAGCCAGTTTCTCATCACGGACTACTTCCAAAGCGGCAATGGCCACCTTTGCTCCCAGGGGATTCCCTCCAAAAGTCGAACCATGCTGCCCAGGCCTAATCACTTCCATAATGTGATTGTCTGACAATACGGCAGAAACAGGATAAAAACCTCCGGAAAGGGCTTTTCCCAAAATTAGAATATCTGGCTTCGTATAGGTGTCCTGCCTTTCACAATGTCCCTCACAAGTGCAATTCCCGCATACAGCCAGTAAAGATCCTGTTCTAGCTATGCCTGTTTGTATCTCATCTGCGATAAAGAGGACATTTTTTGCCTTGCATACCTCATTAGCTTTCCGAATATAATCCTCGGATGGCGTGTACACACCGGCCTCGCCCTGAATTGGCTCGATCAAAAACCCAACTACACTCTGATCCTCCATGGCGTTTTCCAAGGCCTGTATATCGTCATATGGAATCCTGATGAACCCTTCCGTGTATGGACCAAAACTTTTCCTGGCATTCTCATCATTCGAAAATGAAATAATAGTGGTGGTACGGCCATGAAAATTATTTTCTGCCACAATGATTTTGGCGGTGTTTTTTTCTACTCCTTTTCGCTCATACCCCCATTTTCTGGCTAGTTTTAGCGCGGTTTCCACCCCTTCTGCCCCAGTGTTCATAGGAAGCACTTTATCAAAACCAAAATATTCTGAGAGGTATTTTTCAAATGAGCCGAGCATATCGTTGTGAAAAGCGCGAGAAGTCAGGGTCAGCTTTCCAATTTGTTCGATCATCGCCTTTTGGATCCTGGGATGACAATGCCCTTGATTCACCGCCGAATAAGCGGAAAGAAAGTCGTAATACCTTTTCCCCTCCACATCCCAAAGAAAAACACCCTCACCTCTTGACAGCACCACGGGCAATGGATGGTAGTTATGGGCCCCATAATTGTCTTCGAGCTGGATTGCTTGTTGGCTTGAGGTGATCATTTCCATGATTTAATTACTTTTGTTTTGGCTTTTAACTTAAATCCAGCCCAAATATAGGAAATGCTATTCGGCCTTACCATGAAACATGAAAAGAAGCCAATCCCAACATTAAGCCCAGAAGATTATTACATCAACCAACAGGGACTTTTGGTGTTTACGGAAAAATACCACCTAAAACGAGGCTATTGTTGCGGTAGTGGATGCAAACATTGTCCTTACACCAAACCCTAATTGTGGTTAGAATATTTTGAAAACGGTTGTTGTTAATTACCAAAATGTTCCGATATTTGCAGACTCATTACAGAAACGCATACTAATTACGATACATAATCATGGCAAAAGTTTGTGACATTACCGGAAAAAGACCTAGAGTAGGTAATAATGTGTCCCATGCAAACAACAAGACCAAGCGTAGATTTAACCCAAATCTTCATAAGAAGAATTTCTACGTTCCTGAAGAAGACGCATGGATCACTTTAAAAGTGTGCACTAAGGCATTGAAAACAATCAACAAGAAAGGTATCTCTGCCGTTTTGAAAGAAGCGCAAGCCAAAGGAATGATTGTTATCAAGTAATCAAAGTCACAATTCTTAAATCAATACAGAGATGGCTAAGAAAGGAAACAGAGTACAGGTGATTATGGAGTGTACAGAGCACAAAAACTCTGGCATGCCAGGTACTTCAAGATACATCACAACCAAAAACAGAAAAAACACTACACAGCGATTGGAGCTCAAAAAGTTTAATCCAATCCTGAAGAAAGTAACTGTTCATAAAGAAATTAAATAATTTTAGCTCGGGAATATTTCCCTTAAACTTAAAAAAACCATGGCTAAGAAAGTTGTAGCAACCCTAAAAAAAGAAGGTGGCGTGTCTTACGCCAAAGTTATTCGTGCCATAAAGTCAGACAAGACTGGTGCTTACACCTTTAAAGAGGAAATGGTTCCTGCTTCGTCGGTACAGGATACCTTGAAAAAATAATTTTGCAATTGCATCGTGATGAATGCAAAGTCCCTCTGAATAAAATCAGTAGGGACTTTTTTATTATATTCAACTTTTAATTTCAATAAACCTTATGGGAATCTTTGGTTTCTTTTCAAATGAAAAAAAGGAAAGTCTGGATCACGGACTACAAAAAACCAACGAATCGATTTTCTCCAAACTCAGCAAAGCTGTAGTAGGAAAGTCAAAAGTCGATGAGGAGGTACTAGATGAATTGGAAGAAATCCTAATTACCTCAGATGTAGGAGTGGATACCACCATCAAGGTAATCCGGCGAATAGAGGAACGAGTAGCTAGAGATAAATACCTCAATGCAACAGAATTAGACCAGATTCTCAGAGAGGAAATTGCTTCTCTTTTGGAAGAGAATAATTCCCAAGATCTTTTGGATTTTGATATTCCTTCGGATAAAAAGCCTTATGTTATTATGGTAGTCGGTGTCAATGGAGTTGGCAAGACTACTACCATCGGCAAGCTGGCAAACCTTTTTAAAAGCGCCGGGAAAAATGTGGTCTTGGGTGCTGCAGATACATTTCGGGCAGCTGCCGTTGATCAATTGATTTTATGGGGAAACCGGGTTGGCGTACCTGTTGTATCGCACGGAATGAACACAGATCCAGCCTCAGTAGCTTTTGATGCGGTCAAACAAGGGGTTGATACCGGTGCCGATGTTGTAATTGTAGATACTGCTGGTCGTCTCCATACCAAGATCAACTTGATGAACGAGCTCAGCAAAATCAAACGGGTCATGCAAAAATTTATCCCAGACGCTCCACACGAGATTATGCTCGTACTTGATGGATCCACAGGTCAAAATGCCTTCATGCAAGCCAAGGAATTTACCAAAGCTACTGAAGTCACTTCACTGGCCATTACCAAACTGGACGGAACGGCTAAAGGCGGGGTAGTGATTGGCATTTCGGATCAATTTAAAATCCCTGTGAAATACATTGGAGTAGGAGAAAAAATGACCGACCTACAGATATTCAACCGAAAAGAGTTTGTGGATTCCCTTTTCAAAAAGAAATAAGAAAAATCACCACCTTCCTCAAATCCTCCGATTCTTCAGAGGATTTTTTTTTGCAATAACTTGAACCCTAACTTTATTTTACCGTAATTCAAAATGATATCAATTTAACATCATATTGAAATGGAAAAAGTAATCAAACCATCATCGGGTTATTTCATGCTTTTCATGGCACTGTCTGCCATAGGCGCATCGATTTACAGTTTTACTCTTGGACTTCCTTTTGCCCTAATTGGAGGTGTTGTCCTACTACTGGCTTTGATTTGTTTGGCAGGATTCTTTATCGTAGATCCAAATAAGGCCATGGTTCTGCTACTTTTTGGAGAGTACAAGGGGACCGTGAAAGCCAACGGCTTTTTCTGGGTGAATCCGTTCATGACCAAAAAGAAGATTTCCCTTCGAGTCCGGAATTTTGAGAATAAACCTCTAAAAGTCAACGACAAGATCGGAAATCCAGTCATGATTGGAACAATTGTGGTCTGGCAGGTAGAAGACACTTTCAAAACAACCTTTGATGTGGAAGATTATGAAAACTTTGTGCATTTGCAGACCGACGCTGCGGTAAGGAAAATGGCAGGACTTTACTCCTATGACAATTTTGACGATGACCACACAGAAATCACTCTCCGGTCCGGAGTAGAAGAAGTGAATCACTCTCTGGAAAAGGAAATTTCTGAACGATTACTCCAGGCAGGAATCAAGGTAATTGAGGCCAGAATTTCCAACCTTGCCTATGCTTCTGAAATTGCTTCGGCAATGCTTCAAAGACAACAAGCCACTGCCATCGTGGCTGCAAGGCAAAAAATAGTGGAAGGTGCGGTAGGTATGGTGGAAATGGCCCTTGCTGATTTAAAGATGAAGGACATCATTGAGTTTGATCAAGAGAAAAAAGCGGCAATGGTCTCCAATCTGATGGTGGTGCTTTGCTCTGACCGAAGCGCGAGTCCTGTCCTCAATGTAGGCACTTTAAATCAATAATCAGATGGTGGTCAATGAACAGCAAAGTTTCAGGGGAACCTTCTTCATGTATGGAATAATCCTTCTTGAACTTCCGACGCTTGTGTTGATCAGTACTCTTTATTTTACAGGAAAGCTGGGCGATGATGGATGGATCGCCCTGCTTACTGTGGGTACACTTATGCCCTTGGCCTTTTTTCTCCTGATGAATGTCTCTCTGCAAACTCGGATGGACGACTCTTCCTTTAAGTACAAGAGCGGGCCTTTCCAGAGATCTTGGAAAACGTTGAAGAAAGAAGACATCAACTCTATTTCAGTACACAAAAAAGTTGGATTTCTTGACTACGGTGGGATTGGAATGAGGATATCGGGTAAAACAAGAGCTTACATTTTCTTTGCTGACCATGTCATTGAAATAGAAACTGAGAAAAGAAAAATGGTCTTCAGTACCGCTAAACCGAAGGAGTTTCAGGAAATGGTCAATTTATGGATTTCTAAAGAAAGCTACATCTAGATCATGGCAAACTTCATATTTCAAGAGGTTCAGCGAATCGGACGAATCTGGATTTGGGGAGTTCTGATTTTGGTAAGTACAATTATCATTACCAGTATCATCTTATCTTCAGAGTCATCCCTGGGTTGGGGAATAGCTATCCCCATTGGTATCCTAGCCTTAGTAAATATTCTTCTTTTCAAATTGGAACTCAAAACACGGATTGGCCAAGACATTTTATGCTTTAGTTATTTTCCTTTTATCAAAGAAAGAAAATACAGCTTCAAAGACATTGTTTCCTTAGAGCTGATACAGTACAATGGTTTATGGGAATATGGGGGTTGGGGAATAAAATGGAATGGAGACATGTGGTCTTACACCACAGGAGGTAAATTTGGGTTTTTGGTGAAAACTGAAAGGAAAAAATTCCTTCTTGGCACCCAAAATCCAAAGGATGCTCAAAAAGTTATTGAGCTATTTGAAGAATATAAATCCAATTCTTATGTCAGCTAAAAAACCATTTGCTCTCAGATTAGATGAGAAAATGATGAAGGCTGTTGAAAAATGGGCTGAGGATGAATTTCGCAGTACCAACGGGCAGCTGGAGTGGATTATTAGAGAATCTTTAAAAAAAGTAGGTAGACTTCCCAAGTCCACAGAGGGTGATCCAGAATAAAATCATCCTGTGCTTTTACAAAAATCAAGTTGATACCCGATGCATTTGGTAAATTGCGTCGCTATTTACCCTCACATGAAGTCCATCATCAGCTTTGTAATTCGATACATTCCGAGACCCATTCTCCAAACAGTCAGCCCTTTGGTAATGAAGGCCCTTTCCCAATTAAACAAGGGAAAGGATGTCGAATGCCCTGTGTGCGGCAATCAATATAAAAAGTTTTTGCCTTACGGACGGATTGCAAGAGAAAATGCGCTTTGTCCTAATTGCTTGGCATTGGAGAGACATCGATTGATGTGGCTTTTCTTGAAAAAACAAACAGACTTTTTTTCAGCCCCTCTCAAAGTGCTTCATGTAGCACCGGAGCATTGTTTTATCAAGAGATTTGAAGCACTGCCAAATTTGGAATATATCACAGCTGACATTGAATCTCCATTAGCAAAGGTAAAAATGGATGTACATTCTATCCCTTTTCCTAATAACAGCTTTGATGTCATTTTTTGCAATCATGTATTGGAACATGTAGAGGATGATATCTTGGCTTGTTCAGAATTTAATCGTGTCTTAAAACCAGGAGGCTGGGGGATATTACAATCTCCGGTATATGACCTTGAGCAAACTCTTGAAGATAAATCCATTACTAATCCTGCTGAAAGAGAGCAAATCTTTGGACAGAGAGATCATGTCAGAAAATTCGGAAAAGATTATGCTACAAGATTACGAAGATCGGGTTTAAAGATCGAAGAAAACCAGTTTGTCAATAACCTTGGACTTGAACTGATAAAAAAATATGCGCTTCCAAAAGACGAGGTCATTTTCGTCTGTAGAAAGGGAGATTAATTTTTGAGAAATTTCCTCACAAGCTCAACTACCAAGCCCAATCCATAACCACACAACTGTACCATGGAGGTAAGTAAGGCCAAATCACCCACAAGAATGGATTGATACTTCCAGCTTGCCGAATAAATAACAAGTCCAGCCCAAACTCCCAGAATTAGCAGCTGTGGAAACAGGAGAAACTTGAAAAAAACTAAGCTGATTAGAATTGAAAGAAGAAAAAACAGAAAGAAAGTCGGTAACAGGTGAACCACCTTAATCGCCTCAGGATGAAATCTTGAAACATTGACTCTATTTCTTCCAAATGAAAATGCCTGCTTGGCAAAGGACCATAATGTATTTTTCCGCTTATGGAACACAAAAGCTTCCTCAACCAACTCAAGTTTGAATCCAGCCTTTTTGATGCGTAGGCTATATTCTATATCTTCCCCTTGATTAGGATCCAAAAAACCACCTATTTTCTCAAAAACTTGTCTGGAAACCCCCATGTTAAAGCCACGTGCCTGATATTTGGCAGGATCTTTAAGCTTCCCCCGTATTCCTCCGGTCGTCCAAAAGGAAGTCATGGCGAAATCCATAGCTTTTTGAAGATTAGTAAAGTCCGATGTCGCAGCATCAGGTCCTCCAAAAGCATCTAATTGCCTTTCAATAATCGTATGGTTTAAAATATCCAAATAATGTTGCGGAAGAATAACATCTGAATCAAGAATAATGAAAAAATCCCCTTTGGCATGGGACATCCCATTATTTCTAGCAAAACCTTGACCGGTGTTTTCCTGCGATAAATAGTGGATTTGAAGAATATATTTAAATGAATCAACAATACCAAGGGAGGAAACCGCAGATCCATCTTCAATCACCACCACCTCAAAATTGGTAAAAGTTTGTTGTGTGAGACTATTAAGCAGCTCTAAAAGCTCACCGGGACGATTAAAAACAGGAATAATGACGGAGAAAAACATCAGAAATCAACATTGATTTCCTCATCGATTTTATATTCCGCCTCTTTGGCTTGGTTGGAAGTCATAAGTTCGGCGAGGAAGCCCGTGACAAATAATTGCACTCCTATAATTATCGCCACCAGGGCGAGAAAAAAAAGGGGTTGGTCCACTACATCTCTTACCTTAAGCCCTTTACTTAAACCGTAAATTTTTTGAATAATTAGCCATCCGGTGATTATAAAGCCTGTTAAGAACGACATCGTACCTAAAAGACCAAAAAAGTGCATGGGTTTCTTTTTATATCTATGTACAAAAGAAACAGATATCAGGTCTAGAAATCCGTTGAGAAAGCGTTCAAGCCCGAATTTTGAATAGCCATATTTCCTTGCGCGATGCTGAACGACTTTTTCACCAATTTTTGGAAACCCATTCCATTTTGCCAGCAAAGGGATATATCGATGCATTTCCCCATATATGTGTATATTTTTCACCACTTTATTTCGGTAGGCTTTCAGACCACAATTGAAATCATGGAGTTGAATGCCGGAAATCCATCTAGTCACTCCATTGAAAAATTTAGAAGGAATAGTTTTAGAAATCGGGTCATGCCGTTCTTTTTTCCAGCCAGAAACCACGTCAAGTCCGCTTTTGATCATGTGGTACAAATCGGGAATTTCATCGGGACTATCCTGTAGGTCAGCATCCATAGTGATGACGACTTCTCCCTTTGCACATTTAAATCCAGCATCCAAGGCGGCTGATTTACCGTAATTCCGGGTAAAATTAAGCCCTTTTAAAAATGGACTAGCTAAACAAATCTCACGGATAACATCCCATGAATGATCTGTACTTCCGTCATTGACAAGAATAACTTCAAAGGAAAAGCCATGTTGATCCATCACCCTGCTGATCCATTGGGTCAATTCTGGTAAGGACTCGTCCTCATTAAAAACAGGAACAACAATGGAAATTTGTGTCATATTAATAATCCAGAGATTTGTCCCGCTTTTTAAGAATAGCTGCCAAAATTAAAGCTATTATCGCAGAACCGATCAAAATAAACACAGAGTTTTTGAGTTGTCCGGATAAGGTAAAATTACCTTCAGCTTGCTCTCGTATTTTATCGAGGGCCTCTACAGGTAAGGAATCTGGATTTTGGCCAATCATTTCCATCATTTTAAGTGAGTTTTCAAACGTGATATCTGCCAAAACCTGAGGTAAAGAAGGATCAACCACATGAAAAAGGAGTATCTGCCCGATTAGTGTAACAAGGCCTGAAATTATTAATGCCTGAAAACTGAAGTTAAATGCTTTCCCATAAGCCATGAATCCCCCAAGGTCTTTTCTGCGCTGAATTCCGAAATAAATCGCAAGTCCAAAAAAAATAGTCAATGAGATTAATCCAAATCCACCCGATGCCAAAAGGCTTGAGTCGATAAAGTAGACAACAAAGATCATTAAGACAGAAATTAATCCCATCACAAGTCCCGCTCTCATGGAGGCTTGAAGTGTACTTGGTATTGCTTGTTCCATAATAATATTAATTAGAGTTTTTTCTTAAAATTATTGAAATAATGATACTGAAAAACAGACCGGAAATAATTTTCCAGATCCCGTCATTCAAGGCAATATCCCATGTAGTCATTTCCTTCAAACTCATCTGAGTCATGCGGAAAGATTCCTCTCCCACTTGATTGATAATTGTTTCGCTATTTTGCTCTGAAACGGCCCATTTTGTCTCTTGAATCGTGGTAAATAATTCCGGAGACATTTGTAAAATTATCCAAATACCAAAAGTCGAAATAACGCTAATTAATGAATAGGCAACAAAACCCACCGTCATTCCTTCGGCAAAGGAAAGAAGGCCATTGTTTCCATATTCTTTGAAAAACTTGATGGCAAGGAACAAGGCAATCGGCGTAATCACATACCCAAAGATCAAATTAAGATTTGTTGGATCAGTGTACACCTTAGAAAGCACAAAAAAAGAGATGATGCTTAAGGTTCCTCCCAAAGCTCCAAACTGGTAAGCAGTTTTGAGGTATTTACTCATTCCACCTTGGCTAGTTTACCTTTTTGAATTACATATTTTACTTTCCCTTTCAATTGCCGGCCAAACCAAGGGTGATTTGAGGACAGGGACATGTTTGAATTTTCATCGTACATCCACAATTCATCCGGGTCAAAAATTGTCCAGGAATCCAGCGTTGAACCAACAATTTTAGAAGGACCCGTCGTGATTTTTTCAACTGCTAATTCCCATCCCAATTCATCAACCAACTTAACCAGTGCGGGAAGAAAAGTTTGCAATCCTGACATTCCAAATGAGGCAAGATCAAATTCCGAGAACTTAGCGTCAAAGTCCTGAGGTTGATGGTTAGACACTATAGCGTCTATAGTCCCATCATTCAATCCTTCGATCAGGGCCTGACGATCTGAAGCACCCCTAAATGGTGGCCTCACCTTTAGATTTGAATCAAAGGAATTGAGGTCTTCGTCCTCGAAAATTAATTGATAAATTGAACAGTCGGAAGTCACATTTAGCCCTTCTTGCTTGGCTTGTCTAATTAACTCAACTCCTTTAGCCGTACTCAGGGTCTGAAAATGAACACGACCACTTGTATAACGGATTATTTCAAGATTGCGTTGAATGGCCACATCTTCTGACAAGTTTGGTATTCCCTTCATCCCAAGTTTTGTGGAAACTTCACCTTCGTGCATCTGACCAAAAACAGCCAACAAAGGATCATAGGCATGGTCGAATAAAATTCCGTCAAACTTTTGCAGGTACTGAAGTATTTTCATGTAGCGATCTGAATTGGATAGCGGTTTTATTCCATCTCCGAAAATTGTCATACCAGATTGAAAATGCATATCAAGCATCTCTGTAAGATCATCTCCTTCAGTATTTCTTGTTACCGCTCCCATGACTATTAGATTCGGTAAAAAATTAAGGGAACGACTTCTTATGAATTCAACTTCATTTTTTGAATGAATAACAGGGTCAGTATTTGGCATAACTACCGCTCCTGAAAATCCACTTGCCAAAAGGGAATCACAGAGAGATTGGACCGTTTCCCGACTTTCCTGACCGGGTTCTCCTAAACCACATCTTAAATCCAGCCAGCCAGGAGTACAAATAAATCCTGAACAATCAATTATCTGTTCGTAAGATCCAAACTCATCTGACACAACAGGATTAAGTGAACCTCCATCAAAACTATACGCTTTTGCAGGTTGACTTTTCCCGTTTTGTATCAGTTTTAAATGTTGAAATAGGATAGCCATTTCATTTTTAATTTAATGCAAAACTGCAACAATATTCTTTAAAATGAAACGACGGAGTCCAATGAAAGCAAGTGAGCCTATAAAACAAAAGTAAAACCCAGAAAACGATTTTCAAGGCCAAATAACAAACCGAATAATTGAAGGACAGCCTAAACAGCGAGCTAGTGGTAATAGGGGTTAATTTATCGGTGTCGGGTCTTATTTTTGATAGCCAAATTTCCTTTACAACTTTTTTTTCTACTGTATCTCTTCTAATTTTTATCTCTAACTTCTTGTTTCTTGTCTCTAACTTCTTGTTTCTTGGTACTTGATATTTAGTACTTTATACTTGTTACTTTGTACTTTGTACTTGCTTCTTGTCTCTATTCCTACCCTTCTTGCCGGCGAAGGAAAGGGTTGGATTAACCCTGATTTTGCGCCGGCGCCGACCTGCATTTATCATTTTTTCATTTTGAATAGCCTAAAGCCACATTCCTTTTGATAAACAGTTCAAACTGAAATCAGGAATCCTAAATAAATCCGATATGGGCTAAAGCCATTTTTTCTATTGAACAGGTATCCAAATCTTGGTGCTTGATACTTGGTACTTGATACTTGGTACTCTATTACCTGCCCTTCTTGCCGGCGAGAGGATGTGTGAATTTTACAGTAATTCTGCGCCAGCAGTTCCCTGATTTTTTCAATTCGAATGGGCTAAAGCTCATTCCTATTGAATACCATCCATTTGGAATTATTCCCGTCAACAGGGTAAAGCAAAGTAGAATTTGAAGCGGAGTCCAAGTCTTGATACTTGTTTCTTCTTGTCTCTTGCTTCTTGTCTCTTGTTTCTTGCTTCTCTTAAATTCCTTCTTGCTCAATCAAATAGACCAAAGCCGTCATGGCCGCTGCTCCAAGCTCCAATTCTCGCTTTTCTACCACTTCAAAAACGTCCGCTTCAGTATGGTGATAGATGAAATATTTCTGGGAATCTGGCAAAAGCCCGATCAAGATCGGCCCTTGATCGCGAAGCGGGCCGATATCAGCTCCACCACCTGCTTTTTGCAGACTCCACAACTGATAGGGTCTTAACAAATCAGCCCATGACACCAACTTACTCCGCTGCGTTTCGGTACCAGTGGAAGAAAATCCGATCGGTAAAAATCCCCCGGAATCTGATTCGATAGCGGCAATGTGTTTTTCTCCTTTTGCTTTTGCTACTCGCGCATATTCTTGACCTCCTCGCAACCCATTCTCTTCATTCATCCACATCACCGCTCGGATGGTACGCTTGGGCTTCCAGCCCAGTTGTTTGTATAGTCTCAGCACTTCTATAGCCTGCATGCAGCCGGCACCATCATCATGCGCCCCCTCTCCCACATCCCAGGAGTCCAAGTGACCTCCCACGGCAATGATTTCTTCAGGAGTTTCGCTTCCTCTGATTTCACCAATCACGTTGTAGGAAAGTTTATCAGTCTTCATTTCCCCATGAGACTCCAGATACAACTTGAGGTCTGCCTGCTCGGACAGGAGTTGGCTAAGCAATTCCGCATCCTGTGTACTGATTGCCAAGGCAGGGATTTTTGGAAAATCAGGTGCATAGCGCTGATTACCGGTATGCGGAATGTCATCTACGCGATTGCTTAGCGAGCGGACGATGGCACCGACAGCTCCAAGTTTGGAAGCCTCAGCTGCCCCACTGCTTCGCTGGGAATTGGCACCGCCATACGCGGCAAAGGCGTCGATTTGGGTCGGATCCATGGGGCCGTTGAAAAAGACGATCTTGCCCTTCACCTGAGTGCCCAGGGATTTGAGTTGGTCGATGCTTTTCACTTCGACCACTTGACCAACAAGGCCTTGAGCCCCTGTTCCCTGCGTGTTTCCAAGCGCCAAAGCTGACAATTCCAATACGCCATGCTTGACAGAATTCGTGATTTTGACCACATCTTTCCCCCCTCTTTCCCAATGAGGCACCATCACGGGTTGTAGGTAAACCGTATCAAAATCATAGCTTTCCATGAGTTGGCGTGTCCACTCCACCGCTGCGGCAGCTCCCGGTGAACCCGAAAGGCGGTTACCGATCACTTTGCACAGGTAGCGAAGGTTGTCATAGGTATGTCCTGTAGAAAGCTCCGTGTTATAGATTCTCTTGAGATTGGCTGGATGATTTTGGCCGAAAGAAAGAAGTGGGAGAGAGGCAAAAGCCAGGATCAATTTTTTCATATGGAGGTATTGAAGACAAAAAATACTAAAAGATCGCAATCCTTGATGCTTTTTTTGATTATTGGTGGTTTTATTTGGGCTGAGTTGTCCCAGGCTAGTTCGATTTATCCAAAATACCTGGCAGGACAGCTGCCGCGAAATCAGCTTTTGAGTGTCATGGGAGACTAACTCCAGACATCTTAATCCAACTTTGTCAAATTTGAAAGCACAACTTCAATAAGGGGGGCAATTTCAAAGTTTCCCACAGAACTTGTCCGCCTAAGGAGGATTAACACAGATTTTCATCTGTGTTAATCTGTGAAAAACTTGCCTGAGGGCAGTCAGGTCTGTGGGAAAAACTTAAAAAGGCATTCCGTAAAAAGACCCTTTTTCTTCAATTTTAAAGGTTGGAGATAAAACCTAATTAAATTTCACTCAATGGTCTTAATCTGAAAAGTAGGATTAATCAATGCGGAATTAGTCGAACTCAGGCTGTTAGGAAAATAGCCATTTTTATCCCAAAAATCTTTAGAAAAAAAACCATCAAAACCACCTTAAACGTTGGTGTCCATTTGCAAACTCAATCATACTTCCACCAGTCTGGTGCAGTGGTCGTCCACCTTTTCCCCTGTGCCCTTACCTCACAACTTTTACATTCAGCACTGTACGAATCATCTGACTTGCTTGGGATGTATTGACATGGGTCAAGGAGAAAAAAAGGTACATCGGATCGTGTAGAATAGATTCTTGTTATTTTGGTCTTAGCTACTTCAAAATAGCCAAGTACTGGTTCTTCTCTTTTTTCTACATTGAAAATATTCCCTAATACAGGAGCAGGTGGAATATCAAAAAGCGATCCTTGGTTATTGATGACGATTTTGATTTTCTCCCAATATTCATAAGCTTCCTTAGTGATGCTCAATTGCCTTACACTTACAAAGAATGGATATTGAAATGAATTATCAACTAAGCGTCTTCCCAAAACAACAATTGAATTCCTGGTACTTGTCCCTGAGCCATCAAATAAGTTAATTCTATTTGGTTCTATCTTATCAGAAATAAAGCAAGGAGGGGGTTGCGGGGGAGGAATACCCGTTCCTTTTAACCAGGCCAAAGGCCATAAATAAGTTTCCTCAATCGTCCACCTAAGATAAATTGGATCCTTGGTGTCAGGAAGTGTCGTCTCTGAAAAGACTTTAAACACGTTTTCAGGTACATCCGTTCTGAAAGGCTCCTCTTCAAAAGTAAAACTGAGCACGTCATCCGCACCCAGTTCTGGTACTTTTTCAGCCTTAGACCGATATACTTTTCCATCCAATTCTACTTGCAACGTATACCTTTTTCCTTCCAGAGCCCTACAGCCATACAATTCATATTCCCCATTCCCCAAATTGAAATACTGATATCTTTCATTGGATTCATTCAACACAGAAACACTGGCGTTTGGAACACCCATCGGGGCTAATCCTGATAGAGCAGTACGACTTACATTAACTACTTGCCTTTCATCACTATCAGTGAATAAACCATAAATGATAAGCTGACCCTCTTGGGTTTCACCGATAAAATCAAGCTTTTCAATACAGGAAACAGTAAGTAATAGAAATAGGGCAAATACCATGAATGAGCGGACTGATATTTTTTGATTCTTCCTCATTTTCAGAACTTTACTGTATAGGTGAACGAAGGAAAAGCTGATCCTAAAATCGAAATCTGATAAGGAACCAATCTCGGAGCACTGCTCTCTCTTTGGAAGAAAACAGAATAGGCATTTCTCCTTCCGGTTAGGTTATAGATGCTAAAATTGATTGTATCCTCCCATTTTCTTACAAAGCCATTTGTCAGGTAAGAAAAGTCAATCCTAAAATAATTTGGAATCCTAAACCCATTCCTGTTTCCAAAATTGGGAACAGAAACCCCTCCAATCACATAGTTGGATGAAAGGCCTGTTACCGGTCTGCCCGATGAAAAATTGACGTTGGTATTGAAAGTTCTGCCTCCTTTTATATGGAAATTAGTCACCAAGGAAATGTTGTGGGGTTTGTCAAAATTGGTTGCAAACCAATTTCCTTGATTGACTTGGATTTCGGGAAATTCTGAAGTAGTCCTGATAAGAGACCGGCTGAAGGTGTAAGCAAGCCAACCTGTAATCCCCCCGCTATTTTTTTGAATCAGTAGTTCAGTACCAAAGGCAAGGCCTTGTCCCTGTATCAATTCTGTTTCCAAATGTGGATTTAAGAATAAGTCTGCAAAATCACGATACTCTATTTGATTGTTAGTACTTCGGTAGAATCCTTCAAAAGATGTTGACCATTCATCTTCTTTGAAATTCCTGAAGTAACCTAAAGAAGCATTGTGGGACCTTTGCGGAAGAATATAATTTGTACTCAGCTGCCACAGATCAATGGGAGTCGGGCCGGTTGCATTGGAGATCGTCTGAAGGTATTGGTTCATCAAGGAATAGCCTGCTTTGATGGAATTGACTTTTTCAAAAGTCCATCTGAAGGAAAATCTGGGCTCCAAACCATTGTATTTAGCAATATTCCCACTTTCTACAAAATCGACACCCGAGATCGTAAACCTCGAGATTGGAAGTCCTTCCTGATACCTGAAGATGGAGTCGGGCGCCTGTTGGGCGTAATTAGAGTACCGAAGACCACCTGAGAATGAGAGATTTTCAGTTGGGCTCCAATCTGCAGAGATGAAGGGGGCATATTCAATACCTCTTTGTTTTTGGATAGTTTCTGGCAATATCCCGGATTCCTGAGTCAAAGGGATCAAGGATTCCGATCTCATCTGGTATTGAATAGCCTCGGCGCCAAAATTCATGTCCAATTTCTCCATTGTCCATAATCCTGTTATTTTTCCTTGGTAGTAATACAAGCCATTTGCGATTTTGGATGGGTCGACTAGAGAAGGTTCAAAAAAACTGTTGTTGAATGAACCGTAAGCGACCATCCCGACTAGCGAAAGATTATCTGTCAATAAATTCCTACTTGTCAAAGAACCAACGAGGTTATCCCATTCAAATCCAAATTGATTGGAAAACCTGAAATAATCCCCGGTGGATAGTAGACTAATGTCCAAACTATTCTTTTTATTTAGCTGATGGTTAACATCAAAATAGATGTCATGGAACTTGATATCACTGTTTTGGATTTCTCTTGCATCGGCTAGGTTCAACAGCCAATTGGCATTGGACAATCTAGTTGCCAGAATCAGGGAAGTTTTATCAGGGACAATCGGTCCCTCTATCATCAGTTTGCTGACGGCAGTGCCCAATGCGGCGCTGCCTCCCCATTTTTCTTTGTTTCCATTACGCATTTCAATGTTGATGGCAGAAGAACTCCTTCCTCCAAAATAGGCTGGAACAGCGCCTTTATACAATGTGAAATTTTGTAATGCATCGCCATTGAATGAGGACAAAAAACCCAAAGCATGGCTGTTGCTTAGTACAATGGTCTCATTCATCATAATCAGGTTTTGATCTGCCCGACCCCCTCGGATATTCATACCTGCTGAACCTTCTCCAACAGAGGTCACCCCTGGCATGGATTGAAGCACATTAAAAACATCCGGTTCGCCAAGAAAAGCTGGTACGACCTTGATTTCTTCGATTTTCATTTTAGTTACACCGGAAATTGGACTACTAATATTTCTGTCTCTTTCATCTGATTCAACAGTGAATACGTCCAACTCAAAATCCGTATTTGCAAGTTCTACATCCAATTGTCCATCCCCGTATAATTCGATCTGGAAATGCAAGGGCTTTTTTCCAAACTGACGAAAAACAATTCGGTGTCGACCAGAATCTAAAGCAAGAAAATAATACCCTTTTTGATCGGTGTTGTTTCCCTTAAAAAAACCATCAATATGTATGGATACTCCATAAAGGGCTTCCTTGGTTTCTAATTGGCTTACCTTCCCAGTCAAAAAATACTGGGATTTCTTTGCTGAATCTTTTTGATCAAACCTCAGATCGATGAATTCTGTCTGGGCTTGAAGATTGGTTATACAAAAGAACAATTGAATCAAAATGGTCAAAGACCAAGAAACATGTCTTTTGAAAGGCTCTCCACTGAGCTGGTTTTCAATTTTGGAAATTGAAAAAATAGTTTTGGTTTTAACTGACACAGTTTTTTGTTACTTGGTCAATAGGAATGTGAATTGATAGTCTTATTCCTCCATTCCTCGCCAAATCAGTAATTTTTGTGTTAACACAATCGTCTTTTCTTACCTATTCATTGAATTCCAACATGGAATAAATTGATTCAGGAATAAGCTACAAATCCCGAAAAAGGGCAACCGTAAATGGAATATTTTTGATAGGCTAAATATAGGTATTTTTAAAATGAAGATTGACGATTACAACGGAATTGGAATCTTCTTAGATAATGGGCTGATTAGTAATCAAGTAGTCTAGCCAGGAATTGAAATTGGATCAAGCGTTTAGGAAACGCTTGATCCTAAAAGAGGAACAGAGAGTGATCCAAGTCTTTTTCCTGACTTCCGCGGTCTCTTCGAGTAATTTTATTAACTAATTGATAAACAATAATATATAAAATA
>CAZNND010000061.1:0-27569 GCA_964574365.1 uncultured Limnohabitans sp.
ATCATAAGCTAAAAATGCGCAAAACGGAATTAAGGTGTAAATATGTCATCGGTAAAAATATAATTCCCAAAGGATCAAATTCGATACATAAGTCTCTACGCCTTCTCTCGCAAAGCGGTAAGGCCCGAAGGAAGCCTCTTTCCTTTTCATTAAAAATCTTCTTAAAAGCCAGTTTTTAGCTCTTTTTCAATCAAATAATTCCTTTTCGAATGAAAGGAAAAAAAAGGCTACTTTTAAATAGGCGGATACTCATAAAATTCCATCCTCAATTCTGAATTTGAAAGGAATTTTATCCTTGAAACCTTCTCCACATACCGGTAAATACCTGTTTTTTCATTAGTTTTTGGAATTGATTTGTATTATCTGATGAACCTTAGACTACTGGCCTTAATTCTCCTTTTGGGACACCTTGCATCCTGCCGTCCCAATCTGCCCGAGGAAATTCAAGCAGCCTATGAGGATCTACCCAAGGCTTTGGATTTCAATATCCATGTCAAACCCATCCTTTCTGACAAGTGTTTTGCTTGTCATGGTCCTGATCTTGCCGCACAAAAAGCAGGTTTGAGCCTGCATACTGCCGAGTTTGCTTTTGCATCACTCAAGGATTCCCCCGGAAAAGTCGCCATCAAACCTGGAAATCTGCGTAAAAGCGAGGTGTTTCACCGGATCATTTCAGAGGATCCGGAATACCAAATGCCTTCTAAAGAATCCAATCTGACTCTAAGCCCGAGAGAAAAAGCCATTTTGATCAAATGGATAGAGGAGGGTGCCGAATACAAAACCCATTGGGCTTTTATCACTCCAGAAAAACCTACTCCTCCCAAGGTCAGGCAGAAAAACTGGATCAAAAACCCCATCGATCAATTTGTTCTGCAAAAACTAGAGGAGGAAAGAGTTACCCCGTCTTTA
This sequence comes from uncultured Limnohabitans sp., assembly GCA_964574365.1. Classification (GTDB taxonomy): domain Bacteria; phylum Bacteroidota; class Bacteroidia; order Cytophagales; family Cyclobacteriaceae; genus Algoriphagus. The sequence continues at coordinate 910 of CAZNND010000061.1, forward strand.
GAAGCAGACAAAGAAACTCTCCTTCGTCGAATCAGCCTGGATTTGATTGGATTGCCTCCCTCAGAAGCAGAAATAGAAGCCTTTGTGGCAGACGAATCAGCTGATGCGTATGAAAAACAGGTAGACCGATTACTAAACTCAGTACACTATGGAGAAAAAATGGCCCTCCACTGGATGGACATCGCTCGCTATGCCGACACGCACGGGTACACGGTGGACCGATACAGGGAGGCATCACCTTACCGGGACTGGGTCATCCGGGCCTTTAACCAAAACCTTCCCTACAATCAGTTTATTCGGGACCAGCTGGCCGGCGATCTATTACCGAATCCGACCAAAGATCAACTGATTGCAACTGCATTCAACCGAATCCATCCCCAAAATATGGAAGGAGGCATTGTGGAGGAGGAATTTCGGGTGGAATACGTGGTGGACCGCACCAGTACCGTTGGACATGCCTTTATGGCTTTGACCTTGGGTTGTGCCCGATGCCATGACCACAAGTATGACCCCATTTCCCAGAAAAACTTCTTTGAACTCAGCAGCTTTTTCAACCAAGTGGACGAGGCAGGGCAGATTTCATGGGACAATGCCCCGCCAGTACCTACCATGTTGCTAACCGATGAGAAAAAAGACCAACTTCTCGCCTACCTAAACAAGGAAAAGGAAAAACAGGAAAGTGAGCTGGAAAAAACCTTCCAATCTGAAGAACCCGCTTTTCTGGCCTGGTTTGGAAGTGAGGCCTATCAAAAAGATGCCTCAAAAGAATTCCCTCAAAGCCGAGTGGCCTATTTTCATTTTGACCAAAACTCCATCCAAAATGCACTACAGCCCTCCCAGAAAGGTAGCATGGAAAGCAGTGAAGTCAAAAACCAAGCCCCAAGCTATGTAGAGGGCCGAAGAGGTAAAGGCATTCGACTAAACGGTGACGCCTGGCTCAATCTCGGCGGAGTTGGCGTTTTCTCAAGAAGTGAGCCCTTTTCGGTGAGCACCTGGATCTCCGTGCCAAAAAACCTTAGCGACGGGGTGATTTTCCACAAAGGCTCAGGTGCCGTACTCTACAATTGGCGGGGGTACCATTTGAGCCTGAAAAACAACCGGCTCGAACTCCTGATGGCCCATACCGCACCCTACAATGCCATCACCAAAGTCACCGAGAAAGACATCCCCCGAGACCAATGGATCAACCTGACCCTGACCTATGATGGATCTTCTAAAGCAAGGGGACTGCGTGTTTTCTTGAATGGAAATGAAATGACCACCGTAACCACCCATGACAATCTCTACAAAGATATTCTGTTCAACGGAGGACAACCAGGCCTGCAAGTTGGGGCAGTTTGGAGGGGAAAAGGACTGAAGGAAGCCGTGGTGGATGAAGTCAGTATCTATGATCAGGAACTATCCCCGATAGAAATCCTGCAAATTTTCAGTCCAACCGACTACAAGGCCTTACTTTCCCGTCCCCAAAACGAATGGAAAGCTATTGAAAAGGCTTCCCTGAAAAAACTTTACCTGAACATCCATTCCAAGGCATATCAAGAGTCGATGGAGCAAGTCATCGCCAAGCGAAAAGCCTATTCCGACTCCGTGGAAGTCATTCCCGAGCTAATGATCATGAAAGACCGGGAGCAAAAAAGACCAACCTATGTCCTGACCCGAGGAGAATACAACCAGCACGGGGAGGAGGTTTTTCCAAATACCCCAGAAAGTGTCCTGCCCATGCCAGAAAATCTCCCCAAAAACAGGCTGGGACTTGCTCAATGGCTGACAGACAAGAAACATCCCTTGACGGCCCGGGTGACCGTCAACCGGTTTTGGCAAAACTACTTTGGAAAAGGACTGGTGGCTACCTCGGAAGATTTTGGAAATCAGGGTGAGCTGCCCTCCCATCCCGAATTGTTGGACTGGCTTGCGATGGAGTTCCAGGAATCAGGCTGGGACGTGAAGGCCATGCAGCGCTTGATTGTAACCTCCGCCACCTACCGCCAAGCTTCCAAAAAGCGAAAGGAATTGGAAGAAAAAGACCCGGAAAATATCCTGCTAGCCCGTGGACCTGCGGTGAGGTTACCCGCTGAACTGATCCGGGATCAGGCGCTGACCGCATCAGGCTTGCTAAACAGGGAAGTCGGTGGTAAAAGCGTGTTTCCCTATCAGCCGGAAGGACTATGGAAAGTCAATGGCGCAAATTACCCACAGGATACAGGTAAAAATCTATATCGCCGTAGCCTGTACACCGTATGGAAAAGATCGGTTCACCATCCCACCATGGCCATTTTTGATGCGCCTGATCACAGCGTACCAATAAGCAAACGCCAAGAGACCAATACACCATTACAGGCCTTGGCATTGCTAAATGACCCGACCTTTGTGGAAGCTTCCAAGGTATTGGGAGAACAAATGGTCCATTTTCCAAACCCCAAACTTGCCATCGAAACCACGTTCAGAAAACTTACCGGTAGAAAACCACTTGAAAAAGAAATTCTGATCCTTTTGGATCTGAGAGAAAAAGAACACCAAAAATTCAAAACCGAGCCCAGCAAACTCAAAGGCTGGCTGGCCACAGGGGAATATTCCATTTCTCCAAACCTTGACCCAAGCGTGGTCGCAGCCAATGCCGTAACGGCAAGTGCCATTATCAATTCAGACGCCTTTTTAACCAAACGCTGACATGAGCCATCATCACGACGCACCACTTCGCTCGAGCAACCCGGACCTTCAGGAGATCGAGAAAAAAATGGACAGAAGACGGTTTCTGACCCAGACTTCTTTGGGTATTGGTTCCTTGGCTCTTGGTTCGTTGATGGGCATGGAAAAGATTTTTGCAGGAAATTCCCCGACAGCCCCTCCTGCTGTGGAATCAATTCCCGCTAACCTAGGGCTCCCCCACTTCATGCCCAAGGCCAAGCGGATTATCTACCTCTTCCAAAGCGGTGGCCCATCCCAGTTGGATCTCTATGACTACAAACCCAAGCTGGTCGATCTTCACGGGCAGGAGCTTCCCGATTCCGTTCGTGACGGACAGCGGCTCACGGGCATGAGTGCGGATCAAAGTTCCTTTCCCATGGCTGCCTCCGCTTTCAAATTCCAGCAATATGGACAAAGCCGGGCCTGGGTATCCGAACTTATGCCCAAAACCGCTGAGATCGTGGACGAACTCTGTTTCATCAAGAGCATGCAGACGGCTCAGATCAACCATGATCCTGCCATTACATTTTTCCAAACGGGACATCAACTACCCGGCCGGCCTTCCATGGGCGCTTGGCTGAGTTACGGTCTGGGTTCGGACAATCAAAATCTTCCTGCATTCATCGTCCTGGTATCCAAGAATGCCGTGGCTGACCAACCCCTGTACGCCCGACTTTGGGGCAACGGGTTTTTGCCCTCCCAGTACCAGGGCATCCAATTCCGCTCCGGTAAAGACCCCGTCCTTTACCTAGGTAATCCCGAAAATTATGATGGAAAAGACCGAAGGGAAATGCTCGATTACCTCAAATCCCTCAACGAAGTCCAGCTTGACACCTACGGCGATCCGGAAATCAGCGCACGAATCGCCCAATACGAAATGGCGTTTCGCATGCAAACTTCCGTACCCGAAGTCACCGACATGTCCAAAGAACCCGACTGGGTGTATGAGCTTTATGGGGAGGAAAGTCGGGATCCAGGCACCTACGCTGCCAACTGTCTCTTGGCTCGAAAGCTCATCGAGAAAGACGTGAAGTTTGTGCAGCTCTACCATCAGGGTTGGGACCAGCACGGCAATCTCCCTGGAGGCATCCGCAACCAATGCCAAAAGACCGATCAGGCCACAGCCGCTTTGATCAAGGATCTCAAGCAGCGGGGATTGCTGGAGGACACGCTGGTGGTCTGGGGAGGTGAATTTGGACGGACGGTTTACAGTCAGGGTACGCTTACTGCGGACAACTATGGACGAGACCACCATCCCCGATCCTTCACCAAGTGGATGTGCGGGGCTGGAGTGAAGCCCGGATTTGTTTACGGAGAAACCGACGATTTTGGCTACAATGTGGTCAAAGATCCCGTATCGGTGCATGACTTGCAGGCCACGATTTTGCATCTGTTTGGAATTGATCACGAGCGGCTGACCTTCAAGCATCAGGGAAGGAGGTTCCGATTGACCGACGTGCATGGGCAGGTGGTAAACAAACTTTTGGTCTAATGAGGTGATGGAAGACTGGATTACGTTTTTCGGGCGCTTTCATCCCTTGTGGGTACACCTGCCGATCGGTTTTTTGGTATTGGCCGTAGTCATGCGTTTGTATGGAGATTGGAAAAAAAGCGGGAAGTTTTCCGAGGCCGTTTCCTTTTCCCTTTTGCTTGGTACATTCAGCTCATTGGTAGCCGCGATTTTAGGATTTTCACTTTCCCAATCGGGAGGCTACCAAGGCAATCTTTTGGACATCCATCAAATCGGTGGATGGGCTACGGTGGTTTTCTCCGGATTGGCCTGGTGGATGAGTCAGAGCGGACAAAAATTTTCCAAAACCGCACACTACGGTATCTTGGGACTTTTGCTGATCGGAATTTCCGTCACCGGACACTATGGAGGAAGCCTCACGCATGGGGAGGATTACCTGACGGCCTATGCGCCTTTCGGTGAAAAAAAAGAATCCGAGACCAGGATTCTAAATTCAATCGAAGAAGCCGTTTTATACACCGATGTGATCCAGCCCGTGCTGAAAAACAAATGCGTCAGTTGCCACCGGGAGGGAAAAACGAAGGGAGGCCTGTTGCTGGACAGCTTTGAATCATTGGTCAAAGGTGGGGAAAATGGTGTTGTCATCTTTGCCGGAAATGCTGAAAAAAGCGAACTGATACGCCGGGTCACACTTCCCGCTGATCATGAGGATTTTATGCCGGCAGAAGGAAAAAAGCCACTTACCGAAGAGGAGATCAAATGGATCGTTTGGTGGATCGAAAAGGGCAATGCCGAGCCCAACTTGCGGCTGTTGGATGCGGAACCCGAACTGATCGCCTGGGCAGAACCTCGGTTATCTATCCGGCAAGTTGCCAACGCACAGGTGTTTCAGGCGGACACCACCAAGCTCAATGAACTGAAAAAGATGGGTTTTCGGGTAAGAATTCTTTCCCAGGAAACCGGTGCCTTGGATGTGGTGCTTCCCGAAGAGGTCTCCAAAGGCGAGGCAGGAAAGTTTTTGAAGGCCTTGGAACCCCTGAAAAATCAGATTTACTGGCTGAGTTTGGCAGGAACGGGGCTTGTGGATGTGGATTTGGCTAAAGTTGCAGAATTTGTCAACCTTCGGCGGCTCCGGATCGAGAACAATCCCATCACCGACCAAGGTTTAGTATCCCTGAAAACCCTCACCAAACTGGACGTTCTCAACCTGAATGGCACTCAGATCACGGCAAGTGGCCTAATCCCGCTCCAAGAGCTCCCAGCCCTAAAATCGCTTTACCTTTGGAATACCGGGATCAAATCGGGGGATCCGGTGCTGGGTCGGTGGGAGAAAGGAGAATTGAAGGTGGTGGGGGATTGATTTTCAGCATTTATCCTGTTCAAACGCAGTAAGCCAAAGATTTTATGACAATCTCTGTCAGTTGAAAAAAAATACAAGCTCAACTAAAAGGATTTTCCTATTTTGAAGTCAAAAAAGAAGTCAAATCATAGGATATGGTAATTTTCGAGCTTGCCACCAAAGAGGCCCAACGGACTTTCAAGGAAATCAAGAGGATTTTAACTGCTGCCAAGGCTTGGAAAATCACTACACGGATAGAGATCACGGTACTGGATGGACAGGTTCAGCTGGTCGGATTAGGGTTTGTAAAAGAACTGAATGCACAAACCACCGGGAGTTGCAAATTGGTGGTTCCGGTAATGCATTGGTTTGAATTGGTCACCATGACGTCCGACAAAATCCTGAAAGTAGTCGTGACTGAAGGAGAGGCTATGGTTGGGAAAGTATCCGTGCGGGTGTTGACCACCTTCTTTGAAACAGACAAAATCTTAAAAAGCATTATTCTACCGGTCAATCCCAAACCTATTGATTTCTGGAAGCTCCAATACCAAGGTTATACCAAGGAGGAACTTGAATTCAATCAAGTGATCCCTCAAATAGAATCTGCAAACAAGGAACTTGAAAAAGCTTTCATAAAAGCATCATCCCTTTTTACTGGATTTAGGATTTCAGGAAAAGAGTTAAGAGAGCTGGTATTAAATAGAATTAGTGAAAAGGAAAAGGTGAATTATCAATATTATGAATAATAAACCATTTGAAGTTTTATCCCCCAGTCAAAGGTGGGCACCGACACAAAGCCAAATGGACGCTTTCCAAAACGCCTATGAAAAGCTATTACCACCTTTGGTTTATAAAATCAGACTTGCAGTTGCAAAATGGCGTGACGAAAATTATGCAGGAGCATCCGACACGACAAAATCACTTTTGAATTTTTGGTTTAATCAAGAGCATTTAATCGGGCAGACAAAATTCAGCTTTTTCTTTTCTCAACGTGAAGCCATTGAATCAATCGTTTATCTGTATGAAATAGCCAACGCAAAAGACAAATACGAATTGATGAAATTTGATTCATCAGGCCGTATCAGCACGGGTATGTTTGACGAAAACTGGACACGCTATGTAGTAAAAATGGCGACTGGTGCAGGTAAGACTAAAGTAATGGGCTTGACTTTGGTTTGGTCTTACTTTCATAAACTCTATGAAGCCGACAGCACGCTCTCCAAAGACTTTTTAGTGATTGCACCAAACATCATTGTATTAAATCGTTTAAGAAAAGACTTTGACGGACTGAAAATGTTCTTTGATGAGCCTTTCATTCCTGATAATGGCTTTGATGATAAAGACTGGAAAAACGATTTTCAATTAACGCTTCATATTCAGGACGACTTAAAACCGATAACAGAATCTGGAAACATTTTCCTGACAAACATTCACCGAGTATTTTTTAATGAAGAGCCTGAGCAAAGTTTTGAAACAACTTTCTTAGGAGGAAAACCAAAACCAGATGCAGATACTTCCAAAGGATTAGACCTAGGAAAAGTTTTAAGAAGTGATAAAATTAAAAATCTGGTCGTGCTGAATGATGAAGCACATCATATTCACGACAGTTCATTAGCTTGGTTCACAAGTATTGAAGACATCAACAATAAAATCAAACTGAAAACAGGAAACGGAATCAGTTTGCAAGCAGATTACACCGCAACGCCAAGACATAACAACGGTGCAATTTTCGTCCAAACTATTTGCGATTATCCGTTAGTTGAAGCCATCAAACACAAGGTTGTTAAATCACCTGTTTTACCTGATGAATCATCAAGACAAAAAATTCAGGAAAAAGACAGCAACGATTTTGTTGAACGATACCGTGACTACATTCATTTGGGTTATTTAGAATGGGAACAGCAGTATGAAGAACTGAAAAATCACAAAACGCCAATTCTTTTCATAATGACAATGAACACCAAAGAAGCAGACCAAGCTGCAGCTTTTTTGGAAGCCAATTATTCCAAAATGAAAAATTCGGTGCTGACAATTCACACCAATAGTTCGGGCAAAATTTCTGCAGATAAAAAGAATTTATCAAAAAAGGACAAAGAAGAATTAGAAAAATTACGCAAAGCGGCAGACGATATCGACAAAGACCATTCGCCTTACAAAGCAGTTGTTTCTGTTTTGATGCTTCGTGAAGGTTGGGACGTTAGAAATGTATCTACCATTGTGGGGCTTCGCCCCTATGGTGCGGATTCTAAAATCCTTCCCGAACAAACCATTGGTCGTGGTTTAAGAAAAATGTTTTCGCTTGACACTCCAGAAAAATTGGTGATTGTTGGAACTCCGAAGTTCTTGGAGTTTGTAGAAGAACTGAAAACCGAAGGGGTTGAATTCCAATACAGCCCAATGGGTAAAGGCACAAAAGGTAAATCGCCTGTAATTGTGGAAGTGGACAAAGAAAATCCCAACAAAGATTTGGATAAGCTGGATATTCCGATTCCACAAATGAGTCCGAGAATTTATCGTGAGTTCAAAAATCTGGAATTCATTGACGTAAGCAAATTCAAAAACGAAAAAGTAACGCTTAAAAAATTCAGTTCTGACGAATTGAAAGAGATTGTTTTCAATGACATAGAAGGCAACCTTTCACATAAAACAGTTTTCAAAGACACTGTTCCCGATTACAGAAATGTAATTGGCTTTTTCACTTCTTCCATCTTAAAGGACAGCCGATTGGTTAGGGGTTTCAATATTCTTTATCCAAAAGTGGAAAGCTTTATCAAGTATCAACTTTTTACCAACGAAGTTGAATTCAGCGACCCGCAAACATTGAGAAATCTTTCGGAAATTCATCCAAAAGAAATTTTGAAAGCCACTTTTAAACAGGCAATTGACGAGCTAACCATAACAGACAAAGGCACCTCAGAAGTTAAGAACTTCATCTCATTAAAGCTTACCAAACCTAAGATTGCCGAAAATCAATCGTTTTTGATCCCAAAGAAATCTGTATTTAATAAAATCATCGGAGACAATCCTTTTGAATTAGAATTTGCTTCATTTTGTGAAAGCAGATTTGATGATGTAGTTTCCTTTGCCAAAAACACGTTTGGCGAAGGTGGAGTAAACTTCAGTATCGAGTACCAAAAGGAAAATGGAAACATTGCTTCTTTCTTTCCTGATTTCTTTATCAAAACCTCTCCAAGTACCTTTTTCATCGTAGAGACAAAGGGAAGGGAAGACCTAAACGATGTAAGAAAAATAAAGCGACTAAACACTTGGTGTGCTGATATCAACTCAACCCAAAGCGATTACAACTATACACCGTAATACATTAAACAGAAAAATGGGACGAGGTAAAGCAAAAATTAAAGAGTTTTAAAGAACTTGAATTAGTATTTAAGGTTTAAATAGGCCGATATATGAAAATTACGAAACTCATTCTCAAAGATTTTAAATGCTTTGAATTGTTTGAAATAAATTTTGCTATGGAGCAAAATGTAAATGTCATCATAGCAGAAAATATGGTTGGAAAGTCTGCCATCATGAATGGGCTTAGTTTGGCTCTCAATACCTACACGATGGGAGTCAAAAGTGAGAAGCATCAGCTCGGAGTTAGCGATCATCGGGTCATTGGTTCTAATCCAATTGCTGATATTGCGTCTGAGGTATTCATTGAAGCAACTGCACTTATAGAAAAAAATTTGGATCAAGTTATTGAATGTAAATGGTTGAAATATAAAACCAAACCTCATGGGGAGCGAACCAAAATTCAAATTCTAAATGGTATAGACCCGAGAACTATAGCCAAAGAAAACCTGAAACTAGCTACTGTAGGAAAAGCTATAAATCCATTACTCGGCTTCATTGGAACTGAGTACATCCATGTACAATCCTCAGAAACGGGTACTTGGGAAGTTAATGGAAAAAGTATTGATGGGTATAGAGGTTGCTTCGATGATAAGTCAATCCAGAAATTTCTATTCAAATGGTTGGAAAAAATAGATACAATTATTGGTGACACAACTAGAAAACCGATTTTAGCAGAAACCTATAAGGATATTCCTGAGAATGCAATGTCAGTTTTCCAAATGGCAGTTACTTCTATTTTACCTGATATTGAGGTTATCGAATGGAATGCAGACGCTAAAGAGCCATTTGTAAAATTGAAAAATGGTGAGATCAGGTCATTCAAAATGCTGAGTGATGGTTACAAATATCTAGTTCTCTTGGCTGGAGAATTTGCAACTAGAGCTTTTATACTAAATAAACATTTAGGAAAAAATGTTTTAAATAAAATTCGCGGCATTATCCTTATTGACGAGTTTGGTATTCACCTACACCCTTCGCTTCAAAATGATGCTTTGATTAGACTCCAAAATACCTTTCCAAATGTTCAGTTTATTATCACGACCCATTCACCTCTGCTTTTGAATGGGCTAAAAAAGGAACAAATACACATCATTGAAATCGACAAAAAGACAGGAAAGCGATTTTCCTCGCATCCGGAGGAAGATATTGTCGGCATGGGTGCAAACGACATCCTTACTCAAGTCTTTGGTTTGGAAACTACCATGGACAAGGAATTCATCCAGTGGAATGATGAATACACCAATCTTTTTAACAAGAAAAAAAACAACCGTTTGAACGAAAAAGAAGAAAGTAGATTCAAAGAACTTTCTACGCTCTTGGCTCCACTTCGGCTAGACCCAAGCCTCAGTTTGACTCAAGAAGATCCAATCACCCGAATAGTAAAAGAAAAACTATCTGAAAAATCCAGTCAGCCAATTAAATCCGGATTGAAGGTGCAGACTGAGTCGTTCGAGAAACAAGTGGACGATATTTTAGGTGATATTTTTAAAGACTCTTCTTTGTAAGGCTATGAATTTTATACCCTTCCCGAGAGCAGACAAAGACTCGCATCCTGATTTGGCAGATTGGAGAATTAAGACCCCCAAATCTCATGGCAACTGGACTGCTTTGAAGTCCTTTTTGAACGATTGCTCGATGATCGGTCCAATCACTCAAGCACTGCCAAAATGCTGGTATTCCGAACTCCCGCAAGGTGATGACTATGCGCTAGATGTGGAACATTTCAGGCCTAAAGGAAGCGGAGACCCTTTGAACCCTAAAGAAATCAAACAAGTGGAAAAAAGTGGAGGCATTACCTATGACCAGGATTTAGCAGCAGGCACTTATCAATGGCTAGAGTTTGATTATCGAAATTACCGGTTAGTCACGGCCAAAACCAATCGAGCAGGTGCAAAGCATATTTATTTCCCTATCGCAACAGGTACTTCACGTCTCGTAGCTGGAACATTTCCCTGGATAGTCCCAGAATATTCTTATTTCTTGGATCCTACTGATAAGCAGGATACCGAATTACTCTACCTAAAGCCAAATGGAGAAATAGCTCCAATCACCCCAAAAACCCAACTTACTCCAGCCGATTTTGCCGGAATTCCCCATACTTGGAGAGGGAATGGATTCAACTATTTAAGATCCATAGTCACCATCCAATTATACAATCTTAACTATAAACATTTTGTCACTGGGAGGGCAATAGTTTATACAGAAACAATCAATGCAATCAAATTGATAGAAATGGCATTGATCGAAAATCCGACAAGTGAGGTTCTGCGCTACTTGGTAGATAACCTTATCACTAAGATTTATCCCTCAGCTCCTTTTTCATTAGCTGCAAAGTCTGCCTTGATTGCCTACCAATCAAGCCATACAGATCCTCAAATCCAAGCCTCTATGCAGTCAATCTTATCCTCTATCCTTGCAAAAGTAGATGCAGTAGTGAATTCAATAACCATCGATTGGAACAAACCATAAACATGACTGAACAAGAAAAAGATAGCCTGATTGCACTCATCAAGGCAGGTTCAACACTGCCAAAGGAATTCATTTACAAACTTTTTGCTGACGAAGATGAGGTCCTTTTTGGGGATGAACAGTCAATTTGAGTCCGTATTAAATTAAGAAAAAAATTTTGTCCAAAACATTTACCATAATCTTGATCAGGTTTTTTCATGCTAAAATACGAAAGTCAACTAGTTACCCATTTTGCAGAAAAAATTCGAGACAAAATCATTTGTAAGTGCATTCGAGATCTGCAAAAGTGTAAAGTCACATTATCCGGTGAGGAGTCTGGCTTAACTAATACCTGGGAAGAAATTTGTGTCCAAATACAAGGAGAGTATTCTATTTCCTGGGAGACCTATGAAGATACAATCGAATTGTTTATTCAGCCTTACATAGAAAAACTTAATGAATTTGAAAAATTCGCTCTTTGGCTTCAAACCAATGAAGGGTTGGGCTATGATGAAGATCAAGATAATGAGCCAGATGTGGTCGATTGGGCAATCTCAAACTATATCATGAGCCAAATTTTTAGAGTAGCCGGGAATTGGAATAATAAAAGGATAAAAAGTTACCTAGAAAAAGGTGGAGAAATCGACTTGTAACCATAAACATTTTTGAATTTAAAAAAGTAACAGGAACCCTTAGCCAATAGTCTATTTTCACATGTCTAATTTCACCCCCCTCCACCTCAGCGACTCCGACATGATCCTATTCCTTAACCTGATCGACAAAAAAAGGGAGCGAATCAGCAGGGGGCTTTTCAGCAAAGGCATGTCCCATTCCAGGGATTTGGAGGAACTAGCCGACCTGAAAGCACAATTCCAAAAAACAACAGCATCAATGACTTCCTTCAACACTTTTTGAAGAAGCAGCCATGACGTTTGAATACACGATCCAACTAAACGAAGGCCAACTTGGACTACTCTGCGACTTGGTAGAAGAGCGGGTTTATGAGCTCCGCCAAGGGACAGAAAACGGGGATTCGGCCAGCCACTTTTGGCTAGAACAGTTGCTACACTACTACAGCCTGCTCAAAAGCGGCAAAAATCCACTGATCTCCTGGAACAGCATACTTGGTGGAGCTTATCCGGATCCAATAGAGCCAAATGGTTGGGAACAATGTCTTGAAAAGAGAGACAAGTCAATTCCAAAAACACTTTAAAGTTTATTTTTATACCATTATTATCTATTTTTAAAACCTTATCGTGTTAATTTTGCAAAACCATGAAAACAAAAAGGATGAGGTAGAGGACTTTCTCAAGAGTTTTCAGGAGAAAAAAAGGACGTTCCAACTCACTTTTATCGACCGTCCAAAAAATAAACAGACCCTGCTTGACTTGGAACTCAGGGCAATAGATCGCGAAAAATACCTGGACCAATTGGAAATCAGGGCTTTTTCAGAAGGACAACTACCGGAAGATTGGTATGGAAGCATGGAAATGTGGGTGTTTGGCAAGGAAGTCTATATCAAAATCTGCCTTGTACCTCCCAACTCCAATGGGATTTGCATTTCTTTTCACCTCGCAGAGCACCCTATGAAGTACCCATTAAAATAAGAATCCAAATGAACAGCCCATTTACTGGAAAGCCGATGAGCCTCCACACGGAAGTTCAAACCTTGAGTTTCAGAAAGGAAGAGTTTACCATCTGGCAGCAATTCTATCGCTGTGAGGATACTGGAGAGCGGATGACTACTACGGAATTGGATGAGGTCAACTTCTCTTTAATCTATAATTCCTACAGAGCAAAACATCACATCCCTACTCCTGAGGAAATTAAGGAGACACGTGAAAAATATGGCATCTCCGCATCGAAAATGGGGGAGATTTTGGGTTTTGGGCAAAACAGTTACGGTCTGTATGAGCGAGGAGAAATCCCAAGCCTCGCTAATGCCAAGCTCTTAAAACTGGCAGCAGACTTTCAAAGCTTTCAGCGCTTGGTCATGGATTGGGAAACATACGAAGAAAAACAGAGAAGTATCATACTCCAAAAGATCGATCGGCTGATCCAGGAGGAAAACAACCAAACCGACTTGCTGGAAGTATATCTGACCGGAAAAAGACCAATGAGTACCTACACCGGATTTAGAAAACCAAATCTTTCCAAACTACGGGAAATGGTCATTTTTTTTGCGCATTGCTGCCCGTCCTACAAAACCAAGATGAATAAGCTGCTTTTTTATGCGGATTTTGGGTTCTTTAAGGATTTCGGAGCCAGTATCAGCGGACACACCTATAAAGCAATTCCCTACGGGCCTGTACCGAGCATGTATGAGACCATTTTTGAAAATCTGGCAGAAACAGGTTGCATCGATGTCCTATTTGAGCCCACTGAGAACGGTAGCAGACGAGAAAAGCTGATTGGAAGGCAGGATAGATCCTTCAAGGCTATTTTATTTTCTCAGGAAGAAATCAGCTATTTGGAAAAAATTGCCGAAAAATTTAAGGACACCTCTGCCAGTGAGCTGGTAGAAATCAGCCATTTGGAAACCGCTTGGATTGAAAATGAATCAGGAAAAAATCTAATCTCCTACGAATATGCGCTGGATCTGAAAGGAATTTAAGCTTGTACCGAAACGAAATTCTGGCAGAATCATTTTTTTCAGTTCAACCCCTTCGGGGTTGCCTGATCCTTTCAATCATTCATGCTTTTCCCCCAGTTGCACTGGGGGCTATTTACAGGTTTGATCCTTTCAGGATCTAAAAATAATTGCATAAATCGTTTACTTTTCTTGACCCCGACAGGTGCCTGACTACCGGCTAAGGCAGGTCAAACTTCTCAATATTCATGGGTTATGGGTAAGCATGTCGAACCCAAACCCGTGGAACAGGTAATAAATAGTATATGGTTTTTAGGACACCCTAGTGGGTCGAACACATCCTCAGATTTTCAACTAACCCAATTCTCTCTACAGTGTCGAGAGAATAACGTGTCCAAAAGCAATTTCAGTCCACCTCTCTCTGAGTTTTCTGTGATAAATTCAAAAAATCCATAATAGCCACTACCTGTAGCGTTTTAATATTTCTTCCCTCCCCTTGCAACCCATCCCACGACCTTTGCATCTCATAGAAAGTAAAAAAAACTTTTATGCATCTGGGATTATCAACAAACCGACAAGTCGCCCAAAACCTGATTACTTACTTTTCTTTTTTACTTATCGCATGTATAGGAAGTCTCTATGGACAAGCTATCACCGGAGACCATGCATTTTTAAGAGTTTGGAATGGACAAAACCTACTTTTCATGCTGTTAGGGATTCCGTTTTTGTTGCTTCAAAGTCAGGCACAGGTTCCCAACTTTTTGGAAAAGCGTATTTCCAACAAAAATCGTTTCCTGATTCCCGCTTTGATCGGGATGGTATTTGGGATTTTGGACATTCTGGTCATCAAGGTGCTCCTTCATCCCGAACCCTACACCGAGCTACCTCCCTTTTTGCAGCCTTTTCCCTACTCCCTCTTTTTATTTTTCTCGGGAGCTTTTGAAATTGAGGTGTTTTATCGGTTGATTCCACTGACCGTTCTCTTAGCCTTAGGAGCTTGGTACAGGCAAGGAAAATACTTTACTGCCATTTTCTGGATCGGTGTTGTCTTGACCTCGCTCCGGGAACCTTTGGAACAACTTCCCGATGGCAGTTTTCTTTTCATTGCCTATTCGTTCGGAACAGGTTTTTTGATGAATTTGCTCCAGGCGCTTCACTTTAAGAAATCAGGATTTTTGGCCTCCCTTTCACTCAGGTTGGGTCATTATCTTTTTTGGCATATCCTGTTAGGAATCCATGTACAATGGATTGAACTACGGTAATTTACATTTGAGTTTTTCAAGGCATCAAAAGAAAATAAAAAGAGAATCTTCTAAATAAAAAGACCAATAGCTTCTAAAAGGCTGGAATAAATTTCCCACATATTTACGCTTGATTAATTAAATACTTAGGTAAAAAGTTTTTACTGCCCGATATTTTCTTGAATCTTATTTTTTACATTTGATTCCATGAAAGCAATTGAAATTAAGACCATTACCAAATCTAACGGTAGTATTACCTTAGAATCAACCGGTTTGAAAGCTGGGATTCCGGTAAGAGTTTTAATTCTTTCGGAAGAAGAGGAGATGGAAGAAAAGAATTATCTGAAATTTTTGTCAAACAATCCTTCGCTTGACTTTTTAAACGAGCCTGAAGAAGATGTCTATACCATCAAAGACGGAAAACCTTTCAAAAACTAAAGGAAAAATCGTTTTAGTCCCTTTTCCCTTTGTAAATTTTCTATTCGAAAAGTACGTCCAGCACTTTGCATCTCGGAACCCATCGGCAAGTTTGAACATGTCATTGTAGCATTTATTTCGAGTAAAAGCAGCGATCAGCTTGAAGTAACAGAGCTTGAAATAAATCCAGCAGAGGGGGAATGGCAAAAAACAGGATTAATCGTTCCATCTGTTTTAAAACTTCACAAAATAGTTTCGTTACCCAAGACTCTTATTTTGAGAGAATTGGGATATTTTCCAGAAAGCAGGATGGAAAGTGTTGAAAATGGAATTAAAATGATTTTTAAGATTCGATAAGAACCTTTTTTCTTTCCCACAGATAAGGACAGATTAAAAACACAGATTTTCCAGAAATACTATGGACGTTTTTCATCTGTGTGAATCCTCCTTCGGCGGACAGGTCTGCGCCCTTTTCTTCGAAAACCTGCCAGACGCAGGCTGGTCTGCGGGAAATAAAAAACGGCTAATCCAAGCATTTTTTATGAAAATGGATAGTAATTTTTACTTATTGAAAATAGATTTTTTTACCTCTAATAAAACCAACACATAAGAATCTTCCTTTAATTTGGATTTATTTCCAAGGTAGAATTGGTGAACATTTCCTCTGATTTCAACCTCAGAATTATTTAGGATTTTTTTCTCATAGTCCTCAAGAAATAGAAAAGATGGTATCAAATAACCAATTTCATTTCCCGAAATAAACCAGGGCAAATTTCGAATTGGCATAAAATCTATATCATTCTTGTATTTATTGAATTGAGCTTTTGGAACAAATTTCTTATCTAAAAAGACCTCATGAAACTCTTTTTCACCTCTAAATACTCTCAAAAAATATCCTTCTTCTAATGGATAAAAGGAAGAAATCTCGCTTACCAATCCCTCATTTTTTACTTTTTCATCAAATTGCTGAGGGTTTAATTGATGAAAATCTTCCATAGAAGCACGATCTCCACCAAAATCAAAATTTATTGTTTGACTAGGTTCACCATCTTCTGAAAAAATTACAGAAGTTGTTTCAAAAGGGATAGTAAAAATAATTTCTTTGGAAAACGGGTTAAAAACAAACCCATCTTTCCCCGAATACACTTTTCCTTCTAATCTCTTATCTGCTTCTAAAATGCCCTCAAAAACATTATTTCTTAATCTAAAGAAATAATAAGCTCCCAAATCAAACCCATTTTTAGAATAAAAAAGAGTAGATGAATTAGTTCTGTAAAAATTACCTTGAATTGATGATAATCTCTCCTCCTTCTTAAAAATTCCATTTAAATCAAATGTCAAAATCTTATTCAAAAAAGGATCTTTAATTAAAATGGATTCTTCCAAAATCTGAAAATCTTCAGTTCTTATAAATTCTCCTGGACCATCTCCAGAAGCGGATAAATCAAACCTAATTTTTCCTTTTTGATCAAAAAACACATACTTCTCACCACCTCGATCTTCTATTCCGATTAATCCACCTTTCATGATTACTTTCATCGGTCTGATCAAGGGTAAAGCATCAGTACTTTCTAGTAAAATGTATTTAACTGATTGATATGCCTCTGATAAGTTTGCGCTTTCGGATTTATTTAAATCAATCGAAACTGAAATAGTATTGCTTTCTTTTGTTATTTTCTTTTCACATCCGAAACAAAAAAATAAAAAGAAGGGTAATACCCATCTTAAATTACTCAATTCCACCACCATATCCATCACATAATGTTTGAGCTTCCACACTGCACCCGATATTTGGAAATAGACGGCACACATAGAAAGTTCCCCTTCCTGAATTGCAAGGTTCTCTCTCCATTCTATAATGATAGGCTGCAAATAAATTATTTCCGCAAAAACCTAAAATGAGGAACAAAAACAAGACTTTCTTTTTCATGATTAAAATGAGCCTTAGATTAATTTAAAAGATTTCTTAAAAACAATTCCTAAATTTAATTTTTCACAACTATAAAAGAAAAAAATAAATTTTTAATTATATATAATTATTAACAATTTGATTTTCAGTGAAATAAATTTTCAAAACAACAAAAAACGACTGAGTTTCCCCAGCCGCTCGTAAATCCAAAATCTAAAATCGTAAATCAAGTGTACATCGCCCCATTCACATGGAGTACCTGTCCGGAGATGTAGCTACTCATGTCCGAACCCAGAAACACGCAGACATCAGCGATTTCTTCAGGCTTGCCTCCACGTTTCATCGGGATCGCATCTCTCCAGCCTTGTACGGTTTTCTCATCCAATACTTCGGTCATCTCAGTTTCGATAAATCCGGGAGCTACCGCATTGCAGCGGATATTTCTGGAGCCCAATTCCAAGGCCACCGATTTGGTGAAACCGATGATTCCGGCTTTTGAAGCGGCGTAGTTGGCCTGACCTGCATTTCCCTTGGCACCGACCACGGAGGTCATGTTGATAATGGAGCCGGATTTGGCCTTCATCATGGTGCGGGTGGCGGCTTTGACGGTATTGAAACAGGATTTCAGGTTGACATTCATGATCTCGTCCCAGGATTCCTCGGTCATCCGCATCAGCAGATTGTCGCGGGTGATGCCGGCATTGTTGACCAAAATATCGAGTGTGCCAAAGTCAGCAACCACACCATTGACCAGCTCTTCGGCAGCTTTGAATTCGGATGCGTCTGAGCGATAGCCCTTGGCTTTTACACCAAATGCGGCAAGTTCTGTTTCGAGCGCCTGTCCCTTTTCCACACTGGAGAGGTATGTAAATGCAACATTTGCCCCTTCTTGCGCAAATCTGATGGCGATTGCCCGTCCGATGCCTTTAGAGGCTCCGGTTACCAGGGCAGTTTTTCCTGAAAGTAATCCCATGAAGATCAAAATTTTGTTGTGCCAAAATTAGAAAAAAAGCCGGGACTTTGGCTTTTCGATCTTGCACGAGATTCTTTTCTTCTGAAAAACAGGAAGATAAACCTGTAAAACCCCATTTTTCAAAAAAGCATTTGGCTTTTGCCGTATTTTCAAAATTTTAAATTCTGCACTACAAATTTTTCATTTCGAAGCCGTTTTGGATTCCATTTGTACATCCAAATCGGATTTTTTTCTCAAGCCAAAAGGCCTATTTTTGCACAATTTCAATTTGTAATCAAACCCATTTTATATATGTCTTCGACAAAATTTGACTTGATTGTGCTGGGCAGCGGACCTGGAGGATACGTGGCGGCCATTCGCGCTTCTCAACTCGGATTGAAAACTGCCATCGTGGAAGCTGCGGAGCTCGGCGGTATTTGCCTCAACTGGGGCTGTATTCCAACCAAGGCCCTGCTCAAGAGTGCCCAGGTTTTTGAATACATCAGCCATGCCAGCGACTATGGGATTGCTGTGCAGGGTGCTGAGGCGGACTTTGCCGGAATGGTGAAACGGAGCCGCGGAGTTGCCGACGGAATGAGCAAAGGTGTGCAGTTTTTGATGAAGAAAAACAAGATCGAGATCATCTCCGGCTGGGGAAAAATCCAGCCCGGCAAAAAAGTCGAAGTTGCCGACGCAGAAGGAAAAAAGACCGTTTATTCAGCAGATAACATCATCATCGCGACTGGTGCCAGATCCCGCGAACTCCCATCGATGAAAATCGACGACAAAAAGATCATCGGCTACCGCAAGGCCATGACCCTGGAAAACCAGCCTAAGAAAATGGTGGTGGTGGGTTCGGGTGCGATTGGGGTGGAGTTTGCTTATTTCTACAACTCCATCGGAACAGACGTGACCATCGTGGAATTTATGGATCGCATCGTACCTGTAGAAGATGAGGAAGTATCCAAGGCACTGGAGAAAATCTATAAAAAGTCCGGCATGAAGATCATGACCTCCTCCGAGGTGACCGCTGTGGACACCAGTGGAGCAAGTTGCAAAGTGACCGTTAAAACCAGCAAAGGTGAAGAAATCCTGGACTGTGACATCGTACTTTCTGCCGCCGGGGTAGTTTCCAACCTGGAAAATATCGGTTTGGAGGATGTGGGAATTCTAGTTGACAAAGGCAAAATCCAAGTCAACGAATACTATCAGACTAATATGCCGGGTTACTATGCCATTGGTGATGTGGTATCGGGACCGGCGTTGGCACACGTAGCTTCTGCTGAGGGAATCATTTGTGTGGAAAAAATCGCAGGCCACCATCCAGAGCCATTGGATTACGGAAATATCCCGGGCTGTACCTACTGTTCTCCGGAAATTGCCTCTGTGGGCATGACCGAAGCCAAAGCCAAAGCTGCAGGATACGAAGTACGCGTGGGTAAATTCCCATTCTCCGCATCGGGAAAGGCATCCGCAGCAGGAGCAAAAGACGGCTTCGTGAAACTGGTGTTTGACAAAAAGTACGGAGAATTGCTTGGCGCACATCTAATCGGTGCAAACGTGACCGAAATGATCGCAGAGATCGTGGCTATCCGCAAACTGGAAACCACCGGTCATGAGCTGATCAAGACTGTTCACCCGCACCCAACCATGTCTGAAGCGATCATGGAAGCCGCCGCGGCGGCTTATGATGAGGTGATCCATCTGTAATTTGATCAAGATTCTAGAAATCTATTTGCCGGATCACCTCAATGATCCGGTTTTTTTATCCTTTTTCATTTCCAGTTAACTTGAGTCTATGGAACTCCAACTCTCCACCCCTGCCCTATTGTTTTCGGCGATCACTTTGTTGATGCTGGCTTTCACCAATCGGTTTTTGGCTATTGCCAATCTGATTCGGGGTTTACACAAAAAATACCTTCAGGAGCCCGATCAAGAAATCATCGTAGAGCAAATCCACAACCTTCGAAAGAGGCTAAATTTGATCAAAAACATGCAGCTTTTTGGCGTTTTCAGCTTTTTACTTTGCGTGATTTGCATGTTTTTGTTATTTCAGGGATACAATGCTGCCGCCAATTGGGTCTTTGTAATGAGCATGGTTTCCCTGTTGGTTTCACTTGGAATTTCCCTCGTTGAAATCCAGATTTCGACAAAAGCACTCAACCTGGAACTTTCAGACATGGAAGTAATATTTGAAAAGCGGAAGAGCAGCTTGGATATTTTCTTTAAAAAAGACGAAAAATAAGAATGATGATCATTGATTTGAGAAGTGACACGGTGACCCGGCCGACTCCGGGAATGAAGGAGGCCATGTTTTCCGCCCCCGTTGGCGATGATGTATTTGGAGAGGATCCGACAGTCAATGCCTTAGAGGAGAAAATTGCCAAGCTTTTCGGAATGGAGGCTGCCTTGTTTTGCCCCTCCGGAACCATGACCAATCAGATTGCGATCCGCTTGCATACGGAGCCTCAGCGGGAGGTGATTTGCCACAAATATTCCCACATTTACCTCTACGAGGGCGGTGGAATCATGGCCAATTCGCATGCCTCCGTAAAACTTTTAGATGGAGATTTGGGGAAAATTACAGCTGCTCAGGTCGCTGAGTCCATCAATCCCGACGATGTGCATGCACCGGAAACGACCCTGGTATCGCTGGAAAACACGATGAACAAAGGAGGAGGCAGCATATATACCTTAGAAGAAATCAAACCGATCCATGCGCTTTGCAGGGAGAAAGGGATCAAACTTCATTTGGACGGTGCACGATTGTTCAATGCCTTGGTGGAAACAGGCGAAAGCCCAGCGGACTGGGGAGCGCATTTTGACACCATTTCCATTTGCCTGAGCAAGGGCTTGGGTTGCCCGATCGGATCGGTACTGCTGGGTTCCAAAGTCGATATCAAGCGAGCAAGAAAAGTCCGAAAGGTATTCGGTGGAGGCATGCGGCAAGCAGGATTTTTGGCGGCAGCCGGAATTTATGCACTGGATCATCATGTGAGCCGCCTGAAAGAAGACCACACTCGGGCCAGGACCCTTGGAGGGTTGTTAGGCAAACTGCCGGTGGTTTCAGAAATTTTTCCAGTTTCCACCAACATTGTCATTGCACGATTGGAGGGAACCACTCCCGAGGAATTCATGAAAAAACTGGCCGGGCAGGGTATCAAATCGGTGAAATTCGGCAAGGACTTGGTTCGATTTGTCACCCATTTGGATTTTCGGGATGAGCATTTGGAGGAGTTTGGGAAAAGGGTTTCAAGAATTTGAAATTCTGAGTTTGAAATTTGAGATTATGGATATACGGAATTCTACCTGTGACAAAATTATGTATGGAATCCGATTCTGCCCTTCTTGCCGGTATCACGTTCCTAGGATCAATTGGAATACCAGCCAGACCCTGCAACTTGGTTCTTGAATTTTACCCCGGTTTTCGTCGCTCATTCCCGATACATGTCCGCCGAAAGAGGACTCAATTCGCTCATCGGGAATAGCGTCTCACCCGGTGTTCCGCTAAACCACGGAGCACAGGCACGGCGTATAAATTAATCAAAAATTAAACCCCTCCAGGGTTCAGGCTGACAAATTGAATAAAGAAACTGGAATATCTTCTACTTTTTTCCAGAATTACTAAGGGTCAAAGTACTTCGCTAAAAATGCAGGTTTAAAACCATAAACAGTAGATTCTTTCTTGCTTATATCCTACTGGCTTACTAGCGGATAATCATAATAAATCAACATCAATAACTCCAACGTCTCTTTTTTCAAAGAATCACCTAAGGTGTATTTATATTCACGATTAAAACTTTTACAAAACTGGAAAATCGCTATCACCAAATTATAAGATGACTTGTAAACCGGTAATTCACTGTATAATGCCATAAAATCTACCCGCTTCGCGGGTATTGAAGGAATCAAATAACCAAATAAATTAATCCCTGAGGCAACGGCAAGACAACCCAAGCTCTTGAATGTAGTGGCTCCTGTCGACTCCTTCAGACTCGCGATACAAGTAACGGCGCCAAGCGCTATCGGTACCAACTGGAGAAGAACTCCACCAGAGACCAACCGAACCCAAAGCGTAGAATTCTCCATTGAAACCCCGACCACCACCCGGAAGACCAGTGAAACCTGATTCATTAGTTGCCCCGATGTTGCCTGTGCCCCATCCGATGACTGATTTCATTTTTCCCCCGGCTACATCAATTCCACCCAAGAAATTGGTCAAAACCGTCCACTCCGCATCCGTGGGAATATGCCAGCCCGGAGGACACAAGGTTCCGGTATTCACCGCATACCAGTTGTACAGTTTCCCATAGACGGCGTTGTTGTTGGGATCATTGTTGTAATAAGCCCAGGCCGGTTGTTTTGTTTTGTTTTCCCAAATTGTCATCCAAGCTTGAGAAGAAGTCACTTCAGGAATATTCCCGGCATAGCGTAGATTTTCGTCAAACCAGGTCTGTGAGCCGATTTTTACCGTTTTATAGACATTCCCGTCGCGAGAGTCCGTAATGCTACCGTATTCGGGGCCGGCTTTTAACGTTGCATCATTCACCTGCGACAATTTCCCATTTATGGCATTATCGTAATTGATCTTATATTGAAAAACCTGATTGGTTGCTTCCGTAGTCTTGAAATTGACGAATAGTCTTCCTCCTTCCTTTTTTATCGTATTGGTGACTTTCGAATTTGAGATGTCTGAAATACTTAGATGGTCACTATGCACAAGGAGGGACTTAGATGTGGACGTAGAAACTGTCACCGGATTGGTCAGCTCATAGCTTAAGTTAAAAGGCAATTTCGATTTCAACTTTGCCCATTCGGTAAGCAGCTGTTTTTTGAAACTGCCTAGGTAGCTTTTAACTTCAGGAATTGAGGAATTTTCATCATTCTTGAACAACGTACGGTAATTTCTGGAAACTAAAAGCTTATAATCTTTTCCGTTCTCAAAACCATACTCCACCTTGTACTTGCTATCCATAATCAGGTCTGCCACAATTTGGACAAACTCCGCATTGGCATCAACCTGTGCAAAGAGTTCCTCAATGTCCAAAAATATATTTCCTAAAGCCCAACCTGCTCCAATCGCCGCACCTGCAGAATTCCCAATCAGCGGAATAAAAGAGCCTGCAACAAAACCAGCTACACCGAAACCAACAATTTTTGGAATATGCTTCACCTCAGCAATCACGGCAATTGTGAGTTTTTTCATCAACTGCTTGGCACGTTCCTCGATATTGATCCGAACACCACTCTCTAACCTACCATTGGGAAGCACCGAACCATATTCAGCCAAGGATGCTTTGATCTCATCCATCCAACCCTGATTGGCTTCCATAAAATACGCCAGATCGGCCAATTCACTTTCTTTGAGCAGGGCTGCTTTGGCTTTTAATTCTTCATTCTGTTTTTTCAAAATCGTCAAATCGCCTTCCAACAAAGATTTCTTTTCTCCAGAAAGCATATCCTTCGTTTTTTCCAAGCCCTCGATGTTTTCCTTGGATCGATCGATGAGCGATTCGAGATAGCTTGCTGGAGAAGCACTCAAAGTTTGCGCTTTTACCTCAAACGAAATATTAAAGGGTTTATCCTTATCAACAAAAACCAGCTTATGGGACCCCGGATTCAACTTGGGAACCATAAAAGACAGAATATTGTCCTGGATTACAAGTGGAACCTTGACTCGCTCAAAGGTGATTCCTTCAATTTCACCATCAGGAAAATCCCCATTACCCAGGTCAATCGTTACGATTTCAAAAATGGAATAAGCCAGGGGCTGAGCACCCGTATCGATCGCCTCGCCTTCCTGGATCACATTTTCAAGCTCGATTTGGTTGCAGGCTGTTAACGCAACCAGGGCTACACTCAAACCTAACCAATTAAAAAGGATTGTTGGTTTCATGTTTTGGAGTTTAAAGTGTTTGAAACGTAAAATCAAGGAGAAGTTTATCGCTGTTAACCTACTAAATGGTCAGCTTAAACAAACTATAAAGCGAATTAACCACTTATAAAAACAATTTAAAAAATTATTGGATAGCCCTTTGTAGTCATTTTTCAGTTTGATGAGAAAATAACTTGTATCAAGAATAAAAAACAAAATTAAATTTTGATTTCAAAAAAGGTAACGGATCATTTACCAGTTAAGTACCCCTGTTTTTACTTGAAGATTTTCAACTAGCGCTTTTATCTGCTCAACATATGAAAACCGGGAAATGAAGGAAAGAGAGGTTCAAAGAAAAAGATCTCGCTTGTTCGTTATTTGTTGAGTTTTTAGATGCATCATTCCTGAAAACAGGCCTGAAAAGGTCTTTTTTTATGCTATTTTGCTATGCTAATTGGAAATAAACCTGAGGTGCTTTCCTCTTGATACTACAATCTTGATACTAACATCTAGCTACAAGCTACTTTCTTGCCTCTTACTTCTAAATTCTTGCTTCTGAAAAAATGAATCCCACTCCCCTAGCCGAACGCATGCGCCCAACCCGACTGGAAGATCTGATTGGTCAGGAGCATTTATCCTCCCCTTCTTCTTTTCTATACAAGGCGATCAAATCAGGGAATGTGCCGTCACTGATCCTTTGGGGACCTCCCGGAGTGGGCAAGACTACCATTGCCAATATCATCGCCAACGAGATCAAGGCACCTTTCTACACCCTCAGTGCGATCAGTTCGGGGGTAAAAGACATCCGTGAAGTCATTGACAAGGCCAAATTTCAGCGAGGAACTGTCCTATTCATCGATGAGATCCATCGCTTCAACAAATCCCAACAGGATGCTTTGCTTGGCGCGGTGGAAAAAGGCACCATTCGCCTGATTGGTGCCACCACTGAAAATCCTTCTTTCGAGGTCAATTCGGCATTGCTCTCAAGATGCCAGGTATTCACCTTGAACCCACTTGGGAAGGCGGAAATGGAAGCCATGATGAAACAGGCCTTGGAGCGGGATTTTGATTTGAAACAAATCCAGGTAGAACTCCGGGAAACCGATGCCTTGCTCCGGATTTCTGGTGGAGACGGCCGCAAACTGCTCAACTTACTGGAAATCGTCATCGATGGAATCAATGAAAATCCCTGTGTGATCACCGATGAACAAGTCATGCAAATCGCCCAACAAAAAGTGGCACTTTACGACAAATCCGGGGAACAACATTATGACATCATTTCTGCTTTCATCAAATCCATTCGGGGTTCAGATCCGAACGCCGCCGTGTATTGGTTGGCACGGATGATTGAAGGCGGAGAAGATGTGAAGTTCATAGCACGAAGGCTGGTGATTTTGGCCTCTGAGGACATCGGTAATGCCAACCCTAACGCCTTACTTTTAGCCACCAACTGCTTTGATGCGGTGAAAATCATCGGTTATCCCGAGGCACGGATTATCCTTTCGCAGTGCGTGACGTATTTGGCAAGTTCACCGAAAAGCAACGCTTCCTACTTGGCGATCAACCAAGCCCTGGCTTTGGTCAAGGAAACCGGAAATCTATCTGTTCCGCTTCATCTGCGAAATGCCCCCACCAAACTCATGAAGGATTTGAACTATGGAAAGGCTTACAAGTATTCCCATGACTTTCCGGGAAATTTTGTCGATCAGGAGTTTTTACCCGACGAAATCAAAGGCACCAAACTCTACGAACCCGGAGAAAATGCACGGGAAAACGAATTGCGAAAATACCTTTCGGGAAAATGGCAGGGCAAATACGGGTACTAAACAGGGGCTCGGGTGTGGATGGAGAAAAAAGTAAGATTTTTCGAATCAATGCTTGATTCGAAATTCATGGTTCCAGGTTTGAACTTCAGGGTTCATTTTCCCCTTTCAACAGGTGCATGTTCTTTTGTTTTTTCCATGCTTTCCAAAACCTGCTAACTTCAAATCAAATTCCTTCCTGAATCAAAACTCGAAGTTCCTTGCTTATTTTTTTATGAATATCCGCCTATCTACAAGAAGCCATTTTCCCATTCTTTCGAAAAGGAATAATTAATTGAAAAACAGTTAAAAACTCCCTTTCGAGAAGATTTTTAAGGAAAAGGAAAGAAACCTCCTTTGCGCCTTTCCGCCTTTGCGGGAGATGGCATAGAGACTTATAGAGCAAACCTGATCCTACAGGAATGATTTTTCTCGCAAAAACGCATAAGGCGCAAAGAAAAATTAAAATTTTTAGCCTTCTAGCGACCTAAAAATCTTATCTCTGGGGAGATAGCCAGCTATAATACTCCCCAAAATTGAGACCAGAGGTTAAGTTAAAAAAACGTTTAAA